>NZ_BAAANY010000022.1:0-93449 GCF_039530045.1 Fodinicola feengrottensis | reverse complement strand
CCGGCCCACCCCCAACCCTTTACCAAATAATACGAGAAATCCAGCACATCCTCGCCACCTGGGCCGGCGCATGCCATACCTGCCACCAAATTCTACGAACCTAACAAAGTACTACTAGTGTCCTGCGTCTGAGGTTCGTTGCTTTATTCGGTGGTCCAGACGGTGATCTGAGCGCGCCGGAGGATCGTCCTCACACTGGTGCGTATGTGGGCGATTCTCCGGTGCTCTCAGTCGCCGTCTGGGCGCCGGAGAAAGTAGCGAACTTCGGGCGCAGGACACTAGCCAAACGGGCGATACCGAACGCCGGCGGAATCCGCTGCAATTACCGGGGTTTGGGCCCGTCGGGTCTCCTTTTAGCGGGGAGTGTCATGAGTCAGCCTGGGTACGACATGCAGAAGCCGAACACGCCGCCGGTCCCGCCGGCGCCGCCGCAGCAGGGGTTCGCCCCGCCGCAGGGTTATGGGGCCCCGCAGGGCCCGCCGCAGGGCTATGCAGCGCCGCCCGCGCAGGCGTACCCGCAGCCCGGCCAGCCGTATCAGCCGCCCGCCCCGGGATATCCGCAGCCCGGCCAAATGCCCTTCGGCGGCCCTTCGCCATACCAGCCGGCTCGGCGGCCCGGCAACCGCAGTGGCCTGATCCAGATCGGCATCGGCGTCGCGCTCATCGTGGCTGGCATCGTGATCTCGATCGTGACGTTCGCCATTGCCGACGCCAGCGGCGGCGGCACCTATTTCGTGGCTTATGGCCTGCCCGTTTTCGGGGTCATCTCGATCATTCGGGGCATCATCACGCTGATCCGCGGCCGCTGACGAGCGACCCCGCTCATTGACAGGCCAGGCCTGCCTTGGTCTGATTGACCCGTGATTCGCCCTGTCCTCACCCGGCGCCGGCACGTGGACTTCGTCCGTGTCGGCGCTCAGGCGTGTGTGGGATCGGTTCTTTCCTAACCGTTTCCCGCAAACTCCCCTTTGAGGACCTCATGCCACACCCCTCGCTGCTGGCCGCCGACCCGTACGTCGTGTCCACCGACCGGCTGCTGCCGGCGGTCATCCGACTCGGCGACCGGTCGCGGCCCCGCCAACTGACCCTGATCGTGCACATCAACGGCGACCCGGCGCAGGCTCCGGAGCTCGCGGCGAACGTCGTCGACGCTCTCCGGGCCGCCGTCGATCCGCCCGCCACGGTCGTCGACTTCCCCGCGCCCGCCGTCGTACCAACGGGGCCTGACCTGCGGATATCCGTCGGCGCGCGGCAGGTGGTCTATCGGCGGCGGACGATCGCCTTCACCCGGCTGGAGTTTGACCTGCTGCTGTTCCTGTGCGAGCGGCCGCACCGCGTGCACCGCCGCTCCAGCCTGCTCGCGCAGGTGTGGAAGTTCCCGGACAACATGCCTTCCGAGCGTACGATCGACATCCACGTCCGGCGGATCCGCAAGAAACTCGGCACCGAGTTCGACCTGATCTCCACCGTCCGGGGCATCGGCTACCGCCTCGACCCTTCGGACCTCGTCGCCCTCACCCCCTGACGACCTTCGCAAGGGTGACGTTGTTGCGGCTTTTGCCGCCCCACAACGTCACCCTCGCGATGGTCCTAGAGATGTCGGATGGCGGACAACAGGCGGGTTTTGTCGGGCTTGCCGGTGGGACCGAGGGGCACATGGGCGACCAGAGTGAGGGTGGCCGGCACCGCGGCCTCGCCGAGCTCCCTGGCGACCAACGCCCGCAGAGCGTCGAGGTCCGGCTCGCGATCGCCGGCCGCGACCAGGAACCCATGGGCGGCCTCGCCGGTGTTCTCGTCCGGGGCGCCAATCACGTACGCCTGATCCACGTCCGGATCTGACGCCAGCACCTTCTCGATCGGGCCGGCGTAATGGATGATCGCGTTCACGATGATGACATCGCGGGAACGTCCGGTCAGATAAAGGAAACCTCGCGCGTCCTGATGCCCGAGATCGCGCGTACGCACCCAGCCGTCGACCAGCACCGCCTCGGTTTCGGCCAGATCACACCAATAGCCAGCGAGCGCGTACGGTGCTCGGACGTAGATCTCGCCCACCGTCCCGGTCGGCACAACTTTTCCTTCGTCGTCACGAATTTCCAGATCGATCTCGGCGCACGGCCGACCAACCGAGCCGATCGTCTCCGGCCAGCGCGCCACATCGCCAGCGAACAGCCAGGTGAGCACCCCGATCTCGGTCTGCCCGTACGCCTGCCGCAGCGCCGGCCCGAACCGCTGGAAACCCTCCGCCAGCCGGTGCGCGGACAGCGGCGAGCCGGCCACCTTCACCGACCGCAGGGTGGAGATGTCGACCCGCTGGTGCGCCAGCACATCCAGCACTTTGTGCAACCGCGGCACCGTCAACAAGCACGCGGTGGCCCGCAGTTTCTCAATCACCCAAGGAAAGTTGGGGATGCCTTCGGGAATCACCGCGGTGCCGCCGGAGAACAGACAGAGCGCCAGGTGCTCCATCATGACTCCGCTGGTGAGCGAGCCGAAGAGCAGGAATCGCTGGTAATCGGTGGAAATCTGACGGGTCAGCGGGGTCCAGTTGGCCGGCTGCCAGGACCAGTGCTGGGTCATTGCCGCGTACGTGAACACGACACCCTTGGGGTCACCGGTGCTGCCGCTGGTGAAGAGCACCTGCGCGACATCTTCCGGCCGCCCGGTGGCCACCGGTTTTTCGTACCCGGACAACAGGTCCGGGCCGATGCGGACAACCTTCACCGAACGGGCCGCAGCGCGAAGCTGGGGAGTCGCCGAGTCGTCGTCGACCACCAGGATGTCAATGTCCTGGCCGAGAATGTGCCGCTGGTGGGCGGGCGTGAGACCGGCTCGTACGCCCACCAGCCGGCAGCCCAGCACGTTGGCGGCCATCGACACCGCGAAACCCTCCGGGGTCACCCCGGTCGCCACCGCGATCCCGGACCCGGGTTTCGCGCCGGCCGCTCGCAGTCCGGCGGCGAATCGCCCGATCAGCTCGAGCGTCTGCGCTCGGGTGACCTTTCTCGCACCCACCTCGAAGGCCGGACTTTCCGGCTGCTGCTCGAAAGCATCGAGCAGCGCCTGCGGAAAGACATTGTCCATCGGGTCGTGCACTCCCTCTCCAGTCACGCTCTCATGCCACGCTTCGCACCAGCCCGTGCAACCACTGGGGCCAGCGCGCGCTCGTATACACCCTTTCCGGGACCAGAAAACGCAGGTCCCGGACCCGCCTGATCTCGTCGTCCAGCACCGGCAGGATGACGAACTCCACCTCGAAGGGCGCGGCCGGGTGGCCGATCTCGCGCTCCACCGAGGCGACCACTTCCAGGTTCGTCTCGGACGGACGCAGCTCCGCGATGCCGTGGCGCTTGCGACGACGGTGCCACCGGTGCGCCTCCTCCCAGCGAGCCCGAGTGATCGCGGCGAGCGCCGGTGATCCAGCGAGGCCGGCAAAATCCGGCGGCCCGTACGACTCCAGCGGAGCACTGTCCGCGGCTCCGGCCACCGCATGCCACCAGGTGTGCCAGCCCTCGACCAACGTCGACCGGTCGTGGACGGATGCGGCCGGCAGCAAGTCGAAGTCCAGCGGGCCGGGCACGATGCCGCCAGGTGGCACGTTGATCCGCTCCGCGGCCCGGATCCACAGTGGCAGCAGGAGGGACTCGTTCCACTCGTCGATGGCGATCCGCCACGACCGGCTTCCCCCCAGCTGCATGGACTTGACACCTCCGCTATTCGGACGTGTCAACAGTAGTCCGGATATCGTGGCTGGAAGATCCGGTACGGCCACCTTTGGCCGGACCGAAAACGACACCGGGCCCTCCTTGAGGACAACCCGGTGCCGAGAGAATTTCTAGGGACTAAAGACCCTTATCGGCCGCCCAACAAGCCGCCAAGGCCGCCCAGCAGGCCGCCCGGACCCTGGCCGCCGCCAAATCCGCCGCCGGCACTGCCCTGGCCGCCGAAGAAGTTGCTGGCCGGGCCGCCCGGGGTCTGGCCCGCACCGAGGCCGAACCGCTCGCCCAGGCCGCCGGCCGCCAGCGCGTTGTACGGCGGGAGCAGCTCGCAGGGCTGCACCACCACGTACCCCTCGCCGGCGAACTGCATCTGCCACGACTCACCGGTGTTGCCCCGCGGCTTCCACACCGAGGATGTGGTGACCGCCGCCTGCATCGAGACCTGCAGGCTGGAGGACCAGCCGATCACCGCGTCCGCGTCGGCGAAGTAGTAGTTCTGCGAAGTCACCTTCATCACCAGCGGCGCACCCGTGGTGGTGACCGCGACCTGGCCGGTGCCCGTCATCTCGATGTTGAAGCCGCCGGCGCCGGCGATCTGCGGGCCGCCGGTGTCGATTCGTACGATGTCCCAGTCCAGCTCCGGGGCGAACGCGAGGACGTTTTTGCCGTCCACCGTGAAACCATCACCGGTCAGGTTGAGGATGTGCACGTCCTGGGCCTGGTTCGCGAGGTAAACCGTGCCAGAACCATGGCATTTCATCAGGCCGAGCGTTTCTCCGGACAACAGCCCGGAAAAGTAGTGGCCCCAGGTGGAGTGGTTGCCGTCGAAGCTGATGCCGCCCTGGTACGCCACCATGCCGCCGGCCCGGGAATAGCACTCGGTCATCCCGGACTGCTGGCCGAGCGTCACCTTCAGCATTTTCCCGTTCTGCAGAACGAAAGCGTCGGTTGACGGGTTCGGCTGGTTGCCCAGCAGGGTGTTCGAACCCTGGCCGCCGAATCCGAGCGGCCCAGGCATTCCACCACCCATCGGCGGCATGCCTGGCATTCCCGGCATCGGCGCGCCCGGCATCGGCATCGGAGGCGGCGGCAGGCCCGGCATGCCACCCTGCGGCGGATATCCCTGCGGTGGATACGTCATCTCTTCCCCCTCAGCCTCGGAGTGAGAACGCCGGCCGGGCGTCCTCACTCGGTTGTACGACCACGAATCCAGCGCCCGAGAAGCCCAGCTGGAATGCCTCGCCGGAGCCGCGCCCGATCAGGCTGCCCAGCTTCATGGTGCGTTTGGGCACCACCTGGAGGCCATCGGTGTAAGCGACCAACGCGTCGGTGTCGACCAGCGTCTGCGCCTCCCGGGTGTCCAGCATCGCCGGCGGGCCCTTGCTGGTCAGCGCCACCCAGCCGGTGCCGCGGATCACCACGTTGAACATTCCCATGCCGGACAACATGCTGACGCCCTTGACCCGTTCGATGCCCCACTGCAGGCTCATGTCGAAGGCGAGAATGTTCTTGCCGTTGACCGAAATTCCCTCGCCGGCCAGCTGCACGATAATGACTTCCTTGCCGTAGTCGGCAAGATAGAGCAGCCCCTGACCGGTGGCGATCATCAGCGGGACGCCCTCACCGGTGGCCCACGACTTCAGCCACTGGCCCATTTGCGGCGGGTTCGGGTTGAAGTCCATCAGGCCTTCGTACGCGATCATCGATCCGGTACGACAGAACACATCCTGGCCCGGTTGCAGGACCACCTTGGCGATTTTCGAACCGTGGTTCGACATCCGATCGTAGATCGGGGTCGTACCGTAGTTCTGTAGCAGGCTTCCTTCCACGGCTCCCCCTAGACCTCGAACGGCTGCACGACGATGAAATGTCCTTGCATGCCCATGAACTGCAGGGCCGCGGCCTCGCCGGACACCCCGGCGTAGATATTGCGCTGAATGCGTACCTGGCTGGAAACACTCACCCGCATCCCGGCCGTCCACGCGACAACCGCGTTGACGTCAGCGAAAGTCGGGCCGGCGACCGGCAGCGTGACCGGCGTACCGTGCGTCATCACCACGATGGTGCCCTGGCCGCTGACCAGTAAGTGGAACATCACCCCACCGGGAATGCCAGCCGACTCGATCCGCTGGATCTCGGTTTTCAGCGTGGTGTCAAAGGCCAGCACGTTGTTCGCGTTGATACACAACGACTGCCCGTTGAGCTCGACGATGTGCAGGTCGGTGGCGTCCTCGGCGAGGAACACCTCGCCCTGCCCCTTGCAGGTCATCAGCTGCAGCTTCTGGCCGGTCATCTTGGCCTCGAAGAACTGCCGCATGCCGCCGGAGCCCTTGTAGTCGAACTCCACGTTTCCCTGGTACGCGACCATCGAACCGCGTTTGGCGTACGCGTCGGCGCCGAGCGTCACCTTGACCATTTTGGAGCTCTGCTTGGTCCACCGGCCGGTGGTCGCCTGCTCTTTGTACTTGACCAGGCTGACCATCGCGCCGGGTGGGGTTGGCTGGGAGTTGATCGGCAGGTCCGGCACCGAACCGCTCGGCAGGTCGGCGATCGCACCGGCCGCCGGTTGACCGCCGCCCAGCTGTACGGCCGCGGCCTGCTGAGGTGCGCCCGGTTGGCCTGGTGGCGGGGCAAAACCCGGCGCGGCGGCCGGTTGTCCCGGCGGTGCCGCGAAACCCGGGGTCGGTGCTGGCTCCTCGTCGGCCACCTCGCCGCCGAAAGACTTCAGCAGCTCAGCCAAACCGCCGGCAAAGCCCTGCCCAACCGCGGCAACCCGCCAGACACCCTTGCGGTAGACATCGGCGATCATCACCGCGCGCTCGGCAGTGAAATCCTTGCCACTGAAGGCGTACCGCATGACCTCGGTGCCCCCAGCCACCAGCCGCAGATAGCCGCGAGCGATCTGCGAAGCGCTGCCGGCACCGTCAAGGGCGGCGCAGAAGGAAAGTTTCTCGATCTTGTCCGGCACCTGGTTCAGCGTGATCCGGAAGGAATCCGTGTCGCCGGACTGCGGGCCCAGTTTCTGGATGGACCCCTCCGGCGACTTCGGCTGGTTGAAGAAGACAAAATAGCTGTCGTCCGACAGCTGCCCGTCTTTGTCCAAGCCGAAACAAGAAATATCCCAACTGCCCGATCCCTCAAGGACAATGCCCACGTAGAGATCGGTGCCGTCGGTGAGCGCGGACAGCTGGCTCTTCTGCCCCCGTACGAACTCGGTAACCACCTATTTCCCCCTCATCAAGAGGACCATTCCTGCGGCGTCGGCACGTCGTCGGGCGTGATCACCCGAGCCAGCGCGCTCTGCTGGTCGTCGGTCAACTTCTCTCCGAGCAGCTCGGCGACCTCCAGCTCGCCGACCAGCCGGCGGGCCTGCCGTACCAGAACGTCCTCGTACACAGTGCGGGCCGTACGCGCACTGGCCCAGCCGTCGCGGCCAGCGATCTGGCCGAACAAGGTGGCCAGCGCCTCGGTCGTACCATCGGCCAGCTCGAGCCCGGCCTCAGCGGCGAAAAGCTCGGCCACCTTGGTCGCTTCGGCCGCCGACATGTCGGAAAACGTGAGTGTTTTGGTGAAACGCGACCGCAAACCCGGGTTGGAGTCCAGGAATTCGGCCATCGGCGCCGGATATCCGGCCGCCACCACGACCAGGTCGTCGCGGTGCCGCTCCATCGCCACGATCAGCTCGGCGACCGCCTCCGGACCGAAGTCGCGACCGTCCCCTGTGGACAGTGCGTACG
This sequence comes from Fodinicola feengrottensis, assembly GCF_039530045.1. Classification (NCBI taxonomy): domain Bacteria; kingdom Bacillati; phylum Actinomycetota; class Actinomycetes; order Mycobacteriales; genus Fodinicola; species Fodinicola feengrottensis. Next base: position 85,993 of record NZ_BAAANY010000022.1, on the reverse strand, counting down.
CCTCATCGACGAACAGCACTCCGCCGAGCGCGGCCTCGACCGCGGCCCGGGTGCGCTGTGCGGTGTGCCCGACGTAGCCGGCCACCAGGTCGCGACGGGTGACCGTGTGGACATGTCCCCTGGACAGCACCCCAAGCGCGGCGAAGATCTGGCCGAGCAGTTCGGCGACCGTGGTTTTCCCGGTGCCGGGATTGCCGACCAGAATCAGGTGGTGGCCGCGGCCGGGCGCGGAGCCGCCGGCGGACTGCCGCATGCGGGTCACCCGGGCAAGGTCCACCAGGTCGCGGAGCGCGCGTTTCACGTCGTTGAGCCCAACCAGGCTGTCAAGCCGTCCCAGCGCATCGGTCAGAGCCGTGTCCGATCCGGGTGTCCTGGCCTTTGCGGCCACCGCGACTGGCAGGTCCTCGACCGTGAGCAGGCTGAGTTTGCGCAGGTCAGTGAGCGTACCCTCGGCCAGCCGGTGGGCCTGGCGCTCGACCGTCGCCTCGTACAACCGCTTCACCGTCCGCGCGCCGCCCTCGCGGAGCTCGGCTGGACCGGACTTCAGGTGTTGACGGAGACGCTCGGTGACTCCCTCGTCGACCTTGTACTCGCCGGTCGAGACGAGCCGCTCGAAGAGCGTCACTTGTTCGTCGACTGTCAGCGACGGCAGCCGTACGGTCGTGGCCAGCCGGGTGCGCAGTGCTGGGAAGGCCTCCAGCAAACGCTCGCCACCGCCGGGCTTACCCGCCAGGATCAGCACGGTGTCCTCGGCCTGGGAGTCCATCAGGCGGGCGAGCGTGTCGATCACCGGGTCCAACGCCTCGTGCGCGATGTCCGGTGCGGCGAGTGAGTCGATGTCCTCGATGAGCAGGGTGCCGCCGCGGGCCGCCTCGAAGGCCGAGGTGATGCTTTGGACAGCCTGGCCGCCGGAGAAAATGTAGTCCGGGTCGATCACCGCGAGCTGGCCCTGCGGCAGGAGTCCGAGCGCGCCGTACAGGTCCGCGAGGATGCCCGCGCCACTGGACGTACCGGTGCCGGACGGGCCCAGAAGCACGGTGTGCCGAGCCGCGCGAGAGGCGCGCATGCCGGCTTCCTTGCGGCGACTCTCCACCCGTGCGACCGCGGTCAGCCGGCGCACCTCTTCCTTCAGCGGCTCGGCGCCCACCATCGCGGCCAACCGGCCCTGGATCTCCTCCAGCCGCGCATCGGCCGGCGCCCGGGACGGCTCACGTACGCGGCCCGGCAGCGGTGTGGTGTCGACGGAGACTGTCGGCTGCTGGTCCCGCGGCACTCCGCAGGCGTCGGCGAGCAGGTTGGCGAGGTCGGCGGCGGCCCGGTCGGGCACCGGCCCGGCCACCACGATGACTTTCTGGCCAGGCAGGTCGATGGCCAGCCGGCGTACCTGCGACACCACCTCGCGGGCCGTTGCCTCGGCGCCGGAGTCGTCCTTCGTACGAGTGAAGGTCGAGGTCCCGGGCTGGTCCGAGCGGCTGGTGCGGTGCCAGGCGGGCAGCACCGTACGCACCTCGTCCTTGCGGACGGTCGGCACATTCACCGTGAAGGTGACCTGCCGGGCCACCCGGGGTCCAGGCTGGTACGAGTGCAGGCGGACCGAATACTCGACGCCGGACTCACCGGGCGCGACCCCGTCCCAGCGCAGCGCGACCGCGGACTCGGGCCACGTGGTGCGTACCGAGGTGAGGGTGCGCTCCAGCCAACTCCACCCCGGCAACGCGGTAGCCGCCGCGACCTCCCGCATCCCGGTGCCCGGATCCCGGTCGGACACGTCGACCCACCGGGTAGCGCTCTCGCTGATGACTTCCTCCGCTCGGGTGGGCTGGTGGCTCTCGGCAGCCGTGTGGCTCTCGGTGGCCGTGGGCTCTAGGCAGCAGTGTGCCAGGGCTGCGCAGCCAGGCCACACCGAAGCATCCATCCGTTCGGCCACGATGCCCCTCCGGGCAGCCTGTACGGACCTAGACCACTGCGGCTCTCGTCACCGCGACCCGCGCGCCCACTCGAATGTCGCGATATGGCGAAGTTTTGCCCGGTTTGTGAACCGTACTGTGACATTCGCAAACGAACCCTCACCCAACCCCGCACCCCACCCGTCGACCCCGTTCTTCCTTGAGGCTCCACCCGAAGGGCACCCCACCCACCCGCTGCACAATCGGAATCCGATTGCGCAGCTCTACACAGGGTGCGGCGCGAAACTGTCGTACCCCTCCGGCAGATTTGCCCCCACCCAGTGAACGGGTGGGGGGCGGGTTCGAGGACCAACGTTCAACTAAAAATTAAGGACTACCTCTCAACCCACCCCCCGCCCGTTCAAAGGGAGGGGGAAAGAAAAACAGACACCTACGACAATTTCGCGCCGCACCCCCCTATCGTCATACGTGACGAAAGTGACACAAGCGACGCCCGAGGCCCGAGAGGTGCCAAAACCGCCACCACCAGCGCCGAACCCAGCCTTAGAAGCAGCTGAGAGGACACTTCCAGCTGCGAGGAGTTGGGAACCATGGATACAGTCGTGCACGTTCTCAAGCATGTCCGGCGCAAGACGGCCGTCCGATCCCTGAACGGCACCGGTCGCAGCCGCCATTCATATCGGGAGGAATCCAGTGGGAGTAAGTCTCTCCAAGGGTGGCAACGTTTCGCTGACCAAGGAGGCCGGCGGCACCCTGACGGCGGTCACCGTGGGGCTCGGATGGGATGCCCGTACGACCACCGGCGCCGACTTCGACCTCGACGCCAGCGCACTGCTGCTGAACACCGGCGGCAAGGTGCCCACCGACCAGCACTTCGTGTTCTTCAACAACCTGACCTCGCCGGACGGTTCCGTCCAGCACACCGGTGACAACCTCACCGGTGAGGGCGAGGGCGATGACGAGTCGATCAAGGTGGGCGTCGCCACGGTGCCGGCCGACATCGACAAGATCGTGTTCACCGTGTCGATCTATGACGCCGAGCAGCGCACCCAGTCGTTCGGCCAGGTCCGCAACGCGTACATCCGGGTGGTCAACGACGCCAACGGCCAGGAGCTGGCACGTTACGACCTCACCGAGGACGCGTCGACCGAGACCGCGATGAACTTCGGCGAGCTCTACCGCAACGGCGCCGAGTGGAAGTTCCGCGCGGTCGGCCAGGGATATGCCTCCGGCCTCGCTGGCATCGCCCGCGACTTCGGCGTGAACGTCTAACCAACGCTTTCGTCGTACGAGCCCGGTCGCACGCAGGTACGCGGCCGGGCTCGACTCGTTCCAGGCAACGGCTTTGGCCTGCTGGAACACTCGTTCCGGCGGGCCCAGCGGGCTGACCGGCCGGGCTGGCCGCAGCCCGATAGGCTGGCCGGACCATTGACCGGCGGGACAAGGCGAAACCTTGGTCAACTCTTGACCCGCACCGGTCGCGCTGGCATCAACTAGGGGGACCCGTTGATCCTCAAGACATTCCGATGGGCTTTCGTGCTGACCGCTGTCGGCCTGGTCGGTGGCTTCTTACTCGGCTTCCGTGAGGGCGGCACGCTCAGCATTGCCTTCCAGTCACTGCTGCTGGTGGCGATCCTGTCGATCCTGGAGATCTCGCTCTCCTTCGACAACGCCGTCGTCAACGCGACGATCCTGGAACGGATGAGCCCGTTCTGGCAGAAGATGTTCCTGACCGTCGGCATCCTGATCGCGGTCTTCGGCATGCGGCTGATCTTCCCGTTGATCATCGTGTCGATCACCGCGCCGCTGAACCCGGTCGAGGTCATCCAGCTGGCCCTGCAGGGCGGCACTGGACCGGGCAGCTACGCCCAGCACCTGCATGAGGCGCACCCGGCGATCGCGGCCTTTGGCGGCATGTTCCTGTTCATGATCTTCCTGGCCTTCGTGCTGGAGGACAACGAGATCAGCTGGCTCACCTGGCTGGAGCGGCCGCTCGCGAAGATCGGCAAGCTGGACCAGCTCAACGTGGTCATCGCGCTGATCGTGCTGCTGATCGCGGCCGAGACGCTGACCGGTACGCAAGCACACAACAACCCGACCGTCGTGCTGATCGCAGGTTCGCTGGGCATCGTCTCGTACTTGCTGGTCAACGGCCTCGGGGAGCTGTTCGAAACCTCCGCGGACGAGGCACACGAGGAAGCGGAAGGCGCGGCTGCCAAGAGTGGGCCGTCCGGCACCGTCAAGGCTGTCGGCAAAGCGGCTTTCTTCCTGTTCCTCTACCTGGAAGTCCTGGACGCGTCGTTCTCGTTCGACGGCGTGATCGGCGCCTTCGCCATCACCTCGGACATCTTCATCATCGCCATCGGCCTCGGCGTCGGCGCGATGTACATCCGGTCCCTGACCGTCTACCTGGTCCGCAAGGGCACCCTGAACGAGTACGTTTTCCTGGAGCACGGCGCGATGTGGGCGATCGGCGCGCTGTCGATCATCCTGATGGTCACCATCAGGTTCGAGGTGCCGGAGGTCGTCACCGGCCTGATCGGCGTCGCGTTCATCGCCGCCGCGTTCATCTCGTCGCTGGTACGCAACCGCCGTGAGGCGGCCGTCGAAGGCGCCGGCTCCGGTGAGCAGGAGACTGTGAAGGTCTGAGAGCCGGTCACCTCGTACGACTCTCACGACTGCCTGAGGAGGAATGCTCAGTAATGCCCATTGACTACAACCGACCACCCAAACGTCCGCAGGGCGGTCAGCCGCCGGCCGCGCCGCCGCCAGCGACCCCGCCACCCGCGGCCGCACCACCACCGCAGGCGCCACCTCCGCAGGCCCCACCACCACAGGCCCCGCCGCCGCAGGCTCCACCACCCCAGGCGCCGCCGGCCGCTCCTCCCACGGCCCCGCCGGTGGGCGGCCAGCCGTCGTACCCACCACCATCCCCGCCGCCGGCATATCCACCGCCGACCCCGCCGGGATATCCACCGCAGGGCGGCTATCCGCCGCAACCGCCGCCGGCGTACCCACCCCAGCCCCCACCGGGCCAGCAATACCCACCGCAGCCGCCGCCGGCGTACCCACCGCAGCCGCCGCAGGGCCAGCAGTATCCGCCGCAGCCCCCGCAAGGGCAGCAGTATCCGCCGGCTGGCCAGCAGCAGTACCCGCCGCAAGGCGCGCCACAAAACCAGCCGCCGGCCGCGCAGCCGCAGGCCCAACCGGGCGTGAACCTGTCCAAGGTGACTCTGACCAAGCAGGCGCCGGCGGTCTCGCTGACCAAGCAGGGCAGCAGCGGCGGGATGATCCGGGTCAACCTGAACTGGGCACAACGCCAGGGCGGTGGCTTCTTCAAGCGGCTGTCCGGTGGCGGTGACATCGACCTCGACCTCGGTTGCATGTTCGAGTTCACCGACGGCGACAAGGGGGTGGTGCAGGCCCTGGGCAACGCGTTCGAGGCCATCCCGCTGTCCGGCGGGGCGCCGCTGATCCGGCTCGACGGCGATGACCGCTCCGGCAGCAGCCAGGGCGGCGAGAACATGTTCATCGACCTGTCCCGGGCCAACCTGATCCGGCGGATCCTGATCTTCGCCTACATCTACGAAGGCACCCCGAACTGGGCGGCCGCCAACGGCGTCGCGACGATCTTCCCGCAGAGCGGGCCGCAGATCGAGGTACGGCTGGACGAGCACGACCCACGCGCGCCGATGTGCGCGATCGCGTTGCTCACCAACCAGAACGGCGAGATCGTGATCAACCGCGAAGTGCGGTACGTGCGCGGGGCCCAGCGGATCCTGGATCAGACGTACGGCTGGGGCCTGAACTGGACTCCGGGTCGCAAATGACCGAGGACGACGAATTCTCCGAACCGACGGAACCGGCTGACGCGGACGCGCCAGCCGACCCCGCGGTCGAGCCTGAAGAGGCGGCCGCGCAGCCTGTCGGGGCCGATGAGGTACGGGCCGCGGTCGACGATCTGAAGACGGATCTGAAGACCGAGATGGTGATGCTCGGGACCGACCTGACAGCGCTGCGCAACGAGGTCACCGGGCTGCCCGACGCCCTGGAGGAGCTGCGCCGGCTGCGGACCCGGGACGCCGACCTGCTCGACAAGCTGCACTCGGAGAACACCAAACTGCGCGAGGGCGAGCTGGCCAAGGCGCTCGCGCCGCTGCTGGCCGGGCTGCTCCGGCTGCACGACCAGATGCTGCAGCTGGCCGGGGACGACAAGACCAGCGACGCTGCCCTTCTGCGCACACAACTGCTGCAGATCCTGGACACCTCGGCGGGGGTTCGTTCGTACCAGCCGCAGCCCGGTGAGCCGTTTGACTCCGTGAGACAGCTGGGAGTCGGCCGGGTCAGGACCGCGGACAAGGCGGCCGACGGCACTGTCGTACGCACCGTCCGGCTCGGTTTCGGCCGGGACGACGGCAGCACCGTGCGGGTCGCCGAGGTCGAGGTCGCGCTCTACGATCCCGCCGCCGCGACCAGCGTCACGGCGGACCCGGGAACCGAGTGGGCCGACAATTCGTAACAGCGGTTAGCACCGTTTCCGTCTGATGGAGGCACCACCGTGACCACCCCTGGCACCGGCCCCGCGGCTAACAAGGTGTACGGCATCGACCTGGGTACGACGTACTCCTGCATCGCCCAGGTCGACGAGTACGGCCGGCCGGCGGTCATCCCGAACGCCGACAGTCAGCCGGCGACGCCCTCGGTGGTGATGTTCGACTCGCCGACCGACATCGTGGTCGGCATCCAGGCGAAGCGGAACGCGCGGGTACGCCCCGATGACGTCGTCAGCCTGGTCAAGCGGCATATGGGAGACGACGACTGGCGGGTACGCGTGCACGGCCAGGACTACTCGGCGCCGGCCATCTCGTCGCTGATCCTGCGCGCGCTGACCACTGACGCCGAGCGCGCCACCGGCCAGACGGTCACCGATGTGGTGATCACCGTACCGGCGTATTTCGGCGACGCGGAGCGAAAATCCACCAAGCTGGCCGGCGAGCTGGCCGGTCTGAACGTGGTCGACATCATCAACGAGCCGACCGCGGCGGCATTCGCGTACGGCTTCGCGCAGACCGGTGACATCGCCGAGGAGACCGTGCTGGTCTACGACCTCGGCGGCGGCACCTTCGACGTGACGGTTATCAAGCTCGCGACGAAGAAGATCCAGGTGGTCGCCACCGACGGCGACCACGAGCTGGGTGGCGCCGACTGGGATGACCAGCTCACCACGTACCTGTCGGCCCAGTTCGTCGCGGAGCAGCCGGAGGCCGGCGACCCGCTGGACGACAGTTACGGCGCGCAGGACCTGCTGACGATGGCCGAGGAGACCAAGCAGTCGCTGACCGGCCGCGAGCAGGTCGACGCCTTCGTCATCCACAACGGCGGCCGCGCGTCGATCACGGTGACCCGGCAGGCGTACGAGGAACTGACCTCCAGCCTGCTGGAACGGACTTTGGAGCTGACCCGGCGGGTGCTGGCCACCGCGGCCGAGCGGGGCGCGCCGACGATCGACAAGGTGCTGCTGGTCGGTGGCATGTCCAAGTCACCGGCGGTGGCACGGCGCCTGCAGGAGGAGTTCGGCTTCAACCCGCAGCTCGCCGACCCGGACCTCGCGGTCGCCAAGGGCGCCGCGATCTACGGTCAGAAGAAGGAGCTGGAGGCGTACGTGGAGTCGGCCACCGGCGTCGACAAGGACGTTGCCGTACGCGACGCGGCCGCCAAATACGGCCTGTCCGCGACGGCCGCCGCCCAGCTGGTCGACACCGAGGTCTCAAACGTCACCAGCCGCGGGTTCGGCCTTTCGCTGGCCGACTCCAGCGGCCAGCTCTATGTCGAGTTCCTCGCGCACGCCAACGACACCCTTCCGGTCGAGAGCGAGCAGCGGTTCTTCACCGTCGCCGACAACCAGACCGAGGTGCTGGTCGAGGTGTACGAGCAGGCCACCGCGGACGAGAGCGAGCGGCTGGGCGACAACAAGAAGATCGTCGAGGGCCGGCTGATGGGCATCCCGTCCGGCCAGCCCAAGGGCAGCCCGGTGGACGTACGCTTCTCGATGGCCCGCGACCAGACCATCGAGGTCACCGCCCGGCACTCGGCGCTCAGCCAGCCGCTGGTGCTGCGGGTGGAGGCCGGGATGGCCAGCGACGAGGTCCGGCAGGCCGAACGCGCCAAGGTCGACCTCCTCAAACCCAAGGCGTAGGCGACGTTGGCCCTCGACACCAACGCGTACCGCAAGAGCGTCCTGGCTCGGCTGCTGGTCGAGCCAGGCCTCGCGGATCCGCAGACCGGCGATCCGTTCCTGGTCTGCGCGGTCGACCCGGACGCCGACGACGCGACCGCGGCGAAACAGCTCGACGAGGTCGTCGCGTTCTGGAACAAGGAGCGCAACCACCCGCGCTATCGGGGGCTCGCCGCGCAGCTAGTGGGCCGGCGGGCCGAGTACCAGTCGATCCTGCTCAACAGCGGCGCCCGCAAGGCCGCCGCGCAACGCGTACGAATCGCCCACGAGACCGCCCAGGCGGACGGCCTGGCCGTGTTGGACGACCTCGCCACCCGCCTCACCCGGGACCGCGGCGGCCTCCCCGAGTCCAAGATGGACACCCTGCGCCGGATCGCCGAACACCACGACGTGGACGCCGCCACCTTCACCGCGTGGACCGGCCGCCACCAGGTCATCGACGACGCCGAGGCGGCGCCCTGGGACGACGCCGTACGCCAGCAGATCCGCCGCGGCCTGGACGAACTGGCCACCCTGGAGCATCACCGGCCCGGCTTCCCGACCCTCTATTCGCTGCTCAGCCTGGATCATGACGCGAGCCCGGCGAAGGTCCGGCAGGCCACCGACGAGCTGACCCAGATCAACGCGGGCGCCCGGCGGGACCGCCGCAAGACCCTGCTCGGCGACCTGCTGGCGACCGTCAAGACCCGGCTGCTGACCGAGGACGGCCCGCGCCGGTACGCGGCGAGCCTGCGCGCCGACGCCCGCGACCTGATCCGTCCCGAGATCGAGATGCTCGCGGTGGTGACCGGCGAGATCTCCGCCGAGGACCACCAGACGCTGGTCACCGCGCTGGTCGGCAACGACTGGGGGCTGTCGGTCACCGACGCCCGGGAGATCATCCGGCAGGTCGCGACGCAGGCCGGCGCGGCCATCTCGGTGCCGGTCACCACCCGCGACATCATCGTCTGCGGCCTGTGTGAGCGGCCGCAGACCGAGACCGGCCCGAACTGCCGCTACTGCGGCACCGCGCTGCACCTGACCTGCCCGTCATGTGGCACGCAGCAGCCCGCCGCGGCATTGCGCTGCGGCCACTGCGGCACCTCCCTCGCCGCGTACCGCAAGACCTTCGCGGCCATCCGCGAGGCCCTGGAACTGAGCGCGCCGGACGCCGAACGCGAGCTGACCGCGCTGCTGAGCACCGCGCCGGACGCCCGGATCGTCCGAGACGCGTTGGCCCGGCTGCCGCTCGCGCCGCCGACCGCCGTCAGCGCCCAGGCCGACAACGATGCCGTACGGCTGCGGTGGCACCCGTCCGCGTCCACCGGCGAGATCTCGTACCGGCTGTCCCGGCAGATCACCGCCGCCGGCCACGAGGCGAGCCGCGGCCTCGGCCGTACGGCGTCGACGAACTTCGAGGACGCCGGTGCGCCCGGTGGCCTGCCGCTGCGCTACCAGGTGACCGCGGTGGCCGGCGACCGGTCCAGTGCGCCCGCGCAGTCCGACGAGGTGCTGCTGGCCCGCGAGGTCGAGGCGCTCGCGGCGCACACCGTACGGGTCGGCGGCGCGCCAGCGATCCGGATCAGCTTCCGCGACCCGGGCGGCGCCGGCCGGGTCGCCGTCGAGCGGGTGGTTCCCGGCGCCGACCCCCAGCCGCTGCGCACCAGCGCCGACGGGGTCGTGACGGACACGTCCGTACGCCCCGGCGAGCAGGTCGCCTACCGCGCCCGGGTGACCTACCAGGGCGCCGGGCAACCGATCAGCACCCCCGGCCGTACGGTCGAGGTCACCGTCGCCGACCTGCCGGTGCCGGTCCCGGAGCTGTGGTTCAGCCCACAGTCGGACGGCAGCATCCGACTGAGTTTCGACTCCCCGCGGGCCGGCCAGGTGCAGATCTACGCGACCACCGGGCCGTCCGCGACCCCGGTCGCCACGGCCGGCGCCGATGTCGACGTGATCGCGCTCGGGCAGCGGTCCCGACTGGTCGGCACCGGCACCCGGCGGATCATCGACCGAGCCGCGAGCGGCCGGATGGTCTACACGCCGGTCACCGTGGTCGGCGATCTCGCTGTCGCCGGCACGGCACGGACAGTGATCGCGGCCCCGCCCATTAGTGCGCTAAAAGGACGCGACGAGGGCACCCGAGTGGTTATCTCGTTCACCATGCCGCCGGGCGTCACAGAGGCGGCCGTACGGTGGCGCCGGGACCAGTTTCCGGAGAATGCCGACGATCCGGCCGCGGTCGGCGAGAACATCACCAACACCAAACTGGAAATTTCCGGCGGCCTGGCCATTCCGGCGCCGACCGACGGCCGTCCACTGTTCATCGCGGTTTATCCAACCGTTCGGCTGACTCCGGCCGGAAGACCGGTGCCGGCGAGCGTGGCCACCACGCTGGTCATGCGCCCAGCCCGATAGGGCACTCTTAAAGGGCGGGTAGACGTTCGGCCAAAGGCCCGTCATACTCTGACAAACTCAGCAGAGGCTCTTCTGTTACGAACGTGTTTCGCCTTGTTATAAGCACATCCGCAGATACCGGCTGGACTTGTCGTTCTACTCTTGAGCAGCCACAAGCCTTTGCTGACAACCTATGCCTGATCCGATGGAGGTGCCGCCGTGCGTCACTTTGCCTTGTTGACCGAATCCGAACGCTCGGCGCTGTTTCACCGCGAGCCGGTGCCATTTCACCGCGACAGCGAGCGATCGGTGCTCGCGGTCGCGCTCGGCGCCACTTTGTACGCGCCGGCCACCCGCCCGCGACTGACCGAGGACATCCGCAAACAGGCCTCTCGCGGAGTCGCCAGCATGGTGATCTGCCTGGAGGACGCGATCTCCCAGGACGAGGTGCCGGCCGCCGAATACAACGCGATCGAACAACTCCAGGCATATCGGAATTCCACCGAAGAAGGCCCGCTGCTGTTCGTTCGTGTTCGTATGCCTGAACAAATCGTCGACCTCACCAAACGCCTCGGCGACGCGGTGGACGTACTGACCGGATTCGTGCTACCGAAATTCACCGGCGATCTGGGCGCCGAATTCCTGGAGGCGCTGGCCAAGGCCTCGGCGAATTCCGGGCATCGACTGCTCGGCATGCCGGTGCTGGAATCGCCGGACATCATCCACCGGGAGACCCGGGTGGACAGCCTCGCGCGGATCTCCCGAATGTTGGACGAACACCGGGAAAACGTGCTCGCCATTCGCATTGGCGCCACCGACCTGTGCTCGGCGTACGGCCTTCGCCGGCCGCGCGGAATGCCGATCTACGACATCCGGCTGGTCGCCGACGCGATCGCCGACGTGGTGAACGTGCTCGGCCGCGCGGACGGCACCGGCTATGTCGTCACCGGTCCGGTCTGGGAGTATTTCGACCCCAGCAACGCGATGTTCGACCAGCGGCTGCCGGAGGAAGCATTCGAGGCCAAACGCAGCAAGCGGGTCTACAAGCAGATAATCGACCGCGATTTGGAAGGCCTCCTGCACGAGATCGAACTGGACAAAGCCAATGGTCTGGTGGGAAAAACGGTCATCCACCCCAGCCACGTGGCCGCCGTGCACGCTCTGAGCGTGGTCACTCACGAAGAGTATGTGGACGCGCAGGACATTTTGGCCACCCTCGGCGGCGGCGTACGAGCCAGCGAATACGCCAACAAGATGAACGAAGCCAACCCGCACCGGGCCTGGGCGGATCGTACGCTCACTCGTGCCCGGGTGTTCGGGGTCACGAACCCGGATGTTTCCTGGGTAGATGTCCTCGGGGCGGTGCTCTCTCCGGTAGCGTCCTGATTGATGACGGAATTGGCTTCTTCGCTGCTCCTACCCCCGGCGCCGGTGTGGACCGGGGGTTGGGTGGGCGACCGGTTGGGCGTACGGCTGCGCAGCACCGCCGGGATCCCGTTGGACCGGCTGCTCGGGCTGGCGGTCCGGCGCAACCCCAAGCGGGCCCACCTGCTGGTCTCCACCGTGCTCGGCAAGCACGTGCCCACCGATCCACGGCACGTGCATGGCGCTGGCCTGCTGCTGGGCCGTCAGGTGGCCGTTGAGCTGGCTGGCCGGCCGGCGGTGGTGATCGGTAACGCGGAGACCGCGACCGCGCTGGGGCACTGTGTGGCCGAGGCGGCGGGCACGCCGTACCTGCACTCCACCCGTCGCCCGATCGCTGGCGTACGTCCTTATGGCGGCTTCGCGGAGGCACATTCGCACGCCACCGACCACCTTCTGCTGCCCACCTCGGCGCCGGTGCTGGCCGCGCTCGCGGATCCGGACACCGTGGTCGTGCTCGCCGACGACGAGCTGTCCACCGGCGCGACCGCGCTGGGCACCATCGCGGAGCTGCACCGACTGGCCCCGCATCGGGCATATCTGCTGGCGAGCCTGGTGGACATGCGATCGCCCGCGAGCCTCGCGCTGGCCGACACCACCGCCGCCGAGCTGGGAGTGTCGATCGGAGCCGTGTCGCTCGCCGCCGGGACAGTCGAGTTGCCAGCCGATATCCTGACCGCAGGCCAAAAACTGGTGGCCGAGCTAGATGACCAGCCGCCGTCAGTGGTCGCACCTCGTACCACCGCTGAAAGAATCGCCGTTCGCTGGCCCAGTGGCGTCGCTGTCGGTGCACGACACGGCGTCGATGCGGCCGGCACCGCTGCGCTGGCCGCTGCGTGCGCTGACGTTTCCACGACAATCACGGCTCGGCTCACCGGCGCCGAATCGGTGCTGGTGCTGGGATTCGAGGAGCTGATGTACGCGCCGCTGCTGATCGCCTCGGCGCTGACCGCTGATTTCTCGGTCCGCTATTCCACCACCACCCGCTCGCCGGTGCTGGCGGTCGACGATCCCGGCTACGCGATCCGGACCCGGCTGAGTTTCCCGGCTCACGACGATCCGGCCGACGGGCCCGGCCCCCGATTCGCGTACAACGTGGCCGACTCCGGCGCGGACGCGATCGTGCTGGTCGTCGACGAGCCCGCCGACACTCCGGCGCTGCCGGATCTGCTGTCCCACCTTTGTTCAGTGGCCTCGAAAGTCCTGCTGGTCGTGGTGCCGGCATGAGCGCACTGCCCGCACCGCTGGCCGGACCGGCGTTTTCGTCGTACTCGGCCGAAGAAGTGACCTGGCTGCTCACCGATCTGTCCACTGTGGACCTGGAAGCGCCGACCGAGGAACGCGAAGAGGCCATTCAAAGCGGCGGCGCGCATTACGCCGAGTCGCTGCCGGTGGAATACCAGCCGAGCGCGCAATACCAGGAACTTTTCCGGCAGGCCCTGGCGGTTTCGGCCGGCCGGGTCGCACACGCGGTCGGGCTGGTCACCGAACTGGTGCTCAGCGAGAAACCGCGACCGGTGCTGGTCTCGCTCGCCCGCGCCGGCACGCCGATCGGCATCCTGATGCGTCGCTGGGCCGCGTACGCGCACGGACTTTCCTTGCCACACCACACGATCAGCATCGTGCGTGGCCGTGGCATCGACACCGTGGCACTGCGCTGGCTCGCCGAGAACTACGACCCGGCCTCGGTGATGTTCGTCGACGGCTGGACCGGGAAGGGCGCGATCACCCGCGAGTTGGCCGCGGCCGTACGAACGCTGGCCGACGCGGGCGGGCCGGTGTTCTCCGAAAAACTGGCCGTACTGGCCGATCCGGGCACCTGCGTGGACCTTTTCGGTACGCGCGAGGACTATTTGATCCCGTCCGCCTGCCTGAATTCCACGGTTTCCGGGCTGGTCTCGCGTACGGTCCTCAACCGCGACCTGATCGGCCCGAACGACTTTCATGGCGCCAAGTTCTATTCGCAGCTCATGCCGGCCGATGTCTCCGGAGATTTCCTCGACGCCATCTCCGCCGAATTTCCCGCTGTGGCTGAACAAGTCGCCGCTGACCTGCCTGCACTGTCCACATCGGACCGCAGCCCGACCTGGGCCGGCTGGGCAGCCGTGGAGGCGATCTCGGCCGAATTCGGCATCGGCGAGACGACGCTGGTGAAACCCGGTGTCGGCGAGACCACCCGGGTTCTGTTACGCCGGGTGCCCTGGCGGATTCTGGCCCGCCGCGGTGCCGGCGACGACCTCGCGCACGTACGCCTGCTGGCCGCGCAACGCGGAGTGCAGGTCGTGGAAGTGGACGACCTGCCCTACACCTGCGTGGGCCTGATCCACCCACAGTTCACCCGCGGCGCGACCGGCGGCAGCGGCACCGCGGTGGGTGCGACGGCATGACCGTCCTGGTGGCCAGCGACCTGGACCGTACGCTGATTTATTCGCGCGACGCCGCCGAAGTCGACGCGCTGGATGGCTTGCTGTGCGTCGAAACCTACCAGGACGCACCCCTGTCGTACCTGTCCGAGAAGGCTGCCGCCGGGTTGGCCGCACTGGTGGAGCGGACCGAATTCGTGCCGGTCACCACTCGTACCCGAGAGCAGTACAAGCGGATCAACCTGCCCATCCCACCGCGCCGGTATGCGATCTGCGCCAACGGCGGCCACCTTCTGGTCAACGGGGTGCCGGACCCGCGCTGGCACCGGGCCGTACGACAGCGGCTCGCGGCTGGTTCGGCGGACCTCGCCGAAGTGTCCGAGTGGCTGGCGAAAACCGCCGATCCACAATGGACACTCAAACATCGCGAAGCCGAAGACCTGTTCTGCTATCTGGTCGTCGATCGGACCGCCATGCCATCGTCCTATGTGGATGAAATGATCGGCTGGTGCGACCCGCGCGGCTGGGAAGTTTCGGTGCAGGGCCGCAAAGTTTACGCGGTTCCGCGCGACCTCACCAAAAGCGGAGCGGTCGCCGAGGTGGCCGGGCGCATGGAGGCGGACACCGTGTTGGCGGCCGGCGACTCGCTGCTGGACGCCGAGCTGCTCGCCGCCGCCGACGCGGCCGTACGCCCCGGCCACGGCGAGCTCGCCGACTCGAACTGGTCGGCCCCGCGCGTACAAGCCCTGACCGAGCGCGGCATCGCCGGCGGCGAAGCGGTGGTCGAGTGGTTGCTGGCCGCGGCCGACCACCGGGTCAGCAGCGCAGGCCTGGGCTACGCTCTCTGACGTGAGACGTTTCACGGGGGCGCTGGTCGGCCTGCTCACGGCCGGCTGCTGTTTCCTGCCGGCCACCCCCGCTGCCGCAGCCTGCGTCTCCACCGGCAACCCGTATCCAGCGGTGCCGCCGGCCGTGCAACGGCTCAACCCCCGCGCGGTCTGGCCACAAACCCGCGGCCTGGGCATCAAGGTCGCCGTCATCGATTCCGGCGTCAACGCGAACCATCCGCAGCTGCGCGGCCGGGTGGTGGCCGGCGGCGACCTCATCCAGGGCGACAGCTCCGGCGCGCTGACCGACTGCCTCGGCCACGGCACCCTGGTCGCCGGCACCATCGCCGGCGGCGGCGTCAACGGCACCGGTTTCGTCGGAATGGCGCCGGACGCGACGATCATCTCCATCAAAACGCTGGACAACCTGACCCTTCAGCAGGGCCTGGAAGGCCGGATCGCCACCGCGATCCGGACCGCGGTGAGCCTTCACGCGGACGTGATCAACATGTCGCTGACCACCACCAACGACGACCCGAGCCTGCGCGCGGCGGTCGCCTTCGCGGAGCAGAACGACGTGGTGGTCGTGGCGGCCGCCGGAAACCAGAAGCAGCAGGGCAACCAGGTGCAATATCCAGCCGCGTACCCGGGCGTCCTCGCCGTCGCCGCGGTCAAGAGCGACGGCACGCGCGCCGAGTACTCCGAGACCGGCTCGTACGTGTCGGTGGCCGCGCCCGGCGAGGACATCACCGGCCCGTCCGGCAGCGGCGACGGCTACGTGACCACCAACACCGGCGCAGCCGAAAACGGTGGCACCAGCTATGCCGCGCCGTACGTCTCGGGCCTCGCCGCGTTGGTCCGCGCGTACTACCCGAAGCTGTCCGCGAAACAGGTCGTCAACCGCATCATCACCACCGCCGATGGCGCTGACAGCGGCCACAACGATGAGCTCGGCACTGGGGTCATCAACCCGTACCAAGCCGTCAACGCGATCCTGTCCACCGGCTCGGCGCAGGCCCCGAAATCGGCAGCCCTCGCGACCCCGACCAACCCGAACGACCGTGACGGGATGACCCGACCCATCGCCCTCGGTGTCGCCGGAGCCGCGCTGCTGATCGGACTGTTGGCGCTGGTCTGCGCGTATGTCGTGCCCCGGGGCCAGGCCCGCGGCTGGCGACCGGGACGGTTGGCCGTGGCGGCCTCGGCCAAGGCAAAACCTGCCCCAAAGTCTTGAGCCGGTTGCATAACAGCGTTATAGACTTCGGGCATGCCTGAGCGATCGACAGTCACCATCAACGACCTGACCTTCACGATCCATCAGAACGGCCCCGCCGACGGTCCAGCGGTCGTCCTCCTGCACGGCTTCCCGCAGAACTCGACCGAGTGGGAGGCGGTCGGCGAGCGGCTGGCCACCGCCGGCATCCGCTCGATCGCCCTCGACCAGCGCGGCTACTCGCCCGGCGCGCGCCCCGACGGCGTCCCGAACTACCAGGTGTCCGAGCTGGTCAGCGACGTGGTCGGGCTGCTCGACGCGCTCGACCTGCCAACCGCGCACGTGGCCGGCCATGACTGGGGCGCGGTGATCACCTGGCAGCTGGTCGCGCACCACCCGGACCGCTTCCTCGGCGCCGTACCGGTCAGCGTGCCGCACCCGGTCGCCTTCGCCGAGGCCCTTCAGACCGACCCTGACCAGCAGCAGAAGTCCGGCTACTTCCAGCTGTTCCGTACTGAGGGCAAGGCCGAAGAGGCGCTGCTCGGAAACGACGCGGCCTTCCTGCGGGGAATTTTCACCGGCCTCGACCCCGCCCACATCCAGGCGTACGTCGACCAGATGAGCGCGCCAGGCGCCCTCACCGCCGCGCTGTCCTGGTATCGCGCGATGGACCTCAGCAGCAGAGAGCCCTTCCCGGAGATCACCAACCCGATCACCTTCGTGTGGGGCAGCGCTGACATCGCCCTCGGTCGGGTCGCCGCCGAGAACACCGCCAGCAAGGTCGCCGGGCCGTACGAATTCATCGAACTCGACGGCGTTGACCACTGGGTCCCCGAACGCGCGCCGGAAGCCGTCGCAGACGCCATCATCAAACAAATCAAAACCAGCTGACCTTTATCCGCAGCGCTGTGGATAAGCACCAAGGCGCAGTCAGCTGACGCTCTACCATCGCGGTATGCAGATAAGTATCCTCGATGGTATGAGTGACACGACGATCAAAGTCGACAGCGGTGTCAGGGACCGCTTACGAGCAGTCGCTCACCGCCGTCACGTCACGCTCGGCGCTCTTCTGGACAGCGTCAGCCGCGACCTGGAGCGCGCCGAGCGGATGAAGGAAATCGCTGAGCAGTACGAGACCTACGCGCGTGAGGACCCGGCTGGCTTTCGTGCCGAGATCTCGGAAAGCCACGATTGGGATCAACTGGCCGGGGACACCCTCCCGCCAGCCCGAAACGAATATCCGGATCTTCAGCGTTGAGCGCCCCGCGACGGGGCGAGATCTGGCTCGCGGACCTGGATCCGACCGCTGACAACGAGGTGGCCGGCCAACGGCCCGTGCTGGTGATGTCGTCCGACGCCTTCCACAACTGGCCCATCCACCTGGCGATCGTGGTGCCGCTGACCACGTCAAGCCGGCCGTTGCGACACCACACGCCGGTGGTCAGCGGCGGCCTCGATCGGCCGAGTGTCGCCCGCCCCGAAGACGTACGATCCATCACCACGCGCCGCTTCACCCGGCGGCTCGGCGTCGCGGACCCCAGCAGCGTCGAAACCGTCGCGGACAGCCTTCGCGATTTCCTTGAGCTTTAGCCACCTAGTCGTTGTCGATCAGGTCGGTGGGGTCGTCGGCGGCTGGGCCGTCCACGTCCCAGCCGGCGGGTGACTTGAGCAGCCGATACCACCGGCCGTCCCGGCCCAGCCGGAGCTGGACATCACCGCAGGTCACCCGGTTGCGTTGGGCCCGGGCCGCACCACCCCACTCGGTCATCGCCAGCCGCGCCGGCTCCAGCAGCAGCGGGTTGGGCTGCCACTCGTCCCTGACGACGTGGACTCCGCCAGCGCCCGCCTCACGCCACCCAATCGCCCATCTGACCAGTGTCTTGGGCGGCAGCGACATGCGTTTGGCCAACGCCGGCAACTCGGCGTTGCCCAGCATCCCGGCGGCCCGGCGCGCCAGGTCGACCTCGGTTTCCACCGCCAGCCCACCATCGGCCAGTCCGGTCGCGAGTTCCCACGCACGGGAAGCCGCGTCGGCCGCGAGCGCAGATAACAACGCCACCGTCACCCGGCTTTCCAACGGCGGATCCAGCGGCAGCGGCGCCGGCTGGCCCGGTGTCGATGGCGGCAACTGCGGAGCTGGCAACGCCGGCAGGTCGCCCTGTCGTGCGTACGCCTGCCGCGCATTGACTCCGGTCGGCCCGGCCGGCCCGCTGGACTTCGCTTCGCGGCCCCGCCTGGCCCTGAGCGCGGCGAGGATCTCCTCGCGGGACCGGCCGCGGAGCATCAGCAGCGCGAACGGGTCGGCGTCCACTGCATCGGACACCAGATAGCACACTGCGGCCGCGTGTTTGCACAGGTCAGCCCAGTCCGGGCAGGAACATTTCGGACGGATTTCGCCGGCGCCAGGCAGCAGGTCGCAGCCGGCGTCCTCGATGTCCTTGACCACCTCGGCCGGCAACTCACCGTCCAGCAGCGCGGCCAGCCGGCCGACCTGTGTCGAGATCGAGGCGACCACCCGCTCCCAGTCCTTGTGGTCAAAAGTCGCAACCCGGATCACCACTTTGTACGGCAGGGCACGCCGGCCCTGCACCAAAGCGGTGACCTCACCGCGGCCGACGGTGAGGCCACTGACCGTGTTCTGGCGCGCGTACGTCCGCCCGCGCGGCAACCTGTTGCGGTCCAGCCAGGCTCGCTCCTCCAGCGCGTACACCCACTGTTTTCCCCACCAGGTCTGGCCAAATCGCCTCATGCCCGCACCTCGACTTCTTCGCCCAGCCGTACGAGATCGGCCAACTCGTCATTGGACAGCTCGCTCAGCCAGGTCTCACCACCGCCCACCACCGCGTCCGCGAGGGCACGTTTGCCTTTCAGCAACACGTCGATCCGATCCTCCACGGTGCCTTCGGCGATCAGCCGGTGCACCTGGACCGGCTTGTCCTGGCCGATCCGATAAGCCCGGTCGGTCGCCTGGTCCTCCACCGCCGGATTCCACCAGCGGTCGAAATGGATAACGTGACTCGCGCGGGTCAAATTCAGCCCGACCCCGCCAGCTTTGAGTGACAGCAGGAAAACCGGCGCCAGACCGTCCTGGAACCGCTGGACCATCACGTCCCGCTGCGTCGCACTTGTCTGGCCGTGCAGGAAAATCGTCCCGATGCCACGACCAGCCAGATGTGTCTCCAACAGCCGGCACATTTCCACGTACTGACTGAAGATCAGCACCGACTCGCCGGCCGCGGTAATCACCTCCAGCAGCTCGTCCAACGCGGCGAGCTTTCCGGACCGGCCGGCCACCGGGCCCTTTTCGTGCAGGTAATGCGCTGGGTGATTGCACACCTGTTTGAGCGCGGTCAGCAACTTCAGCACCAGCCCGCGCCGAGCGATGCCCTCGGCCTGCTCGATCTCGGCCATCGTCTCCTCCACGACGGCTTTGTAGAGCGTCGCCTGCTCGGTGGTCAGCGACACGATCTGGTCAGTCTCGGTCTTGGGCGGCAGCTCCGGCGCAATGCCCGGGTCGGTTTTCTTGCGTCGCAAAAGAAAAGGTCGGACGATCCGGGCCAGCCGCTCGGTCGCCTGCTGGTCGCGATAACGCTCCACCGGGATCGCGATGCTCTTTCGGAAGCCATCCAGCGAGCCCAGCAGCCCTGGCGTTGTCCAGTCCAGGATGGCCCAGAGCTCGCTCAGTCGGTTCTCCACCGGCGTACCCGTCAGCGCCAACCGTGCCTGCGCCGGGATCTTGCGGATCGCTTTGGCCGTACGCGACAACGGATTCTTGGCATGCTGCGCCTCGTCCGCGGCCACCACGCCCCAGTCGACATGGGCGAGCGCATCCGCGTCTCGGCGTACGACACCGTAACTGGCCAGCACCACCTCATCTTTGGCCAGCTCGTCGAGGTGTCGCAGACCGCCGTGATAGCGCCGCACCGGCACGTCCGGCGCGAATTTCGCGAGCTCTCTTTCCCAGTTTCCCAACAGCGAGGTCGGGCAGATCACCAGCGTCGGCAGCGGCTGCCGAGCCCGCCGATGCAGGTGCAGCGCGATCAGCTGGATGGTCTTGCCCAGCCCCATGTCGTCAGCCAGGCAGCCACCCAGGCCGAGGTCTGTCATTGCCGCCAGCCAGGCGAGACCACGTTTTTGGTACGGCCGAAGGGTTGCTTTCAGGTCCGCCGGCACCTCGATGGCCTGCTTGTCCACAGTGGACAGCCGATGAACGAGGGCGGCGATCTGCGGCGGAGCACTGAACTCGACCTGCTCGCCGTCGATGTCGATCTCACCGGTCAGCGCCGCCGTCAACGCCTCCAGCCCAGTCAACGTCCGGTCCTGCCGGCGGCGCAGCCGGGCCAGCAGTGCCCGGTCCACTTTCACCCAACGGCCTCGCAGCCGTATCAGCGAACGCTTCGCATCGGCGAGCGCAGCGATTTCAGCCTCCGTCAGCGTCTCTCCACCGAGCGTGGGCTGCCAGGAGAACCGCAGCAGTGTGGCCATGCCGAAGGCCGTGTCCGTCTCTCGGCCCGGCGCGGGCGTCGCGGTGGCCTTCATCTTCATCTCGTCGGCCACCAAGTTGGCCGGCCACAGCACGTCGATGCCTGCGCTCGCGAGCTGCTCGGCACCCCGGTCAAAGAGGTCATCGACGGCGTCGTCGTCCAGGTCGATCGCGGTCGGACTCGCCTGCGCCAACACTGCCGCCAACGGCGGCCATGCGCGCGCTCCTGCCCGCAACGCCAGCAGCAAGTCCGTGTCGGCATTCTCGCCGAACCGCGCCAGCACTGCCGGCGGTGCGTGCCACAGTTGCGCCGCGTCCAGCCCCAGGCTCGGGTCCGCCACGCTCCGCAGCTGCACGACCGCTTGGCACGGATCGTCAAACGCGGTCGGCAGCTCCAGCCGCAACACCACCCGCACGCCGGCTTTTTCCGACTGCTCCACCGCATCGAGCCAGTCCGTCGGCCCCGAGACCTCGACCGGTTCATGCGCGGTGAAAGCCGGCGCGCCCATCGCGGTGGCGGCGCCAGCGGTGCGTACGAACGCGTCGGCGAGCGCGTCCCAGAACAGTCGCACCAGCTCGTCCGGCGCATACACCCGCAGCGGCCGGCTGCCCGGAATCGGCACCGCATGCGCGGTCACCGGCATCGCCTTCGCCAGCTGCGCCAACCACTGCACATCGGCCGGATCCAGGGGCCCGGCCCGCCAACTGCCATAGCCCTCGCTCGTACGCGCCGGAAGCAGCCGCCCCCGGGCCAGCAACCCCACGCCAGCCAAGGCCGCCGCCGACCAGGCCTGCACGGACCGACTCGCTTCGTCGCTATCTCGCAGAAGCGCCGGCAGCGCCTCCTGGACCGGCATCATCCGCGCCGGCACCCGCCTTCGCCGCACCCCAGCGCCATGCGGGAGCACGAGCTCGACCTCCTGGTGCCCCTTGGCCGCCTCGCCCCAGAACGCCACCTGCCCAGCCCGCGGCACCCCACCCGGCTCCGCCGGCAGGAACACAGCCTCAACCGCACTCGTCAAACTCACCCCACGACGGTAACCAGCCACCCCGACAAAACCGCGCCGCACATGCCACCCGGCCGTTGCTCCACTGCGAGTTCGGCTGACACTCCAGCCAATCAGGACAATCTGCCAGCATTCGTGGCGACGGATTTACTTCCGCTGATATCGTGACTTGGACGACCCAGGATCCGAGAGAAGATACACGTTCGGTGACGAAATATCGGCGTTCTGGGTCTCAGACAACGGGGAGTAATTGTGACCACGAACGACGATGGCTATGCGGGCCTCACAGACCCGGACACCACTGGGATCGGCCGGGGAATATCCATCCCGACCGCTCGCCCGCAGCAACCAACCAGCCCGTACGAACCGCCGGGGGGTTTTCCACCACTCCCGTCAGATTCGAGCGACCAGTCCCGCGGCCGTGGCGCCGGTGATGGCGTCGAGTCGCAGAACCCGCTGCACAGCGGTCAGCGGTCCAGCCCGTACGGGTCTCGCGGCTACGCTAACGACCCGTCTGGCGCCGGTGGACCCGGCGATATTTCGCCGAGTCCAGACGGTGGCGGCGGTCCCCCACCATCAGGATCTGGTAGTGGCGCCAATAGCGGCGGAAGCGGCGGCAGTGGTGTTCAATTCGACCCTGACGGCATTGCCCAACATGGTGACGACCTCGTCAATCAGCTCGGTCCATTGCTGGAACAAGCCAAAGCTGGTCTGGAAAAGGCGGAGCTGGGCAGCGAGGATTTCAGCATTGACGGGGTTCTGCTGAGTAGCTGCTATCCGGGAGCCCACGAATACTGGCTCAAAGAAGTGGACTGGATTGTCGAGGAGCTTGGGAAGCTCCAGGGCGCGCTTCACCAGGTCGCCCAGTCATGGAGTTCGGCAGAGGACCACAGCACCGTACGAACCCGGTAGCTCGTCCGGCGCCACTTCCACCTGCCCACTCGTATTCGCCAGGAGACCAGCAGACATGTCTAACGTTCTGGACGTCGGGAAACCTATCAACACTGCCGCGCAGGCGGTCGTGGGTGTTTGTTGCACCCTCCTCCCCGCGGCCATTCCGCTTATTTTTATGTTCGAGGCTGGAAGCGGAGAGCCAGGAAAGGTCTTCGAGGGTGGTGAGAACTGGCGTCACGCCGGAGAGCGCCTGGATATCTTCAGCCAGGACCTGACACAACTGGTCTCGGGTGTGCCTGAGTCGACCTGGCAGGGCCTCGATCGGGACGACTATGAAAAGAAGACCAAGGAACTCGCGGCAGTTGTCGAAACAAGCGGCATCGGCCTGCAGGTCAGCGGAGTCGCGCTCGATGCTGCGGGGCTGGCCATTTTCGCATGGGACATATTCTGCGCCGGTATTTCTCTCACAGTCCTTACTATCGCACTGGAAGTTGCAGCAGCCGATGCAGAGACGCTCGGAGCGGCCGAGGCAGCCGGCAACGAGCTTATCGAGGCGCTTTTGGGGGTCGTGGAAGCCGCCGAACTCATCTACGTCGGAATCTTGGGGCTGCCAGGAGCGGTCCTGCAAGGATTGGCCGTTGGGGGTGCGGTAGGTCAGGCTCTCGTGACTGGCGACACCACCTCACTTGCCAACCTCACTCAGGCCGAGGTGGACTCCATTCCTGAAGTGCTTCAGGCATCCGCCTCATATGTCACCGACGGAGCCAAAACCAGAGCCATCAGAGAGGGCACCCGCTACGAAAAGCCGGACGAGTCGGAACCAGGCAGTGGCCACGGCGGAGAGAACCATGGCTCGTCTGGATCCAACGAAGGCGAGAACAGTCCAGAGCCGCCGTCCGGCGAAGACTAGGGCGCCTATTTCCTGAGTTTCGACTGAGCCTCACGCAGTCGAGCGGTTGCGGCATCCGTGTCGCTGGCGAACCTTTCGTAAGATTCGCGGACCTTCGCGCGAGTCGCTTGAAGATTCGACGACGATCCGACGTCGCCGCGTACCTCGGCTCCCAGTTCTTTCAGGACGTCGCTCGCCTTTAGGCGCAGATCGCCCTGGGCGGCACGTACCGTCGAGATGACGCTCTCGGACAATTCCTCCGGCCGCTTGCGCATCATCCGCGGATGAATTTTCAGCGCTCGTACGCCATCCACGCTTGTATATTCCACCGAAACCAAGCCATCGTCCGACTCTGCCCGCCCCACCAGATCTTTACTTCGGTCGCGCACTGTCTCCAGCAAACGCAACCGCTCTTTCATGTCATGAAGAAGGTGTTCTGTTTCCGCGTTGGAATATCCCTGGAGATCCGCCACAACATCACCTTTCACCCTGCGATCGATCGGTCGAATTCGCTAACTACCGGTCCGGTCCGTGTCCCTACGCGGACGGTCCTGGACTCTGTTTGCGGCCCGGTGCTCTGTTGGCCGTACGTGTGAGTTGAGCGAGCGACTCCTCGAGGCGTTGCCGCACAGCAGCCCGATCGAACTTCTCTTCACGCTTGGGGAGCATGTCTTTCGCAAGCGCAGTGGTCTTGTCTCGCAGGTCCGAAGTGGCCGCCCGAATCGTCGCCACTATCGCCTCGGACAATTCCTGTGACTGCATCTGCATCGCGCGCGGATCGATCTTCAAGGTCGTGAGGCCATCGGTCGCTCCGTACTCGACAGTCACCCGACCGTCTTTGGATTCAGCTTTGCCCACGAGTTCCTTCGTACGCTCCTGGAACTCACCTACCTTTTCCAGGCGCTTGTCGGCATCAGCAAGGATCTGCTCCGCCTCAGCGTGTGAGACTCCATCAAACCCAGTCACATCTTCCCCGTTCCTAGTGAATTCGCGGCCTACATTTCCGCTAGCTACTCGGTGGCCCTGCCGTAGGCCCACCTGCGCTCGGTGGCGATCCGCCGGTCGGCGGCCACATGGTGGTCGCCGATGACGGACCACCAGACCCGGAAGGATAGCCACCTGGCGGCGGACCTGACCCCACCGGCGGCGGCGGAAACCCTCCCGGCCCGTACGACCCCGACGAACCCAAGCCCCGACGTCTCCGGCGACCAGAGGAAACCAACACCACGACAAGAACAACCACCGCGACCAAAACGAACAGAAGACAAACACCGCCAACTACCCACAACCACACCGGCACCCCGCCGCCACTTCTCGAACCAGACCCACTACCAGTCCCCGGCGACGCCTGTTGACTACCACCAGCCGCAGGCGATTGACCATCCTGCCCAGGGCCGATCAACGGATTACCCGACACCGGAGCAACGTTCTCAGTCAACGCCTCCACCGGATGCACCGTCCCAAAACCAAAATACGGATCCCGCCCCTTCGGCCCCTGATCAACCGCAGTCCTAATCAAACGATTGATCACATTCGCCGCATCCAAACTCGGATACTTAGACCGCACCAACGCCACCACACCCGAAACAATCGCCGTCGCCGAACTCGTACCGTCAGAAGTCGCGATTCCGTTTGCATACACTCGGGTTGGTACTGGAGCGACGATATGCACGGACGGTGCTGATAGAACAACTTCCGGACCATGCGCTGATCCGGACCAGAAATTTGCCTTCTCATCAACGCCCGAGACCGCGACTACACCGGGCAACGCGGCCAGGCCGGAGACAGCCGGACCCGTGGACTTGACGTTGCCCACGCCGGCTACAACCACGACGTCTCGACTTTGAGCATATCGCACAGCCTCCGCTAAATCAGCCGGAACATACCCTGGAAAACCGATTGAGATATTCTCTATCTTTGCTCCGTGGTCAGCTCCCCATCGAATTCCCTGTGCGATATTGCTATCCGAGCTAATAGCAGATTCCGGGACTGCGATAGGCAAGATCGTCGCCCCCGGCGCGACTCCCAGCTCAGTCATCTCGTTCGCGCCTGTACCAGCGATAATTCCAGCCATCTGGGTTCCGTGGCCAACACTGCTAGTGTCGACAGTACCCATTGGGCTCGACGATAGGCCAAATTCAGTTCCAGCTAGGAGGCGGCCTGACAGAGCCGGCACGCTGGAATCGCAGCCACTGTCGATCACTGCTACAACCACACCCTGTCCATTGGCGACTTGCTGGGCAGCTTGGATGTGCAGTACGTCGAGGTACCACTGGCCTTGACGCAAGGTCGCACCTGAAGCCGTGAACGGCACTGATCCAACAACAGCACTTACCAAGACCAGGCACAGGAGGAGTCTGCCGACGCCTCCTCGCGTTACTCGCATAGCCGTACTCAATCGCCCGCTCCGTCAAGCTCCGCGCCCTGGTCGCCCGTCGTGCTAGGTACCAAGAACTGACCGTGGAGCATCCCCTTCACCACCCCATACATCGTCATCTTCATACAACCACCCAGTTGGGGAACCTTGTTCGTCTTCCTTTTCTCCATTCCCTTTGGCGCGCCCTGAGGAGAGCAAATTCGAACCCTTCCTACGGCCGTCGGCCTGCCCAGCCGAACCAGTACCGCCCCGCCCTACTCCAGCAAGTCCGGCGGATGTCGGGGTCACCTCACGCCCAGTCGACCCACCGCCGGGAATCCCGCTGGACGCTCCAGCTCCCGCGAAAGGTGAGGTACCGGGAGTCGAAAGAGGCCCCCTCCCAGTTCCTGCGCTCGCTCCACCGAGACCCCCACCGCCACCACCCGCTCCAGCAAGACCGCCGCCAGACGGCGGGGATCCCACACCCTTGAGGCCTACTCCGTCACCGGCTGGGGGTGTTGACCCGGTCAAATGATCTCCTGGCTTGAACGGATCTGTAGCGCCCAGCTTGCCTCCGTCGAAAGAACCGGCACCAGATCCTTTGGGCAGATGTCCAGCACCGAAGCCACCCCCACCAGTTGGTGACGGGAGCCCGCCGGACCCACCTCCGCCCGATCCAATCCCGGACGCTCCACCAGTTGGGCTGACACCCGTCTGGTAAGGATTCGTGCTGTCCGTAATAGCAGACGGTAATGCCGTCGAGGAGACAGTGGGGATGCTGTCGGCGACTGGGGATGTGTTGGTGTTGACCTGGTTGTAGATCTTGCGGGCCTCGGCGGTGTGGATGTTGAGGTTGTTCTCCACCCAGTTCTCCACGTCACCTACCCCGGGGATCTTGGAAGCCAGGGAGAACGCGCGCGGAGCCAAGTCCAGGAAAACCTGCCGGAAAGCACCGTCGGCGACATGGGTATGAGCCTGCCGCGCCTCGATGATGTCACCAACCATCGTCGGAGGAATCGGCATCGACTCCTGCGCAGCGGCGAGATACCCAGCAGCGGACTGCAGCGCAAGCCCAACCCCGCCATTGGCGTTGGCGTTCTCCAGGACCGAATCCAGGTCAGTCGCCAGCGTCGTGACGTGCTTCGCGTACGCATCATAAGCCGCACCAGACCACACCCTGTTTGTCTTCAGTTCAACGACGTGCTTCTTCAAAGCCGTCGACACCTCACCGAGGTTCTTCAACAACGCGGTCCAGCCGTGGCCGGCCTCCGCCACATCCCCCGGCCAACCATCAACCACCACCTGGTTGACCATCGTCTCCCAATCAGCGGCGAAACCAGAACCATCCACCTTGTGACCAGGCTCAGGGGACACCGCCGCACGCACGCCACTACCCGACGCTTGTCCTGTGTACGGCTGCGGAGCAGACGGAGCTCCAGCCGACGAGGTGCTCCCCGTAGGCCGGGAATTCCCTGCGGATGTGTCACTCGTTGAAGGCTGACCGCTACCAGCTTGGCCGCCGCCAGTATCGAAATTGCCCATCAGTTCGACACCTTCCCATCGCCGGTGTCATAACTCGAACCTGACGGTGAAACAGAAGCACCGCTTGGGGAAGCACCAGACCCACCGCCGGTGAACAACGAGTCAATGTCGTTGGCATTGGCGGCATTCAGAGCTTCGGTCGTCTTGTAGTTCGCGATGATTTGATTGGTCGCACTGACCGCCGTCCCCAACTGCGTCACCATACTGTTCAACTGGGCCGAGACAGCACCGTCGATACCGACAACCTGATTGAAGACACGAATACCCGGCGGAAAGGTGCCGGTTTTGGGCTGAGACTGGTCGATCCCGAGCTGAGTTCGAAGATGCGAGATTGACGCATTCAACTGACCCACATACGTCTGTACGTTGGTCAGCCAGCCAGGAACCTTCGACATTGCGTCCAGGTTGACCTCGATGCTGCCGGAGCCGCTGGGTGTGGACGGTACGCCGTCGTTGCTCGTTTTCCCCTTGCCTGGGGTGAATGCGGGTACCGAGCCAGGGTCTGGATCATGCGGTGGGGTGAAAAGGTCCTTGCCGGCGCCAAGAAGCGGATCCCCGTTGTCGCCCTTGTTGGGTAAATGAATGTAGCCCGACTCTGTCATCGCGAGCCCCCGTGGGTGGTGGTGAAAGATCGATGGCCCCGCCCCGAGCGGAGTCGGGCGGGGCCATCGAGCGCGTACGTGGGATGGGCTAGCCGAACATGCCCTTGTTGGCGGATTCGGTGGCCTGGTAGTTGTCGTTGGCGACCGAGACCGCGGTGCCGATCTGGTTCAGGATGGACGCCATCCCGTTGATGGCCTGGTCGAACTGGGCCTGCTGCGCTTGGTAGCTCTGCGACGCGGAACCCTGCCAGTTGTCGGCGAAGTTCTTCACAAAGCGGCGCAGGTCTTCGGCCTGCTGGGTGATCTGGTTCCAGGCGCCCTGAATGTCGAGGTGCGCGCTCTGCAGTGCCTCGTACTGAACCTTTACTGCGTCTGACATCGGGAAAACCTCAATCTTCGAATAGTCAGGGAATCAGGGGTCAGGACGCGCCCAGCGAGCCCATGATCTTGTTGAAGGTCGAGTGCTCCTGGTCTTCGGCCGCGTTGTACGTCGAACCGGCCTGGTCCAGCAGTTGGGCGATGTTTTCCAGCGCGGTGTTCAGCTTCTGCTGATCGGCGGTCCAGGTGGCGTGCAGGTTGTGGAACGCTGCCGCCGCCTTTCCGGCCCACTGGCCCTGCAGGCCCTCGAGCTTGTTCCCCAATGTGGTGATCTCGGTTTGCAGGTCTTGCGACACCTGCCGGACGTGGGCTGACGCTTGTGCGTGGGCGCCCTCGGTATAACCGTAGCCACCTGACATCTTTCACCCCGTTCTGAGTTCCTGACTGGCCGGGCATATGCCGGCCCGAACGCGGATAACCTTACACGAGGTGGACAACCGATTGCAGTCGTTTGTCCACACCAAGCGGCCTCATCAGCGGATTCATGCGGCTAACTCGGCGGTGTGTACGCGAGCTGAACCAACTGAACACCGTCTTTACGGCGCACCATCGTGCCGCGACCCGGCGGTTGCTGCGAAGGCCGTACGTTGCCTAGAAGAGCGCCTTCGTCGCGTTGTCCGGCCATCACGATTCCAGGGCTGCCAATCTCCTTTATTCGCTGCATCACTGGCTCGTAGATCGATCTGCCGGCACCGCCGCTGCGGCGCGCGATGATCAGGTGCAGGCCGATGTCCTGCGCCTGCGGAATGAACTCCAGCAATGCCGAGATCGGGTTTCCGGACGGGGTGACCACCAGGTCGTAATCGTCGACAACGACGTAAAGATCTGGTCCAGACCACCAACTCCGGTTCCGCAACTGCTCGGCGGTGAGATCTGGCCCCGGAAGCCGCTGGGTCATGGCCGCTTTTACGTCTTTGATCATCGATTGCAGTGACGTGCTTGAGGCCGCGTAGCCGATCACGTGATCGGTTTCGACCGTGCCCAGCAGACTGCGACGATAGTCGGCTATCAGAATGCGGGCCTCGTCTGGCCTGTGCCGCGCGACCAATCCGGTCAGCACGTGGCGTAGGAAAGACGATTTCCCGCATTCGGAGTCGCCGAACACCACGAAATGCGAATCGCTCCTGAAATCCAGGAAAACCGGCCGCAGCTGCGACTCGTTGATCCCGATGGGCAACCCACCGGGGTCGGTGAGCGGTGGCAGTTCCGCGGCCGAAAGCAGGGTGGGAAGCAGTCGTACGCGCGGTGCGGCCTCGTGTTTCCATGCCTGGCGTACGCGTGCGACCAGGTCAGTGACGCCCTCGCTGAGATCGTCGGCCGAACGGCTGCTGTCGATACGCGGCAGCGCGGCGAGGAAATGCAGTTTCTCGCGGGAAAGTCCACGGCCCGGGTTACCGGCCGGTACGTTCACCGCGACCCGCCGGTCGATCGCCGAATCGGACGGATCGCCGAGCCGCAGCTCCAATCGAGTCCCCAGCAGGTCGCTCAGCGCCGGACGCATCTCCATCCAGCGCGCCACCGAAATGACCACGTGTACGCCGTACCCGAGACCACGTGCGGCGATTTGAGTAATGGCCTGCTCAAGATCCTCGTACTCCTGCCGAACCGTGCCCCATCCGTCCACGATCAGGAAAACATCACCGAACGGATCATCGGTGATTTCGCCAGCGGCTCGCCGCCGGCGGTACGTGGACATCGAGTCCACACCCAGTTCGGCGAACCGCTTTTCCCGATCGTCCAGAACGGTGCTCACCTCGGCGACAACCCGCCGGATCACCTCAGCGTCGGTACGACTCGCCACCCCGCCAACATGCGGGAGGTCGCGCAGGCCGGCGAAAGTGCCGCCACCGAAGTCGAGGACGAAGAACTGCGCCTCGCGCGGCGTGTGGCTGAGCGCCAGCGAGCAGAGCAGCGAGCGAAGCAGGGTGCTCTTGCCACTGCGCGGGCCGCCGGCCACCACCACGTGTCCCTCAGCGCCTTCCAGCCGCGCCCAGAGCACGTCACGGCGCTGCTCGAACGGCCGGTCAATGATGCCAACCGGCACGGTGAGCCGGCCGAGCCCCGCCCAACCGGCCGGACACAGCCCGCGGTCCGGATCCTCCTGCAGGTCCGGCATCAGCTGGTCCAGCGCGGGAGGTTCGCCGAGCGGCGGGAGCCAGACCTGGTGGGCCGGCGGGCCCTGGCCGGCCAGCCGACGGACGATGACATCGAGCAGGCTGTCGCCGATGGCGTCCTCGTCGCGGGTCGGCATCGGCATCGGTGTGCTGTCGTCGGCGCTGCCCTGCACCGGTGCCAGCGTGTACGGGACAACCTGACGCGCGGCGGCGGCCACCCGGCCAGCCGACGGCGCCTCGCCGGGATCGCGATAGAGCCCGGAAACGTATGCGGCCCGGAACCGGATCATCGTCTGGGTGTCGATTTTCAGATAACCGTGCCCAGGCGCGGACGGCAGTTCGTACGCGTCCGGAACACCCAGGACGATCCGCGACTCGACCGCAGAAAAGGTGCGCAGCCCGATCCGGTACGACAAATGGGTGTCCAGACCTCGGAGTTTCCCTTCCTCCAACCGCTGGGATGCCAGCAACAAATGCACGGCCAGCGATCGACCCAACCGTCCGATCTGCACGAACAGGTCGATGAAATCGGGTTTTGCCGACAACAGCTCAGAAAATTCGTCGCACACGATCAGCAGGCTGGGCAGCGGGGCGAGGTCGGCACCGGCGAGGCGGGCACGTTCATAGTCGCGTACGGACGAATAGTTCCCGGCGGACCGCAGAAGTTCCTGGCGGCGGACCAACTCGCCATTCAACGCGTCCTGCATCCGGTCAACCAGGTGCAACTCCTCGGCGAGGTTGGTGATGACCGCGGAAGTGTGCGGCAGGTTCACCAAAGGCGCGAAGGTCGCGCCGCCTTTGAAGTCGACAAGGACAAAATTCAGGGTCTCGGACGAATGGGTGATGGCCAGTCCGGAAACGAGCGTACGCAGCAGTTCGGACTTCCCGGAACCGGTGGCGCCGATCAGCAGGCCGTGCGGGCCCATGCCCTCCTGCGCCGACTCCTTGAAATCCAGGTCGACCGCGATGCCGTCCGGGTTCAGGCCGATCGGGATCCGCAACCGGTCCCGGTTCGGCCGCGGCCGCCAGGTGAGGGTCGGATCGATGGCGCCGGCGTCACCGATGGCCAGCAGGTCGGGCAGCTCGGTGGCGACCGACAGCGGCTCGTCGGCGTTCGCGGTCTGGCTGATCCGGTACGGCGCGAGTTGTCGCGCCAGGCCGTCCGCCTGCGATTTCGACAGCAGGTCGGGAGCCCCGATGGAGGAGGAGCCGTTTCGGCTGACGATCGAGATGGCGTCGTCGTCGATGCGCAGCACCAAAGTGGAGCGGGTGACATCGCGCGGGACGACGCCGGAGAGGTCGATGACCGTACTGCCCTGCAATCCCGCGCCCAGCAGCTGACAGTCGCCGCTCACCTCGCCACCGTCGAGGATGACCAGCAGATGCGGCTGGTCCTTGACCGGCGGGTTGTTTGGCGAGTGCCGCGACCGGCCGGCGAGCAGTTCGTCGAACTCGGTCTCCAGCTCCTCCAACGTCTCGGCGACCCGGCGGCTCGGGCCGGCGTTGTCCGGCCGGCCGGACCGCAACGCGTGCGGCAGCCACTTGATCCAGTCCCAGTCGCCCCACCGGTCGTACGGCGCGCAGACCGAAACCCACAGGTCGTCCGGCGAGTGGAACGAGGCCGCCTGGCCGAGCAGCGAGCGTACGAGCGCCAACGCCCGCGCGCGATCACCTTGTACGACAATGCGGCCGAACGCGCGCAGGGACAGCGCGACCGGCAGTTCTGGAACCGTCGTATAGCTGCGAACAAAACGCCTCAGCGCAATCGCCGCCATCGGCTCCAAGTCCTCGACCGGCTTGGTTTCCGGCGTGACCAACTGGATCGCGAGGCGCTGCGGCCCGACCGCGATCCGAAGCTCGCCGAAGTCGTCGTCACCGACCCGGCGCTCCCAAAGCCGCCGGCCGGCGACCACCGACCACAGCGCATCCGGCGACGGATGGCGCCAGGTCAGCGACTCGCGCTGCTGCTTGGCGGCACGGCGTACCTGCCGGCGAATTTGGGCCAGATAACGCATGTAGTCGCGGCGCTCGGCATTCAACTCCGCCTTTTCCTGCGCGCCACCGCCGCCGGCGCCGCCGAGGAAGGCACCGATCATCGACACGCCCAGCAACCCGCCGGCGATGTACGTGACTGGACCACCTCCGCGGCCGGCGTAGAGAAACGCCACCGCGCCGACCCCGGCGATCGCCGGCAGGATCATCAGCAGCCGGCCGAGCCCCTTGGGCAACACCTCCGGCAGCTCCGGCGGTGATTCCAACAGGATTTCACCGCGCGGCATCGGTGGACCGTGCCGGCGCGGAGGGCGCCGAAACAGAACAGTCGCCACTGCAAAGCCTCCCCGTGTGCGGCCGTGGACTCAACCGCAATCCGCGCCATCGTATGTAGTCTGCCTACGATTCGGGAGACACGGGGAGGAACCAAATCATGGCGGTGGCGGCTTCCGGGCTCTGCAGGGTGACTGTGGTGGCCCCTCGTACCCGCATCGACCTGGCACTTCCCGAGGAAGTGCCGCTGGCCGAGCTGGTGCCCACCTTGCTGCGATATGCCGGCGAGGACATGATCGACGCCGGCTCGGCACACGGCGGGTGGGCGCTGTCCCGGCTCGGCGCGCCGCCGTTGGACACCGGGCGCAGTTGCGTGCAACTGGAAATTCGGGACGGCGAGCAGCTGCATTTCACCCCGCGGTCGGCGGCACCGCCGGAGGCGGTTTTCGACGACGTGGTGGACGCGATCGCCACCGCCACGAACAGTCGCAGCGGCCGCTGGAATGCCCGCGCGAGCCGTGTCGTCGGGTTGGTCGCTGGTACGGCCGGATTGCTGCTCGCCGCCGCGGTGATCGCCACCGCCGGTCCGCCGGAATTCCTCGGCGCGTCCGTGGCGGGGTTAATCGCACTCGTGCTTTTTGGTGCGGGCGCAGCGTTTTCCCGCGCACTTTCAGACGCTCGTACGGGCGCGATTCTGGGCGGGCTGGCCATTGTTTACGCATTCCTGGCCGGTCTGCTGGCCCTGGGCGGCGGCCGTACGATCAGCCAACTCGGGGCGCCCCACGCGCTGGTCGGCTTCACGCTGATGACAGTGATGACCGTGCTGGTCGCGCTCACGGTGGCCGACCATGTACCAACCTTCGTGACGCTGGCGATCGCCGGCCTCTTTGGCGTGGTCGGGTCCACGATGGTGGTGCTGACGCCGGCCACCGGAGCCGGGGTGGCGGCGGTCGCCGCCGCCGTGGCGTTGGCCGCCGCGCCCGCGCTGCCGTTGCTCTCGTTCCGGCTGGCCCGGCTGCCGATGCCGGCGATTCCGACCGGTCCGGAAGACCTGAAAACGGACACCGACTCGGTGCCCGGCCAGCAGGTGCTGCGCCGCAGCGAACTGGCCGACCGCTATTTCGTCGGCCTCCTGGTCGCCACCGCGTTGATCACCGGGCTCGCCGAGATTTTGCTGGTGCTGGAAGGAAGTGTCTTCGGCTGGTCTCTTTGTGCGGTGATGGCGCTGGTGTTGCTGATGCGTACGCGCGTGCTTATGAGCGTTCGTCAACGACTCCCGCTGCTGATCGCCAGCCTCGGCGGACTCGTGCTGCTGGCCGTCGGCTTCGCGGCCGCCGGCGGCCTGGTCATCCGGCTGGCGGCCGTTGTCGGCGGAGTTCTCGCCGTCGTCGTGATCGCGCTGCTGTCCGGCCTGGTGATCCCGGGCCGCCGATTCTCGCCGTTCTGGGGACGCGCCCTGGACATCATCGAGGTGCTGCTGGTGGTCGCGATCGTGCCGCTCGCGATCGGAGTTCTGGGCCTCTATTCGTACGTCCGCGGCCTCACCGGCTAACAATCACCGTCACAGCGCGACAGGGACAGCGGGATGCGGGTCGGGGTCGGCGGTTTCGGGTTTGCCGGCCGGCAGAATGACACCGCAAATGAGGGCTCCGACGGCGAAGATCGCGCTGCAGCACCAAAACGCGAAGGTGTAGCTGTGGATCGCGCCAGCGGTTTGGACGAGCGGACTGCTGGTGTCCTTGCCGGCCAAATAGCGGGTGAGGGCGGAGGCGGCCAGGGAGTTGAGCAGGGCGATGCCGATGGAACCGCCGATCTGCTGCGCGGTGTTGAGGGTCGCTGAGGCAATGCCAGAATCGGTTTCGGCCAGGCCGGTGGTTCCGGCGTTCATCGCCGGAGCCATGGTGGCGCCGACCCCGAAACCGAAGAGCATCAGCGGGCCGAGGAGGCCTCCGACGTACGAGCTGCCCGGGCCGATGCCGGTGAGCCAGGCCATGCCGGCAGCCGCGATGAGCATGCCCGCCGGCACCGGGACCTTCGCGCCAAAGCGTGGGTAGAGCTGGGTGGTGCAGAGGCCGCCGGCGAGGACCAGGGTGGCGACCATCGGCAGGAACGCGACACCGGTCATGACCGGCGAAAACCGCAGGATCTCCTGCATGTAGTAGTTCAGGAACAGGAAGGCGCCGAACAGACCGATCCCGCCGATGAAGATCGCCAGGTTGGAGCCGCCGCGGGCGCGGTCCAGGAGTACGCGCAGCGGCAACAGTGGCTGCTTTGCGCGGGTCTGCCACCAGGCAAACAGGGCGAGCAGTAGTACGCCCGCGGCCAGGAATCCCCAGGTGTTCGGGTCGCTCCAGGAGTGGGATTCGACGTTGGCGAAGCCGTACACGATGCCGAACATGCCCGCCGAGGCGATGAGTGCTCCGGGGATGTCGAGCGTGGGCCGGTCGGTGATCTTGGCCTGGCGGGGCACCAGAATGGCGACGCCGACCAGCGCCACGGCACTGATGCCGACGTTGACGTAGAGCGTGAAGCGCCAGTTGAGGAACTGGGTGAGCAGGCCGCCGAGCAGCATGCCAACGGCCGCGCCAGAACCCGCGACACCGCCGAACACGGCGAAGGCGGTGGCGCGTTCCTTGGCCTCGGTGAAGGTCGTCGAGAGCAGCGAGAGCGCGGCGGGAGCGAGCATCGCGCCGGCCAGTCCCTGCAGCGCGCGGGCGGTGACTAGAACCCCGAAAGAGGGCGCGGCGCCACCGAGAGCGGACGCCGCGGCGAAGCCCACCAGTCCGATCAAGAGCATCGTCCGGCGCCCGACCAGGTCGCTGACCCGGCCGAACAGCAGCAGCATGCTGCCGAAGGCGAGCGAGTACGCGGTGACGATCCACTGCCGGTCGCCGAGCGAGAAGCCAAGATCGTGTTGGGCGTTGGGCAGGGCGATGTTGACGATGGTGACGTCGAGTACGTCCATCAACTGAGCCAGGCAGATGACCACCAGGATCCACCAGCGTACAGAGCTTGTCGTTCGCACTTCAGTCATTTCTTTCTCACTTTGTTTACGCGAGGGCAGTGTGAGCTGGTCAGAGCACCGGCTTGCGGTCGACGAAGAGCTGTCCGGTCGGTCCGTCGGCACCGAGAGTCGCGGCCCAGACGATGTCGTTGGCGCTGTCCACGGCCGGCCGATCAGTCTCGTCGACGCGTTCGGGGTGAGTGGCGGTGTTGCCCGGGTCGACGGCATTGACCAGGATCGGAGTGTCTTTCAACGCGCGGCCGAGCACGCCGGTCAGGGCGTTGAGCAGGTATTTGGCCATCGCGTACGCCGGGGAGCGCATCGGCTCGCCGAGGTCGAGGCCGACAGCGACCTGCTGCGCGGCCAGGCTGGAGACGTTCACGATCCGGGCCGCCGGGGCCGCGGTCAGCAGCGGGAGCAGCGCCTGGGTCAGGGCCCACGGGCCGATCACCGAAACTTCCAGCGCGGAGCGTACGACGTCCATGTCGGCGTCCAGCGCGGAAAGGACCCGGTAGTCGGGCATCCCGCTGGCGTTGTTGACCAGTGCGTCGAGGTGGCCGAAGGTCTGAGTGACGTAACTGCCGGCCTCGTCCATGCTGGCCTGGTCGGCCAGGTCCAGGCGCAGGGCGGTCGCCGCGTACCCGTCTTCGCGCAGCCGCTCGGCCAGCGGTTCGGCCGCTGCGAGGTCGCGTGCGGCGAGGATGACATGAAAATCGAGTTCAGCGAATCGCCGGGCGACAGCGAAGCCTAGTCCGGCCTCGCGGCTAACTCCGGTGATCAGAGCGGTCTTGGTCATGGGGGTCCTTCTACGGTTGCGAACATCGTTACGAACTAAGTTCTACTCAACGAACTAAGTTCGTGTCAATGTGTAGTGAGCCAGCTGACCTTTACTCTCCAGCAACACTGGGCGTTGTACGCGACCGCACGTTCGTAGACTGTTGACCGTTCGTAGAATTAACAGCCCGACAGTTTTCGTGCCATTGGACAGCCCCTCGGCTCATCGACCGCGGAACAATGTCCCGCACTCGACACCGAGTGCGGGGTTTTGTGCCGCACTCAACGACCAAGACCACAGCAAACCCAGGTGCGGCGCAAAACTGTCGTACCCACCCCCAAAAATCACCCCCACCCAGTGACGGGTGGGGGGCGGGTTCGAGGACCAATGTTCAACCAAAAATTAAGGTCCACCTCTCAACCCACCCCCCGCCCGTTCAAAGGGAGGGGGAAAGAAAAACAGACACCTACGACAATTTCGCGCCGCTACGGCTTGTCGCGGCTAAACCAGCCACACAGGTTTCCATCCACACCCCGCCCGCGCGGCGCACGTAGGCCGCCCACGTTCGCGCGGCGACCGGAGGTCGCCCAGGTTCGTGGCGGTGGGGTGCCCGGTTTTTGGGCGCACCGGCGACGCTAACCGGACGCGCCGCCGCAGGAACTGCGGCCAGAGCCACTGCGGTGGGGTGCCCGCCCTTTGGGCACCCCGGCGACGCGAACACCTTCGCGCCGCGGCAGGAACTGCCGCCATAAACTCAACCGCGGCGGGGTGGGCCGAAGGCTTCGCGTTCGATGGGGGTCGCGTTGACCCAGAGGTAGCGGTCGGCGCCGCCGCCGAGCAGGGCCAGCATGTCGTCGTGCATGGCCTGCATCAGGCCGGCGGTTTGGCTGGTCAGGCGCAGGACAGCGCCGGCGGCGGATGACTCGGCCGGCGAGAGGCGTTGCATCAGGACCAGGTCCGAGTCGGCGACCGCGCCGAAGCCGAAGGCGGACAGTTCTGGCAGCACGGTCAGCCGGGTCTGCCAGGGGCCGAGGCCGGAGGCGAGGGGGGCCGGCGACGGGCCGGAGTCGTTGACGACGAGTACGGGGGCCGAGGCCGAGCCAGGTGCGACGGCCATTGGCGCGGTCTGGACCACCTCGACGCGGTCGTCGAAGCCGGTGGCCCATTTTCCCCAGCCCTGCCACGCGCCGGGGCGCTGAGTCTGGATGACGATCCGGGCGCCGACGCCGAGTGCGCGCAGCAGCATCAGGCGAGTCACCCACAGGCCACCGATCAGCGTGAGCCGGGTGGACTGCTCCCGGAACAACCGGATGGCCACCGGCCGCGACTCGACATCAGCACCGAGGATCACCCCGGACGGGTCGACGGGCAGTTCAAGACGATCCAGCTCAGCGGTGGCCAGCCCGTGAGCAGGCAGATCGGCACCGGCTGGTGGTCCGAGGTCGACGCTCGGCTCGGTCTCCGGGCCGCCGACGGGCCGCACACCCCGCCCATAGACCGTCCCGCGAGAGGACGGCACGCCCGAGACGACACCAGCCGAGACCGGGCCGGTCGAGACCAGCGTCCCCGAGCCCGGCCGGTTGCTGACCCCGAGGCCGGACGCTGGACCAAAGCCGCCGGACACCGACCCGACACCGGAAACTGGCGCCGCGCCTGACGAAACCGCACCAGACGCGGACGTACGCACCGGACCTGAGGTCGGTGCCGTGCCTGACACTGGAGCCAGCGCAGGGCCACGGCTGGAAGAGACCGGGGCGACAGCAGGCGGCGCTCCAGGACCTACGGCACCAGAACGTGCCGGACCTGGGGGTACCGGCGGCCGACCGGACTGCGGCCCGGAAGCGGGACCAGCCGGCTGACCAGAGTGCGGGCCGGCCGGTGGGAGCGGAGGTGGACCGGAAGCGGGACCAGACGCCCCTGAGGGGACCGGGGGCGGACCCGCCGCGGCGGACGGCGGCGGCGCGCCCCACCGACTCGGGTGACCAGGCGGAGCAGTTGACGGCCACGGCGGTGACCCCGGCGCCGAACCGGTCGGTCCCAACGGACTGGACGTACCCGACTGCGGCCCAGCAGAACCGACTGGCTCGTACGGACCGCCAACACCGGACGAACCAGTCGGCCGGTACGGACCGACAGGACGGCCAGGGCCCGCAGGGATGGGAGGGACCGGCGGTGGCCCCACGGCCCCCTGATCGGCTCCCCCGTGTGGTCCGGTCATCGCACTCCACCCCCGGTTGGTGCGGCCGCGTACATGGCGGCCGCTTGTTGCCCTTGCAGCAGCCGGAGCCGGCAACCGGCCTGCCCGGCGGCACTCTTCGCGGCCGCGACAGCGGCCGGCAAGGCAGCCGGCAGCGCAGCCACCCGCAACAGCGTACGAAGCGACACCGTGCCGTCGTCGGAGTCGTCCAACGACACCGACAGCGTGGTCATCGCCGCTGGTACGCGCGCTAGTACGGACAACAGGCCGGGCACCCCGGGGCGCTGCTCGGGCCACCGGGTGACGGCCAGTGACGCGTACGCCACGCCGTCCGCCAACAACCGGTCCCAGCCTTCGTCGATCCTTGCGTCCTGGGTGGTCGGCGCGGCGTCCAGGCCGGTGCAGCGGGCCAACGCCTCGGTCAGCCCCACGGTGTCCAGGATCCGGTACTCGATGCCGGCGCTGGCCAGCACCTTCGCGACCCGCCCGACGATGGCGGCCAGTGCCTTGCCGACGCCGTTCGGGCCGCCGCCACGGCTCGCGGCGGCGTCCGCGGCGGCCGGCGCGGGCAGCCGGACGGCGACCCAGGTGTGCCGCTGGGCGGCGACCGCGGCGGCGCCGGGCAAGTCCTGATACGACACGAAAGCCGGGCAACCAGCGGGCAGTGACGTGGTCGGCGCTGGTACGG
Organism: Fodinicola feengrottensis; assembly: GCF_039530045.1. Taxonomy (NCBI): domain Bacteria; kingdom Bacillati; phylum Actinomycetota; class Actinomycetes; order Mycobacteriales; genus Fodinicola; species Fodinicola feengrottensis. Next base: position 46,456 of record NZ_BAAANY010000022.1, on the reverse strand, counting down.
CATGAGTGACGACCTGCAGGCGGGCGCCGCGCAGGCCGCCTTCCGAGAGCACCGCGGTCAGCTCGGCGATCGGCAGCATCCCGGCACCCAGCCCGTTGAGGCCGCCGGTGTTGACGACCGCGACCGCGGCGAACCAGCCGTCCGCATCCGACGCGATGCCAACCCGCTGCATCCGGTCGGCCACATCTCGTACGACCAGCGCCGGGGCCAGCTCGGTCAACGCCCGCAGCCGGTGGTCGGCGATGTTCGGCCGGGACCGGCGCCGGCGGCGGGTGGCCAGCCGCCAACGCAGCACCACGGTCTCGAACAGCCAACGGCCACCGACCGGGGTGAAGGTGGCAACCAGCACCAGCAGCGCGACCACCGCACCGACGGCCAGTCCGATGAGCCCGAAGCCCATCCCGACCAGGACTGCGGCGGCGGCGATCTGGAGCGCGACGACCTGGCCAACCAGGACCGCGCCGAGGCGGCCGCGGCGGGCTCGTACGACCGGGCGCATCGCAGCGCCGGCGACCGGCCCCGGCGGTGCTCCCACCCGGGCCGCGCCCCGGGCCGCCGGCTGCGGGGTGGGAATGAGTGACATGAGGCCGTATTGTAGGGGCGCTCGCTCGGCTGATGGAGCGGGAAGACACCGGAAGACATAATTCAACTGCCGGCACGGGGGTGCGGGAAAACGTGCGTTCACGCCGAGAACAGCTGCAGGCGTACAGGTTCGTCACCCGGCGGATTGGCTCCGCCCTGCTTTGCGGTGAACCGGAAAGCAATGACCTGCCGATGCGCCGGTTGGGATTGTCCGTCTTCGGCTCGGTGATGATCGCGGTGTTGGCGGTGGCCGCCGTTGGCGTCATCGGTTTCCTCAACCCGTCCGGCAACACCAGCTGGAAGAACGAACAGTCGATCACCATCGAGAAGGAAACCGGCAGCCGGCTCGTCTACCAGCAGGGCAAACTCCATCCAGCGCTGAATTTCACCTCCGCGCTGTTGGCCGTCGGCCAGCCGAATCCGACGATCAACACGGTTTCCCGCAATTCCCTCGCCGGCGTACCGCGCGGCGATTCTTTCGGCATCCCGGGCGCGCCGGATTCGCTGCCCAGCAGCGAACAACTCGTCAACGCGCCATGGACAGTCTGCACCGGCAACGACGTGTCTGACGTCGACTCGCAGTTGTACGTCGGAGTGGCGATTGGCCTGTCGGCCGGCGGCAAGCCGCTGGGCGACTCCGGGGTGTTGGTCTCACCGCAGGGCAGTCAGGAGCTTTACCTGCTCTGGCACGGCGAACGGTTGCGGGTGCCAAACGCATATGGCGAGCGCGCCGCGCTGGGCTGGGCGAGCGCCGAAGTCGTGCAGGTCGGCGCAGCTTTCCTGAATGCCGTGCCAGCCGGCCCCGACCTGGTGGAACCGACCATCGCGAACAACGGCCAGCCGGGACCGGCGATTGAGGGGACACCGACCAAGATCGGTCAGGTCTTTCAGATCGGTACGACCGCCCAGTATTTGACGGTCCTCCCGGACGGCCTCGCGCCGCTCGGGGAAACCGCGGCCAAACTCCTGCTCGGCGGCCGAACCCCGACTTCCCTTGATCCCAGTACGTACGCGCAACACCATTCCAGCACCGCCGAGCAGGTCCCCACCGGCTATCCGGACGCCGTGCCGCGGCTGGAAGCGATGATGAACGGCCCGACCGCGAGCGTTTGCGCGATGCTGCCAAAATCCGGGCTGCCAAAATCCGGACTGTCCACCTCCGGCGGCAATACCGTTCAGTTGTTCGCTGTCAGCTCCACACCGGCCGGCTTCAGCAGCCAGAATTCGACCGCATCGGCGACAAACTCGGCCGAGCCGACCGCGAATCGGATCGTTGTCCCAGGCGGTCGCGGCGCGATCGTACGCGACTTGCCCGCCACTGGTGTCACCACCGGCACGCTTTATTTGATCACCGACACCGGAATGCGCTTTCCGATCGGTTCGCCGGCGGATCTGGCCGCGCTGGGATACACCGGGGTGGATCCGCAACTGGTACCGACCAATGTGCTCAGCCTGTTGCCGACCGGTCCGACGCTGTCCGCCGCGGCCGCCCGGAATCCCGCTACCACCAGTGCGAATAACCGGTAGCCGTTGTTTTTCCGCTGGTTGACCAGCGAATGTGGATAACCACGGCCACAAACTCGGGCAGAACGGCTAAGCTGTGTGCAGGCGGGTGGACTCACTGCCAGATCTACACGGGGAGTAAGACATGGATGTCGAGTTCGATATCGACTCGTTGCAGGATTTCCGGAAAGCGCTCGAGACGCGACTTTCCCAGGCCCAGACGATTCTGTCCGCGGTGCGGAAAATCCCGCCCAGCGGGCCACCGGTGGGAAACATGGCGGACGGTGAGGTTTACACGTCCGCCGTGCGGACCCGCAACAATGCGTATGTCGAGCGGCTGACCCGGTTGCACGAGTCGATCAAGGTGGCGATTGCCGGCACCGACCAGATCATTCACAACTATTCCACGGTCGAGGCGCTCAACCACGCCAACGCCCAGGACGTGGCCGGCCGGATCGCCCCGGTTGGCGCCACCTTGGCCCAGCCCGGCGAGGTGGTCTGACATGTCCGCCGACCTCTACCTCACCACCGACTACAGCCAGTTCAGCCATGACCAGCTTTACCAGCAGTTGATGTCCGGTGAGCCAGACGCTGTGAACGAGTTGGCGGATACGTACGATGTCCAGCGTTATAGCGTCCACACCCTGGCGCACGACATCGGTTCAGACCTGCGCAAACTGGCCGGCGTCTGGCACGGTGACGCCTTCGAGGCGTACGGCACCGCGGTGACCGCAATCTCGACCTTCGCGGACGCATTGGGCAATGACCTGAGCGCCAGCTACGACTCGATGAGCGCGGTTCGACCGGCGCTGCTCAACGCCAAGCGGGAAATGCCCAACCCGAAGGACACCGCCGACGCGCCCACCCAGGACGCCGGCGCGGGCCTGCTGATCAGTCCGGCCGCGGCTGCCGCTGGTCTCATTCATGGCAAACAGCAGCAAAGTCAGGCGCGGGACAAGGCCGTCGACGTGATGAACAGCTACGCCGACGCGCTCGCCACGCATGGCACTGCGATCGCCGGCCCACCGACGGCAGCGCCAGCTCACCTCCCGTCGCAGTACAACAGCGCCGGCCCAGCGCTTTCCACCGCCAACGGCGGTGCCGCGGTGTCCGCCGGCCCAGCGGTACGAGCGGCCAGCACCGCGCACTTGTCCCATTCCGACGGCAGCGCACCTGGCCAGGTCACCACCGGCGTGAACGGGTTGCCAGGCACCAGCCATGGCACTCCGATCGGCGTCACCACCCCGGCCGGCACCGGACTGGCCGGCAGTGCGCTCTCGGGCTTGTCCGGAGCCAGTGGTACGACCGGCGCCGGACTCACCAGCCCGGGCCTCGCCGGCGCTGGTTCGGGCGCGGCGGCGGGCCTCGGTACGGGTGGCGCGGCCGCGTTTCCCAGTGGCGCCGGGCTCGCCAACTCCGGCCCCGCCACCAGCGGTCCAGCACCCGCTGCGCCGTCATCGGCGACAACCGCCGGCCAAGGCGGCGGTGGGATGGCTGCCACTGGCCGACGGGCCACCGACGAGCACGACGAGGAATACCAGACCTGGCTGACCGAGGACGAGATGGTGTGGGGCAACGACACCGACGCCCCACCGCCGGTGCTGGGCGAGACTTCTCGCTGACAGCTCAACAAAAACGGCCGGAGCGCGACAGCGTCCCGGCCGTTTTTGCGCGGTCAACCGGCGAGACGTCAGGATCTGTGCTGTATTGGAGAAACGTACCGAGTCCTGGAGCCGCCGTTATCGCCGCCCGTCACAAAGCCGGCAAAGCCGCCGCACTGGCCGCCGTCGAGGTGGCGAGACTGCTGCGTACCGAAACGGTCGGCGGCATGCTGTTGCTGATCGCGGCGGCGCTGGCCGTGCTGATCGCGAACACGCCATTAGCCGGTGCGTACGAGACAATAAAGGCATTCACCGTTGGGCCGGACGTGCTGCATCTGCGGCTGAGCCTGGACAGTTGGGCAAAGGACGGGTTGCTCGCGGTTTTCTTTTTCGTGGCTGGATGTGAACTCAAACGTGAGTTGGTGGTCGGCGAGCTGTCGTCCGTACGCCGGGCGGCGCTGCCGGCGATCGCCGCGATAGCCGGCATGGTGGTGCCGGCGGTGGTTTGTCTGGCGGTCGGATTCGGGGCTCACGGAATTTCGTCGGCTTGGCCGGTGCCAGTGGCCACCGACATCGCTTTCGCTTTGGCGGTGTTGGCGATCAGCGCTCCTGGACTGCCCAGCGGCGTACGCATTTTCCTGCTTTCCCTCGCGGTTGTGGACGATCTCGGCGCGATCCTGTTGATTGCCGTGCTGTTCAGCGAAAAGTTGTCGCTCATCGCGTTGGGGGTGTCCATTGTCCTGCTGGCGGTTTACTGGCTGCTGCAGTACGGCCGGATTCGTACGCCATGGATTTACGTGCCACTCGCGATCGCGGTCTGGGTGGCCGTGCATGCCGCCGGCCTGCACCCGACGCTGGCCGGTATCGCGCTCGGATTGCTCACCAGGGTAAAGAAAGACGAGGTGGAGGAACTGCCGCCGGCGGTCCGGATGGAACATTTACTGAGCCCGGTGTCGGCCGGTGTCTGCGTGCCGCTCTTCGCGTTCTTTGCCGCCGGCGTGCCGGTAAATGCTGGCGCGTTGGCTGGCGTGTTCACCGATCGCGTCGCGATCGCGGTCATTTTCGGTCTGGTGGTAGGGAAACTCGTGGGCGTAGCGGGCGGGGCACTGGCCGCCGTACGGCTGCGCCTCGGCCAGTTGCCGGACGGAATGCAAGTCCCGGACTTGATCGCGGTGGCCCTGCTGGCGGGCTGCGGATTCACCGTGAGCCTACTGATTACCGAACTGTCTTTCACGGACAGCGCACACAGTCAACGCATCACGTTGGCGGTCATGATCGGATCGGTGCTGGCCGCGGTGCTCGCCAGCATTTTACTCCGCGTACGAACAAAAGCTCGCCAGAAAGATTCTGCAACGATGTAAAGGAAATCGCTGCTACCAGAGCGTCTGTCGTTACAACAACGACTAGGGAACGACGACGACTGGTTGGTCGCAGCGCCGGACGATCCGGCCGGCCACCGAGCCCACCAGCCGATGCAGCCGGGAGGCCGAGCGACCGACCACCACCGCGTCCGCGCGCAGCTCGTCGGCGACCGCGAGCAGCTCCCGGTCCGGCGATCCCATCCGCTCCACCAGCTCCCACTGCACCACGCAACACGACAGCACGTCCCCGACCTGATGGATCAGATCGGAGTCGGCGATGTCGTCGGGCAGCACGTCCAGGGCGCCGAAGCCGGTCGGCATCACGGTGCCGGTCGAACGTACGTAGACGACCACCAGCCGGGTGCCGAGCCGCCGCGCCAGGCCGGCCGCATATGCCAGTGCGTGTTCACTCGACGGCGAGCCGTCGAAGCCGGCAATCACCGGTTGAGGAGAGGGGGAAAACGATTCCTGGCCTTCTGATGATCCAGCGGGGTCCCGTACTGGTTCATATCCCACCGCTGTCGCCTCCTCGGCTGTGTGTGTCGAGTCAGGCGCCCGGCACCGGGCCGGACACGTGCTTTGTATCACTTCTCGGGTCCACCGGCCGACCGGAAAGCCCTAAAAGTGTCTGAATTTCGGTCACAGCCTCGCCGAGTCTGCGCTGTTCGTCTGCCGATAAGTCATCGAAGATCATCATAATTCGGGCACTGAGCGCACGCCGAGACTCCGCCAGTCGCGCCAGCCCGAAATCGGTGATGGAGACCAGCACCGCTCGCCGGTCCGACTCGTCCGCGTCTCGGCGCACCAACCCCTGCACTTCCAAGCGGGCGACCAGCGCGGTGATCGCCGGCTGCGAACAGTGCTCGTACTCGGCCAGCCGGGTGATCCGGGTCGAGCCGAGATCGTCCAACAGCGCGAGCAACAGGACCTGCGAACTGGGCAACGTGCCAGCGCCGGCCCGCTCTCGGGCCACCATCCGGATCAGCCGACTGGTGGTGTCCACCAGGCTGTCGGCGATCGCGCGCAGCGGCTCGTCCGCCACCGGGAGCAACTCCGGCGAGCGGTCAACACGGCCCATGGCATGGACGTCCGCGGTCACGTGACCCAGAATACATAGCACTGTTATATATTGGCAACCGTACGAGCCGTCGAATCGCGGTGTGACACGCTGGATCGATGCGGAGGGCGGACGAGTCGGTGGTCCTCATCGACGGCCCGTGGAGACACCGCGGGGTGTACGCCAACGGCAGCCGCTTCCACGTCGTCGAGGCCGGCCAGGGTCCGCTCGTGCTGCTATTGCACGGCTTCCCGGAGTTCTGGTGGACCTGGCGACACCAGATCGAACCGCTGGTGGCGGCCGGCTACCGGGCCGTCGCGGTGGACCTGCGCGGATACGGCGCCAGTGACAAACCGCCGCGCGGCTACGACGGCTACACGCTCGCCAGCGATGTGGCGGGGCTGGTCCGCGCACTGGGCGAGCGGGACGCCGCGTTGGTGGGCCACGACCTCGGCGGCTACCTGGCGTGGACGACCGCCTGTTTGTACCCGCGTACGGTCCGGCGGGTCGCGATGATCGGCAGCGCGCACCCGCGCCGGCTGCGGTCCGCGCTCGCCGCGGACCCGGCGCAGCAGCGCGCCAGCCGCCGGCTCGGGCTCTACCAACTGCCCCGGTACGAGCACCGGCTCACCCGCGACGACAGTGCGCAGGTCGGCCGGATGCTCCGCGAGTGGTCCGCTCCACAGTGGACGACGACCGCGGATTTCGCCGACTACGAAACGGTTTGCCGGCAGGCCTTCGCGATCAGCCAGGCGGCTTTCTGCGCGTTGGAGTATTTCCGCTGGGCGGTCCGGTCACTGACCAGACCGAGCGGCTGGCGGTTCGCCGAGTTGCTCGCGCAGCCGATCGACGGCCCGGTGCTGCAGGTGCATGGCGCTCTGGACACCAACATCCTCGCGTCCACCGCGCACGGCTCGGGGCGCTACGCCACCGGCCCGTACGACTGGCGGCTGCTTCCCCAGATCGGTCACTTCCCGCACGCCGAAGCAGCCGACGAGGTCAACGACCTCCTGCTGCACTGGTTGAAGCAGGGGTAGTTATTCGGGGTTGCAGGTGCCGGTGCTGACCGGGTTCGACAGGTTGCGGCCGGCGGACACGTCCGGCGCGACCTCCTTGGCGGTCAGCGCGTAACCGGTGTCCGCGTCGTCCAGCGACGCGGCGAACACCACCCCGTAGACCTGGCCGTCGGTGCTCAGCAGCGGGCCGCCGGAGTTGCCGCTGTGCACCTGCGTACGCAGCGAGAAAATCTCCCGGTGCACCGTTTGCTGCTTGTAGATGTCCGGGCCGATCAGCTCCCGGGTGTCCCGGATCCGAGCCGGGGTGGCCGTGTACGGACCGTCGCCCGGATAGCCGAGCACAATCGCGTCCGCGTCGTTGTTCGCGGACGAGTCAAATGACAGCACTGGAGCATTCAGGCCCGGCACGTCCAGAATGGCAACGTCGTGCTCGGGGTTGTAGAGGACGACCGTCGCCGGCAACGTGGTGCCGTCGTTCATCACGATATGCAGGTCCTCGGTGACGCCCGCGACGACGTGCGCGTTGGTGAGCACGTGGTGCGGCGAGATCACGAAGCTAGACCCCTCCAGCCGCCGACTGCAGCTGGGCGCGTCGCCGATGACCTTCAGGATCGACGGGTGCGCCGCCCGCACGACGGCGGAGTTCGCCAGCGCCGAGTTCGGCGCGGCCACCGACGGCACCTTGGTCGGCGTCAGCGGGTCGAAGATGTCCGGGAAGTCACCGGTGTCGATGGTGCTGGCAAAGGACGCGTACAGCCGCTGCACAGGCGTCGGCACGACCCTGTTGATCGCCGGGATGATCGCCGAGTGGTTCACCTGGTACGACAGCGCCGGGAACGGTGCCCGGGCCAGCGGCACCGCGACCATCCAGCCCACCAGCAGCACGGCGATGATGGACAGGCCCGAGCCGCCCAGGCTGTCGACCGTACGCGCGCCGCGGTTCTTCAGGCGGTCCCGGACGGCCGAACCGAGGATCACCGCCAGCGCCTGCCCGGCGCTGGCCACCAGGAACACGATCACCAGCGCGACCACCAGCCGCCACAGCGGGTCCTCGATCCGCTCGGCGATCAACGGAGCCAGCTGCAGACCGAGCAGGGCGCCGCCAATGAAGCCCACGAAGGACAGCAGGCCGACCACGAACCCCTGCCGGTATCCGTTGATGGCGAACAGGATCACCACGACGACCAGCACGATGTCGACAACGCTGCCGGTCACCGCTCCTCCTCCGATAGGCCAAGATCACTGCTCGTAGAAGGAACGTCCAAAACGCGCTCAGGGTGCCAGGGCACCGTCCAGCCGCCGATATCCAGCAACCCGGACACCAGCGCGGCGGTGAACCCCCACACCACCATGCCCCGGACGGCGAAACCCGGGCTCGCATAACCGGCCGGGTGTCTGACTGTCACCCTGTTCGCCGGGTCGACCAGCTCGGACACCGGCACCCGGGTGACCGAGGCCACTTCCTCGCGGTGCAACGGGGCGACCGGGTGCGGCCGCTCCCACCAGGCCAGCACCGGCGTGACCAGGAAACGGGAAACCGGCACCGGCAGCGGCGGGAGGCTCGCGACGACACGTACGGACGACGGGTCAAGCCCGGTCTCCTCGTTCGCCTCCCGCAGCGCGGTCTGCTCCACGCCGGTGTCCTCCGGATCGACCGCACCGCCAGGAAAGGCCGGCTGGCCAGCGTGATTGCGCAGGGTGGCGGCCCGTTCCAGCAACAGGATGTCCGGTCCGGGCACGACCCCGTCACCGGTCACGTTCGGCGCGTTCTGGCCGAAAAGCATCAGCACCGCGGCCGGCCGCCCGATCGGCTCGATGTCCCGCCGGTAGCGGTCCAGCGGCGACTCGAAGCCGCCGCTGACCGCGTCGACGAGCTTGTCCATCCAGTCCGGCAGCGGCATCGTCACCGGACCGGCACCCCCAGATACTGCTGGACCAGCTGTGCCAGCGCCGCGTCGGTCAGCACCGGCCCCGCGTACACGTGCCGGATGACACCGTCCGGGCCGATCAGCAGGGTGATGGGCAGGTTGGTACGACCGAGGCTGCGCTCGACCGCCACGTCAGGGTCGAACACGTTGGCGAACCGGACACCGACATCGCGGCCGGCGGCCACCGCACGGCCCGGATCGTCTTTGGTCGACACGCCCAGCACAACCAGAGTCTGCCCCGCCGAAGCGGCCAGCCGGGCGAAGGCCGGCAACTCCTGACCGCACGGCTGACACCAGGAAGCCCACAGGTTGACCACCATCGGCCTCCCGGTCAGCTGGTCCAGTCGCACGCTCCGACCGGAGCCGTCCATGCAGGTCAGCGGCACTGCCGGCAGCCGTTGCCCGGCGCTCTTGGCAGCGTTACCAGCGGCGGTCCGAGCGGCCGGTGGGCACGCGGCGAAGCCGGACCCGTGGAACTGTCCAGCGTTGCTCGTCTGGGCAGCCTCGGTGCCCCCGCTGGGCGTCCCAGCGCAGCTCACCAGCGCGATCGCGGCCGCCACGGCGAGCACCAGGATCGCCCACCGCCTCCTCATGGCTTGACCATCGCCGCCAGTTCGTCGACTCGCGGGCCCTTGAGCAGCTTGACCGCGTCGGCATAGTCAGTGGGACCTGTCCCGTACGACGGGCAGAGCGAGGCCAACGTGCAGGCACCGCAGGCCGGCTTGCGGGCGTGACACACCCGGCGGCCATGGAAGATCACCCGGTGCGACAGCATCGTCCAGTCCTTCTTCGGGATCAGGTCCCCGACAATGAACTCGACCTTGACCGGGTCCTCCTCGGCGGTCCAGCCGAACCGCCGGACCAACCGACCGAAATGCGTGTCCACGGTGATGCCCGGCACGTCGAAAGCGTTGCCGAGCACCACGTTCGCGGTCTTGCGACCGATGCCCGGCAGGGTGACCAGGTCCTCCAACCGGCCCGGCACCTCGCCGTCGTACTTCTCCACCAACATCTGCCCGAGCTTGATCAGCGAGGACGTCTTGTTCCGGTAGAAGCCGGTGGACCGGATCATCTCCTCCAGCTCGATCCGGTCGGCGCCGGCGTAGTCGGCGGCGGACCGATAGCGCTGGAACAGCGCCGGGGTCGTCTCGTTCACCCGCTTGTCGGTGCACTGCGCGGACAGGATGGTGGCCACCGCCAGCTCCAGCGGACTGCGGAAATCCAGCTCGCAATGCGCGTCCGGGTGGGTGTCGGCGAGGATCTTGTGCATCTTGCGGGCCCGCCTGGTCAGCGACAGCGGCGACTCGGCCGCTTTCGGCTTGGCAGAAGAGGCTGCAGGACTCACCGCGGCGGCACCGGTCACCTCGCAAAGACTACGGCGGCAAGACGACACAAACGCGCTCCGGGTGCCGCCGCATTGCCGCGGCGGGCAGGTGCCGGCGTACGGTCACAGTGGGCTGATCAGGGGTGGATCACCGTTCGCAACCCGATGATCACCGCCGAAAAGGCAGTTTCTGCACCGCAGGCCGTGCCTAACCGCACATCCGACGGCAAAGAGCCCTAGACTCACGGCGCGGTCCTGATGATCGTGTTCTCAGTACGCGGAGGTGCGGACATGGATGAAGTGCTCGCGCGGGCAGGTCTGTTCCAAGGAGTGGACCCGGACGCCGCCGAGTCGCTGGCTGCCCAGTTGGAGCATCTCGACGCCCCACGCGGCCAGGTCATCTTCTCCGAGGGCGACCCCGGCGACAGTCTCTACATCGTCGAGGCCGGCAAGGTGAAGATTGGCCGCCGGGCCGCCGACGGTCGGGAGAACATGATCGCGGTGTTCGGCCCCAGCGACATGTTCGGCGAGTTGTCGCTGTTCGACCCGGGGCCGCGGACCGGCACCGCGGTCGCGGTGACCGACGCGCGGATCGCCCGACTGCGCCAACAGGCGTTGCGGCCGTGGATCACCAATCGCCCGGAGATCGCTGAGCAGCTGCTCCGCGTGCTGGCGAGGCGACTGCGTCGTACCAACGACGCCCTCGCCGACCTGATCTTCACCGACGTGCCCGGACGAGTGGCCAAGAACCTGCTCCAGATGGCCGCCCGCTTCGGCTCTCGCGAAGGCAACACCCTGCGGGTCACCCACGACCTGACGCAGGAGGAGCTGGCCCAACTGGTCGGCGCCTCCCGCGAGACGGTCAACAAGGCCCTCGCTGACTTCGCTTCCCGCGGCTGGCTCCGCCTGGAGGGCAAGAGCGTCGTCCTCCTGGACCACGAGCGCCTGGCCCGCCGCGCCCGCTAGCAGAACCCGTCGCGAGCTTGACGTTTCGGTCGTCGACACGCCCGATGGTGGCGACCAAACGTCAAGCTCGTGGTGGCGCCAGCGACTCGGGATTCAGTAACCCAGCAGTTCAGTGGTTCAGGATGAGGACCACCGCGACCACGGCCGCGATGACGATGCCGGCGGCGACCACCACGCCAGCGGTGATCAGGACGAGCTGGCCGTTGGAGAAGCGCGACAGGAACGTGGTCTCGGCCTGGCCGGCCGGTTGCTGCCCAGCGGACGGCCGCGCGGTCACCACGTACGGCCCAGTGGGGCGTCCGACCTGAGGCGGCGGCACCGGATACCCCTGTCCACCGCCGTACGGACCACCGCCCGAGACACCCGGCTGGACAATGCCCGGCTGAGCGATCCCGGGCTGGCCACTGTACGAACCGCCGCCTGGTGGCAGTGGCACCGGCGGTACGGCTGGCGGACGGGCAGGTGGCTGTCCCGGTCCGGGCGATGGGACAAAAAGTCCAGGCTGGCCTGACTGTCCACCGGGCCGAAAAGACGGCGCCTGCCCCGCTGGCGGCGGATAGCCGGGCGAGCGTACGAGCGGCCCCGGGATCGGCATCCGGCCGGTCGCCGCCGACTGCGGTACCGGACCTGCCGCAGGCGAAGGAGGGCCGCTGGACGGCGGACCGCTGGAGGGGGAACCACCGGTCGGCGGACCGGAAGGACTGCCCCAACTCGGGGAACCGGACGTGTGACCAGGCGAAAGAGACGGCGACCCGGTGGACGAGAGACCGGCCGGGTGCCCGCCTTCCGGCAGATATTCGCCTTCCGGGATGTACTTGTGCAGCGAGGTGGTCGAGCCAGGCGGTGGCAGGGACAGCGACTCCAACGCGTACTGGAAGGCGTCCGCGGTGTCGTAGCGCTCGTCGACGTCGCTCGCCATCGAATGCCGGAGCACCTCGACGAACTCGGCGGACACCTCCGCGATGTCCGGGATCGGGCGTTCCTGCAGCATGACGACGGTCGCCAGGGACGGCGTCCCGCTGGCCGGCCAGCGCGGCGGCCGACCGGTCAGCAGCGCGTAGAGGGTGGCGCCAAGCGAGTAGACGTCCGCGGCCGTGGTCGGGCGCCGCTCGGCCTTGAAGACCTCCGGCGCCGAGTACGCCGGAGTCAGCGCGTCCAACGCCAGCGAGGTGTAACGCTGCGAGTGCAGCATCGACGCCAGCCCGAAGTCGGCCAGCCCTGGCTCACCGAAGGCCCTGATCAGGATGTTGCCGGGCTTCACGTCCCGGTGCAGGATGCCGGCGCTGTGCGCGGCCGACAGCGCGCCGGCGATCTTCACCCCGATGTCCCGGACCCGGCGCTCCTCCAGCGGCCCGTTGCGCTTCAGCAGCGCCGCGTACGAGCCGCCGGTGCAGAGCTCCATGATCAGGTACGGGTGGCTGTCGCCGGTCACGCCGGCGTCGTACACCGGCACGATGTTCGGGTGCGCGGACAGCCGGCCGGCCGCCTGCGCCTCCCGCAGGAATCGCCGCCGGTCACGCTCGTCCTCCACGGACCGCGTGTCGATCTTGAGCGCGACTTCACGCCCAATCGAGGTCTGGGTGGCCACGTACACAGTGGCGTAGCCGCCGCGAGCCAGCACCCGGAGGTTGCTGTAGCCGGGAACCGGCGAGATGGGCACCCGCCCGGTCGGTCCGGTCACTCCTGCAACCAGGGCAACGGCTCGTCCGGGTCCAGATCCAGGCCACGGTCCTTCAGCGCGCCGCGAATGCTGCGCAGGATGCTGCCGCAGAGCATCTCCGACACCGGCGCGCGGTCCATCGCGGACCGGTTCTCCAGCCACCAGTTGCCGACCGACTCGACGAAGCCGATCACCCCGAAGGCCATCGCGTCGACCAGCACGTCGTCCTTGCCCGAGCGCTGCAGGAAGCGGTGGAACAGCGTGCCGACATGCGCGGCGAGGGCGCCTTTCACGTCCGCCACCACATCGGCGCCGGTACGGGTGAAGGCCGCGTACTGCACAACGAAACGATACAGATGCGGGTGTTTTTCCAGGAACTGCAGGTATGTGTCGACGGTCTGGGTGATCAGCTCGCGGGCCGACCCGACCTCGCTGAGCCGCCCGGTGAGCTGCTCGACCAGCATCGCGACGGCCCGCTGGGCGATCGCCCGGTGCAGGTCGTCCTTATCCTTGAAGTGCCGGTAGAGGATCGGCCGGGCGACGCCGGCCAGATCGGCGATCTGCGCCGTCGACGTACTCGGCCCATATTCCTCCACCGCGCTGGTCGCCACCTCGACGAACTCCGCGCGGCGCTGAGCCCGGTGGTTGTCCCACCGGGACCGGCGGCCATCCACAGCTGCGCCGGTGCCGCCACCGGCCTTGCGTCCGACCGCACCTGCCATCAGCCCACCTTAACGAAGCCGCACGATGTGTCGTACGGCAATCTCGCACCGCAATGGCGACTAGTCTCAAACCGATGTCATCTTCGACTTCCGGGCGCCGCGAGCTGTCCCAAATGACTGTCTCCGACAAGGTCGGCCAACTCTTCGTCATCCCGGTGGGAAGGCATTCGCCGAACGCGCTGCGGCTGCCGCCCGACCAGCGTGCCGGCGCTGTTCAGCTGGATTCGGTGGCCCAGACCTGTGAGCTGGTGGACCGCTATCGGGTCGGCGGAGTGTGCTACTTCCCTGGTCAGGCAGGTGGCGACGACCCGGCGACGGTGGCCGAGCTGACCGCGGCCGTGCAACGCGCCACCCATTCCTCTGGAGTGCCACTCCTGGTCGCTACCGACCAGGAAGGCGGCACCGTCGCGCGGCTGCGTACGCCCGCGTTCGCGGTGCCCGGCGCGATGGCGTTGGCGGCGACCGGCGACCCGGGCGCGGCCCGCGAGGCGGCCCGGATCATCGGCGCCGAATTGCGCGCGCTCGGCATCAACCAGAACTACGCGCCGGTCGCGGACGTCAACGTCAACCCGGCGAACCCGGTGATCGGCGTACGGTCCTTCGGCTCCGACCCGGCGCAGGTCGCCGAGTATGTGACCGCGCAGGTCCAGGGCATGCAGGACAGCGGAGTCGCGGCCACGGTGAAGCACTTTCCCGGCCATGGCGACACCGCCACCGACAGCCACCTCGGCCTGCCGGTCATCGAGCATGACCAGCAGACCTGGCGCAAGATCGACGCGCCGCCGTTCCGGGCCGCCATCGCGGCCGGTGTGGATGCGGTCATGAGCGCCCACCTCGCGATGCCCGCGCTGGATCCGTCCGGCGAGCCGGCCACCATGTCCGAGCCGATCCTGACCGGCCTGCTGCGCACCGAACTGGGCTTCGACGGTGTCGTCGTCACGGACGCGCTGGACATGGCCGGCGCGCGGGAGCGGCACGGGGCCGAGGAGGCGGCCGTACGAGCCCTGCTCGCCGGCGCCGACCAGCTGCTGATGCCGGCCGACGTGGAGGCCGCGATCGCCGCTGTCGTACGCGCGGTGGATTCCGGCCGGGTGCCGATGGAACGCCTCGACCAAGCCGTGGGGCGAGTGCTGCGGCTCAAGCGCCGGCTCGGCTTGTTCGACGGCCTGCACCTGGAGGTCGACAACCCGTCGCATCCAGGGGGCGCCCTTGCGCTGGCGCTCGCCGGCATCACCGTGCTCGGCTCGCCGCTGCGCCCGGTGACCAGCGGATCGGTGGCCCTGGTCGGCTGCCTCGCGACCGGCGCGGACGCGCTGGCCGCCGCCTTGAGCGCGGCCGGTGCGCAGGTGATCGCCGTCGACACCGGCAGCGATCCGGACCAGGCCGCGGTCGTACGAGCCGCCGAAGTCGCCGGGGCGGCCGACCGGACCGTTCTGGTCACCCGGTCGGCCTGGCGCTGGCCTGGCCAGCAGGCGCTGCTCGACGCTGTCGACACCGGATTCACCGCAGTAGCGATTCGCGAGCCGTACGACGCGGGCCTTGGTGCCGGCGACACCTGGGTGCTCAGCTACGGCGACGACGCACTCGCCCTCGAGGCTGTCGGCCAGGTGCTGACTGGCCGCAGCCGGGCCGGTGGCCGGCTGCCGGTGGACGTGCCGGGGCGGTGATGACCGTACGGATCGGGATCCAGCGGCTGTGCTCGGATCCGTCGTTGCTGGACGGCCCGGTCGGGCTGCTGACCAACCACACTGGCGTACTGGCCGATCTGCGGCCGTCCGCTCTCGCCGCTGTGGACGCGGGCGTAAGGCTGACGGCGCTTTTCGGTCCGGAGCATGGATTGACCGGCACCGCGCAGGCCGGCGAAAGCGAGGCGGCGGACCGCGATCCGGTCACCGGACTGCCGGTTTTTGACACGTACAAACACAAAGGCGCCGAGCTGGACGCCATGTTGATGGCGTCCCGCATCAAAACGCTCGCCGTCGACCTGCAGGACGTGGGCACGCGGTTCTACACGTACGTCTGGTCCATGTACGACCTGATGGCGGCGGCCGCTCGTACCGGCATCACCCTCGCCGTGCTGGATCGCCCCAATCCCCTCGGGGGTCTACGTGCCGAGGGCCCGATCCGGCAGCCCGGATTCAGCAGTTTCGTGGGCAGGGCCGCGATTCCGATCCGGCATGGGCTCACGTACGGTGAATTGGCCCGTTGGCTGAACACCGACGCGATCCCTGCCGACGCCGGCCGTCCCGCGGACTTGCGGGTCATCGAGATGACCGGTTGGGATCGGCGGATGCTGGCGGCCGACACCGGCCAGCCGTGGGTTTTCCCGTCCCCGAACATGCCGACCGCGGACACCGCGCTGGTCTATCCGGGTACCGGTTTGTTTGAGGGCACCAATCTTTCCGAGGGCCGCGGCACCACCCGGCCGTTCGAGATCATCGGCGCGCCTTACGTCGACAACCGGTTGGCGCCGGCGCTGAACGATCGGGAGCTTCCTGGCGTACGTTTTCGGGCGCTGTCGTACGTTCCGACTTTCGGGAAATTCGCTGGGGAACTGGTGCACGGCGTGCAGTTGCACCTCACCGACCCGGCGCAATTGCGGCCAGTACGCACCGCGATCGCGATGCTGACCGAGATCCGCCAGCGTTATCCGGCCGACTTTGACTGGCGGCCGGCCGCATCCGGCCGTCGGTTCATGATCGATCTGCTCTGGGGCAGTTCCGCTCTTCGGGAGTCGGCACCGACCGACGAGGTGCTGGGGGCGATCGACTCGCCGCTTTCCTGGGTGGATCCGGGGATCTTGTCGTACCCGTATCCAGCCTGAGCTGACATTCGGTCCAGTCAGTTTTTCCTCAGGCAGCCGAGCCGACACGTACGGCTTCCACTCCACCAACTACCTCGGCATCAACCCCACCTCGATCGATGGCGCGGTGTTACTGCCGAATTTCTTTACAACGATTACCCCGCAGCTCAACCGCGATTCGACTCACCGTCGCGAACGGTTCCTGGCCGGCTCTGACGACCGTTGGACACCGTCCCATTCGGTGGACATTTACGAACCTGTCGCAGCGTACGGGCCCGCTGCGGCCCGCCGGCGTACTCGTTAATCATTGACATTGATCTTGCCTCCTCCGTAACCTGCCCACAGCCACGCACTCTGTCCGGAAAGGCCGCGGAATGACCGAGATCTGTTACCGGCCTTTTCGGTCCACCGACGTGGACCGGATCGTCGCGGGCTGGAACGACAGCATCCGGTTCGACCCGGTCGATCGGGACTGGTTCTTCGAATACGTTCTGCTGGACCAGAATTTCGACCCGGCCGGGTTGTTGGTGGCCGAGGCGGACGGCGAGTTGGTGGGTTGTGCGTACGCCGTTCGGCGGCTCACCCCCGCCAGCGGCACCGACCTGCAGCCCGACCTCGGCTGGATTCCGTTTCTGTTCGTCACGCCGGCCGCGAGGCACAGTGGGGTCGGGCAACAGTTGTTGCGGTCCACTGTGGACTTTCTACTGGATGCGGGTCGTACGATCGTGGACTTCGGTTGCTACACCCCGAACTATTTCGTCCCCGGCCTGGAGGCCGCCGCCTATCCGGACGGCGACCTGTTCCTGCGCAGGGCCGGATTCGAGGTGCGCGGCGAGCCAGTGGCGATGGACCGAACGCTGGTCGGGTATGCGATGCCCGCCGATGTCGTCCACCTGCGAGATCGCCGTACGACCGAGGGCTACCGCTTCGACATCCCCACCGAGGGCGAAATCCCGGCACTGCTTTCCTTCGCTGCCAACGGTTTCGCGCCGGACTGGGCGGACGCTATCCGGGAATCCCTGCGACACGGCCATGGGCTGGGCCGGATTCGAGTGGCCTGGCGGCACGACCAGGTGGTCGGCTTCGCGATGTACGCGGCCTACCGCGGCATTGCGGAGCGCTTTGGTCCGTTCGGCGTGGACGGCGAGTTGCGCGGAGCGGGGCTGGGAAAAATACTGCTGCACCAGACGCTGTCCGCGATGCGGGCCGAGGGACTGCACACCGCGTGGTTCCTCTGGACCGGTGAGGTCAGTCCCGCCGGCCACCTTTACCGACAGGCCGGCTTCTCGGTCACCCGGCGGTTCCAGCTGATGCGCGCCGACCTCGCCGCGATCACGACTTCCCTTTCGCAATAAGGAGCATCCCATGCGACGCCCGCTCATCGCGGCTCTCTCGGCGACTGTGCTGGCCACCGCCGGCCTCGCAGGATGTGGTGCCGGCGCCGGTCAGGCGGCCGCAGCGAAGGACACTTTGGTGGTGATGGCCGACTCCGCGGCCAGCTACCAGCGCAATTTCAACCCCTTCTCGACCGCGGTGAACGCCGGCGCGCGCGGCCTGATCTACGAGCCGCTGACCATTTACACGCCGATGAAACCCGACCAGGCGACGCCGTGGCTGGCCACTTCGTCGCAGTGGTCCGACGGCGGCCACAAACTCACCATCGACATCCGCACCGGAGTTCGCTGGTCGGACGGCAAACCCTTCTCCAGCAAGGATGTCGCCTTCACCTTCGACCTGCTGCGCAAGAATCCCGCACTGAACATCACGAACGTCACCGACACGTCAGCCACCGCGCCGGACGCCAAAACCGTCGTGCTCAGCTTCGACCAGCCCGGCTATGCCCAGACGCTCAAGATCGGCGCCATCACCCCGGTGCCCGAACATGTTTACACCGGCAAGGATCCGATGACGTTCACCGATCCGAACCCGATCGGCACCGGACCGTACACATTGGACACCTTCAGCCCTCAGGTCTATACGTACAAGGCCAATCCGACCTATTGGCAGGCCGGCAAGATCAGCGTGAAGAAGATCCAGTTCCCGACCGTGTCCGCGAACAGTTTCGACAGCCTGCTCGGCCAGGGCCGGCTAGACTGGTCCGGCGGTTTCGTGGCGCACGTCGACCAGATTTTCGTCAACAAAGACAAGGCGCACAACCAGTACTGGTATCCGGCCGACGGGCTGGTCAACCTGGTCTCCAATCTCAAACGCGCACCGCTGGACAGTGTGCCCGTACGCAAGGCCATCAGCACCGCCATCGACCGCGCGGCACTGTCCAAAGTGGCCGCACTCGGCTATGAGACCGCCGCGTCACCCACTGGGCTGGTACGGCCGGCGTACGACTCTTATCTTGATCCGCAATACAAAGATCTTCAGTTCAAGACCGACGCGGCGGCCGCGAACACGCTGCTTGACAAGGCCGGGCTACGCAAGGGCGCGGACGGGATCCGGGTCGGTCCCGGCGGCAAGAAACTGGCCTTCACCCTTCTCGTACCGAGCGGATTCAGTGACTGGGTCACGATGGCCCGGCTGATCCAGAGTCAGCTGAAGGGGGTCGGCATCGAGGTCGACCCGCAGGGCAAGTCGACGCAGGCGTGGAAAGCGGCCCTGAAAACCGGAAACTACGACATGGCGATCGCCGGCTCGGTCGGCGGCTCGTCCCCCTACGATCTCTATCGGCCATTTCTGTCCAGCAAACTCACCGCACCCATCGGCCAGCAGGCGCTGTCCAACTATTCCCGCTGGTCCGACCCTGCCACGGACGGCTATCTCAGCACTTTCGACCAGACCGAGGACGCCACCCAGCTGCGCAATGCCGTCTACGGCCTGGAAAAGGTGATGGTCGAGCAGCTGCCGGTCATTCCACTGCTGGGCAGCGCGAACTGGTCGCAGACCCGGACCACCAAGTTCACCGGCTGGCCGTCCGCCACCGACCCGTACGCACTGCCCGCGCCCTACCAGTTCCCGGACAACCTGCTGGTCATCACCCACCTCAAGCGGGCAACTGGATGAGGTTCGTCGCCCGCCGGCTGGCGCTCTATGTGGTGATCGCCTGGGCCGCTATCACCATCAACTTCCTGATCCCACGGATGATGCCCGGCGACCCGGTCGACCTTTTGGTGGACCGCCTCAAAGGACAGGTCGATCCGGCCGCGATCACGTCGCTGCGGCAGGCATTCGGCCTCAGCGACGCGAGTTTGCTCAACCAGTACTGGGACTATCTCGGCAACCTGTTTCACGGCGACCTCGGCCGCTCGATCAGCTTCTATCCCACCGCGGTGTCGGACGTTATTGCCACCACCCTGCCGTGGACGCTGGGGCTGATTGGCGTTTGTACGGTCATCAGTTTCGTGTTGGGCACGTCCGCTGGCATCATCGCGGCCTGGAAACGCGGCGGCTGGACGGACATGTTGGTGCCCTCGACCACCTTCCTGCACTCCATCCCGTACTTCTGGATGGCTTTGTTGCTGGTGTTCATCTTCGGCGTGGTCCTCGGGTGGCTGCCGATCAGCGGAGCGTACGACACCGACCTCCCGCCAGTGCTGAGCGGCGAATTCATCGGCAGCGTGCTTTATCACGCGCTGCTGCCGGCGATCACCATCGTGGTCAGCTCGATCGCCGGTTGGCTGCTGGGCATGCGGAACATGATGATCACCACCCTCGGCGAGGACTACGTGACTTTGGCGCAGGCCAAGGGACTTTCCCGGATGCGGGTGATGACGGCGTACGCGGCCCGGAACGCGATCCTGCCGAGCTTCACTGGTTTCGCGCTGTCGCTGGGATTCGTGGTCGGCGGCTCGATGCTGACCGAGGTCATCTTCTCGTATCCAGGCGTCGGCTACACGCTCTACCAGGCCGTCCAGAACGAGGACTTTCCGCTGATGCAGGGGCTTTTCCTGGTGATCTCGCTGTCCGTGCTCGCGGCGAACCTGCTGGCGGACCTCGCGTACGTGCTGCTCGACCCACGGATCCGGGCGAACGCGAGCGGTGCCTCATGAAGTCGCTGCTGACTTTCCTGTTGCGGTCCCGAAAAATCACCGTCGGGGTAGCCATCATCTTGTTCTTTGTGTTGCTGGCGACGATCGGCCCGGTAATGATCGGCATCGACCCGTCGGCCACCGGTGCCGACTCGATGCAGCCACCGTCCGCGGCGCACTGGCTGGGCACCACCCAGGCCGGCGAGGACGTGCTGGCCCAACTCCTCTATGGCAGCCGGATTTCGTTGGCGGTCGGCCTTCTCGCGGCTGTCGTGGCCACCGTGGTGTCGTCCGTGGTGGGGCTTGTCGGTGGCTACCTACGTGGCATAGTCGATGAGGTGCTGTCGCTGGTCACCAGTGTTTTCCTGGTCATTCCGGCGATGCCGCTGCTGATCGTGCTGGCCGGCTACTTGCCGAGCAAGGGCATCGAGTCAGTGGCGATCATCATCAGCATCACCGCGTGGGCCTCGGGTGCCCGGTCAATCCGGGCGCAGACGCTGTCCATCCGCAATCGCGACTACATCCAGGCAGCCCGAGCCTCCGGCGAAACGCTGCCCCGGATCATCTTCTTCGAAGTGCTGCCCAACGAGATCCCGCTGTTGGCCAGCAGTTTCCTGTTCACCATCTTGGTGGGCATCCTGGCCGAGGCAGGACTTTCCTTCCTGGGCCTGGGAAGCCTGACCACGGTCAGCTGGGGCTCGATGCTTTTCTACGCCCAGCAATCGCAGGCGCTGCTCGCCGGCGCCTGGTGGTGGTTCCTGCCGCCGGGCTTGTGCATCGCCCTGATCGGCACCGGGTTGTCGCTGGTCAACTTCGGCATTGACGAGTACGCGAATCCGCGGCTGCGGACCGTACGAGCCGCCAAGGTGCCAGTCCAGCAACCACCATCGCCCCAGATGCCATCCGGGCCGGGCTTCGACACTCCACCACTGCTGGAAATTCGGCACCTCAGCGTGGATTATCTCAGCGCCGACGGGCCCGTACACGCGGTCAAGGACGTGAGTCTGACGCTGCATCGCGGTGAACTGCTGGGATTGGCTGGCGAAAGCGGCAGCGGAAAATCCACCCTCACCGGCGCGGTGGCCCGACTGCTCGGCAAATCCGCACAGGTCACCGGCGGTTCGGCTGTCTATTTCAGGGAAAACGACCCCGAGGGCGCGGACATTCTGAAGATGGGACCGGCCCAGCTCGGGAGCTTTCGCTGGAACGAGCTGTCGATCGTGCTGCAGAGCTCGATGAACGCGCTCAATCCCGTCCTCACCATCGGCGCCCAGTTCGACGACGTGATCAGCAGGCATCGCCCTGGCATGGCGAAAAAGAAGCGCCGCGAGCTGGCTGGCAGCCTGCTGGAAAGCGTCGGCATCCCGGCACACCGGCTGCGCGGCTATCCGCACGAGCTGTCCGGCGGCATGAAACAGCGAACCGGCATCGCGATGGCGCTCGCGCTCGACCCGGCGATCGTGATCCTGGACGAGCCGACAACCGCACTGGATGTGCTGGTCCAACGGCAAATCCTGACGCTGCTGCTGGAACTCCGGGAACGGTACGGCTTTTCGGTGATCTTCACGACTCACGATTTGTCGCTGTTGCTGGAAATCTGCGACACCATCGCCATCATGCGGCACGGCGAGCTGGTCGAATACGCGGCGGCCGATGACGTACATCTGCGGCCGAAACACGAATACACCAGGGAATTGCTGGATTCCCTGCGGGCCCTCGGGGTGGCGGTCTGACGTGACGGACAACGTGGTCCTGGAAGCCCGCGGCCTGGTCAAGGACTTCGGCCGCCGAGCCGACCGGTGGTTCGGCCGTACCGGCACCTTCCGGGCTGTCGACGACGTGAGTTTCCAGCTACAGCGCGGCCAGATGACGGCGTTGGTGGGTCAGAGCGGCAGTGGCAAGAGCACGGTCGCGCAGTTGTTGGCGGGTTTGCAGCGCCCCACCGCCGGCGACATTCTGCTGGACGGCTCGCCCGTACGCATTCGCCGCGGCCAGGACTTTCGGGCGTACACCGGCGATGTGCAAATGGTCCTGCAGGACCCGTTCTCGTCGCTCAATCCAGCGCACACCGTCCGCTATCACCTGACGCGAGCGCTGCGCATCCACGGCGCCACCGGCCGGCAGGAAGCGATCGACACCGAGATCGAGCGGCTGCTGGCCACCGTCCACCTAAAGCCGGAAGGCCGTTTTATCGGCCGTTTTCCTCATGAACTCTCCGGCGGCGAGCGTCAACGCATCTCGCTGGCCCGCGCTTTGGCCGCGAAGCCGCGGGTGTTACTCGCCGACGAGCCGGTGTCCATGTTGGACGTGACCATCAGGCTCGGAGTTTTGAAGCTGATCAACCAACTCAAGGACGAGCGCGACCTCGCGGTCCTCTACATCACCCACGACCTGGCTACCGCTCGGCAGTTCACCAGCGAACTAATGGTCATGTACGAAGGGAAAATCGTCGAGCGCGGGACCAGCGCCGAGGTCATCGACACTCCCACCCACCCGTACACCCAACAGCTACTGGCAGCCATTCCGCATCCTTAGGTCCTGTCTGGCTATTGCGGCGGGCCTACGCGCGGACGCCTACCTCACTTCGGCGACAGGTGGCGAGGATCGTACGAGCTACCAACCCAGGGTCGTCCTGCATCGGGATGTGGCCACAACCCGGGAGCGGCACGTGCCGGGCGTCAGGCAGCAGGCGGGCCGCTACTTTTGCCTGTCGGGGCCACAAAATGCGGTCCCGAGTGCCCCAGGCGACGGTGGTCGGCACGGTCGGCGGGGTGGCCCGGAACCGGTACGAGCGACCCGCCTGCGCCACCGCGTCGAAGGCCGGCGCGTTGGCCATCGCCTGCAGGTCGCCCAGCATGTTTTCGGGTTGCAGCAGGGACGGGCGCCCGTACAGCAGGCTGCCGCCGGCCAACCGCAGCGGCTTGCGCCGCACCATCAGCTGCCGGTTGCGCTCGGAGGTCATCGCGCTGCGCCGCATGCTGGAGAGCACGCCGATCGCCCAGGCCCGACCAACCGGCCCGAAGAACCCAGCCGGCGACAGGGCGGTCACCGAAGACGCGAGACCGCGAGAGCCGACCTCCAGAGCCAGTGCACCGCCGAGCGAGTTGCCAGCGAGGTGCGGGCGGTCGAGCTTGTACGCGGCCATGATCTCGCAGAAGGTGTCGACCGCCGCGAGCATGTCGTACGGGCGATCGTCCGGCAGCGTCGGCGAGCCGCCGAAGCCGGGCAGGTCGATGGCGATCACGTCGTGCCGCTCGGCGAGCAGGTTCAACACCGGCTGCCACGCCTGCCAGCGGTGCCCGATGCCATGCAACAGGACCAGCGGCGAGCCCGTACCGCGCCGCTCAACCACCACATCTTCGACTCTGAACATCGCAACCCCCTCCGCACGAATGTAACCGCCGTTGGTCAGCCGAGCAGCCCGGAACGCTTCCACAGGAACCGGCCCGGCCCCTTGGTCAGCCCGACCTCGTCGAGGAAGCCGACCAGCCGCTCACCAGCCCAGCGCAGGGTTTCCTGGAACTGCGGGCTGTGGCGAGCCTCCCGGCGCGCTTGCACCGGGTCCAAGCCGACCGCCTGGTAGCACTGCGGACGTACCAACGTCCTGGCGATGACCTGCGCGGACGCGCCGCTGATGAACTGGTGCCAGGCCCGCGCCGGCGCCTTCGCCCGCTGCATTTGGCGGGCGATCTCCTCACGCGCGAAGGTGACGTGTCGGGCCTCTTCCAGCACGTGGATTCGGCTGACCATCCGGACCAGCGGCTGCACGCTCTCGTCCTTCATGCCCTCGCGCTGGAAACGGTCCAGGATCTCTTCCGCGACCAGGATCGCCGCGTAGTTGCTCGGCCCGAACCCGACCGTCTTGATCACCCGGCCGAGCTCGTGGGTGAGCCGCGGTGCCGGGTACGCCGGCACGCCGATCCGCTCAATCAGCCGGGCGAACATCACCGAGTGCCGGCATTCGTCGCCGATCTCGGTGAGCGCCCACTGCGGGTGCTTGCGGGTCGGGTCGACGCTGTACGTGTCGCGCAGCAGCATCTGCATCAGGATCATCTCGAACCAGATGCCGGCACTGGCGATGCTCGCGACCTCCTGCCGGGACAGCTCGATCCGCTGCTCGGGCGTCATCCGGTCCCACATTGGGGTGCCGTAGAGCGAGATCCGCTGTTCGGGCAGGAAATACATGCCGTCTACCAGCGGCGCTTCCCAGTCAATGTCGATTTCCGGGTCGTACGAGTTCTTCGCCGACGAGTTGAGCAGGCGGGCGGCGGTCTTCTCCCGAGTGGAGGTCGCCAACGCTCCGGTCATCGCGAACATCCCTTCCAGCTGAGTGCTACCAAATGTAAGCGATACATCTGGTAGCATGTTCTCGTACGCTGGTGGTTGTCAAGCTGTGAGTGGGACCTACTCGTACAGGAGCCTCGATGTCTGACCACGATGAAGAGGGCTACCAGGGCCCTGCCACGATTTACACCGCGGACGCCGAAGTCGCGGTGAAAATCGAGCTGCGCGGGTATTTCCAGCCGATCGACGGCCGCTACCACTGGTACGGCCGAGTCGCCGCCGATCCCGCTGTCACCGAACTGGTCGGCAAGGGCAAGAAAGACGTGGTGATCCGTACGCCAGAGGGCGAAGCGGCCGCCACCCTGTCCGATGTGGACCCGTGGGGCCGCTTCCGGGTGACCGGCACCAGCCGGCCGCCCTTCGCCATCGAAACCTCACCGGCCCAGGGCTGAGCTGGCTAGTGGTCTGTCGCCGCTGAATCTGGCGATATTTGCTTGGCGGGTTGTCAATTTACGCCCGCTGACCGCAGGGGCTGGCCCGCGCTTGTCGGCTGACCTGGATCAGGTTCGCGACCTGTGCGATCGGGCATCCAGGTAGCGCCGGATACGCTGCTCGGCGTGCCCGTACCACCGCCGAAACTGATGGCCGCGCTCGACGATCTGGCCGCTGGTGTCAGTGCCCAGCGGCTGGCCGCCGAGGTGGACCGCTGGCAGGCGCGGTATCACGACCCCGCCGCCGATCTGTCCCATGCAGCCCAGCTACGCCCTGAACAGGCGATCGCTTACGCCGTTTACCGGATGCCTGCCACGTACGCGGCGACCGCCACCGCCCTTTCCGCGCTGGCCGCCGCGATCCCGAACCTGGCGCCCGCCACCCTGCTGGATCTCGGCTCCGGCGCCGGCGCGGCGACCTGGGCCGCCGCCGAAACTTTCGCTTCCCTGCAGGAAAGCATCGCCCTGGAACGCGATCCGGAGATGACCGCGGTAGCCCGCCGACTGCCACCCGCGCTGGACCGGGTTTCCGGCCAGCTCGCGGATCTTTCCGCCATCAAGGAATTCCCGACCATTGATCTGGCCATCGCCGGCTACAGCCTGAACGAGCTTTCACCATCCACTGTGGACACAGTGCTGTCCCGTCTCGCCTTGTCGGCGAACACTGTTCTTATCGTCGAACCCGGCACCCCTCGCGGTTTCGCCGTCGTACGCCAAGCTCGCGAGCGCCTCGTCAGCCTCGGCATGAGCGTCGCCGCGCCTTGCCCACACGACGACACCTGCCCGATTGTGGACCCAGACTGGTGCCATTTTTCGGTACGGCTGCCCCGATCCGCCCTCCACCGCAGAGTGAAGAAGGCCGACCTCGGCTATGAAGACGAAAAGTTCAGTTACGTCGCCGCCACGCGGTTGCCCGTACACCCAGCGAATGCCCGCGTTTTGCGGCATCCCCAAGTGCGTTCGGGTCACATTTTATTGCGCCTGTGCACCGATTCGGACGGCCTGACCGACGTCACCGTCTCCAAACGCCAGGGCGACACGTACAAACGCGCCCGCCGCATTTCGTGGGGCGAGCCCTGGTAAACCCGCACTAGCGGCAGAGGAGGCGGTCGGCCAGGCCGTCGGTGGCGGCACGTTCGCTGACTTGTTCGGTGGAATACGCGAGGGCGCACGCCTCCCGCATCGCTTCGCAGGCCAACTGGGTGGCACCGGTGGCGGCCAGCGCCTTGGCGAGGGCGCGGGCGGCGACAACGCGGCTTCGTACGTCTTCGGCTGGCACGTCACCTGCCCGTTGCGCCCAGGACAGGGCTTCCTCGGCGCGGCCGGCGTCGACGAGCATCGCCGCGTAGTGCGCGAGGGCCTGCCGGCGCGGGAAGACCAGGGAGGGGCTGGCTGCCGCCTTGGCCACGTCAGTAAGCAGGCTGATCGCCTCGTCCAGGTCGCCCTGGGCGCGGCGAGCCCTGGCCAGCAGGACCACCGGGCCGACGGCGGCAGCTTCGGTGACCTGCAGCGGGGTGATCAGATCCAGGGTGGCGCGGGCGTCCGCCTCGGCGGCAGCGGCGTCGCCGGCGTCCAGCTTGCAGTAGCCCAGCAGCGTACGGGCGACGCCGAAGGTGAGCGGGTGCGCGGCCTGCTCGGCGATCCGCACGGCTTCGACGAAAATCGGGATCGCGGTGCCAGCCAGCGCGGCCGGGTCGGCGCACCGGTCGCGGGCGACCACCCCCCGGACGACCAGCGCGAGCGAGCGGCCCCAGGCGTCGTCGAGCTGCTCGAACGACCGCAGTGCGACCCGGGCCTGCCGGTCCGCGCGAGCGAGCTCGCCGAGCTCGGCGGCCGCGTACGCGTCGACCATCTGGACGGCGGCAAGGCCCCATTCGTCGCCGAGGCGTTCGGCATACGGCAGGAACTCCGCGGCCAGCGCGCCGGCCTGCCGCAGCCGGCCCTGCAGCAGCCGCACGAAGGCCTCGGTGCCGGTCACCCACGACTGGCCAGCAACGTCCCGCAGGTCGACGAACAGGGTGGCGGCCCGGTCCAGCGCCATCTCGGCTCGGTCGAAGTCGCCCCGCGAGGTCGCTGACCAGGCAATGTTCTGCAGCGCCCAGCCCTGGCCGGGACGGTCGTGCTGGGACAGGGAGAGTTGGTACGCCTGCACGAAACGCTCGTCGGCGTCGGCGAGATGGCCGGTCAGGTAGTCGAGCATGCCGAGCCGGCGCAGCGCTTCCGTCTCGTACTCAGGCGGCCCGCCACACGCGTTGGCAACCGTCCGCCACGCGTGCGCGGCCTCTTCCAGATGGCCGACCGCGCGCTCCGCGTCGCCGATCACCAGCAGCGCGCCCATCCGGATCGCCTGCCCATCCGCGTCGTCCGCGGTGGTGTCCTGGCGGAGCCGCTCGGCCAGCGCGAGAGCCTCGGCATAGCGGCTCGTACGCACCCACGCACGTGCTCTGGCCAGCGTCAACTCCGCTGGCATCTCGTCACGGGCCAGCGCGGCCGCGCGATCCAGCAGCGCGGCGGCCTGCGCCGGCTGCGAGTCGGCGAAAGCGGCGGTGGCCAACCGGCCGAGCGCGGCGACGCCGATCGAGACGACCGTCCGCGGGTCGGAGCTCGCGGCGAGCCGCATGGCGTCCGCCAGGCTGAGCGCCTCCTCCGCGTGCCGGGCGACGAACGTGTCCCGCTCGATGCCGGCCAGCTCCGGATCGTCCGGCGCGAGCGCGTCGGCCCAGCGAGCCAGCCGGGCGTGCCGCGCGGCCAGCTCGGTCTTGCCAACGCCGGCGTACGCGGCCTGGCGCATGAACGCGGTCACGAACGTGTAGCCACCGCGATTGGACGGCCGGAGCATCCGGCGAGCGACCAGCTCGGCGATGTCCTTCGGCAGCCTGTCCAGCTGCAATGGCACGCCAATCGACTGCTCCGCCCGCAACACCGCCAACGCTCGTACCGGGATCCGCTCGCCCACCACCGCGGCGTCCCGCAGGATGGCGCGGGCGCCGGCCGGCAGCGAGTCGATGCGGGCGGTCAGTACCGCTGCGAGGTCCACCGACAGCAGCCGTCCGGCCAGGCTGCCCGGCTTGAGCTGCCAGCCCCCGCTGCCGCCCGTCAGCGCACCCTGCTCGACCAGCAGCGCCACCAGCTCAGCCAGGTAGAACGGATTGCCCTGGGCGATCGCGAGCAGCCGGTCCTGATCCGCCGACGGCAGCTGGCCGCCGCCCAGGTAGGCCCGAAGGAGCCGGGCCGAAGCCGCCCCGGACAGCGGCGCGAGCGCGGTCACCTCGGCGTCCGGGAAGCGGCCGGGCAGCTCGCTGCCGCGGCTCAGCTCGGCCCGGCCAAGCAACAGCGTCAGCACCGATCCATCCAGCCGGCTGATCACGTCCGCCAGCGCGGCCGCGGTCGGCGGCGGCGCGTTGTGCGCGTCGTCGATCACGATCACCAGCGGGCAGGTCTCCTCGGACATCGCCCGCAGCAGGTTGGCCACCGCGGCCGGCATGATGTCCCGCGCCTCGGTGCCCGGCGGCCGGCTGCCGGCGCTCATCCCGGTCGGCCGCGGCGGGCTTTCGGCCGCTCCGACCAGCGCCAGCAACGGCTCCAGCGCCGACTGCAGATCGGTCCCATCCTTACGGCTGTCGGCGTGAGCGCGCAGCCGGTCGACGGTCCGTCGGATCCGGTCGGCCATCTCGGCCCGGGTGTCGTCCGGCTCCACCCCACAGGCCTGCCGGACCAGCCGCAGCAGCGGACCGAGCCGGCCATCGCCGTACGCGGCACAGCGAACCCGCAGCGTGCAGCCGCTCATGGTGGTCTCGGCGTACCGGCCGAACTCGGTGCCGAGCCTGGTCTTGCCGATGCCGGCATCGCCGGTGATGACCACCACGTGGCTCGACTCTCGGTCGGAAACCTCCAGGTAGCGGCCGGCCAGCCGGCCCATCTCGGCCTCCCGGCCAATGAACGGCGCCTCGTCGCCCAGGCCCGGCCGGGCGCCCGGCGCGTCCCGCAGGCCGAGCAGCTCGTACGCCTCGACCGCCTCGCGTTTTCCCTTCAGCCGCAACGGCGGCAGCCGCCGCCAGCCGGCCCGGTCGCGGGTCGCTCGCTGGGTCGCGGCACCCGCGTACACGCCGCCGACCCCGGCCGCGTCGGCGAGTCGCGCCGCGGTGTTGACGGTGTCGCCGATGACTGTGTACGACAGCGCGGCCTGCACGCCAGCGGCGACTTCGCCGGTGTTGAGGCCGACCCGCAGGCCGAGCCGGCGGCCGCCGCCGACCTCGTCCTCGACCATCCGGCGAACCGCCCGCTGCATCGCCAGCGCCGCTCGCACCGCTCGTTCCGGATCGTCCTCATGCGCGACCGGTGCGCCAAACACGGCCATGATCCCGTCGCCGACGAGTTTGTCAACGTTGCCGCCAAAAGCCGTGACGGCCTGGGCGCAGGCGGCCATCACTCGATCGGTCACTGCGCCGACCCGCTCCGGGTCCAGCTGTTCGGACCAGGCGGTGAATTCGGACAGGTCGCCGAACAGCACGGTGACGACCCGCCGCTCGGTGGGGACGCCGACGGTGGCGGCCGGCAGGGCCGCGCCGCACGCGTGACAGAAGTGCGCGCCGGGGACCGCGACAGTCCCGCACACGGGGCATCTCACGGCGAGCTGTCCAGGTATTCGAGCTGTGCTCGTACGGACATGGTGGCGGCCGGCCAGACCGACCGGTCCACGTCCGTGTACACGCGCTCCACGACCTGTTCCGCGGTGGTGTCACCGGCGGCCAGCGCGTCTCTGACCTGCTGCAGCCGCGCTTCGCGGTGCCGCAAATACTCGTTGGCAACGGCACCGAGATCGGCAAGGATCGGGCCGTGACCAGGCAGGACCTTCAGCGGACCGAGGTCTCTGAGGATGCGCAGGGTGGACAGATATGGGCCCAGTTTGTCGACCACGGTCGTACCGCGGCCAAGGACCGTGTCGCCGGTGAAGGCCGCGGTGTCGTGCCAGACGAAGCTGACCGAGTCGTCGGTGTGGCCCGGCGTACGCACCGCGATCAGGTCCGGCGCGACCTGCTCGCCCTCATCGAATCCACCAGGGCCGCGGCTCTGCGCGCCGGTCAGCTCCACCAGCCGGGAGACGCCTTCGGTGTGGTCGAAATGGGAGTGCGTGACCAGGATCAGCTCGATGTCGCCGAGCGCCGCGACGGTGGCCAGGTGCCCCTCGTCGGCCGGGCCGGGGTCGATCACGATCCGGCCGTCGATCACATACGTGTTCGTGCCGTCGAGGGTCATCGGGCCGGGGTTCGGCGCGAGCACCAGCTGGACGCCGTCGGCCACCTGCTCCACCATCAGGCCGTCTCCGTCCGGTAGGCCGGGTCTTCGGGCGTGACGAACCGGAGGGTGCCGTTGCCGGTCGGCTGGAACTGCGGAGTGACCCGCTGGATCTCCCGCCCGTCGGCGGCGGCCAGTGCCTGCCCAACCGTGTCGAACTCGGTGAGGTCCAACAGCGTGAGGGCCGTCGGCGGGACCATCACCCGCTCGCCGGCGTCCAACTCGGCGATCGCCTGGGCCGGCCGTACCCATGCCACATCGCTGGCCTCGGCGGCGACCGGCCCGGTCTGCTGGCCGGGCGGCAGCGCGGCGAGCAGGAACCTGGTGTCGAACCGGCGGATCTCCACCTCCGGAGTCAACCAGTGCGACCACGGCCGCAACAGATCCGCGCGAAGCCGCAGGCCGTGGGCGGCCAGCACGTCGGTGAGGCTGGTCTCATGTGCCTCCAGTGAGCGGGCCACCGCACGCCACCGCGCGGTGCCGGTGTCCGTCACCACGGTGTGGTCATCCGGCCCGGCCAGCAGCACACCGGACTCCTCGAACGTCTCCCGTACGGCCGCGCAGATCAACCCGCGAGCCAGCGGTAGCTCGGCGGACAGCGGCCGGGTCCACCGCGCCGGCTCCGGACCCGACCACGGCACGTCCACGGCCGCCACATCGGCCGGATCCACCGTGCCGCCGGGGAAGACCGTCATCCCGCCAAAAGCCTTCATCGAGCCATGCCGACGAAGCAGATAGACCTCGATGCCGGCGTCGCTGTCCCGCATCAAGATGACCGTCACGGCGTTCTTGACCGGCGGCTTCTCGACCTTCTCCGCAGCCGGCCGACGAGCCGCCGCGCTGGCCTGCGCGGCGATCGCGGCGGGGATCTCGAATTGGCGCTTCACAACAGCACATCGTATGTGCTCCGGCCGACGTTTCGATGCTCCGAAGTCCGACCAATCACCACATATGCGTTCTTTGCCGATGACACTAGCCAGCGGCACTTGTCACAATCGGAATCCGATGGTGCGGCTGTCCCCCGGGTGCGGCGCGAAACTGTCGTACGTGTCTGTTTTTCTTTCCCCCTCCCTTTGAACGGGCGGGGGGTGGGTCGAGAGGCAGACCTTAATTTTTAGTTGAACATTGGTCCTCAAACCCACCCCCCACCCGTCACTGGGTGGGGGCAAATCTGCCCGAGGGGTACGACAGTTTCGCGCCGCACCCCCACGAAAGGGCTACTGGACCTCGAAGATGGCTTCGACCTCGACTGGGGTGTCCAACGGCAGCTGGTAGACGCCGACAGCGCTACGGGCGTGTTTGCCAGCTTCGCCGAAGACCTCGCCGAGCAGTTCGCTGGCGCCATTGATGACGACCGGCTGGCCGGTGTAGCCCTCCGCGGAGGCGACGAAGCCGACCAGCTTCACCACTCGTACGACCGACTCCAGCCCGACGAGGTCGTCCACGGCGGCCATGATGTTGATCGCACACTGCCGGGCATGCTTGGCCGCGTCCTCGGTGGTCACCTCGGCGCCAACCTTGCCGGTGACCGGCAGCTTGCCGTCCACGAACGGCAGCTGGCCGGAGACGTAGACGTAGTTTCCGGTACGCAGAGCCGGCACGTAGGCGGCTGCCGGCGGCACCACCGGCGGCAGCTCGATGCCGAGTTCGGCGAGTTTGTCCTTGACGCTCATCCGCTACTCCTTCGGGCGCTTCATGTAGGCGACCAGCTGTTCGGCGTTCGGTCCGGGGACGACGGCGACCAGTTCCCAGCCGTCCTCGCCCCAGTTGTCCAGGATCTGCTTGGTGGCGTGCACCAGCAGTGGCACCGTCACGTACTCCCACTTCTGCATGGCCGCACCCTAACCACCGCCCTGTCCGGCGCTTTAAGGCAGCCCTAATCACCCGCGGTTACCGTGACGGTCCGTCAATACCGAACGTCTGCAGGGACAACTATGAGCTATCCACCTGGTCCATATACTCCTGACCCGGCTTACAACCAGCCGCCGGAAGGCGGCTTCACACCGCCGCCGAAGAAGTCCAAGAAGGGCCTGATCATCACGCTGAGTGTGATCGGCGGCCTGCTGGCAGTGCTGTGCTGCGGCGGGGTGATCGCCGGTGTGGTGATCTATCAGCCATTCGGCAAGAGCACGGCCGCGCAGCCGGTGCCGGCGCAGAACCCGAACAACCCCCCGCCAAGCGCCGGCAGCCTGCCCACCACGGGCAGTACGAGCGGCACCGGTGACACCGGCAGTGGTGGTGCGTCCTCGGCCCGGGAAGCGGCGGACAAGTACATGACCGCGGTGAAGAACAAGGACGACAACGCCGCCAACGCGGTCACCTGCCCAGCGCTGCAGAACGGCACTCCGGCCGGCGCGCCGCCCGGGCTCGACCCGTCCGATGTCCAGCTCAAGAAGTTCTCGTACACGATCGCCTCGGACACCCCGACCAGCGCCACTCACCACGACGTGGTGGCGAACGCGAACCTGACCCTGACGGTGTCCGGCGAGGACAACGACGTGAGCGGCGAGTACAAACTCGGAGTGGACAAGGGCTCGGGCGGGTGGAAGGTGTGCTCGGCCGCGTTCACGTCGCCCGAGCTCACCGGCTGACATCCTCCGGCCGCCCGAGCTGCGGGTTGCGCGGGTACGACTACCCTGAACGGCAACGAAGCCAGGTAGT
The DNA here is from genome assembly GCF_039530045.1 of Fodinicola feengrottensis. Classification (NCBI taxonomy): domain Bacteria; kingdom Bacillati; phylum Actinomycetota; class Actinomycetes; order Mycobacteriales; genus Fodinicola; species Fodinicola feengrottensis. The sequence goes on along the minus strand of NZ_BAAANY010000022.1, from coordinate 13,225 downwards.
GCATCCGTGCGTTAGGGGAAGTCGCGATGAGTTACCCGCCGGGGCCGTACGACCCCAACCAGGGTTATGGCCAGCAGCCCTCCGGGCCGGGCTACGGCGGCCAGCCGTCGGGTCCCGGCTACGGCGGCGACCAGGGCTCGTACGGGCAGCAGCCCGGCTACGGCCAGCCCCAGCCCGGGTACGGGCAACCGCAAGCCGGGTACGGGCAACCCGGCTTCGGCGATCCGAACGCCGGGTTCCCGGCACCACCGCCGAAGAAGTCGAACACCGGCCTGATCCTGGGCATCGTCGGCGGCGGCGCGGCGCTGCTGCTCTGCTGTGGCGGCCTCGTACTAGTGCTGTTCCTGACCGGTGTGCTCGGCGGTGGCGGTGGCGCCTCGTCGGCCCGGGATGCCGCCGACACGTTCTTCACGGCGATCAAGAACCAGGACAACTCCAAGGCGACCGGCATCCTCTGCGACTCCCTGAAGAGCCAGTACGGCAGCGGCGGGATGCCCGCCAACCCGATGTCCGGCAGCAGTGGTGGCAGCTTCACGCTGACCAGCTTCACGTATTCGATCAGCAGCGACGATCCGGTCAGCAGCACCGAGCACACCGTGGGCGCCAACGTCACGCTGTCCGCGTCGGTGAGCGGCACGCCGCAGACTGTCAGCGGCACCTGGAACCTGACCGTCGACAACCAGAGCGGCGGCTGGAAGGTGTGCAAGTTCAGCGACTTCAAGCCCACTCCCTGATCGACCCAGCCATACTCGACCCGGGCCGGCCTCGCCGACCCGGGTCGTTCGCTGTCCAGGCACGGGTGCGTTAGGGCACTTGTACGAGCGTGTCGGGCGGCGGCCGACTAGCGTGTCAACCCGTGTCCCGACGTAGCAACTGGCCGACCGCCCGGCTGCACGTGGTGACCGGCAAGGGCGGTACCGGCAAGACCACCGTCGCGGCCGCCATCGCGTTGGCGCTGGCCGCCGACGGCAAGCGCACGCTGCTGGTCGAGGTGGAGGGTCGGCAGGGCATCGCACAGCTCTTCGACGTGCCCCCGCTGCCGTACGGCGAGCGCAAGATCGGCTCCGCACCTCGCCGCGGCGAGGTCTGGGCGCTCGCGGTGGACGCCGAGGAAGCGCTGCTGGATTACCTGGAGATGTTCTACCGGCTCGGCCGGGCCGGGAAGATGCTGCAGCGGTTCGGCGCCATCGACTTCGCCACCACCATCGCGCCGGGCGTCCGAGACGTGCTGCTCACCGGCAAGGTCAAGGAGTCGGTGACCCGGATGGAACGCGGGCACCGGCGGTACGACGCGGTCGTCCTGGACGCCCCGCCGACCGGCCGGATCGGCCGCTTCCTGAACGTCACCTCGGAGGTCGCGGGCCTGGCCAAGGTCGGCCCGATCAAGACCCAGAGCGACGGTGTCGCGGCCGTCCTGCATTCGCCGCTCACGGCCGTCCACGTGGTCACCGTGCTGGAGGAGATGCCCGTGCAGGAGACCGCGGATGCGATCGCGGAGCTCGGCGAGCTGTCGCTGCCGGTCGGTACGGTCGTGGTCAACTCGGTCCGGTCGCCCCGGCTGGCCGGCACCAAGGTCAGCCAGGCCGAGCTGAAGCGTGGTCTGGCCGCCGCCGGCTTGCCGGTGGACAAGGCCACCCTCGCCGGGTTGGCCAGCGAGGCGGCCGACTACCGCCTGCGGGTCGAGCTGGAGCAGCGACTGCGAGCTGAGCTTGAGGAGCTGGGGCCACCGCTGTTGCAGCTGCCGTTCCTGCCCGACGGCATCGACATGGGCGGCCTGTACGAGCTGGCCGACACCCTCATCGCGCAGGGGGTCAGCCGTGTCTCGTCCTGAGGACGTCTCATGACTCCGACCACCGCGAAACCTCCCGTCCTGGACGTGGACGCGCTGCTGGCCGACCCGCACACCCGGATCGTGGTCTGCTGCGGCTCCGGCGGAGTAGGCAAGACGACAACCGCGGCCGCGCTTGGCCTGCGGGCCGCCGAGGCCGGCCGCCGTACGGTCGTGCTGACCATCGACCCGGCCCGCCGGCTGGCCCAGTCGCTCGGCCTGACCGAACTCGACAACACCCCTCGAAGAGTGTCTGATGTGGACGGTGAAGACGCCGTCAAGGGCGAGCTGCACGCCATGATGCTGGACATGAAACGCACCTTCGACGAGGTGGTTCTTGCCCATTCGGACGGCAAAAAAGCCGAGGAGATCTTCGCGAATCCGTTCTACCAGGCGATGTCCTCCACCTTTTCCGGTACGCAGGAATACATGGCGATGGAAAAGCTCGGCCAGCTTCGCGAGGCGAACGAGTGGGACCTCATCATCGTGGACACTCCGCCGTCCCGGTCGGCGCTGGATTTCCTTGACGCGCCTCAACATCTGGCGAAGTTCCTGGATGGCCGGATGCTCCGGATCCTGCTCGCCCCGGCCCGCGTCGGCGGCCGCGGCGTCTTCCGGATAGCCACCGGCGCGCTGTCGTTCTTTTCCCGCGCGATGAGCAAAATTCTCGGCGGCGAACTACTCGGCGAGTTGTCCACTTTCGTCTCCGCGCTGGACTCGATGTTCGGCGGTTTTCGTCAGCGGGCCGACGAAACGTACCGGCTGCTGCAGACCCCGGGCACCGCTTTTCTGGTGGTGGCCGCACCACAGCCGGACGCGGTACGAGAAGCGGCTTATTTCGCCGACCGGCTGGTCGAGGAGAACATGCCGCTGGCCGGGCTGGTGCTGAACCGAGTCGACCAGGTCGCCGCCGGCGATCTCACCGCCGAGCAGGCGATCGCGGCCGCCCAGCAGCTGGAAGCCGCCGGCGAGTCACCGACCACAGCCGAGGTCCTGCGCGTACACGCCGACCTCGTCGCCTTGGTGAACGCTCAGTCCCGGGTCGCCGAACGGTTTACCGCCAGCCACCCGAACGTGCCGGTGGCGACCGTACGAACACAGCCCGAGGACGTCCACGACCTGGCCGGTCTGCGCCGGGTGGGTGCCGCTCTGGCTGGCGAATAACGGCGGTTCGGCTGGGCCGGTGGCGGCCACCGCCCGCCATAATGCCGAGGTGACCGAACCGCGCTGGCTGGATCCGCAGGAACAACAGGCGTGGCAGGGCTTCGTCAAGATCACTCGGTTGCTGTTCGCCCGGCTCGACCACGAGTTGACCAACCGCAGCGGCCTCTCGCACAGTGACTACGTCGTGCTGGTCGTGCTGTCCACTCGGAGCGATCGCAAGATGCGGATGGGGACGCTGGCCGAGCTCACCGGCGAGTCACGGAGCCGGCTGTCCCATCACATCGCCCGGATGGAGGAGTCCGGCTGGGTACGCCGCGAGGACGACCGGACGGACCGGCGCGGCTCGGTGGCCGTACTGACCGATGCCGGGTTCGCCACGTTGGAAGAAGCGGCGCCAGGGCACGTCGAGGACGTGCGGCATCACTTGTTCGACCACCTGAGTCGGGCCGAAGTGCAGATGCTGGCCACGTTGACGACGAAGGTGAACACGGCTCTAGAGCAGTCGCCCGGCGGTCGCCGGGCGTAGCGGAGACCAGTTCCAGTTCGCGTTGGTTACGCGGTCGGCTGGAGCAGGTGTAGGCGGCGTGCGGTGTCGAGCAGCTTGGACCAGGACAACACATCAGGGCGACGGCGCAGCAACGCCCGCCGTTCCCGCTCGGTCATCCCACCCCAAACCCCGAATTCCACCCGGTTGTCCAAAGCGTCGGCAAGGCACTCGGTTCGCACCGGGCATCCCATGCACACCATTTTGGCCTTGTTCTGCGCAGCCCCCTGAACGAATAGCTCATCCGGATTGCGCGTGCGGCAAGCCGCCCTGGAAGCCCAGCCTTCGACCCGATCGGTCACGTCCGGGACCCCCCTCAGTCTTGTAGGTCTTAAACCCCTGGGGAGACGGTAGGAAACCGGACACCAAGTGCCACACCGGCTGATCGGCCCGATCTGACATCAGCCGTTCGGTTGAGTTGGTGTGCTCAGCGCCACCTTGACAAGGCCCTTACGCACCGGAAACAGGCGTGTAACCTGCGACTACTCCGCGCGCATGACTGGCGCGGGCTCAACGCTGTCAGCATCGCCGCGTACTCTCGTCCGGGTGACGAGTACCCGGACCCGCAATCCGCTTACCAATCTGATATCGCTGTTTCTGTGCGGCCTGCTGGCCGGCATAGTGGTCGCCGCGGCAGCGCTCCCGGCCGCAGCGGTGGCCGGCCTGACCGCGAAAGCGGGCGCTGACACCTTCGAGAACCTGCCCAGCGAGCTGCAGACACCACCTTTGCCGCTGACGACAAAGGTGTTGAACGACAAGGGGCAGTACGTCACGTCCCTGCACGGCGACCAGAACCGCGTCAACGTCACGCTCAGCCAGGTGCCCGAGTCCCTGCAGCACGCCGTGATCGCGATTGAGGACAGCCGGTTCTACGAGCACCACGGCGTCGACCTGAAGGGCATCCTGCGAGCGTTCGTCAGCAGCGGCAGCGGCAGCACCCAGGGCGCGTCCACGCTCACCCAGCAGTACGTTCGGCAGGACCTGGCACTGACCGCCACCTCGGACGCCGCCCGGGCCGCGGCCGTCCAGCAGACCCTCGGGCGCAAGCTGCGGGAAATCCGGTATGCCGTCGCGCTGGAGAAGAAGTTCAACAAGCAGCAGATCCTGGAAAAATACCTCAACACGGTCTACTTCGGCCGAGGAGCGTACGGCGTGGCCGTCGCCGCTCAGCGGTATTTCAACAAGTCGGTCGACCAGCTCACGCTCGGCGAGTCCGCGCTGTTGGCCAGCTTCATCCAGAGCCCCGGCTACTACCCGCTGCACCTGGACAAGGCCGAGGTTCGCCGGAACTACGTGCTCACCCGCATGCAGCAGCTTGGATACATCACGTCAGCGCAGGAGAATGACGGGAAGAAGAACAAGCCGACCCTGAACCTCACTCCGCTGCCCAGCACCTGCCTGCCCAACGGCGCGATCACCGCGCAGAACAACTGGGGCTACTTCTGCGACTACCTGCGGATCTGGGCGCAGCAGCAGCCAAGCCTCGGAGCCACCCCGGATGAGCGCTGGTCCGCCATCCGGACCGGCGGCTACACCATCAAGCTGTCGCTGGACCCGGACATGCAGGCGGCTGCTCAGCACTCGGTGGACAACGTCGGCGGCGGCCGCGGCGCCGACCTGACTCAGGGCGTGGTGTTCATCGAGCCCGGCACCGGCCGGATCCGGTCGCTGGCCGTCAACCGGACGTTCGACCAGGCTCCGAAGGGCGCGGCCGGGCGAGCCCTCAAGCAGTACAACGAGAACCCGCTGCTGACCGGCGATCCGGAGAACCAGACCACCTCCACTGGTTATCCATCCGGATCGACGTTCAAGATGTTCACCATGCTGGCCGCGCTCCGGCAGGGCATGCAGCTGGACACCGGCTTTTACTCGGGGCAGACGTACACCACCAAGGCCAAGGGTGACGACGGCGAGCCGTACACGGTGGCGAACGCCAACTCCAACGGTTCCATGAACGGCTACCGGGACATGTGGAGCGGTTTCGGCGAATCGGTGAACACGTACTTCATCCAGCTGGAGATCGCCGCCAAGGTGACCAACGTGGCCAAAGCCGCGCGCGACGCCGGCATCTCGTTCTTCCCCGGCGCGACCGGCACGAACAGCTACGACTCGATCATCAAGGGTGGAGACAACCCCGGCCGTCTCTCGCTGACGTTCGGTCAGGGTTCGGACACCTGGCCGCTCTACATGGCGAATGCGTACGCGACAGTGGCCGCCGAGGGGAAATACTGCGAGCCGACGCCCATCCAGTCGGTGCAGGGCCCGGACGGCAAGACCCTCAGCCTGGGCGCTCCGAACTGCAAGCAGGTCTTCAGCAAGGGCGTCGCCGACGCGGCCACCGACGCGGCGCGCTGCCCGGTCGCCCAGTCCGCCCAGGCCGGCCACTGCGGTTGGGCCACCGGTGGCTCTGTCGGCAACGCGGTGGGTCGCCCGATGGCCGGCAAGACCGGTTCGACGCCGGGCAACCGCCAGGTGTGGTTCGCCGGCTTCGTCCCGCAGCTGGCCGGAGCGTCGTTCTCCACCGACACTGACAACCCCTTCCACGGGGCGGACAACAACGACAGTCCCGACATCGCCAACTACATCTTCGGCCCGGCGATGGCGAACGCGGTCGACGGAATGCCGGAGAAGGGCTTCGACCCGCCACCGGACAGCCTGGCCAACGGTGGCGTGCACTCGCACGCCGGCGAGCCGGCCAACCCGACCCCGAGCCCGAAGGCCGGCGGCAGCGGCGGGACCGTACGACCCGGCACCGGCGGCGGCACCACCCAGGGCACCGGGCACGGCACCCCGACCAAAGGCCCCGGGCACGGCCCGACCGGCCTGCCACCGTTCGCGCTCTACAACCCGGGTTTCACCACGTCGAATGGCCGGCGCGCCAAACCCCAGGTCTGAGCTTGACGAAAGAACCCCCGGCCACGTGGTCGGGGGTTCTTTTTCGTCTAGAGGACTTTGCTGAAGAACACCCTGCTGAAGCCGTCGTTTCCGGCCCGATGGATCTCGACGTACCCGTGGCGCTGGTAGTACGCGATGTTCTCGGTCATCGCCGCGTTGGTGTAGAGCCGGACCTCGACGAACCCGAGCCGGACCGCCTCGCTTTCGGCTTGTACGAGCAGCAGCCGGCCGATCCCGCCACCCTGGGCATCAGCGCGTACGGCGATGTTCTCCAGCAGCAGGTGGTCCGTCTCAGGCACCAGGACGAGCATGCCGACAGCGATGCCGGCACGCTCGGCGACCCAGGTGTGGCCACGTCGTACGACCTCGGCGTAGTCGTCCGTCATCGGCGCCGGTTCGCGGCCGATCCGCGGCACATAGTGCTCGTACGCGCCGCGTACCAACGCGGTCAGCGCCGGCACGTCCGCCGGCACGGCCAGCCGCAGTGACACCACCGCGGTCAGCTCGCGAGCTGTCGCCGCACCTCGGCGGACACCCGGCCACCATCCGCACGGCCGATGACCTGCGGCTGCACCACCTTCATCACCTGGCCCATCGCCTTCGGGCCGGCCGCGCCGGTCTCGGTGATAGCGGCCGTGACCAGCTCGGTCAGCTCCTCGTCGGTGAGCTGCTGGGGCAGGTAACGCTCGATGATCGTGGTCTCGCGGCGCTCCTGGTCGGCAAGCTCGGCACGGTCGCGCGTGTCGAAGATCTCGGCGGCCTCGCGGCGCTTCTTCGCCTCGGCGGTCAGCACCGCCAGCACCTCGTCGTCGGTCAGCTCGCGAGCCGACTTTCCAGCCACCTCAGCGGTCTTGACGGCGGACAGCACCATCCGCAAGGTGCCGGTGGTCAGCTGGTCGCGGGCCTTCATGGCGGTGGTCAGGTCGGTGGACAGGCGGTCCTTGAGAGCGCTCACGAGGCACGACACTAGCCTGGTCGGTATGAAGTGGCGCACCGGATTGTCATTGGCCGTGCTCGCGGGCGGGATCGCTACCGTGGGCTACGCGGCTGGAATCGAGCGGACGAGGTGGACGCTGCGCCGCTTCGACGTACCAGTGCTGGCGCCGGACTCCGAGCCGCTGCGCATCCTGCACATCTCGGACCTGCACATGACTCCCGGCCAGCGGTCGAAGCAGGAGTGGGTACGGGAGCTGGCCGCGCTGGACCCTGACCTGGTCGTGGTGACCGGCGACAACCTCGCCCACGTGGAGGCAGTGCCGGCCGTCGTACACGCGCTCACGCCGCTCCTGGAGCGTCCTGGAGCCGTCGTCTTCGGCAGCAACGACTACTACGGACCGCTGCCGAAGAACCCGCTGCGGTATTTCGGCAAGCCGCAGGTCCGCCGGTTCGGGCCGGACCTGCCCTGGCAGGACCTGCGGGACGTGTTCACCGCCTCCGGCTGGGCCGACCTCACCAACTCCCGCGCCACCGTCACCGCCGGCGGCCGCCGGCTCGCCTTCGCCGGCGTGGACGACCCACACCTGTCCCAAGACGACTACGACCGCATCGCCGGCCCCGCCGACCCGGCCGCTGACCTGCGGATCGGACTGTCCCACTCACCCGAGCCCCGGGTCCTGGACCGGTTCGCCGAAGACGGCTACGACCTGCTGCTGTGCGGTCACACCCACGGCGGCCAACTGCGCGTGCCGGGCTACGGCGCCCTGGTCACCAACTGCGGCATCGACCGCCCGTACGCCCGCGGCCTGAACCGCTGGTCCGGCCACACCTGGCTGAACGTCTCCGCCGGCATGGGCACCTCCCCGTACGCACCAATCCGGTTCGCCTGCCCGCCGGAGGTCACCCTGCTCACCCTCATCCCAAACGGATGATCCCTGCCGTCAAAGCGCTTCCACGTCTCAGTTAGACTCATTCACGCACACCCGGGGTGTGGCGCAGCTTGGTAGCGCGCTTCGTTCGGGACGAAGAGGTCGTGGGTTCAAATCCCGCCACCCCGACGGGTATAGCAGCAGGTCAGGGCCGGTTTCCATATTCTGGAAACCGGCCCTGATTGCTATCTGCGGCGACCGGGGAGCCAAACAGGGAGCCTAAGCCGTTTGGCGCAGCAGATTGAACAGGTTGCCCATCACGTCGGCGCCTTGAGTGATGACCGGGCGCAGCTCCTTGCGGTAGACCGCCTCTGTTGTCGCCGTGCTGCTATGGCCGACCAGGCGGGCAATGTCTTCGAGCGCTACGCCGTTCGCCGACATGATCGAGACAAAGCTATGCCGCAGCTCGCGGGGAGTCCATTCCTCCGGATTTAGACCAGCCTTCTTGAGGATGCCCCGAAAGTCCCGCCGGACGTTGGCAGCATCGAGCGGCTTCCCGTACCGAGTGCAGAAGACAAGGCCATGCTCGGACCAGTCATCGCCAACCGCTCGCCGGTCGGCCTCCTGTACCGCTCGCTGCCAGCACAGCGCAGCCACACCGAGCAGTGGCAGAGCCAGGCTGCGACGACTCTTCCGAGTCTTCGTGTCGCCGTGCTCTCGTACGGATCGCCAAACCATGATGTACGGCGGTATTTGCTTGATCAGGGACACCAGCACGACGTGATCCCACCTGAGCGCTCGTGCCTCCTCTGTTCGGATTCCTGTCAGCAGTGACAGCACGACGTACGCGTAGAGGCGACTCCCCTTTGCGGCCTTGAGCAGTGCGAATGCCTGACCGAGCGTCAACGCCTTGCTCGGCCGGCCTTCCGTACCCTCTGGCGCTGTGACCAGCGATGCCACGTTCCGGCCGATCTTGTCGCGGCGCTGGGCGAATGTAATCGAGCGTCGCAGCACGGCCAGGAGGTCCCTGATCGACCGGGTAGCCAGAATCTCTGTGCGCGTCTCAAGCCAGTCGTCAACATCATCAGCCGTCAGATCCGGCAACTTAGCCTTGCCGATGAGCGGTATTAGGTGTTTCTCGGCAAGTTGGCGATTCTTAGTTACGGTCTTCTTGTTACGGCCTTTGAGGCCCCGCGCAAGCCAGTCGGTTACCGCATTGGCAACGGTGTAGTTGGCTTCCGGCTTGACACCCGTTTCCAGCTCCTTTCTTAACTCTTTCAGCTTGTCGCGTACTTCAGTCGAAGACTTGCCGTACACCTTTGGCCTACGCCGTTTCCCATTTACTGCGTAGCCCATTGAGATTGCACCGACCCAGCAATTCTTCGACTGGTCGAAATACACGCCATCATCGCCGCGACTCCGGCGCTTCTTGGTTTCGCCTGAATTCGATTCGGCCACGTCACTCCCCCATCTCAGAAAGGAGGAGACTCACAAACTCCTCAATGCACTGGACTGGAATGAGCCGAGTACGGCCCCGCTTTACGGATTTCAGGCGACCAAGGCGGATCTCCTCGAATACGGCGGTCCGACCCATGCTCAACATTTGGGCTGCCTCCTGCACGTCCAGCAGGACCTTTTGCCCAGTCGTCGCGGCGGTCATCGCGAGGTTCTCCCTCTATTCGGAGCGCCAAAGATCAGCGCATCGGATGGCGTTTAGCTGGGGGTGGTGTCCCAGCCGTCCCAGGGTTGTTTTTGCTGGTCAGCCCTGGGACGGCTGTTTTGGGCGGGACGGCTTAGCCGTCCCAATGGCTTAAGGCGTCCCGGCGTTGACCTGCACAGATGTGGCTGGGACGACCGGGACGGCTTGCCCGGTCAGGTTGGCTTTGTTGGCGCCAGATTCCGGGCCGTCAATAGCCTTGAGCGGACGCGGGCAGTACCGATTCCAGGCGTCTGTGAAATCGACGCGCTGATACCCCTTGGCTTGTACGCCGTCTGAGAATCGGATGTTTCCGGAGCGGATCTCGTACTCCCGCAGGATGTTGCCCAGCCGCATTGCGGTCAGCCCGGCAGGGCCGTATTCCGACCACGGCGCCTCCGGCTCGGACTTCAGCCGGTCCAACAGGGTCGCGGTGGAAAGTGCGGTATCGACGCCGAAAGCCTTGCGACAGTCGGCCAGCAATCGCACTCGGTCAGAGATCTGGCTGTCGCTGGCCGCCTGCTCAGTGAGCCCTTTGGCGGCATTGCGTGCCCGGTCCGGCCAGTCTCCTCCGGCGTAGTCGGCGACGATCACGAGTGGCTCCCAGGTGTCAGCGGCGCGGTCTTCGATCGGCATGTCCGGCTCGATGCGTTCAAGGGCTTTCAGGTCGACCCGCAGCCACTTGGTCAGTTTGGTCGCGAAAGCGCGCAGCGGTTGGCGGTCGCGCTTGTACCGGAAGGTGTCCACCTTTTCGCCGGGTGCGCGGCGGCGCATGCGGACGATGATGGCGCGGTCTTCGATGGTGTCCGGCATTTGACCGATGCCTGCAAGCGCGGCCATAGCGAAGGTTTCCAAGTGCTGCACGCTGTTGGTGGATGCGTCGTACCGCACGGCCGGCCGGTTGCGCTGGTGGCCAGCGTTGAGCAGCCCCCGCAGGTCTTCGTTTCCTTCAGCTTTGGGACCGAAAATCGTGTCGGCCTCGTCTACCAGGATGACCGGCGGGTCGACGGTTACCGACCGATAGACGGCGGCGGCCGATGCGTTGACGGTCAGCAGCGGGTCATGGCTGAGTGCCTCTACGACATCGAGCAGGCGTGACTTTCCGCAGCGCCGTTCCGGGCCACGGATAACCAACCGCGGGGCGTGTGCCCACGCCGGTTGCGCGTGAGTTGCGGCAATCCACAACGTGACGGCATCGGTAGTCGCCTGATTGGGCATCACCACGTATCGCGTAATTGCTGTCCGTATGGCGTCGAGCATTTCGACGCCGGTCGTGGTTTTGGTAGTCATGCGGTGATCTCCCCGCGTTCGGTGGCATCGCTGGTCATTGCTTGCTCAGCGCAGGTTTTGTGCGCCGGTTGGCCGGTGGCGTCGCGGCAGAGTGCGGGTCGGTGGCAGTGCCGGCAGGGCAGCATTCGTCCGCCTCCCCAATGGCTGCGATCGCGCCAATCCAGACCGCAAGCGCGCGCGGTCATGCCGCTGTTGTTTCGTCGCGGAATCCGCCGGCGATGGCTGCGCAGATCTCCCGTTCGCTCTGCTCCATGGCCCGCCCCACCTCGGTCAGCGCGGCGACCGCGTCGGCGTGGCTGATCGCGCCAGCGGCGACCATGCGAGCCACTCCCCGCGCGGCGCCGTAGAGGGTCGTACGGCGTCTGCCGACCGGTGCGCGGAGTACGGCGTCCAGGTGGCAGCTGAGTAGTTGGTCGGGGTAGGAGATGCCCCCCGCCGCGACGGTGCGCACTGGACCGGCTGCGGCGGCATTTGGTATGCGCTCCGGCCCTTTCTGGCTGAGGCATGCGGAAACCAGCGGCGGGGGCATCTCCTCTACGGCGCGCCCGTCCGTCACCCATTGGTACGACCGGCCGGTGCGCCGGTTTGTGGACGGTGGCGCGACGACGTATCCACCGTCGGCCTTGATATCGATGCCGGGATAGCCGGGCAGCGGCCGTGAGGGCACCGGCTGGCCGGGGTGGCGGTAGTACAGGTGGTGGCCGCCTGTTCCGGTGATCACGCGTGCGGTTGGCGCGGCTATGCCGGCATCGATCAGCCTGGCGAGGCTGGCGTTTCCGCCGTGCGCGGGGTCTACGTCGACCACGAGCAGCTGCGCACGGTCGCCGGTCCGTACGGCCAGCTGGCCGCCGGGTACGGCGCGTACGACAGCCGCAATGCGGGCCGGGTTGGTCGTGGCCGCGTAGAAGCCGTGACAGGTCAGGCAGTGGCACAGTTCCGGGTCGTGGCCACCGGCCGCGCCTGGCCGACAGTCGGGGCAGTTGGCAACGGGGCGTTTGGACCTGCCGAGCATGAAGACCGGCCAGCCACGCGCGGCCAGCTCCCAGCCAGCCATGATGAGATCGTGTGGAGTAATCACGTCGGTGTCTTCCTGGTCGTCGTAGTCAGGTGGGCAGAGCTGACGCGCCGAATGCGTCCGGCGCGCCAGCCGGAGAGCTGAGTTAGAACGGCGGTTCTTCGCTGTAGCCGCTGGCCTTTGCCGAGGCAGCGGGCGCCGTCCACGGGTCGGACTCGCCGCCGTTGCGGGTGGTGTTTGCGTTGCCGCGCTTAGCTTTGGCGACCTTGACCGTCGCCCACTTCAGGGCAGGGCCGATCTCGCGTACGTCAACCTCGACGACCGTGCGCTTTTCGCCTTCTGCGGTGTCGTAGCTGCGCTGTCGCAGCTGACCAACGACGATGACCCGCTGACCGCGAGCCAACGACTCAGAGACGTGCTCGGCGTAGTCACGCCAGATCGAGCAGCGCAAGAAGGTCGCGTCCCCGTCCTCCCACTGACCGCTTTCTTTGTTGTAGCGACGGTCATTGGACGCGACGGTGAAGTTGGCGACCGCGATTCCGCTTTTGGTGAATCGCTGTTCGGGGTCAGCGGTCAGCGTCCCGACGATCGTGATTTCGGGCAGTCCAGGCATGGCGAGTGTCCTTTCAGGAACGGTGAAACGGATGGATTGAGGTCTGTTCAGCGCTGGCGTTCGCGGCGGTCTTCATGCCTGCGCGCGGTGCGACGGTTGGCGAGTAGGTGATTGATCAGGTACCGGCCGGCGCGGAGTTTGCTGCCGCTGCCGCCGCAGCGGGGGCATTCGCGGAACGTGCGGCCGGACGGTGACAGGCGTTTGCCGAGTCCGCCGCATCTCCGGCAGTTGGCGAATGGCCATGTCCAGCAGGTCAGCAGGTAGTACGGGACCCACAGCAGCAGCGCCAGCAGCAGCCACGGCAGGGCGTGAACGGCGAGGGAGAGCAGTGGTCCGTGCAGGGTGTGACCGTCGATCGGGTGGTTACTGGGTGTA
>NZ_BAAANY010000021.1:0-124021 GCF_039530045.1 Fodinicola feengrottensis | reverse complement strand
GATCGATCCTTGGGCACCCCGACATAATACCAAATAATCAGCCAACTTGAAATGTTATTTCATTCCAATTCCTTAGTGATCCCTGGCTGATCCGAAATTTGGATCTGAAGCGACCAGTCGGGCTGATCATGGGCCTGGTCATTCACCATATCTCGAGCACTAGCGAGGCCCGCCGGATCGTTGGTGAGTACGTCGCTGCTCTGCCGTCTGGGTCGTATCTTGTGATGTCACATGCGAGCAACCCGCGAGATGGCAGCCGCCTTGCCGATCTTGCTGAGAAGCTGGAGGCGAAGTTCAAGGACTCCTTCCATTCTCTGCATTTTCGCCAGTCAGAGGAGATTCGTTCGTTCTTTGATGGGCTGGAGTTGATCGATCCTGGAATCGTACCTATTGGAGCATGGTGGCCCTCCGGCCCTAGCCTAGGCGTGCCGTCTGATGTGGGCCAACTCTGCTTGGGCGGAGTCGGACGCAAACCATAAGCTCGGAATTTGGCAATATGCCAGGCAGGTGAGACGTCATGGCAATCGACCGAGTCAGGTTGTTCGTACTTCCTTTAGCGCCGCTGATGGATCGTTGCCGCGGTCATCTCAGCCTCTTAACGGTCCAGCGATGTTCCCCGTGCATCTCGATCGCGGGCGATGCCACCTGCGTACTTGTTGGAGGGTCTTCCAATCGGCATTGTTTATCGTCCGCGCCCGATTTTGGCTGGTGGTCGACAGTTGGCGCACTTCTTGCCACAAAACGGCAGCCCGCGTTCGCGCGGACGGGTATCAGGCGGGGCCGTCCACGATTACAGCCTCTACCTCGATCGGAGACATGCAGCCTTTACCGCCAGGCGCAGGCGCCCTAGCTCAGGGTGGCGCCGGCCGGCGGTGTTGCGTGGGATTTTGCTGTGGTGATGCCAAAGCCCTCGAACGTCGGTGGCCGGCGCCTTTCGGCCCGTTTAGTTGTCTTCGGCGAAGAGGGCGGCGTAGCGGGCCAGGTAGAGCGGCCAGCCGGCGTCGTCTGCGAGTCCGTCGCTGGCGGCCTGCCATCCGTCGCCGTGGCGGTCGATGTGGCGGTGTTCGAGTTCCACTCGCGTGCGGTGCGGGGTTTCGGCGACGAATCTGACCTCGACCTCGCTGGTGTTGTCTGGGTCTGTCTCGATCTGCCAGGTCGGGCCGATGTCCCAGCTGAAGACCACCCGTTCTGGCGGCTCGTACGCCAGAACGCGCGCCCAGCGGCATTCGCTGCCGTCCGTTCCCTTGTCGTAGATGTGGCCGCCGACTTTGGGTTCAAAGATGGTTTCGGCGATCGCTACTCCGAGGAGGTTGTGCTCCGGAGGTTTGAAATCGCCGAACCGTTCGGTGAAGACGGCGAAAGCCTTCTCGACTGACGCGTCGACGATGGTGTGTTTGCGTACGACTGCTGGGGCTGCCTGGGTCATGAATTTCTCCTCGGGTTGTTCTTCGACGGTGTCCTGGTAGCCGGCGAGGGCGCGGTTCCAGAATGTGTCGAGTTGATCTCGTAGGGCGGCCACGGCCGCCGGATTGAGCTGGTAGATCCGGCGGGTGCCGGTTGCGTGGTCGGTGACCAGCCCGGCGGTCTTGAGCACTTTGAGGTGCTGGGAGACCGCTGGTCGGCTGATCGGCAAGGCGTGGGCGAGTTCGCCGACGGCCTGTGGTCGTTCGGCCAGGCTCGCGACGATGAGTCGTCGGCTTGGATCGCCGAGTACGTCCCATCCGTCAAGTCCTCGGTAAGTTCCCACAAACGGTAAGCTACGACTTACCGATGTCGATGTCAAGTCCGACAACAGGCCTTTCTGGGGACATGGCAAGGAGGCGATCAACCTTGGCGGTGCGCTCCGAAGGAGCGATGTCGTGGCCGACTACGACAGCGAGCAAGGGTGTCGCTAGCCGACAGGCGCTCCCACTGACCAGTCTGCCGCTGGCATACCGACGGTCATCGCCAGTAGCGCGCGCCATGGATCCATGATTGCAACTAGGGCAATGACCAGGTTCGGCGCGATTGTTCAGGCCGAGTTGATTAAG
This sequence comes from Fodinicola feengrottensis, assembly GCF_039530045.1. NCBI lineage: Bacteria > Bacillati > Actinomycetota > Actinomycetes > Mycobacteriales > Fodinicola > Fodinicola feengrottensis. Next base: position 121,991 of record NZ_BAAANY010000021.1, on the reverse strand, counting down.
GATCGTGTCTGGGTTGAACGCCTGTCGCGCTTGGTCCACAAGGCAGCTAATTCGTCTGGACCGTAAGTTTGTCCGGGTTGGGTCCCGCCGGCCGCTTTGGTGACCGGGTCCTGTCGAAACGCCGAAGGACTTGCTCCATGCCTTCCAACGTTCCGTAGCGGATCGCGATCGCAACCAGCGTGAACTGGTCCTTGTCAGTTGGGTACACAGCGATCTACGGCCGAACGTGGTCCCGATCTGCGATCCGGCGAAAGAGTATTGTCGATGAACTTCGTTTCTAGCTCGCTCTCGCCAGTAGCTGCAATTCGAGAGCGAGTTGTGGGTTCGGCTACATTAGAGCTTAGGTGGCGTCCTGTAAAGACGCCGGGAGTCGGGCAGCGGTCAGGGCGCAGCGCAGGACTTGGATGCCGTGAGCTGCCGCGGGATCAAAGCCGGTTAGTGTGCGGATTCGCAGGAGTCGGTAGGTGAGCGTGCGGCGGTGAATGTAGAGTCTCTTTGCGGTCTTCTCCCGGTCCAGGCCGCACGCGAACAGGATCTCCAACGTGCGCCGGAGATCTTTGCCTTGATCCAGTGGTTCAAGTAGGCCGGCCAGCTTGCGACGTAGCGCAGGTTGAGCTGAGATTGTCGACTCGATCAGCAACTCGTTCACGTGATAGGGGCGGTTCTCTGCATCCGGCATCGCCGCAATCAATGCGATTGAATTCTTGGCTTCAGCGTAAGCGGCAGGTACGGCCTGTGGGCTCGCCGCGACGGACTCCAAGACGTGCAGGTTTCCCATGATTGCTGCCAATTCGGCAGTGAGATCGGACCCTGTTGCTCGCACCGTACGCAGCGTATCCTCAGTAATCGGTAACAGGAGAAGAAGTTCTTCGGATCGTGCTCGGAGTTGACAAAGCGCACCCGGAACACGTGCTAGCAACCGCTCCGCGACCATGGGGTGGATTTTCTGGCGACTACCGTAAGGCCTCGGCCGGCACAGGAGCAAAAGATAGCCGGCCGGTAGCGTCACACCGAGAGCAGCTGCCGTGGCATCTGGAGATGATCCCTCTAGCAGGTGCCGTACGAGCAGTCCCATTCCGAGCTTGCCGCCATCCATCTCGGCCAGTGCGGCCGCACAGGCAACGTCGGCAACTCGTGCAAGTTGGCCAAGTTCACGGGTTGCGTGCGCGAAGTATGTAGTCACATCGACGTGGTTGGACGTGTCCGCAAGCACGGACACGTCGCTCGCGCCCGCGAGGTATGCCAACTGCATACCCGCCCGCAGATCATCGGGAGAGAACCTGGCTCGGGCACGTTCACGCCCCACGTCCCGGAAAAAGTTGAGATCGGTTTTGCCAAGCGGCTGATGGTGAATCGCTGACTCGACCATCCTGCGCGCCACATAGTGCAGCTCGTCCACAAGCTCCGCATCGTGCTGCTTCGCCAGCACTGCGTACTTGGGCACCTTCAGAACCAAGGCGTCATGCATGGCCATCACAGTGACATCCCGGCGACGTTCCACCGCCGTAAGAAAGCTGACCAAATCCCCACCGCTCCGGCCATCAGTCACGAACTGGCTGGGCAGTCGTCACGTGACTCCAGTGACTGTCTACGGCTACCGAACCCGACTGGTCTGAGATATCGATTTCCTGCAGCTTAAGGGCTGTTTCTGTGGAAGTCAACAGATGGGGCGATTGGGATTATTCGCACGTGGGGGACGAGTGAGATCGCAAGCGGCGTATCGAGCTGGAGAGGCCTGCTCCAGTGCGACCACGGATAGTCGCTTTTGTCGACCTTGGTGATTCGGCGATGGCGACCTTGCGCACGTTGACAATACACAGCAAGCGTCGCATGAGGTTAGGTGAAAGTGCGGTCAGCAGCGGCATCGTAGCGGCTGGCGAACTGGTGACCGTTGACGCGGAGAATATGGCCATTTTCGCGATGTGAGCGAGGAGTGACGCATTCCGTTTTTGTAAGGCTTACCGCCTTGGCGCAACCAGTTGTTTCGATGGCGCCGGGACTGATTTTGGTTACTGTCGCCGCGGCGGCGGGTACCTCGCCTGTTGTTCGGAGGTGAGCGTGCATCTCAGTCCGGCCGGCGTCTGGAATGTCGCCGTCCGGACTTCGGCGTACACGTATACGGCCATTTTCTCCTTCGCTATAGGTGGCGAAGTCTATTCTGCATCGCGGCTTGGCGAAGGAGTGACCGGGCAAGGGGTTGGCACCTGGTGGTGGACCCGACCGAATCGTTTTTCTTTGAACGTGTTGGAGAATCTACACGGCTTGGATAAGACACCCTGTGCGTCAGTGGAGATCAATCAGCAGGCCGTTCAGGATATCGAGACGTATCGCAGTTTTGGTCATTCCAACTACTTCGATGTCCTCGGTGTGCTTACCGGATCTGGCAGCGCGAAAATGGTTGGGACCAGAATAAGTTGTGAAGATCTCGGTATGAGTGCGCTTGGTTCGCGAATGTCTCTCGGGAGCGAAACGCCGGCTGGCCCTTGCGACCGAACTGACGAGTAGTCGTAACCGTGGCTCGACATATTAGCTCTCGGAGGGGCGTGCCGCATTTTGACAAGCTTCGAAGGAGTGAGTGTGGAGTTGGAAGGGGCTCTCAGCAGTCTGAGGTTGGATCAGGTGATCCGGCTGCTCACGGGTGCCGGGATGCCCAATCTACCCGGTGAGGACTCGATCGGGCTGGAGGCGATGGGCTTCTTGGATGGGCCGACCGGCGTGCGCGGCGGCTCTGGCGTCGATGGCTGGCGTAAGGTCTCGCTGTTGCCCAACGCGACGGTGCTGTCCTCGTCTTGGGATGAGGAAGTCGGGGAGAGCGTCGGCCGGCTGTTGGCCGAGGAAGCGCGAGCGCTCGGGGTGCACGTCGTCCTTGGACCGACCGTGAACCTGCACCGAACGCCGCTGGGCGGCAGGCTTTTCGAGGCGTACTCGGAAGATCCATTGTTGACTGGCCGGATCGCCGCCGCGTGTGTGCGAGGTATTGCAGTCGTTCGGTGTCGGCGCGTACCTTAAGCACTTCGCGGCGAACGAAGCTGAAACCGACCGGCTCACGGTCAACTCGGTGGTCGACGACCGGGCGTTGAACGAGATTTACCTGCTGCCGTTCGAAATCGCCGTGGAGGACGCGAATCCGTGGACGATGATGGCCGCGTACAACGATGTCAAAGGCATTGCGGCGACCGAGCATGGCGACCTGATTCATGGCGTCCTTAAAGGACGGTGGGGCTGGGATGGGATGGTGATGTCTGACTTTTTCGCGACCAAGACCACGGTGCCGTCCGCCAACAGTGGCCTGGATCTGGTGATGCCCGGGCCGCTTGGGCCGTGGGGTGATCAGTTGTTGGCCGCCGTCCAAGCTGGCGAGGTCGCCGAGGATGTCGTACGCGAGCACGCTCGCCGGCTCTTGCGGCTGGCCGGCCGGGAAGCCGCCTGGTCGCCAGGCTGGACACGTCAGCCGCCACCTTTTCTGCCTGACTGTTCGATTTTGATTGAATATGTGCTGGTGTCTCTTTCCGAAGGGCAATTCTATGACCTCACGCCATATCGAGCGTGTGCTTTGCGGTCCATCGACGAGTCTACGAGGTAGAAAATTTGAGCGCACTCTCAGCCTGATTTGCATCGCAGTGCTGGTATTCGTGTCAGGCGGAACCAGCCGGCCGGCACAAGCTGCCGTACAGCACCTGCCGCGACATGCGTTGATTGGCTTTTTGCATTCTAGCTTCGGCAACGACGCTGGATATCTGCCGATCAATGACGTGCCTGATGGATGGGACATTATCAATGTCGCCTTCGCTCGTTCAGCTGGCCACGGAACGATGACATTGACGCGATGCGCAGTCGGGACTTGCGCGGGCTTCGAGGATGACCAAGCGTTTTTTGCCGGCATACAAGCTCAGCGAGCAAAAGGCAAAAAGGTTTTGATCTCTCTGGGTGGTGGCGACAGCGAGGTGCGGCTAACCTCAGCCAGTGACGTTGACAACTTTGTCTCCTCCGTGAGGGCGATTGTCGATCGATGGGGGCTTGACGGCATTGACGTGGACTTTGAACAACAGTCAGTTGCCTTGGACGGCGACGACGTCGACTTCAGGCATCCGACAACTAAAGTCGTGATCAACCTGATCTCGGCGCTCAAGCGGCTCAAATCTCATTACGGCCGGCAATTCGTGCTGACCATGGCTCCGGAGACCTTGGGCGTGCAACTAGGCCACTCCGTGTACGGGCCGGGCAGGGACAACTCCCGGGATGCACGGTCAGGCGCCTTCCTGCCGATTATCTACGCTCTTCGTGATGACCTCACGGTTCTCGCAGTTCAAGACTACAATTCGGACCCCATTCTCGGTTCCGACAATCGAACGCATCAGATGGGTGACGCGGACTTCCCCATTGCCATGACCGACATGCTGCTTACCGGTTTCACGGTGGCTGGTGACACGAACGCATTCTTCCCCGGTTTGCGTGCAGATCAGGTGGTGGTTGGCCTGCCGGCGAACACGCATGCAGCCCGTCGCGGTTGGATTCCGCCTGGCGCACAGGATCAGGTATTGGACTGCCTCATGCGAGGGCAGCGCTGCGGCAGCTACGCCATAAATCGACCACACCCGAGTTTGCGCGGACTAATGACCTGGTCCATTAACTGGGATTCCTTCAACCATTTTGAGTTTCAACGGACCTTCGATGCATATTTTCGTCGCTGACATCTGCTCCGCAGGAGGTGCGAATCCTCATCGGTGACCGTGATCAAGAACGCAGCGTACGAAAGAACGCGCGGATGTCGTCCACGAGCAGGTCCGGTGCCTCAGCTGCGGCAAAATGACCGCCTCGGTCGAATTCGGACCACCTAACGATTCGGTGTTCGCGCTCGAGGATCCGGCGGATCGCCGGATCGGTGGGAAAGACCGCGACCGCGGTGGGTACGCCGGACGGCTCGGTCGAGGTCGGTTGGGCCGTCCGGTTCTCGTAGTAAAGCTGGGCCGAGGTCGTTCCGGTGCCCGTCAGCCAGTAGAGTGTGACATTGGTCAGGATCTCATCAAGCGACACCGCATCCTCCGGTAGTTCGCGCGCGGGACCGGTCCATTCCTTGAATTTCTCCACGATCCAGGTGAGCTGGCCGACTGGCGAATCATTCAATGCAAGACCGAGTGTGTGCGGCTGGGCGCCCTGGATGTCGGCATATCCGGTGCCATCCGCGCGCAGTCGTTCAGCGCCGGTCAGTCGGGCCCGTTCGACCGGTGAAAGGCCGACCAAATCCTCCGGTCGCGCGTTCGGAAACGCCAGCCCGCCGTTGATGTGTACGCCGACGACGTGCTCGGGTGCCACCCGGCCCAGCTCGGGCGACACGACCGAACCGGTGTCGCCGCCCGGTGCGCCGTATCGCTGATACCCCAGGCGTCGCATGAGTTCGGCCCACGCTGTCGAGATCCGCCGGTGGTTCCAGCCGGGGCCGGAAAGTGGGGTGGAAAAGCCAAATCCGGGCAGTGCGGGCACGACAAGGTGGAAGGCGTCCGCTGGATCCGCGCCGTGCGCCTTTGGGGGCCAGCGGGTCCGTACCAGCCGGTCGCGCCATTGGCGCGGCGACGACGTACTTTGGAGCGGGATTAGCCTTTGATGGACAGCAAAACGCGGCCTATGGAGTCGGCTGTCCGAGTGATCTGGCCAAGTCAAGCAACTCGGCATGGTAGATCCGGCCGGGTTCGGCCAGTTGGGCTGACAAGTGGCCGTAGACCTCCAAGGCGACGAGCCCGTACATGCGCCCCCAGATTCGGAACCCCATCGCGGCGGCACCCGCGGACAGGTCCGGGTAGGTCTTACGGATCAGCGCCACGAACTCCGGGCGCAGGTCTGACCATCTGACCCCGCCACCCTGCGTTTGTTTGGCCTGCGGCCACGCCGCGTACGCCAGGCCGGTCAGGACGAGGCAGGCGCGATGTTCGGCGGCCTGGGTCGCCTGGTTGGTGGGGGCCTGGTAGCCAGGAATGGGATCGCCGTAGATGAGCCGGAACTCGTCGGGGCTGCCGACCGCCCACCGCCGATACGCCTCGCCAACGGCCACTATCCGACCGGCCAGGTCCCGCTCAGGTCGCGAGTCCCGCGCATCTTCCAGTCGCTGGGCGACGGCCGTATACACCTCGGCGATGAGCGCGGCGACCAGGTCGTCGCGGGTGTCGAAATAGCTGTAAAGAGCACCCGCGGTCATTCCCATCTCACGGGCGATCGCCCGCAGTGAGATGGCTGCCGGACCGCCAGCGGCCATTTCTTTCATGGCGATCGCCTTGATGTCCCGCACCGCCTCAGCGCGCAGTCGCTCTCGCCGGCTCACCTTCACGTCTTCCACCCTTGACACTCTACAACCCTCAGCTACTATTCAGCATGCAAACATTGAACGCCGTGTGGTGATTGCATGCCGTTCACCATCGCCTCCTCGAAAAGAGCCCAATCTCGTGGCACCCTCACAGCGGACCGGGCCGCGGCTCGCCCTGTTGGCATTCGCCCAGTTCCTGATCGCCCTCGACTACAACATCGTTTACGTGGCACTGCCGGATATCGGCCGTGCTCTCACCTTCACGCCCCAGACGTTGCAGTGGGTGGTCACCGCGTACGCGGTGGGCTTCGGCGGCTTCCTGCTCCTTGGCGGCCGCGCCGTCGACCGGCTCGGCGCCCGCCGGCTGTTCGTCGCGGGACTGCTGCTTTTCGGCGCCGCGTCCCTGGTAGGCGGCTTCGCCAGCGGAACCGCAACGCTGGTCGCCGCCCGTGCGGTGCAGGGCGTCGGCGCGGCACTGCTCAGTCCGGCCACCCTCTCGCTGATCAACACCAGCTTCGCCGAAGGCGCCGCGCGCAACCGCGCGCTGGCGATCTGGGGCGCCTGCGGCAGCGCGGGCCTGGCGGCCGGCGCGGTCCTCGGGGGCGTGCTGACGAACGTATGGGGCTGGCGATCGGTGCTGTTCGTGATGGCCCCGATCGCCTTGGCGGCCGCGCTCCTAGCGCCGCTCGTCCTGGCCGTCGACTCCCGCCGACAGGCCGGCGGTTTTGACGTACTGGGCGCGCTGCTGGCTACAACTGGTTCATCCCTTCTGGTTTTTGGCCTGGTCAGTGGACCGGAAGCTGGCTGGGCGTCGGTCCGTGGCGCCGGCGCGATGGTGTCCGGTGTCACCTTGCTCGCGGCGTTCCTGCTGGTAGAACGGCGCGTACGGGACCCCCTTGCACCGCTGGCGCTGCTGCGCAACCGCAGCCTGCTGACCGCCATGCTCGTCATCCTGATCTTCCAGAGTTCGCTTGGGCGCGTACTACCTCTTCACCAGCTATCTGCAGGACGTGCTCGGATACGGCGCATTGGCCGCAGGACTCGCATTCCTGCCACTCACGTTGGTCTCCATGACTGCCTCGCTACGACTCACCGCACCGCTGATCCGCCGGTGGGGTCTACCGATGACCCTGTTAGCCGGCATGGTGACCAATGGCATCGGACTGATCCTGCTGGCGGCCGGCATGTCGGTACACGGATCGTTCTGGGCAGTGGTGCCCGGCCTGGTCGTCTGGGGAATCGGTGCCGGCACCACCTTCCCGGCCATGTTCGCCGCCGCCGCCTCCGGGGTCAGCGCCGCTGAACAGGGAGTTGCCTCCGCGCTCGCTGCCACCTCCCAGCAGATCGGCGGAGCGGTCGGCCTCGCCGGACTCGTCGCTGTCGCGAACTTCGCATTGACTGCGGGCAAACCAGCCACATCTGCACTTGTCGCCGGCCAGCACCTGGCGCTGCTCACGGCAGGCGTGGCGACGGTGCTCGCGGGGCTACTCGCCCTCGTGATGAAAGGACGCACGCCGACGCCCTCACGCCGTCTCCACCAACAGAACGTGACCAGCACACCAGAAACCGCGAAACCCGCGCCTCACGCGGACTGGACCTCTCGTTCGGAAAGCTGAGCCCGCGCTGGATACCCGTCACGCTGCCGCGGTCCGCTCACAACCGCCACTTCGGCTATGCGCGGGGAATATCCAGGCTTGCCAACAATTTCCCTCCGATCAGCCTAACCCGAAAGTCGAGGTAATGCACGACACAGGTTTTCGCGACAGTGTTGGGAAAAATCGAGCGGACCGCGTCGGGGAAACCGGCCAAAGAAGTCGCAGCACGCGATGAGGATGTCCTTCGCGGCGCGGTTGTTGGCATACCGCGCCCGTACGCGCTAGTGGCGGCCGGGTGTGCCGGGACGGGAAACGCAGGGCAGCTGGCCAAGGGCTTCGCGGGAGTCAGCGAGACTTCTTCTGCCAGTGACTGCAAAGACGTTCACCGACACGGACGTTCGCGGCGGGTGCGCGGGTGTTTGTCAACAGTTAGTCAACCCACCGGTGCCGATCCGTGCGATCGACACCGGCGGCGAATTGCACGTGATCTCCTGGTGCGCTGCGATTCCGGTCAGGCCCGCTAGGTCCGCCGAACGGTCAGGGGACCTTTACGCAGTTGTCGTCGAGTGTGGTGTAATTGCCAGGGCTATTGAACTGGTAGAGAGTTACGCACCAGAAGGAACCAGTGGGGGCATTTTTAGGCGGAATGAACTCGACGAGTTCCCCTTGGTTGGCCGAGTACTGTTTTTCTCCTCTGGGTGGTTCGTTCTCATTGTATCCGCCCGGTCCCCTGAAGTTGAAATGCCCCTTGAAGCTGAGTTCCGTGATGGCGCCGATCGCATTCGCTTTACCAACGGCATTGTCATCGAGTGTCAGACCGACGATAGAAGCTTTGCCTTGATGGTTGACGACGCGATTCGGTGCGACCTGTGCGCTGACATGTGAGATTTGAGCTGCGTCGGCGGATGTTGGTATCGTAAAGGTCAGCATGCTACACGCCGCGAGCAACGCGAGCGCAGTAACGGCTTTTCTGATGAACAAACGAATCTCCATGTGAGTTTGAGGTTGACATTGAGTTTGGAGTCGATAGCGCGGGCCTATACGGACCCACTGATTGAACTAGATACCGGTTCCACGCCGCTGTTATGCCGTTGTTATTCCGTTGTCATGGCCTTGCCAGGTCGCCATCGCAGCTGGGTACGCCGTGTTCCGCTGGTTCCTCACCGTCAACCTGAACGGCGACAGGGCGAACAAATCCGGATCAATCGTCCCAGGCCTTCGCGGCAACGTTCTTTGTCGCCGCGTCCCGCCCAAAGGAAATGCCACGAATCTACGATTGCGCGCTGGCCGCGACAGTCACCGCTGTCAAGCCGAATGCTGATCTATGGCACGCCAGTCGGGTTACTAGTAGAAAATTATTCGCTTGAGCCCTCGGGGGCGAGTAGCGTTGTGGGCCGCCGGGCGTGGTGGTGCCCGGCGGCCGGGTGGTCTGTTTATGCGGCGAGTTGGTTGATGCCGCGGATGGGTCTTCGTTCGGGGTCTCGGTACGCGGGTGGGATGAATTCGACGATTCCGTCGGTGATGCGTACTTCCCAGTCGCTGTGGTGGATCAGGCGATGGCAGGAATCACAGAGGAGCACGCAGTTTTCCAGGCAGGTATCGCCGCCATCGGCCCAGTGCGTGACGTGGTGGCCGCGGCACCAGCGGGGTGGTCGACCGCACCTGGCGCAGCCTTTGTCTCGCGCTATGAGTGCTTTTCGTAGGTGCGCGGGGATGAGTCGTTCGGTGCGGGCGACGTTGAGCGGTACGCTGTTGCGGCCCAGGAGCATCGGGGTGATGTCCGCGTCGCGGGCGAGCCGACGACCGGATTCTGGAGAGATAGCGATGCCGGTGTGTGCGTACGCGACACCGAGACGTTCCCGGAGCAATTCCCAGTCCAGGGTAATAGTGAGGTGAGGGCGTTCCTGCCCTTGGATGGGGAGTTTCCCGGAGTCCGCGACAAGATTGAGCGCGTCGGCGAGCGCGTCACCGTTGCGTTGGGAAACTGACCGTTCATCTCGGCGGCCGTCTTGGGTGGGGTGGGGTTTGGCCAGTGGGCTGAGGATTTCGGTGAGCAGGGTGCCCGTTTCGCCGTCGAAGGAGCCCCGGAAATTCAGTCGCCCATCACGCCCGGTGTGTAGGGACAGTTCGCGGCGCGGTTTTTCGTTTTCCTGTTCGGACGGTGTTGGGCCGTCGGGGTCGAGGTGGTCGTGGATGCGTTGGCCGAGTTCGACGAGGCGGCGGGTGGGGTGGCTCTTCGCGTGTTCCACCAGGGAAGCTTCGGCGTTTTCGCGTTCTTCGATGTTCACCCTGGCGGGGAGCCTGTTCACGATCCCCAGGATCGTGTCGATTTGGGAATCCGCGAGTTCACCTCTGCGCATAGCGTCACTGACAAGACCAAGTTTGGGTGCGAGGGTTTCACCGGTGAGGGCTTGGCTGGTGCACAGGTTCAATGCCCGTTTCAGGCGACGACCAGCTTCGGTCGGGGACAACAGCAGATTGTCTTGCAGCAGTCTCATGGTGTTGTCATGTCCGAGTGCTTTGCCGACCCGGTTCCGATGAATTGCCGCGACAATGTCCAACGCCCGCGCCTGTCGCCGTCGAATGTCCTGCTCGGCTGCACGCAGCAAATCGGCCAACTGCCTGGGTTTACACATCCAGAGCTCTGGATCTGTGACGTCATCGCCGGCGGCCATGACACCATTCTACCGCTATCACCGTCAAAAAGATCGAGTTCGTACGATCGGAACGTCGTCATTTTCTCAATCACATCAGTAAAACTCGGAGCGCGCGCGTTCAAGCCCTAAGCAAGTTGGTGAGAATGGCGCCGGAACCCGGCTATGAGAGTCACGACAGAGATCCAAACCAGCGTTTCCCGCTCCGGTAGAGACCGCCACAACGCCGCATCTGTGAGTGTGGGACAAAACTCACATCCGTCACACCCCTCGCCAATGACTGGGTATCGAAGGAAACTCCCTTGCCCACTCCACGGCGTTTGTTGTCCACTACGACACGCCCGGCTTAGTAGTAGATGTGGTTCTCGATCGCCAGCCGACCACCTTGCGGGAGTAGCCGTCGATCACCGAGGCGATGTAGGCCCGTCCGTTCCACGTCTTGACGTAGGTGATGTCCCCGTACCACACCATGTTCGGTGCCGCCGGGCTGAACTGGCGCCCAACCAGGTCAAGCAGGGTGCTCGGCTCGGCTGCCGACACGGTTGTCCGCCGATACGGCCGACAGCCCGGCATCATGGGGACATATTCCCGCGCTGATTGACAATGTGAACCGCCCTTTGGGACGTCCTTTAGTGCTAGATCCTCCCGTCGGTGAGGCGCGTCGGAAATCTGTGTGTTCCCGTGTACGGACGGATCTCGCGCGAAGGATCTACGCGAGCCGCGCAAGTTGCCGCTATGCCGCATCAAAGTGACCGAAGATCGGTCTCTGGAGGAGATCACGTGCAAATCAACGGACGTAGATTGGTGAGTGGCGTGGTCATATCGCTACTCGCGATTTTGTGTCTGGCGGGTGGTACCACGGCCGCGGCCAGCGCCCCGCCAGCCGGCCACCTCGACGGGCCGCCCGGTGATATCACCGCCGAGCTGAGCGCTATCCCGGGCTTGACCGTCGTGAGTGACCAGGTCTTGCCGACTCAACCCAACTATCGCTACTACGACCTGGAATTCAGGCAGGCAATCGATCACCACCACCCCGAAAAGGGGACGTTCGAGCAACGGCTGTGGTTGCTGCACAAGTCCGTCGACCGTCCGATGGTGCTGTTCACCACCGGCTACAACCTGTACAAGGCGCCAGCTGCCCTGTCCGAGCCGACCACGATCCTGGACGCCGACCAGCTCTCCGTCGAGCAGCGGTACTTCTCTCCCTCGCGCCCGGTGCCGACCGACTGGTCGAAACTCACCATCTGGCAGGCGGCAACCGATCACCACACAATCGTGAGCGCCTTCAAGCGGATCTATCACGGTAAGTGGATCGAGACCGGCGGAAGCAAGGGCGGCATGACGGCCGTTTACCATCGCCGGTTCTATCCGTACGACGTCGACGCGACAGTTGCCTATGTGGCGCCGGACAATACCGACGTCAACGACAACAGCGCCTATGACGAGTTCTTCGCCACGGTGGGAACTCCGCAGTGCCGCGCGGCGCTCAACGGGCTCCAGCAGGAAGCGTTGGATCGCCGCGCCGACATGGAGAAACTCATGGCGGCGGCCGCCACGGCCAGGAATTTGCACTACACCGTATTCGGCTCCATGGACCGCGCTTATGAGCGCAACATCCTGCATTTCCGCTGGGCGTTCTGGCAATCCCACACGGTGAACGACTGCGCCGGCATACCCGATCGGACTGCGTCGACCGAGGCTGTTTACGCCTACATCGATTCGGTCGAGGACTTCAGCTCGAACAGCGACGAGAGCACCGACACCAATGAGTTCGTCCCCTATCACTATCAGGCGAGTACCCAACTGGGCGGGCCGTACCCGTCGTTCAGCTACCTCACGGGCCTGCGGTACCCGGGCGTCTACGGTCAGCCTGAGTTCGTTCCGCGCGACATACCCGTGCCGGCGTTCGACCCGACCGTCATGCCAGACATCGACCGCTGGGTTCGTACCAGCAGCTGTCACCTGATGTTCCTGTACGCCGCGAACGATCCGTGGGGCGCGAAACCGTTCCGCCTCGGGCCGGGCAGCCGCGACTCGTACTGGTACGACGTCGCGGGTCAAGACCACATCGCCGCCCTGATATCCGTACTACCCGCACCCCAACACGACCAGGCGGTAGCCACGCTGCGGCGCTGGGCCGGCCTCACACAGGCCGACCAGACGACGGCCACCGCCGCACCGGCGCTCAGGTCTTGAGGTCCGTCTCGGCCGTCCGGTCCTCGAAATGCATGAAGTCCTTCTCGTTGTCATGCGGGTAGTCGACCATCCATGACCAGCCGCCTTCGGTCAGCGCCTTCACGACGGCCGGGTGCAGGCTGATCATCCCGGTCAGCTCGCCCTTGCTGCGCAGTGTTGGATCCGTGGTCTTCGCGTTGTCGAAGTCCCCGCGGAGCATGCCCTTCGCCTCGCCGTTGCTGTCGTTCTTGTTCGTGATCACAAAGCCGCCGACCCAGGCGCGTACCTCGTACCACACGTCGGCGATGTCGGTCAGCGTTGCCGAGACATCGGCCTTCCTCCCTGCTCTCGCCCTGGCGGCCAGGGCTTTCAGCTCGGTGGCGGAAAGGGCCATGACGGTGCTCGCGGTCGGGGCGACAGTCGCCGCTGGGTCGGCCTGCGTCGCGAGTTTGGCCAGGTAGTCCGGAAAGAACGTGGTGAAGCGGTGCGAGGCCGCCAGCAGCCGGTCACGGTCGCGCTCCGTCCACACGTCGAAGTTCCTGAACGCCGACAGGTTGCCCACACCCGGTACCACGATCTGGGCCAGCGCCGTCGCGATGGTATCGAGGAGCGACGGCTGGGAGACGACGGTGTTGAACAGCTTCATCGCCTTGGCGTGGTGCTTGTCGTCCTTTTTGACATGCCAGTTCTGCATGCTGTCCTCACGGGGGTTGATGTCGATGGCGACCCCCGTTGAATGGTTGCTGTACGTGCCGCGGGACTGCGTACGTTTGACCTGGCCGGTGATCGAGACGATGGACCCGGTCGCCGCCGCCTGCTCGGCCGGGCTGGCGTTGCCGGTGAACCAGGCGTTGGCGGCGGCGACTCGCGGGCTTGTCAGAGCGTTCAGCCCGCCGCCCACCGACCGGCCGAAAAGCGTCGCCGCCTTGACATTGTTTCCCTTCGCCACGTCGATCCCGGCGACTTTCCAGGTCCGTTCGGTGAACCGGACGTTGCTCCTGTTGTACGGAAGTGTCACCTCCGCTTCGGTGGTTTTACCTGCCTCGACCGCGACTTTCCTGCTGTGCGGCAGGTAGTAGTCGTCCGGCGCGGCGGCCTTCGGCGCGACCGTGTACGTGTGCGATGCGGGTGTCGGTGGCACGTCGAAGGTGGCCGTGGTGTCGGCCGTCTCGACGGTATGGCCTTTCTCAACGATGTCCGCGGTGAGGTCTTCCGGATGCCGGTCCAGTACGGGCTGCAGCTGCGCGGCGTTCTTCAGCTCGCCCTTCCAGGTCAGCTTTACGGTCGCGGCCGTCTTCGCGGGAGTTGGGCCGCCGGGTGTCTTTCGCTGAATCTGGCGGGCCACCGCCGGCGCGACGAAGTCTTTCCGGCTGTGCAGCGCGTCCTGCATCGGGCCCGATGACACGCCGGGCGTCGCGTTGCCGCCGATAATCTGGTCATGGGTAGTTTTCACCTGGGTGATGACAAACTTCGCGTTCACTGCCGCACGGAAGTCGGCTGGGATCTCCTTGGTGACGACGGCGTTGAGCCGCGCCTGCAGGTCCCTGTAGGTGTTCGCGTACCCAGATTCCCAGTAGCCGCGCACCCCAGGTAGTGCATAAACGGCTGTGTCCTTCTCCTGGGCGGTTTTGGTGGAATCCCGAAGTACGCGGCCGAGCGAGTGGCAGTTCGCCTCGACCCAGCTGATCACCTGGTCGCGCTGCGGGGAGTCGGTCTTCGTCGGGTCCTTCTCGTTGGCCTTGCCATAGAGCGCGTCGAAGAGGATCAGTCCGCCGATCCTGTCCGTATGTCCAGCCTCGAGTGTCTTGGCCACGGTCGATCCACCCGCGCTGTGTGCGGACAGGACGATGGAAGTCTGTTTCGGCGCGCCTTTGAGCAGCTTCTCCTGGACAAGACGATCAAGCACCTCGTCTACCGTGGCGTTGGCGTCGAAGTTCTTTCCGAAGCCCGGCTTTTGTGGCGGCTCGCCCTTCTTTTGACTCTTTCCCGTGCCCTGCGGCAGCACTGCGATGAGTTGCCGGTCCGCAACCTTGCTCTCGTCCTCGACCGCCTCAACCTGTTGGCCGATGCGGTCCCGCTCGACGTCGCGCACCTTGTGGGCGAGCGGGTTGACGAAGCCCTTCTTCTCCTTCGCGACTTTCCGCGCCTCAGCTGACTCCTCGGTCTTCGGGTCGGCGTTGTTCTCCCGATAGCCCGCGAACGGATCGGCGCTTCGGTCGGTCAACCCGTGCAGATGAACAAGAACCAGAACCTCCTTCGACACGTCCAGATCAGGGCGCAGCCAGACGATGGCCTCGCCCGCGGCCTCCTCGTCGGTCTTCTCCTTGTTCGGCGACGGATCCTGGTTCTGCTTGGCCAGCCCGGCAAGCGGGATGCGGACCATGGAGTGCTTCGAGTCGATGGTCCGGGCAGTCTTGTTCCAGCCGGTTGCCTTTGGCCAGCCAACATCGCGCTGCAGAGGCACGCTTTCAGCCAGCTTGGGCTCGGCTGGCGGTCGTTGCGCAAGCGGCGCATCGGTACGCCCGCGCATTCGGCCGATCAATGCCGCGGTGGCTGTATTGCCCACGGACCTCTGCAGGGCAAGTACTCGTCGGTGGTCGCTCACACCGTCCGAACTCGCGGACCTCGTACGGTCATCCTGCCCACTCGTCCGCTCATCGTCATTCTTACCTGTATGCCGCTGCATAAGGCCGCCCTCCCCGTTAGCTCTCACTCCAGGGGCGTGCCGTGGCTGTGCCACATGCTCTTATGGGCAACCGTGATCGCAAAACCCGCGGGGATCTGGTCGAGGTAACGCCGCGGGTAGTAAGGGCCGCGGCGGAGTTATCGCCAGGGGCGGAGTGCGACTTCGGTCGCCTGCCACAGTTTTTGGCGCAACAGGTCAGGTTTCTCGAGTGCGGCGGGATCGTCGAGGAGCACCTGGAGTGCGCCGGTGACCGCGCCGATGAAGGCGCCCACCAGCGCGCCGGCGCTGACGCTATCCAAGTCGTCGGGAAATGCCTGGCATAAGTGGATGGCGATCTCGCGCTGCGCGTCGAGTTGCAGCTGAAGCCCGCGTCCCCGCACCTCGGGCACGCTCATGATCAGACGTAGTCGCAAGGCAGCGACTCGATCGACCAGGTCGTCCGGCTCGCCGTCAGGCGCGCCGACCTCGTGCAGCGCACGCAGCAACAGATCGGCAGGGCGGTCGTCGGGCGTACGCGCCTCGATGGCCGCGAGGGCGGCCCGCACCCGGTCGTCGCCATCGGGGAACAGCAGTTCCTCCTTGCTGGCGAAGTAGCTGAAGAACGTACGAGTGCCGATCTCGGCGGCCGCGGCGATGTCCGCGATGGTCGCGCCGTGATAGCCGTGGCGCTCGAAAAGGTCGACGGCGGCGTCGAGGATCGCCCTGCGGGTGCGGTCCCGCTTGCGGTCGCGCAAAGTACGGCCGCTGCCGGTCGAGGAGGACATGCCGCACAGCGTACCGCAACGAGTGCATATCAGCATCAATTGCAATTTTGCATTGAGTGCGGTTATGATGACGACATGAGACAACGCACCGTACTGATTTCCGGTGCCGGCGTGGCCGGCTCGACGCTGGCGTTTTGGCTGGTACGCCACGGATTCCGACCAACCGTCGTGGAGCGGGCGCAGGGGCAGCGCTCCAGCGGCAATCCGGTCGACGTACGCGGAACCGCCGTTCCGGTGGTGGAGCGGATGGGCGTGATGCCGCACTTGCGGGCCGCTGCGACGCGGGTGCCGGGCTTGACGTTCGTCACCGCCACCGGCCGCCGGATCGGTCCGCTGGGACTCGGCCGGCCCAGTGGCGACGCGCTTGAGGTGCCGCGCGCCGACCTCGCGAGGATCTTGTACGAGGCAGTCCGTGACGACGCCGAGTTTCTGTTCGACGACACCATTACTGCGCTGCGCCAGGACACCGATGGCGTGGACGTGACCTTCGAGCGGGCCGCAGCGCGCCGGTTCGACCTCGTCATCGGCGCCGACGGGCTGCATTCGGGGGTGCGCGGCCTGGTGTTCGGCCCGGAAGCCGACTGCGTACGCCACCTGGGCCTCTACATCGCCACCATGCCGCTGCACCGCACCGCAGCCGACCCCAGCGCGGTCGTCATGCACAACATTCCGGGCCGATCGGTGGCTGTGCACCCGCTGCACGGCGAGGCCGGGGCGGCGTTCATGTTCCGCGGGCCGGCCATCCCCGGTTTCGACCACCGGGACGCCGAACGGCACAAAAAGATCGTCATCGCCGCTTATCGGGACGGCGACTGGGATTTGCCGGACCTGCCTGACTTGCCAGGCCGCGTCCGCGCGGCGACCGACTTCTATTTCGACGCGATCAGCCAGGTCCGGCTGCCCACCTGGTCGCGAGGCCGGGTGAGCCTCGTCGGTGACTCGGCAACCAGCGTGTCCCTGTTCGGTGACGGGTCCAGCCTGGCTATCACCGGCGCCCACGCTCTCGCCGACGCCCTCGCGGCCACCCCTGACGACCACGAGATTGCCTTGCGTGCGTACGAAAAACACCACCGACCGCTGGTCACCGCACGCCAGCGCGGCTTCCAGCTCGCCGGCGCGTTGCTCGTGCCATCGACGAACTTCGGCATCACAGCCCGAAACCTGGCCATTGGACTGCTCCCACGCGTGCCGCGGCGAAAAGTCGCATCTCGTACGGGCAGCTGAAAAATCCCAGAGCTGTATCTGACCCGGGAATGAAGGTTATTCGCCGTTGGCCGGGTTGGCGGGAATCGCCCTGAAGGTGGCCGAACATCCACTCGAGATGAATCGGCTCGGCGGTGATTCTGAGGTCATGACTCCTCAACTGCATGCAATGGTGATCGATGACGTGGAATCAACCGAGATTTTTCCGGGTATCACCAGGCGTGCCCTGCCCAGCGGTGGACAGGTGCCGGTGCGAGTGTTCGACATGGCGCCCGGCACCGTGTGGCCGCAGGTCGACGTCCACGACCGGGACGAGCTGATCTACATCGTCAGCGGCGAACTGGTCGAAGGCGAGACCCGCTACCGCGCCGGCATGTATCTCTACTACGAGCCGGGCACAAAACATCAGCCCGCCACCGATGAGGGTGTACGCCTACTGCTGTTCGGTCCGTCCGTGCCTGCGTAGCTTTCTGGTGAAGCCGTGTCACGCTAGGGGAGACGGTCAGCACTCCGGAGGATCCGATGATGGCGCGTACGCCGACACAGAACGCTTTGGCCGCTGTCGAACTGATGCGGGACGGGCGGTTCGCCGAGATGGGGGATATGTTCGCGCCACAGGTGCGGGCGTTGGTGACCGCGGACGCGATCCAGCGCGGGTGGGCGGCCGGGGTTGATCGGTACGGGCCGGTCGTGGCGACTGGTATGGCGGTGAGCGAGGCGGCCGGCCCGGGGGCGGTGGTTGTCCGGATCCCGGTGCGTTTCCAGCACGGGGAGGTGGCGGTTGTTGTCTCGGTCAACAATGCGGGCTGGCTGACGGGGATCCAGTTCGCGGCCGCCGAGGCGGCTCAGCCGGCCGCGCCGTGGGAGGCGCCGGAGTACGTCGATGTCGCGGAGTTTGACGAAAAAGACGTGACGTTGGGGGCCGGTGAGTTCGCGGTGCCGGGCACGTTGAGCCTGCCGCATCGGCCGGGGCCGCTGCCCGCGGTCGTCTTGTTGTGCGGTTCGGGGCCGTTGGATCGGGACGAGACAATAGGGCGGAACAAGCCGTTCAAAGATCTCGCGTGGGGGCTCGCGAGCCGCGGCGTGGCCGTCCTTCGCTTCGACAAGGTCACCTACGTACATGGGGCCAAGCTGGGGAAAGTACGCGGTTTCACGGCGACCGACGAATATGTGCCGGCCGCGGTGGCGGCCATCCAGCTGCTTCGCGAGCATCCCGCGATCGACAGTGCGCGGGTGTTCGTGCTTGGTCACAGCCTCGGCGGTACGGTCGCGCCGCGGGTCGCCCATGCTGAAAAGTCGGTCGCTGGGCTGGTCATTCTGGCTGGCGGTGCGCAACCGCTGCATTGGGCCACCGTACGACAAATCACCTATCTAGCGTCGCTGGAGCCGGCCGCGGCCGCGGCGGCTCAGCCGGCCATTGATGCGATTACCGCGCAGGCTCGCAGGGTCGACAGTCCTGATCTCTCGCCGCAGACACCGGCCAGTGACCTGCCTTTTGGCGTGTCGGCGGCCTATTGGCTGGACCTACGCGATTATCGGCCAGCAGAAGTGGCCGCTGGGTTGGGAAAACCGATATTCGTGGTGCAGGGCGGTCGCGATTACCAGGTTACCGTCGCCGACGACCTGGCGATCTGGAAAGCCGGTCTGGTCGGTCGGCCGGACGTGACCATTCGGGTGTACGACGCGGACAATCACCTTTTCACTCCCGGGACCGGCCGGTCGACGCCAGCGGAATACGAGCCCGTACAACACATGGACCCGGAAGTTGTCGCCGACATCGCCGGCTGGCTGTCATAGCCAGGAGCACATCGCCACTTGGTAGAGAGCCGACCGGCCTCCCTCGGGCGCGGGTCGCCCTCACCACCTGGCGACTCCTGGCGGGCCTCAGATCGTGAAGCTCGGTTCGTTGATGTCGCAGGTGGCGGTCGCGGTGCCGGCGCCGGTGCAACCCGCCGGCAGACCCTGCCAAACCAGCGTGCCAGCGCTGCTGGGGTGCAGGGTCGAGGTCGACTTGTGCTCGACGTAATGCGTGGTGGGGCGGGCGAAACGGGTCGAGGTCGCCGAGCTCGCGATGGTGCCGGGGGTGTTGCCCTGCGCGGTCGGCGCCGTCGACTCGGCCGCCCCACCGGCGGCGTGCAGGATCGAGGTGACCGAGGTGGTCACCGTCAGGCCGGTGCCGCAGCTGACGCTGGTGGTGAAGGTGATCGCGACCCGCGTTCCGGACGGCCAGCTCGCGTTCCAGCCACCGAGCATGCACTGCCCGGCCGGCGGGTCGGCGGGGGCGAGGGAATGCTGGTGGAAAGCCGTCGCCGTGCTCACCAGCGCCACCGCGCCCGGCTGGCCAGCGGACGAGTCCTGGACCGCGGCCGAGCCGCTGGTCGGAGTCATCGCCAGCCCGCCGACGGCCAGCAATGTCAGCGCTGACAACAAAATCGGGCGTACGGATCCAGACATCTCGCTCCCTCGATCGGCTCCGGTCTCGATCGCTGAGCGTACGGCACTGGCCACGATCTGTCAGGCTACATCCGCTCCGGCGCGCCGATGCCCAGCAGGTCGAGGCCGAGCGCGAGCGTACGAGCCGTCAGGTCGCACAGCGCCAGCCGGCTTTCCCTTATGCCAGGTTCGGCCCGCAGGACTGGGCATTTCTCGTAGAAACCGGTGAAGGTGGTGGCCAGCCCGAAAAGATAGCCGGTCAGCTTGTGAAAGTGCGCCGACTCGGCCACTTCTTCGAGGATTCCCGGCAAAGCCAGCAGCTCCAACGCCACTTTCCGTTCGGCCGGTTCGGTGATCAGCACCGGACCGGCCGGCACGGTGTCGGCTTTGCGGAGAATGGAACAGATCCGGGCGTGCGCGAACTGCAGGTAGGGTGCACTGTTGCCGTCCAACGCGAGCATCCGGTCGTAGTCGAAGACATAGTCGTTCGTACGCTCAATGCAGAGGTCGGCGTATTTGACCGCGCCAATCCCGACCACGTTGGCCAGCGCGCGCCTGTCCGCGGCGGACAGCTCGGGGTCTTTCTCGGCGATGACCGCTCCCGCACGGGAAATGGCCTCGTCCAGCAGGTCGGCCAGCTTGGTCGACGTTCCTTCGCGACTGCGCAACATTTTCCCGTCCGGACCCAGGATCGAGCCGAAACCGATGTGTTCGGCGCGGACCGGCTCGGCCAGCCAACCGGCTTCCCGCGCGGTTTGGTGCACCATCTGAAAATGCAGTCGCTGTGGGGTGCCCACCACATACATCAGGCGGCTGCCGTGCAGCTGTTCGATCCAGTGCCGGAGGGTCGCGAGGTCGGTCGCGGCGTAACCGTAGCCACCGTCGCTCTTTCGTACGATCAAAGGCAACGGATCGCCGTCGCGATTGCTGAAGCCGGCCGGGAAGGTGCACTGGGCGCCGTCGCTCTCGCGCAGCAGCCCGAGCTTGTCCAGGTCCTCGACCACCTCTGGGAGCAGGTGGTTGTAGGTGCTCTCGCCAGCGAAATCAGCCGCTGTCAGCCGGACGCCGAGTTTTTCGTACTCGGTGAGGAAGTATTTCTTCGACGCGTCCACAAACGTCTGCCACAATCGCAGGGTTTCCTCGTCACCGCCCTGCAAAAGCACCACTCGTTGGCGGGAGCGTTGCTGGAATTCGGGGTCGCGATCGAATTTGTTGCGGGCAGCGCGATAGAAGCCGCTCAGGTCCGCCACCGACTGCTCAGCAGTCTCATTGAGGTCGATGAGGTGCTCGATCAACATTCCGAACGGCGTGCCCCAGTCACCGAGATGGTTCTGCCTGATGATTTTGTGGCCGAGGAATTCCAGCAGTCGGGAGACCGCATCGCCGAGAATGGTCGAGCGGATGTGGCCGACGTGCATTTCCTTGGCAGCGTTGGGAGAACTGTAGTCGATCACCACGGTCTCCGGCTTGCTCGTCAGCGGCACGCCCAGTCGCGCATCGGTGGTCAGCGCGGTCAGCAGTCGATCGATGGCATCGTCTCGTACGGTCAAACTGACGAAGCCAGGGCCGGTCACCTTGACGTGGTCGCAAAGGTCCGCGAGATCGGCGGCTTCCACCACGTCGGCGGCGATCTCCCGCGGCGCGCGGTGCAGCCGCCGGGCCAGTGCCAATGCGCCGTCGGCCTGGAAATCAGCGTGTTTGGACCGGCGCAGCACGGGATCCACCGACTCGCCCGCGACAGCGGAGAACGCCGTCGCGAGTCGATCCCGCAGCTGACTTTCGAGGATGTGCATGACTATTGATTATCCGGTACGGATGGACTCGCCGTCCAAGTTATTACGGTGCGACCGCGGCGACGGCTTCGACCTCGACGAGTTGGTCGTGGTAACCAAGGCAGGCCACCCCCAGCAGTGTGCTCGGCACGTCGTGGTCGCCGAAGAATTCGCGTACGACCTGCCAGGCAGTCACCAGATCGGGCTGCCGTGAAGAGGCCACATAAACGGTGGTTTTGGCTACATCGGTGAGTTTCGCGCCAGCGTCGGCGAGAGCGACCTGCAGATTCAGCATGCATTGCCGGGCCTGGGCGGCATAGTCGCTAACGCCGACGGTTACCCCGTCAGCATCGAGTGGGCAGGCGCCGGCCGCGTAGATCAGCCGGGCCGGCGGTTCGACACTGGACGAATACGCATACTCGGCCACCGTGGACAGGGTGGGACTGCGGATCAGGCGTACGGGCATCCACCGAACCTAATAGCGGTCACTCGTCGGCGCGACTCGATTTTGTCAGGCGCTGGCCGAGGTCCGCGGCCGCCGACCGCAGCTCGGCTGGGCCGACGATATCCAGATCCGTCTCGTACATGGCAAAAGTGGCCGCGAGGCCGGTCCACGACCACGAGCCGAGGGTGACTTTGCAGCGGTTCGGCCCCAGTTCCTCGACCACGCCCTGGCCGCGAGCCCGCTCGGCGGCGTTTCTGGCTGAAGTGTGCAAAATCGCGGTGCCCTCGCAGGGCATACCGGGATCGCGGAATTTCTCCGCCGCGTACGTGGCAACGTCCGGCGCTGGCAGTTCGCGCGGGGTGAACCGCGGGCCGGTGGGCGTACGAGGCGTCATCCGGTCGACCCGGAAGGTCCGCCAGTCGGCCCGGTCCAGGTCCCACGCGACGAGATACCAGCGGCCGCTCCAGGTGATCACGTGGTGTGGCTCCACCCGGCGCGGCGGTACGAACGCGGTGTCGTCGGCCCCGCTCACCGGCTGGTAGTCGAAGCGCAGCACCGCACGCGCTCGTACCGCCGCGCCAATCGCCAGCAAATGGTCGGCGTTGACTTTTTTCGCGTCCCAGCTGGCGGATCTGGCGACCGGGGTGATCCGCAACGCGTCGACCCGGTGTCGCAGCCGGGCCGCCATCACCTGCCGTACGGTCGCGAGCGCCCGCAGCGCCGGCTCCTCGATGCCAGTCACCGTGGTGGTGGCAGTCTGCAACGCGACCGCGACGGCGACCGCCTGGTCGTCGTCGAACAGCAGCGGCGGCAGGTCAACGCCCGCGTCCAGCCGGTAGCCGCCGTCCGGCCCTTTGGTGGCCAGCACTGGATAACCGAGGTCCCGGAGCCGGTCGACATCGCGTCGTACCGTCCGTGGGCTCACCTCCAGCCGCTCGGCGAGCGCGCCGCCGGGCCAGTCGCGGCGGGCCTGCAACAGTGACAGCAGCGCCAGCAGCCGCGCCGAGGTTTCGAGCATGCTCCCAGACTCGCACACATAGCGGCCAGCTTCTGACCTCTACCCAGGGGCGACAGAACCCAGTTTGCTCGGTCAGTCGCGAAGGTCAGGGGGTGACGGGACCGCCGAGGGCGACCGCGCCGGACCAGCCGGAGCCGGGCCAGGACTGCCAGCTGGTGACGAACTGGCCATCGCGGTTGACGCCGAAGGCGGACAAGGCGCCGTTGACCCACTCGACCATCCGCGGGTTGCCGGCCAGCCGGCTGAGCCCGACGGCGGCCGAGGCGGTCCAGCCGGAGCCCGGCGCGCTCTGCCAGGTGGTCCAGAGATTGTCGTCGGCGCCGTGGACGTACGCGGAGAGGGCGCCGTTCGGGCTGACCGCCACGTCCGGCGTACCCACCATCGCGGCCGAGCCGATCTGAGTGAACGGTTTCGACCAGCTACCGCCAAAACCGCTCTGCCAGGTGGTGAACAACTGTCCGTTGCCGCCGCGGAAGTAGAGCGACATCGCGTTGTTCGGGCCAATCAGCACCCGCGGGTCGCCGCCGGCGCCGGCGCCCAGGTCCGTCCAGTCGTGCCAGGCGCTGCCGACCGCCGGCTGCCAGCTGGTCCAGAGGTGGCCGTTGCCATCTCGTACGTACGCGGACAACGTGCCGTTGGCGGCCATGATCGCGTCCGGGTCGCCGACCATCGCGACGCCGTTGGCGACCAGCGCGTACGCGTGCCAGGACGTGCTGTTTTCGCCGTTCTGCCAGCTGGTGTAGAGCTTGCCGTCGGCACCGCGGACGAACACCGACAGCAGCCCGTTGTCGCTGAGCACCACCCGCGGACTGCCGGTCGCCGCGCCGGCCGGTGCCCCGAGGTTGGTCCACGATCCCCAGCCGCCGCCCGGGCCGCTCTGCAGGCTGACGCGCAGGGTGTTGTCGCTGGCTCGTACGACCGCGGCCATCGCGCCGCCGCGGGTGACGATCACGTCCGGGGTGCCCTGCATGGTGATGCCCGCGATGGCGGCCGGCGGCTGCCAGCCGCTGCCCAGCGAGGTCTGCCAGCTGGTGTACAGCTGCCCGTCGGCGCCGCGGGCGAAGATCGACTGGTCACCGTTGTCGGCCTTCAGTGCGGTGGAGGGGCGCGACCCGCGAGCGAAAGCCACCAATTGGTCATAGACGCCGGCACCGATGTTCTTTCCAGTCAACCCAACCAAAGCCGCCGACATCTGGGCGCGAGCCTGGCTCGCGGCGGCCTCATCGCCGGCGTTCACCGCTTCGACCGCCGCGACCGCCGACTCGGCAGCCGCGGTTTCGGCTTCCAGGGTCCTGAAATACGGCTCGCTGTCGGCCAGGAATGACGGGTTGTTGAGGGTGCTTCGCAAAGTGGCCGGTGCTGCGTGGATTTTTTCCAACTCGGCCAGCAAAGCCGTGCTGGAAGCGGTGAGGTCGGTGTGCGACCGGAAAGCCGTCACGAAAGCGGAGATCAGCGGTTGTACGACCGGAGCGACCTCGGTGGTCAGCGGTGAGTTGACCGAACTTTCGGCGTACTTGCGCAAAGCGTCCGCCGCGGGGCCACCGAGCTCGGCCAGTGACCGGCTCCAGGAATTCTGTGCGTTGTACGCACCCGGATTCCAGTCGAAGTCGCCAATCGTGAAGAGCGAGATCAGCGACGGCTCTTCTTCCTGCATTTCATTGGCCATCAGGCCGACCGCGGACTGCGCCAGCGCCGGGTCGCGGCCCACCAGCGGGCCAAGGTGCTGCTGGTTCGACTCGTAGTCGTTCACCGGATAGTTGTCGAAAATCAGTAGCGGACGGCCGCCGAAAGCGCTCTGTGCCTGGGAAAAGTCGGTGCCACTGATCGTTGGCGAGACGACCTGTGGGCCAGTCCAGAAGAAGGTCACCGCTGGTGGGGTGAGTGCGGCGAATCGGGTCCGGTAGGTGGAGGATCCGGTGCCAGCGTATTCTTGCGGCACCGCGATGAGCTTGCCGCCACTGTGGGTCGCGACGAAATGGTTTTGGACATATGCCGTGTCGTACGCCTGCGCGGCGGCGGTGGGACTGGCGTCCGACCCGAACGCGGAGGTGTCCGCGGCACAGAGAAAATGGCCGGACGTGTCGTCCCAACCGATCGAGATGGTGTGGATACCGATGTCCCAAAGTTGTTGGTAGCGCGCGATAAGCGCGTCCAAATCGCTCTGGCTGGAGTGGCAGATCCCGCTGTTGGGCGCCTCCGGCGCTTCCGGGTCGATCCGGTAGAGGAAGTCGACGTGGTTCGCATTCGCCCGCGCGACCGCTTCGGCCAGCGCGCTCAGGGCGGCGGCCGGGTAGGGCACTCGCCAGTTCGCGCCGGCCGTGTGATCGTCGCCGCTGACCGTGTAGAGGAACGAGTTCATCTTGTGCTGGCCCAGAAAGTCCATCTGGTGCAGCAGGTCGGCCTGCGCCCACGGCTGACCGTAGAACGACTCTTCGCCGCCACGCATGGAAAAACCGGGCCAGTCGCGTACCTGTACGCCCGGCAGCCGGGCCGGACTGCCCGGCACGATCAGTTGTCGCAGCGTCTGGGCCGCGTAGAACGTGCCGGTGGGATCGACGCCGGAGAGGGCGACCACCGGCGTACCGGAGCGCTCGCCGGCGGCCAGCACGTACCCACCGGACGGCAGCCCGGCGGGGCCGGCGACGCCGAGGTCGCTCAGGACGGACGCGGTCGCGCCGCTCTCGGCCGGCCCGCCGACGTAGACCGCCAGGCCGCTGCCAGCGGCCGAGCCGGTAGTCACCGAGGCGACTCCAGCGGTGTGGAGGGTCGTGGTCACCGCACTTATGGCGGATGCGTCGGTGGTCGTACCGACCACCAGAGTGGCGCTGGACGGCAGTGCGAAACCGGTGGAAAACGCGGTTATCGACTGCGGGGTCGGTGACACCGCCGGGATCGCCACGTCCGCATGGCTCGCGGTCGGCGCTGCCAACACGCCGAGGGCGACCATCAGCGCGGTGGTCAAGGCACCTCGTCTGCGCCGGGAAGACAGCAGGTTCATATGAGCCTCCGGTCGGAGAGCCTGACAAGCATCTGGTACATACCAGTATCTGAAGGCTCTGCTGTCAAGGGGGTGGCCGGAAAAACTCACGAAAGAGGCCGACGATCGCGGTTCCCGGGCGGTGAGAAAACGATCTTTTGGCGGGTAGGGTGACCGTCGACGAAAGGAGCTCGATGCTCAAGGGGATGGATCCACTCCTGCACGCCGACCTGCTGCACGTACTGGCCGCGATGGGGCACGGGGACGAGATCGCGGTGGTGGACGCGAACTTTCCGGCGGTCACGATGGGGCGTCGGGTCGTACGGCTGGACGGTGTGGACGTGCCGACCGCCGCTGAGGCGGTGTGTACGGTCCTGCCGCTGGACCGGTTCGTGGACGCGCCGATCGTCCGGATGGCCGTGGTGGACGACCCGGAAACGCTGCCGCCGGTGCAGGTCGACGCGGTCGCCGGCATCCGTCGGGTCTCCGGTTGGAACGTACCGGTCGGCGCGGTCTCCCGGTTCGAGTTCTACGACCGGGCGCGGGCCGCATTCGCCGTGCTGGTGACCAGTGAGCACCGGCTCTATGGCTGCCTTCTGCTCGGCAAAGGCGTGCTGCCGGAGCCCACTTCATAAATTTTTTGGCCGGTAGGGGACCTGGCCAATTCCCGGGCCCGATCGCCTCTTTGTCCCGGTCAAACCTGGTGGACGAGTTTAAACCTATCCGACCGGACATTTATTTGGCTCTTTGTCACACGGTAAACGTGAGCGGTTTCCGCTTTGTCGCGATGCGACACCCATCGCCGGCCATTATCCTGCGTTCGGAATAACGGTAAAACGGGCGTACGGTAAGGGAGGCCGGTCGCGATGACGCAGGCAGCGGAGCCGGAATTGCACGAGCCGGATGCGGCAATGGTCCGCAGGGCGGTGTTTGCCTCCGCGATCGGCAACGCGGTGGAGTGGTACGACTACGGAGTTTTCACCGCTGGAGCCATCACCGGAGTGGTGGGCACGATTTTCTTCCCCGGCGACCAGGGCGGCACCGCGGTGCTGAAATCCCTGGCGCTGGTGGCCGTCGGTTTTATCGTACGACCGTTCGGTGGCGCTTTTTGGGGTCCGCTAGGCGACAAAGTGGGCCGCCGCGTGGTGCTGGCCGCGACTATCCTGATCATGTCTGGCTGCACCTTTCTGGTCGGTGTGCTGCCCACCTACGCCGCGATTGGGATCGCCGCACCGGTTCTTTTGTTGCTGTTGCGGGTGATTCAGGGATTCTCCACCGGCGGTGAGTATGGTGGCGCGGCCACCTGTATAGCCGAGTTCGCGCCCACCAAAAGACGAGGTTTCTTCGGCAGTTTCCTGGAATTCGGCACGCTGAGCGGCTATGTGCTCGGCCAGGTCGTGGTGCTGGCCGTGGTCGCCACCTGTACGAGTGCGCAGCTGAGCGCCTGGGGTTGGCGGATCCCGTTCCTGATCGCGCTGCCGTTGGGTCTGGTCGGGCTGTACCTGCGGACCCGGCTCGAGGAGACGCCGACTTTCAAGCTGCAGGAGCGAAACGGGCAGCGGCCGGACCACGCGCCGCTGCGGGAGACCCTGTTCGGCAACTGGAAGATGATCCTGAACCTGATCGGCATCGTCATTCTGCTCAACGTCGCCGACTACATGCTGCTGACCACCATGCCGTCGTACTTCACCCAGTATCTCCATGTCAGCGACACCGAGTCCGGGCTGATCATCATCGGCGTGGAGCTCGCGCAGATGGCGTTGATCGCGCCACTGGGCGCACTTTCCGACCGGATCGGCCGAAAACCACTGCTGCTGGCTTCGGCGATTGGTTTTGTCGTGCTGAGCTATCCAGCGATCAAACTCATGCAGATGGGCAATATTTTCACGCTGATCCTCGGATTCGCGATCGTCGCCTTCCTTTTGTTGTTGATCCTCGCGGTCATCGGGTCGACCTTCCCGGCGATGTTCCCGACCAGGGTGCGATATGGCTCGTTCGCGATTGGTTACAACATCTCCACCTCGCTCTTTGGCGGCACCACCGGCGTGGTGGTGGTGGCGCTGATCAATGCCACCGGCGACAAGGACATCCCGGCGTACTATCTGATCGCCGCCGGGCTCATCGGCCTGCTGCCGATCCTGTTGATCCCGGAGACCGCACGGGTGCCGATGTCCAAGATCAGCGCCGACCGCAAGCAGACCGCGCTGGCTGCCGAGCCGGTGTGAGGTCTCTGTAGAGGGCGTACCGAAAGATCGCCGGCACTGGCCGGCCCGCCGGCACCCTGAGCGGGGCCGTCTGCGGCTATTCTGCTCCGATGCGGTCTGAGAGCAGCTGGTCGACCCGCCGCCTGGGCGGCTGAGGCGGGTGCCCCGCCACGAACGCTGGAACGCGCTGCTGGAGGCGCTCGCCCGGGACGGCCAGCTGGGCGTCGAGCAGGCCGCCAGCGAGCTCGGCGTGTCCACCGCGACCATCCGCCGCGATCTGGACGAGCTCGCCGAGCAGCGGATGCTGACCCGTACCCGCGGCGGCGCGGTGCTCACCAGCGTCTCGTACGACCTGCCGCTGCGCTACAAGACCGCCCGGCACGCCCAGGAGAAGCTCCGGATCGCCCGGGCCGCCGCGAGCCTGGTCGAGGTCGGCTGGGTGGTCGCGCTGAACGGAGGCACCACGTCCACCGAGGTGGCCCGGTCGCTGGCCGAGAGCGACGAGCTGGCCGCCAGCTCGGTCAACCCGGCACTGACCATCGTCACGAACGCCCTCAACATCGCCAACGAGCTGGCCGTCCGCCCACACATCAAGATCGTCGTCACCGGCGGAGTGGCCCGGCCGCAGTCGTACGAGCTGGTCGGCCCACTCTCCTCCGGCATCCTCGACCTGATCACCCTGGACGCCGCCGTCATCGGCGTCGACGGCATCGACGTACGGCACGGCGCGACCGCGCACAACGAGAGCGAAGCCGGCGTCAACACCCAAATGGTCGGCCGCGCCCGCCGGGTCATCGTGGTCGCCGACAGCTCCAAACTCGGCGTCGGCACCTTCGCCCGGATCTGCAGCATCGACAAGGTCGACGTACTGATCACCGACGAAGCCGCCGACCTCGACATGTGCGCCCGCTTCACCGACGCCGGCGTCGAAGTCCAGCGCGTCTGATCCTCTCCCGGTCTACATAGGGTGCGGCGCGAAACTGTCGTACCCGACCCGAAAAATCGCCCCCACCCAGTGACGGGTGGGGGGCGGGTTTGAGGACCAATGTTCAACGAAAAATTAAGGTCTACCTCTCGACCCACCCCCCGCCCGTTCAAAGGGAGGGGGAAAGAAAAACAGACACCTACGACAATTTCGCGCCCCACCTACTCGGATTCCGCGAAATGGGGCGGCAATCGGACAGAGTGGGCCGGTGTCCGATTGTCACGACGGCGGTGAAGGGGTGGGTTTACGACTGGTGGGAGAGGGCGGCGATCGCGGTGGCGGCGCCCGGGGCGCCCAGGCGGACGAAGGCGGGGGTGACGCCGAGAGGGGCCGGGTACGCGGACAACGTGCGTGGGCCGGTGATCACTCGGTGGGTGACGGTGTCGAACCACGCGCCGGCCGGCAGGTCGATCGTGCGGGTGGGGGAGTCGCTCAACACCGGAGCGGCGAGCACCGAGGGGCCGAGCATCCACTCATCGTCGGTCGTGTAGAAGCGTTGGTCGGCAGCGAAGTCGAAGAATACCGGCCGGATGATCGGTGTGCCGTCGGCGACGGATTTCCGGGCCTGGGCTTGCAAATAGTCGGAGAGCCGACCGTGTCGCGCGATGGCGTTCTTGTAGAGCTGCACGGTTTCCGGGTCGTACGTGACGGGTTTGCCGGTGGTGTGGTCGACGACGCCGAGTGGGGAGGTCGACGAATACATCAGCGGCATCAGCGACGCTGCCTGTGCCCAGCGGACCAGGACCTGCTTGGTGGGCGCCGGTTCGCCGAGCGAGCCGCCGATCATGTCGGTTTCCACGAAGGGATAGCCGTCGGTGGAAATCGCCATCGAGCGGCGCAAAGTCGTTCGCAGTTCGGGAAAACTCGTGCCGGCGTCGACCGCGCGGATCACGAAACCATATTTCTGGTTGCCCCAGTGCACTCGTACGCCGGCACCCTGCAGGTCGAAACCGTCGGCCATTTCGGCGCCGAGCCGCTGGTAGTCGCCGGCCTGTACGCCGGCGGCCGGAGCGCAGCTGTCGTCAAAGAAACGGGTGTCGAACTTGAAGCCGTCCACGCCGTACGTGGACATCAGTTGGTGCAGGTTGCCGGTGTACCAGTCGCGAGCCGCGGGCTTGCCGAGGTCGATGATCCCGGCGGTGCCGTTCCACCAGGTGACAGTGCATGGCTTGGTCGAATCGGCGGCTGCGGCCAGCAGATAGCCGTGGTCCTTCGCGTACGCGTAATTCGCCGAGTCGAGGTTGATCCAGAGCGTCGTCCAGAGCCCGAAATGATAGCCCATCGAGTGAATCTGGTCGGACATTGCCTTGGGGTTGGGGAAAGTCTTCGGATCGAAGGTCAGGTTGCCGTAATTCGACTCCCATTTGTCGTCCAGCTGGATGGTGTGCCCACCGAGCCCGGCCGCGTGCAGTTTTCCGGCCCAGTCAAGGACTTTGTTCTGGTCGATGGCGGTGTAGAACTGTGCCCATGAATTCCACAACGGTTGCGCGATCTCGGCTGGAGTCGCGTCGCTCTTCGACGGTTTTCCTACGACCTCGACATAATCTTGGTAGACGGCGGACGGTGTCGACTCCACGAACACCGTCGAGGCGTACGAATCCGTGCTCTTGATGGTGAAATCGCCGAGCCCGGAGGCGGATTTGTTGATCTGTACGTCCATCGGCGAGGCCGTCCGGACGTAGTTGCCGACCGACGACGACGTGTACCAGTAGGGCTCCATCATCAGGTAGCTGGCCGGCGAGAAGTCCGGCTCCGACACCTGCCCGGCGTCCAGCGGGTACGGCTGGGCCGCGCCCTCACTGGTCTCGCCGCCGCCGTACCAGTGACCGGCGGAGGACAGTTGGTAGCTCACCGTACGGGCGCCGGCCGGCGCGCCGGCGACCGACCACGTCAGGTCGTACCGGTCCGCGGTCGGCGTGATCGCCACCGCGACGGTGTCTGCGGGCGCGGTCGAGGCGGCCGCTATTCGCAGCGTGCCGGCCGCATAACTCCACGTCGTGACGCTGGTGGCGTGTTGGTCGCCGAACGCGAACCCGCCGGCCGGGTTGGTGGCCAGAACCGTCCTGCCGGCGCGCACGGTGCGCACGCCGAGGGTCTTCTCGTCGATCAGCAGCCGATAGCCCGGGCCGCCATGCCCCGGCGGCACGGTGACTGTCAGTTGACCGCGGGATTCGCTCACGGCGACCGGGCCTGGGCCATCTCGATCGGCAGCCGCCGCGCCGACCGTGGTGATGGTCGGCAGTAGGGCGGTGACCAGGGCAAACGCTCCGGCGGTGAGGAGGGTACGGGTACGAGCCATCAGCACTCCCAGCAACTCGAATGACTGTTCCTGCGTGAAAGTTGGGATTTTGTGCCACTAACATGCATAGCTCACCCGCTCTCGATCGCAATGTCAAGACGCGTGAGTCGCTCCGCGCGGCGATCTGGGCGATGGTGCGCTAAAGTTCGCGAGCCGACCGAGCGACCGTCAGTATATGTGGGGTTAAATGCACATTTTCGCCGATGCGGGAATCGGAACTGTCGGGCCGCGAACCGGTGCGGCGATGGTGGAAACCGTCCTATGCTGCGCTGCAGTAAAAAATTGTCTGCCAGTGTCGGTTCGCTGTGATTCACATCCCGACGGGCCGTGGCCGGCGGAGACGGGCGCGGAAGGAATGGGACATGTCTGATCGAAAGCGGGTCTTGCGGGGGGTCGCCTTGGCGTCAGCCGCCGCGCTCGCGCTTAGCGCGTGTGGCACGCCGGACTCCGGTGGCGACGCGGGCAATGGCAAGGAGCACCGAGGCGGCACGCTCAACGTGCTCATACAGTCGGATTTCGAGCACATCGACCCGCAGCGGACCTACACCGCGGCCGGCGAGAGCTTCGACCGGCTGATCGCGCCGGCGCTGACCGCGTACAAGAACGCGCCAGGCAAGGCGGGCGCGGAGATCACCGGCGACTCGGCCACCGACACCGGCAGTCACAACGCCGACAACACCGTGTGGACCTTCACCCTCCGGGACGGGTTGAAGTGGCAGGACGGAAAGGCCGTCACCTGTGACGACTTCAAGTACGGCGTCGAGCGCTCGTTCTCCGACCTGATCACCGACGGCGCCGACTACCAGAAGCAGTATCTGGTCGGCGGCGACTCGTACAAGGGCATCTACCTCGACCCGGCCGGACTGCCCTCGATTATCTGCAGTGGCAACAAAATCGCCTTCCACCTGAACAAGTCGATCAACGACTTCAACTACACGGTGACGTTGCCGACGTTCAGCGCGGTGCGTAAGGACAAGGACACCAAGGAAAAGTACGACAACAACGTGTTCTCGTACGGGCCGTACCAGATCGACAGCTACGTGCGATCCAAGTCGATTGACCTCAGCCGTAACAAGTTCTGGGATCAGGCAAAGGATCCGGTTCGCAAGAACCTGCCGGACAAGTGGGCTTTCGCGATCGGTGCCGACGAGACCGTCATCACCGACCGGATGCTGCACGACCAGGGCCCGGACCAGAGCACGATCACCCTCGGCGCCAACATCTCGCCGCAACAGGTGGCGCAGGTGCAGGCCGACCCGAAGTTGAAGTCCCGGCTGTTGAGCGGCCCGGACGGCTTCACGTACTACCTGTCGATCAACAACAGCAAGATCAAGGACGTGAACTGCCGTCGGGCGTACACGTACGCGATCGACAAGACGACCTACCTGACCGCGCTGGGCGGACCGGCGGTCGGTGAGCTCGCCACCTCGATCATCGCGCCGAATCTGCCGGCCCACCGGGACAGCATCGACGTGTACGGCCTGCAGAAGATGCCGCAGGGTGACCCGAACAAGGCCAAGCAGCTGTTGGCCCAGTCGCCGACCTGCCCGCGCACCATCACGTTCGACTACCGGACCGGCAACACCGCCGACGACAAGGCCGCGGCCGCGATCGTGGCCGGCATGGCCCGGGCCGGCATCACCGTCAAGCTGAACCCGATCGCCCGCAACGTCTACATCGCCACCGTCGGCAAGCCGGCGGCCCAGCACGACATGGCGATCAACAGCTGGATCGCCGACTGGCCGTCCGGTTCGGCGGTCATCTCGCAGCTGTTCGACGGCCGGATTATCAGCGCGAGTGGAAACCCGAACCGTTCGCAGCTGAACGACTCGGCCATCAACGCCGGAATTGACGCCGCGTACAAAGAACCCGATAACGCCAAAGCCCAGATGATGTGGGGCGATCTGGACGAAAAAGTGCAGCAGGACGCGGCCGTCATTCCGCTGCGTTTCACCAAGGCATACGTTTTGTACGGTTCGAAGGTGACCGGTGCTTTCCTTGATCCGGTCTATTCCGATGCCGATCTTTGCAATGTGGGCGTGAGCTGAACCGCATTGCACCGGAATGCACCAAAACACGGAGCCTGGTCGCCGCGATGGTGGCTGGGCTCCGTGCGTTCCTGGGCAAATTCTGTGGAACCTCGTACGGCGGCGATCGTCCCGCGATTACGATGCGGTGACGTTTCGGCGACCACTCTTGGGCGCCGGAGTTTGACCGGCATATCGTGCGGCACGACCGGGTCGCGCGACAGCGGGCGATGTGTCCGGAAAAGGGAAGGAAATCGAATGTCTCTAAAGGGCATCCGCGGCTCACGACTAGCCGTGGCCGGTGTGGCTCTGTCACTGGTGACCCTGGTGGCGAGCGCATGTGGCACGCCTGACACGCCGAGCGGGGGCGGAGGTGGCACCGCCGTCAAACGTGGCGGGACCGTCTACGTCCTCATGCAGCAGGACTTCGAGCACCTCGATCCGGCGCGCAGCTACGTCGGTCAGCAGCTCAGCCTCAACCGGCTGTTCGCGCCCACCCTGACCGCCTTCAAGGCGGCCGCTGGGCAGACCGGCACCGAGATCCAGGCCGACTCCGCGACGGACATCGGCAAGCACAACGCCGACTCCACCGAGTGGACCTTCACCGTCCGGGACGGTCTGAAGTGGCAGGACGGCAAGGCCGTCACCTGCGCGGACTTCAAGTACGGCGTGGAGCGCTCGTTCTCCAGCCTGCTGCCGGACGGTCCCGAATACCAGAAGCAGTATCTGGTCGGTGGCAAGGACTACCCGGGCATCTACCAGGCGCCCCAGGGCCTGCCGTCGGTGATCTGCAACGGCAACACCATCACGTACAAGCTGAGCAGCCCGGTGACCGACTTCAACAACACGGTGACCCTGCCGATCTTCTCGGCGGTCCGCAAGGACAAGGACACCAAGGCGCAGTACGACACCACGTTCTTCTCGTACGGGCCGTACCAGATCCAGAAGTACACCCGTGACCAGCAGCTGATCCTGGTTCGCAACAAGTACTGGGACCAGAGCAAGGACACCCTGCGCCAGAACTACCCGGACAAGTGGCAGTTCACGTTCGGCCTGGACGAGAGCGTGGTCACCGACCGGCTGAAGCAGGACCGCGGCAACGACCAGGCGGCGGTCACCTCCGGCCTGTTCGTCTCGGCGTCCGAGGCGCCCGGCATCCTCGCCGACCCGAACGAGAAGGCGCGGACCGTCACCGGCCTCACCCCGTACACGTACTACATCGCCATCAACACCAAGAAGGTGCCGGACCTCAAGTGCCGGCAGGCGTACGAGTACGCGATCGATAAGACCACTTACCTGACCGCTTTCGGCGGCCCGAACTACGGTGAGCCGGCCACCTCGATCATCAACCCGTTGCTGAAGGCTCATAAGGACTTCGACCTCTACGGCACGAAGACCTCGCCGACCGGTGACCCGGCCAAGGCCAAGGCGCTGCTGGCCCAGTCGCCGACCTGCTCGCGCAACATCAAGTTCGACTACCGTACGAACAACTCCGGTGACGACAAAGCGGCCGCCGCGGTCAAGGCCGCGTTCGCCCGTGCCGGTATCAACGTGACGCCGAACCCGATCAAGCGCAGCGAGTACTACGCGACCATCGGCAAGCCGGTTGTGCAGAACGAGATCTCGTTTGGCTCGTGGGCGGCTGACTGGCCGTCGGGTGGCTCGGTCATCCCGCCGTTGTTCGACGGCCGGCAGATCCCGGCCGCCGGCAACCAGAACTTCGCGCAGCTCAACGTCCCGGCCATCAACAACGGCATGGACGCGGCCGCGAAGATCGCCGACCCGACGCAGGCCCAGCAGGCATGGGGCAACCTGGACCAGCAGGTCCAGGAGCAGGCCGCGACCATCCCGATGCGTTACCTGAAGACCGTCCTGATGCACGGCTCCAAGATCGGCGGGAACGTGTTCCTGGACAGCAACTACTCAGAGATCAACATCTGCACGATCGGTGTCACCGACACCAGCGTCTAAGCGCTCCAGCCAAACGCCCTCACAGAACCTGTGAGGGCGTTTGGCGTTTAGCGGCGTGTTAACGCGGGCAGTATGACGCTGCTGGGTAGCGACCGGCTACCGTGCACGATGGATGGATCCAGGCAGCGGGGGACCTGCTTCGTTCATCTGGTTCGTAGTGATCCTGTGGGGGGACGGTACGACGTGGGACCGAAGGCGACAGGCTCGTGAGTGTCGAGCCGGTGGATGACGGCGGTGACGGGTCGACCCGGTTGCGGTTGTGGACCGTACGCCGGCAGCTCACCGACGGTGGATGGCTGCGCTGGGCACCGGACGCGACGACCTTGCTGGTGTCGGTTTTCGCCGAGTCATCGCGATTACCGTGGTCCGGCTATGACGAAGAGGTGACCAGCAGGGCCGGTTGGAAGTCGTCCCCGTGGGCGCTGCCCGAGGACGACGCCGACCGTACGGCGCTGCGGCTGCTGCTGGCCGGCCGGAAACCGGCCGGTGGCGGGGCCTCGGTGAGCCGGCTTGCCCGGCACATGCAGCGCTGGTCACGGGTGTGCCGGACGGCTGGCGCCGGCGACCAGCAGGTGCTCTCGGACCTGCATCGCGCGCTGGTCCGCTTCGGCGTACTGACCGACACCGGCCTGCTCAGCCGGCGGACGGTGGGGCTGGGAGAGGTCGCCAACGTGCTGGACGTGCTGCCGCTGACCGAGGCCGAGCGGGCCGAAGAGGAGCAGGCGCAGCGCGGCGAGCCGCCGCGGATCCACCGGCAGCGCTCGGTCGCCGACCGTTGACCGTCGATGCTCTCGTCGAGGAGCTTATCGAGGTCGGCCGTGACCTGGTCGCGACTGGCCTGACCAGGGCATCTTCCGGCAACCTGTCGGCCCGGTTGGCCGGCTCGGACACCTTCGTGATCACCGGCAGGGGGACCTGGCTGAACCGGCTCCGGCCAGCCGACTTCGCGGTCGTACGGCTGGATGACACGGTCGTCGGCGGCCCCGCGGTGCCGTCCACCGAATACCGGCTGCACCTGCGTACGTACCAGGCCAGGCCGGACGCCAACAGCGTCATCCACGCCCACCCGCGGATGTCCGTACTGGTGGACGCGCTTGGCCACGAGATCAAACCGCTGACCCTGGACCAGGCCTACTACCTGCCCCGGATCGGCCGCATCGACTTCTACCCGAACGGTTCCTGGGACCTTGCCGACCACGCCGCCGCGGCCTGCGCGGACTGCGACGCGGTGGTGCTCGGCTACCACGGCAGCTCGTGCGTCGGCGACACCGTCGAGATGGCCCACCGCCGTACGCTCATCCTCGAGGACGCAGCCACGCTGACCTACCACGCTGTCCTCGCCGGCCGCCCGGATCTGCGCTTCCCGCCCGGCGTAAAGCTGACTGACTAATGGCCCCTGCCGGACGAGCATTGTCGATTCGGTGCCTGCCGCCGACCAGGTGCGGCGCGAAATTGTCGTAGGTGTCTGTTTTTCTTTCCCCCTCCCTTTGAACGGGCGGGGGGTGGGTCGAGAGGTGGACCTTAATTTTTAGTTGAACATTGGTCCTCGAACCCGCCCCCCACCCGTCACTGGGTGGGGGCAAATCTGCCGGAGGGGTACGACAGTTTCGCGCCGTACCCCTCTTGGCGTTTGGCCGCGATGACTCATCGCGGCCAAACGCCAGATCGACCTAGAACCAAGGGCGCAGCGGGACGTTGGCGTTGCCGGTCGAGTCGACCTTGACGCCGAGCACCTGGTGCAGCTGGATCTTGTTCTTCTCGAACGACAGCCGTGAGGCCGCCATGTAAAGCGCCCACACCCGGGCCGTCCCGAGCCCGACCTCCTGGACCGCCTCGTCCCAGTGCTCGTCGAGGTTGTCGCACCAGCCCTTGAGCGTCATCGCGTAGTGCTCACGCAGGTTCTCCGCGTGCCGCGGCTCAAAACCGTTGTCCTGCAGGGCGGTGACCGTACGCCCAAGAGCGGTGATCTCGCCGTCCGGGAACACGAAACGGTTGATGAAACCACGTCCGTACGCGACCCGTTCGGTGTTGGTCGGGCGCATGATCGAGTGGTTCAACAGCCGGCCCTGCGGCCTTAGCAGGCCATGCAGTTTCTGGAAATACGCCGAGTAGTTCTTCACGCCGATGTGCTCGGTCAGCCCGATCGAGCTGATCGCGTCGAACGGCCCGTCCACCACGTCGCGGTAGTCGCCGTGCCGGATCTCGGCCACATCGGACAGTCCCTGCTCGGCGACCGCCTTCTGGCCCCATTCGGCCTGCTGCCGCGAAAGCGTCACGCCGACCACGGTCACGCCGTAGTGCTTGGCCGCGTGCCGGACCATCCCGCCCCAGCCGCAGCCGATGTCCAGCAGCCGCTGGCCGGGCTGCAGGCCGAGCTTGCGGCACACCAGGTCGTGCTTCTCGTACTGCGCCTCTTCCAGCGTCGACTCCGCCGTCGGATAGACCGCGCAGGTGTACGCCATCGACGGGCCGAGCACCCACTCGTAGAACGTGTTGGACACGTCGTAGTGGTGCTTGATCGCCGCCGCGTCCCGGTTCTTGGCGTGCCGCAGGCCGTGAGCCAACCGGCTGGCGCCAATCTCCTCCGGCAGCGGCGGGTTCCACTTCAGGATCTTGAGCCCGAGGTCACGCAACACCCGGACCTTCTCGGCCACCCCGATCGGCTCGAAGTCCACACTGCCGAGCACCTTGAAGGCGTCGTAGATCTTGCCTTCGACCTCCAGTGCCCCACTGACGTACGCGCGCGCCAGGCCCAGCTCCATCGACGCGGAGGTGGCCAGATACGACAGCGCTTGCTCGTTGACGACCCGTACCTTGACCGGCGCGTCGGTCGGTCCGTAGCGGCTGCCGTCGTACGCGACGAACTCGATCGGCGCACCGGCCCCGACCGCTGTCGCGATGATGTCGGCGATTGTGCGGCGCTTGCGACTCATCATGACCTCCCGACTGTTTTGGCGTACAAATCGGCGAATCGTCCGTTGGGGTCGTAGCGCTTCTTGAGCATCGCGTACGCCTCGCCGTTGTACAGCCGCCAGAATTCCTCTTCCGAATAGAAAGCGGTGGAATAGAGCGACTTTCGCCCACCCAACCGCTCCACCTCGGCTTCGATCAGCCGGTTGTGCGTGTCATCCGGCTGGCCAGGAGCCAAGTCCACACTGGACCAGAACCCCACGTTCACATAAAGAATTTCCGGATTGAGTTTGTAAAGATCCCAGGTGAGGTCCTTGCGGGCCTGCCGCAGCGGACACACCCACACCGGCGAGATGCCGATCTCGCGATGGAAGAAGTCCAGGAAGGCCGGCAGCTTGTCCACCGGGACCTCGATGTCCTGCACGACCTCCTCGATCTCCGGTTTGCCGCGAGCCCGGTCCAGCCGGCGTACGACGTGGTTCCGGCGTTCGAAGTTCGCCACTTTCCAGTAGACCTCACTGCGCAGGAACCGGCGCGGGATGAGGCGGCGAAAGCGCGGGTCCTGCACCCCGAAAGCGCGCGAACACCAGAACCAGTCGGTGTCCCAACGCCACAGGTAGTCGTCAATCGTCAGGTAGTCCTCGCGCCGCCGGCCAACCGACTGGTAGTAGATCTGCTGGCCGGTGTAGTCCGAGGTGTAAGGCGCGGATTTGGTGTAGCTGCCCAGCGTCAGCACATGCCGGCGGGCGGTGAACACCGTCCCGTCGACGAAATCCACCCGCTCGCCCAGGTATTCGCCGGCCGCGCAGATGTCCTGGATGGCCTGCGCGTACTCGCCGGCGTCGTCGAACCGCAGATGCCGCAGGTGGACGTACGGAGTGACGCGCTCCAGCTGGATCTTCAGGCGCAACGAATAACCGAGGCTGCCGTACGAGTTCGGGAAGCCGGTGTAGAGGTCCGCATGGTCGCCTTCGGGGCGCGCGGTGATCAGCTGCCCGTCGCCGGTGAGAATGTCCTCCTCGATCACCGACTCGTGCGGCAGGCCGTTCCGAAAGCTCGGCGACTCGATGCCGAGGCCGGTCACCGCCCCGCCCAGGGTGATCGTTCGCAGTTGTGGCACGACCAGCGGCACCAGCCCGTAGGGCAGCGTCGCGTCGACCAGGTCTTCGTACGTCGTCATGCCGCCGACGTCCGCGGTCATCGCGTCCGGGTCGACATGGAAAACCTGGTCCAGTCCGGTGACATCCAGCCGATGCACGGGTTTGTTGTCGCGCAGCCGGAACAAGTTCGACGTTCGCTTGCCCAGCCGTACCGGCTCGTTCGGGTCGATCGCCGCCAGCTCACCGGCCAGTCGGTTCGCGGTCACCCGGTAGTCGGCTAGCGCAGCATTCAACCCACCACTCATCGTCCCCACCACGGCGCTCCCTCACTGCTCCGGCCAACCGTCCGATCCCATCACGATGACCAGCTCCTCGCCAGTGTGATACCGCTTAACATTGGCGCGATGTAGCGCACATAACTCCACAAGGCCCGCCTAACTTCGGCGCTCTCGCGATCACTGTTCGTACGCGCCGCCCGGCACTGGAAGCCCTGGCATTCACTCTCAGTCGCCGCCCGCCCAGCCCAGACGTCCGCATCGACGCGATACGTGCGTCCAGCGCACGCATCGCGTCGATGCGGACAAAGGGCCTACTACGGAGAGTTAGGCGGGGAGGTAGCGGCGGGCGGCGCAGAGCTCAGTGGCGTACGACGGGTCGGAGAGGTCGAAGTATTCGACCCGGCGGCCGGTACGAGGTGCGTGCAGCATCGTCGGCGTCCCATTCACCTCGCCGGCGTAGAAGCCGACATGGTGCACCGCGCCGGCGCCATTGTCGAAAGCGAAGAAAATCAGGTCGCCGGGTTGCAGCGCGTCCAGTGGCACCGGCTGGCCGGCCCGCGCCTGGTCGGAGGCGTCCCGCGGGATCACCAGGCCGTGCTTGCGATGGCTCAGGTGGGCGAACCCGGAACAGTCGATGCCGGTGCCGCTGAGGCCGCCCCACACGTACTCGGTGCCCAACAGTTCCTGCCCGGTGGCGAGCACGTCGTCCCCGGTCGTACGCGGCGACGGCAGCTCGTCGTCGGCCGGCTCGGCCGGGCGCAGGTGGGCGAGTGGGATCCAGCCCGGGTAGCCGTCCGGGTCGCGGCGAGAGGGCTGCCAGGGCAGCACCACCCGGGCCCACGCGCCGGACAGCTCCTGGACCAGTACGGGCTCGCCGGCCTCGGCCTGGCTGTCCACTCGCTGCAGCAGGTCGAGCCGCGCGTCGTGGTCCATCGCGGCCACCCAGCCGGTCACGTCCGGCTTGTCGTCCACCGCCGGCGCGTCGATCGGCCGGACTGCCTCGGGGGCCCGCCACAGCGTCGTCAGCGCGACCGCCACGGTCGCCGGGCCGATACTGACGCTGCTCACGGGCGCCTCCCTAACTAAGAGTCGAGTGCCTGCCGGGCCGAGTAAACCCGCGATGACACGGTACGTATCAACGTAATGGCATCGTCGTCGGCCTCGAAGTCCCCAGTGCAGACGGCAAGGGTGTAAGGCGGGCTGTCGTGTGGCCACACCACCGCGCTGTCGTGCCGGATCGCACCGACCCAGCCGTTCTTGCCGCCCCACCGGGTGCCGGCCGGCAGTCCGGCCCCGATGCCCTCGCCTTTCTGCTGGCGGGCAAGGGTGTCGATCATCGCCTCAGTGGCCTGCGGACCAGCCACCTGACCACTCGCGAGGCGTCCCAAACCGGCCGCGAGGTCGTACGCGGTGACCAGGTTCGTACGGCCGGCGGCGTTCGCGCTCATGTCCCCAATCGGACGCTGCAGTTGACTCCTGGTGGCCGACAGCAGCCGCTGCGCCTGCGCCGCCTGCGCCACGCCGGCCTTCGGGTCGCCGCCACCGAGGGTGGCGATCAGCAGGTTGGTGGCCTCGTTGCTGGAGATGGTGATCATCTGCTCCAGCAGGTGTTCGACGGTCGCGGTGCCGGCGGCGTAGGCGCTGTCCTCGTCGATGTCGTCCGGGTCCAGCTCGTACGTGCCGCCGTCCACCGACCGGAACTGGTCGGTCAGCGCCACCTTGTCGGACAACGCCAGCCGGCCCGCCTCCACGGCTCGGTAGACGGCCACCATCACCGACACCTTCATGGTGCTCGCGGCGTAGAACTGCTCGTCCTGGTCGTGGACCAGGATCGGGGTGCCGTCCAGCTTCAGCCAGGCGACCCCCACCCGGTAGTCGGCGGCGGTGAGCAGGTCAGTGAGAAGGTCCGGTGGTAATGCCGGTGGTGTGGAGGCCATAAGCCCGGAGCCTAGAGCAGCTCAAACCACCTTGTCGGCAACTTTCCGCTGTCGCCAAAACTCGGAAGAAAACGATCTCTGAGCGTACGATGCGACCCGTTCCGTCAGGCGCTCTTACGTTTGCGCGGAGCGGCTGTCTTCTTCGCGGGAGCGGCTTTCTTGGCAGCTGGTGCGGCCTTCTTGGCGGCCGTTTTCTTCGCCGCCGGTTTCGCCGAATCCGAATCCGACTCCGAGCGCCGCGAGCGGGCCCGGTCGACGCTGGCCTTCAGTGCGGTCATCAGGTCGACGACCTCGCCGCCGCCCTCCTGGTCGTCCTCGGTCTTCTCGACCACGACGCCCTCGGTCTTGGCGTCGATCAGCTCCAGGACGGCCTCGCGGTACGAGTCCTGATACTCGTCCGGGTCGTAGTCCGCGGCCATCGACTCGACCAGCGACGCAGCCATCTGCTTCTCCTGCGGCCGCAGCTCCACGTCGGAGTCGAGGAAGCCGAATTCGGGCGTACGGATCTCGTCCGGCCACAGCATCGTCTGCAGCACGATGACCCCGTCGCGTACGCGCAGCGACGCCATCGCCTCCCGCTGACGCAGCGCGACCTTCACCAAGGCCATCCGCTCTGTCGACTCCAGCGCCTCCCTGAGCAGCACATACGGCTTGACCGCGGTGCCTTCGGGCTCCAGGTAGTACGTCTTGGCGAACCGGATCGGGTCCAGCTGGTCGGCCGGTACGAACTCCAGCACCTCGATCTCGCGGCTGCTCGACATCGGCAGCTCGGCGAGGTCGGCGTCGGTCAGGATGACCGTCTCGCCGGTCTCCAGCTCATAACCCTTCGCGATGTCGGAGTAGCTGACCTCCTCACCGTCGATCTGGCAGACCCGCTTGTAACGGACCCGGCCGCCGTCCTTGGCGTGCACCTGATGAAACCGCACGTCCTTTTCCTCGGTCGCGCCGTACAGCTTGACCGGGATGCTCACCAGGCCAAACGAGACGGCACCTTTCCAGATGGCCCGTGGCATATGTCCCAGCTCCTCACTGCGTTCCCGGTCGGGGTACGGCTTCCAATCTCTCAGACCAGCTCAATCCCGCAAACTCATCGGTGATCAAAGTCCTACCGTGAACTCGCAGCTCAACCCGCTCTCAAGGCAGGATGACACTGTGCGTCCCATGCTTGCG
Organism: Fodinicola feengrottensis; assembly: GCF_039530045.1. Classification (NCBI taxonomy): domain Bacteria; kingdom Bacillati; phylum Actinomycetota; class Actinomycetes; order Mycobacteriales; genus Fodinicola; species Fodinicola feengrottensis. The sequence continues at coordinate 79,093 of NZ_BAAANY010000021.1, read as the reverse complement.
AGTCCAGGCGATCTTCCGGTGGGTCCGGAATGGGCGTACGAGGTCAAGTGGGACGGAATCCGGGCCATCGCCAGCGCCGCCGGCGGCCGGTTGCGGCTGCACAGCCGATCCGACAAGGACGTGACCGCCATTTATCCGGAGCTCGCCGGGCTGGCCGAGATGTTCCCGGAAGGCACCCTGGACGGCGAGATTGTCGCCTTCGACAAGGGCCGGCCGTCCTTTCCGGCGCTGCAGGACAGGATGAACGTCGACGACCCGCGCCGAGTGGCCCGGCTGGTCGAGCTCACCCCGGTCACGCTGGTGATTTTCGACCTGCTCCGGCTTGACCGCCTCGACCTGACCCCGCTGCCGTACGCCGACCGCCGGGAGACCCTTGAGCAGCTGGACCTGAACGGCCCGCGCTGGATCACCGCGCCGGCCTTCGACGACGGTGCGGCGACGCTCGCGGCCAGCCGGGAGCTCGGGCTGGAAGGCGTACTGGCCAAGCGGCTGCGGTCGCCGTACGTGCCGGCGGCGCGCAGCCGGGACTGGATCAAGGTCAAGTCGCTGCGTACGCAGGAATGTGTGGTCGGCGGCTGGGCGTCGGGGGAGAAGACCCGTACCGGCCAGATCGGGTCGTTGTTGTTGGGAATCCCGGAAAACGGGCAGCTGCGGTATGTCGGCCGGGTCGGCAGCGGCGTCGCCGGTGCCACCCTGGACAAGCTCACCGCGTTGCTGACGCCGTTGGTGACCGACGCCAGTCCGTTCCATGAGTCGCCGCCGCGCCGGGACGCGCGCACGCTCGTCTGGTGCGCGCCGGAGGTGGTGGTCGAGGTCGCGTACGCGAACTGGACGACTTCCGGAGTCCTGTGGCATCCGCGGCTGCGCGGCATTCGGTACGACAAGACGCCTAGCGAGGTAAGCGTTGAGTGACACCGTGACGGTCGAGATCGAGGGCCGCAAGCTCCGGCTGTCCAATTTGGACAAGGTGCTCTATCCGAAGAGCCGGACCACCAAGGGCGAGGTGATCGACTACTACAGCCGGATCGCGCCGGTCATGCTGCCGCACCTGGCCGGCCGTCCGGTCACTCGAAAGCGCTGGCCGGACGGGGTCGCCAAGCAGCCGTTCTTCGAGAAGAACATGCCGCGCGGGACGCCGTCCTGGATTCGTACGGTCAACCTGCCGGTGCCTGGCAGCACGATGGACCGGGAGACGATCGACTTCGTCGTGCTGGCCGACCTGGCCGGGCTGGTGTGGTCGGCGAACCTCGCCGCACTGGAACTGCACGTCCCGCAGTGGAAGGTCGGGCCGCGGGGCGCGGCCAAGCATCCCGACCTGCTGGTGGTCGACCTGGATCCGGGCGACGGCGCCGGCCTCGCGGACTGCATGGAGGTCGCCGTGCTGGTACGCGACCGGATGGCGCAGGACGGCCTCACGACGTACCCGAAGACTTCCGGCAACAAGGGTATGCAGCTCTACGCGCCGGTCTCGGCGAAGCAGGACTCGTCGGTCGTTTCGGCGTACGCGCACGCGATCGCCGACGAGTTGGCTGAGAAACACCCGAGAAAAATTCTCTCCCAGATGACCAAAGCATTAAGACGCGGCAAGATTTTCATCGACTGGAGCCAGAACAACGCCGCCAAAACGACGGTCGCCGCTTACTCGCTGCGTGGCCGCGAGCGTCCGACGGTGTCCACCCCGCTCACCTGGGACGAGGTCGAAGCGGCCGAGCCGGTCATGTTCGAGCCGGTGGAGGTGCTCGATCGGGTCGAGGAGTATGGCGATCTGCTTGCCGACTTAACCAACGCGGGCCCCCGCGTACCCGCGTAACATCGGGCGTCCAGCGGTCTCACGGGGGTTTAAGAATGACGCACAGACGTTCGATCACCACGATGCGCACACGCGTTACTCTCCCGACATGAGCTACCCGTACAGCGCCGCGCCCGGCGGGTACGGCCCGGTCGGCCCGGTGCCGACCGCGCCGGCCCAGGCCTATCCCATGCCGGCGCCGTATCAGCCGGTCTACCGCCCGATGCGCCAGACGAACGTCTGGAAGATCGTCTTCTGGATCGTCGCGAGCCTGGTCTTCCTGGTCTGCGGCGGCCTGTCGATCCTGATCACCGGCCTCGGCTCGGACATCGTCGGCGTGATCCTGGGCATCATGCTCTCGATCCTGCCGGTGCCGGTGATCGTGATGACCGCCGTCTGGCTCTCGTGGTCGCAGCCGCAGCCGTGGGGCGCCCGGATTTTCGCGCTCTGCTGGGGTGCCGCGGTGGCGACCCTGTTCGCCGCGCTCACCAACACCATCACCGGTCTCGCGATCACTCAGGTGGCCGGCAAGGACAACGGCGACATCCTGACCGCCGTGTTGGTCGCCCCGCCGGTCGAGGAGACCTGCAAAGGCCTCGCCTTGCTGGCGATCTTCCTGTTCAGCCGGTTCGGCCGGAACGGGCGATATTTCACTGGCCCGGTCGACGGCATCACGTACGCGCTGTTCGTCGGCGCCGGCTTCGCGTTCACCGAGAACATCGCGTATTTGGCCCGCTCGTACACGACCGGCCTGCAGGCCTCGAACGGGATGACCGCGGCCGCGGTCACGCTGCTGGTCTTCACCTTCATCATCCGTGGCATCGGCACCCCGTTCGGGCATCCGCTGTTCACCTCGGCGACCGGCGTCGGGCTGGGCGTGGCGGCCCGGAGCAACCACCACATGGCGATCCGGGTGCTGGCGCCGATCTGCGGCTGGCTGGTCGCGATGCTGCTGCACGGCACCTTCAACCTGGTGGCGTCATTCCTGCCGTCCTGGGTCGCCCAGATGTTCGGCGACAACGGCGGGTTGGGCGCCGCGATCGTCGCGAACGGTTCGTTCATCGTCGCGCTGTTCCCGCTCTTCGCGATCGGTGTCGGGGTCGCGATCTACGTCCGGCAGTCGCAGTTCCGGGTGGTCAAGCGCGGGCTGCCGCAATACGCGGCGGCGGGCTGGATCGGCCAGCCCGAGGTCGAGTGGCTGTCGTCGCTGCGCGGTCGCAGCCAGGCGCGCAAGTGGGCCAAGCAGGTCGCCGGCCCGCCCGGGCTGACCGCGATGAAGGAATACCAGTTCGCCGCTTCCCGGCTCGCCATCCTGCGGGACGGCGCGAACCACGGTCAGGTCGGCCCGACGTTCACCCAGACCGAGCAGGAACTGCTGTCCGCGCTCGGCCAGCAGCGCCTGTTCTTCAGCCCGCACTCGCCGGACGGCCCGGTGCCCGGCGGTTCGGCCCCCGGCTACGGCCAACCGCCGTCGTTCGCACAGCAGGCCGCGTCCTACCCGACCCAGGCCGCTCCGGCCGCGTATGGGCAGCCTCCTTATGGGCAGTCCTCCGGCCCGCCTTCTTACGGTCAGGCTTCTGCTCCGCCGTCGTATGGGGCGCAGTCGTACGGCCAGCCTTCCGGCCCGCCGTCTTCCGGCCCGTCGCCTTATGGTCAGCCTTCCGGCCCGCCCGCAGACCCGACAGGCCACGGCCAGTCCGGCTATGGCCCGCCTTCGGCGACCCAGTCCTCGGCGACTCAGTCCTCGGCTACCCAGTCCTGGGCGGCCCAGTCTTATGGCCGGCCCGCCGACAGCCGCCCCGGCGAGAGTCGCCCTGCCGACTCCGCCCCGCAGGGCCAGCCGGCCTCGCTGCAAAAGCCGGATCCCAACGCCCCGGGCGGCGAAACCCAGACCTGGCAGCACCCGCCCACCTGAGCACTTGCCCAGGTCTCCCGGGCAAGCTGATCCATTGCCCAGCCGCGCCGCATTCTCCGCCCTCGGCGCGGCCCAGAGGTGCCTCTTCCAGCGTCTCACCTGGGTCTGACAACCTGGCGAGCCCAGCGCGTTCTGTCTGAGCCGCGTGCTTTCCTTAGCCCCCTCCCTTGTTTGGGCGGGGGGTGGGTAAGAGGTAGACGTCCTATTTTTAGTTGAACATTGGTCCTCGAACCCGCCCCCCACCCGTCACTGGGTGGGGGCGATTTTTCGGGGTGGGTACGACAGTTTCACGCCGCACCCTGGGTAAAGCCGTAGGCCATCCCCCACGGCTGGCTGGTCCACAGGGCACCGAACCACCCGGCAGCGGTTCGCTGGGAAGGGGAGTTTCTACAGGTAGAGGCCGGTAGACCCGGGTTCGACCCGGCTGGCCGCGACGGCGTGCACGTCGCGCTCGCGGAGCAGCACGAACTCCTTGCCGTGCAGCTCAACCTCGGCGCGCTCGTCCGGGTCGAAGAGCACCCGGTCGCCGTCTTCGATGTTCCGTACGGCCGGGCCGACCGCGACCGCGGTCGCCCACGAGAGCCGGCGGCCGACCGAGGCGGTCGCCGGGATCACGATGCCGGCCGTCGAACGGCGCTCGCCTTCGCCGCCGTCGCGGCGTACCAGCACCCGGTCGTGCAGCAGCCGGATCGGAAGCGCTCCGTCGATGTCCGTACTCCCAGCGTCCACGGCTGCACACGTTAGCCTGCCTGACCGGCACCTACGGCCGGCGGGGATCGTCACCCGATACGGTGGGGATCCAACGAAGGGGATGGTGGGCAACGGTGCCGAACTGGTGGGAGCGTTTGCGGCGCAGCAACCCGCGGCCGGCGCCGGCCGCGGACCCGGCCGAGCACTCGGTCTCCGCGTCGCCGGAGACCATCGACCACGAGATCACCGACACGGCGCCGCCTGCTGAGCTCGAGCTGCCGTTGGGCGTACGGATCGCCGGGGCCTGGTCTTGGCGGCTGCTGGTCATCGGAGCGGCCATCTTCGTGCTGCTCCAGTTGATCGGCATCCTGTCGGTCGTTGTCATCCCGTTCGCGATCTCGCTGTTGCTGGCCGCGTTGTTGCACGGCCCGGTGGCCTGGCTCCGCCGGCACGGCCTGCCCAAGTCGCTGGCTACCGCCGTGGTCATGGTCGGTGGGGTGGCTGGAGTCTCGGCGGTGATCTACGGGGTGGTGCAGGCCTTCCTGAATGGCCTTCCAGGCCTCACCGAAAACGTGACTACCGGCATCAGCGAGGCCAAGCACTGGCTGGTCAGCCCGCCGCTGAACATGTCGCAGTCGCAGATCAACGCGGTCGTGAACAACATCGGCAAGACCCTCACCGAGAACCAGGCCACCATCGCCAGCGGCGCGCTGACCGCCACCACGACGGTCACCGAGCTGGTCAGCGGCCTGTTCATCGTGCTGTTCACGACCTTCTTCCTGCTCCGCGACGGCGCCGACATCTGGCGATTCCTGACTCACTTGCTGCCTCGCAAGGCGATCGAGCCGGTCCGCGAAGCCGGTGTGCAGTCCTGGAAGACCTTGCACGCGTACGTAAGAGCGACTGTTCTGGTGGCCTTCGTCGACGCGTTCTTTATCGGTGTTGGTGTCGGCATTCTTGGCGTGCCGTTGGCCCTGCCGCTGGCCGCGGTGATCTTCATTGGCGCGTTCGTGCCGGTGGTCGGCGCCTTCATCTCTGGTTCGGTCGCCGTGGTCGTCGCACTGGTCGCGAAGGGCCCGATCGCGGCGCTCATCGTGCTGGCGATCCTGGTCGGCGTGCAACAGCTGGAAAGCCACATCCTGCAGCCGTTCCTGCTCGGCCGGGCGGTCTCACTGCATCCGCTCGCGGTCATCCTGGCGATCGCCGCCGGCCTGGTGATCTCCGGCATCATCGGTGCCCTGGTCGCGGTGCCGCTGCTCGCGGTGGCCAACACGGCCGTACGAAGCCTGGCGTCCAGGAAGGCGCGTAAAGCCCAGCCGCCGCCAGGCACCAAAGACCTCGCGATCGGCGAGAGCGCCGCGTAGCCCGTCCCCCTTACGTCAGGAGGAGGCGGCCGCGTCGACGCTCAGCCGCTGGAGGGCGGCGAGCACGGTCTCCTGTTTCGTCGTATACCAAAACGGTGGGACCGAGCGGCGCAAATACGTCCCGTAACGCTGGGTCGCGAGCCGCGGGTCCAGCACGGCGACCACGCCGCGGTCGTCGCTCGTACGCACCAGCCGGCCGGCGCCCTGGGCGAGCCGGATCGCCGCGATCGGCACCGACACAGCCGAGAAGCCGGAGCCGCCGGCGGAGTCCACCGCGGCCGCTCGGGCGGACGTGAGCGGGTCGTCCGGGCGCGGGAAGGGCAGCCGGTCGATGACCACCAGCTGGCAGGCCGGGCCGGGCACGTCGACGCCCTGCCAGAGCGACATCACGCCGAGCAGGCAGGTGGCCGGGTCCTCCTTGAACTTGCGGACCAGCAACGGCAATGAATCCTCGCCCTGCAGCAGGATCGGCAGATCGGTCCGGTCGGACAGGATCTCGGCGGCGGCCGCGGCCGCCTTGCGGGACGAGAACAGCCCGAGCGTACGACCGCCGGCGGCTTGGACCAGCTTCACCAGCTCTTCGGCCGCGCCGTCGGACAGCCCGGACATGCCGGGCCGCGGCAGGTGCGCGGCGACGTAGAGGATGCCCTGCCGTGGGTAGTCGAACGGGGAACCAACGTCCTCGCCGTGCCAGCGCGGCGGCCCGTCCTCGTTGTCGTCCTTGGTTGGCGCGGCTGGCGCGTCCTGCTGTCGGGGCAGCCCAAGCGACCGGCCGACCGTCTCGAACTGGCCGCCCAGCGCGAGGGTGGCCGAGGTGGCCACCACCACCCGGTCCCGGAACAGCTCGCGGCCGAGCAGTCCGGCCACGCTCAGCGGAGCCACCACCAGGGACCGCTTGCCGCGGTCGTCGGTCGACAGCCAGATCACGTCCTGATCGGACTCCAGCAGCAGCCGCTGGGCGGTCTCCACCAGCACTTGCAGGCTCGCTTTGGCCTGGTGCTTGCCGGCCAGGTCGGCGTCATCGGCGCCGACCTTGCCAATGCCGCGGAGCCCGGACTGGCAGGCTTCCTCGGCGAGCAGCACGGCCGCTCTGACGCCCTCGGGGACCGCTGGCATCCGGCCGGGCAGATGGGCGTCCAGAGACGTACGCAGCGCCTCGGCGGCGTCGTCCAGCCGCTCCACCTCGCGGGACCCAAAGTAGTGGCCAGCCCGCTTGGCGGCCCGGGCCAGCGCGTCCGCGGAGAACTCGGCTTGCGCCGCGGAGGTGACCCGGTCGGTCAAATCGTGCGCCTCGTCAATGATCAGCAGCTCGTGCTCGGGCAGGATGCGCCGCTCGCCGTCGAAGGTCATCGCCATGTCCACCGCCAGCAGCGCGTGGTTGGTGACCACGATGTCCGAGTCGCGGGCCCGCTGGCGGGCCGCCTCGGCGTGGCATTCGGCGCCGAACGGGCAGCGCATCGCGCCGACGCACTCCCGGGCCGGGGTGGAGACGGTCCGCCAGACCATGTCGTCCACGCCTGGATCCAGCTCCGACCGGTCACCGGTCTCGGTCTGGTCGGCCCAGTCCCGTACCCGAGTGATCTGCGCCGCCAGCCGGCCCGCCGCGGCCACCCACTTCGGGCCGTCGTCGAACAGCCCGTCCTGTTCCTGTTGCTCTTCGACCCGGGACGCCTCCAGCCGGGCAAGGCACAGGTAATGATGCCGGCCCTTCAGCACCGCGTAGCTGGGGCGCCGGCCGAGCACTGGCGCGACCGCGTCGGCGAGCCTGGGCAGGTCCTCGCTGACCAGTTGGGCCTGCAATGCCAAGGTCGCCGTCGACACGACCGTCCGCCGGTGGGAGGCCAGCGCCGGCGCGAGGTATCCGAGCGACTTCCCGGTCCCGGTGCCGGCCTGGATCAGCAGGTGCTCGCCCGATTCGATGGCCGTCGCGATCGCCGCGGCCATCCGTTGCTGCCCCGGCCGGGCGACCCCGCCCGGCACCGCCGAGACGGCGGCATCGAGCACCCGGGCGACATCCGGATCGGGAACGTCGGCTCGGAGCGGGGTGGACTGGGACTCAGCGGCCTTGGACACGACAACAGACGCTACCGCTGCCGCCCGACGGTCCTCGACAGTTATCCACTGGTGACCCTCATTCGCCATTTTGTCCGTTCTCTGAGTCGCTCAGGAAGCCGCCAACGCGGGGATGAGCAGCGCGGCGAAGGCGAGGTAGAAGACGCCAGCGACGGACAGGGTGGCTGGAGAGAGGCGGCCGCGCCGCAGCACCACCAACAGATAGCCAATCGCGGCCATCGTCATCAGTCCTGACACCAGCAGCGGCGCGTCCAGTCGCCAAGGGGTGAAGAGCAGGCCGATGCCGCTCGGGACGGTCGCCTGGATCATCATCGCGCCCGAGATGTTCGCCAGCGCGAGCTGCGATTTCCCGGCCCGTACCCAGATGATCGCGTTCATGATCTCCGGCAGTTCGGTGGCGACCGGGGACAGCAGCAGCGCGGTGACCGCGGCTGGCAGGCCCAGCAGGGTGGCGGCGGATTCCAGCTGGCGTACGAAAAACTGTGACGCGACCAGGATGATCACGAGCGTACCGATGGCTTGTACGAGGATCGCCCACGTGGCCGGTCGGGCGCGCCGACGCTGCAGCAGCAGGGGCGAGGGGTCCTCTTGTACGACGCTCTTGTCGTCGCGTGAGGAACGGATCTCGGAAATGAAATAGACCGCATAAGCGGCGAACATCGCGATGCCGAGCCACGGCTTGAAAGCGAAAGTCACCAGTCCGAGGACGACTTTTACCACGAAGATAACGAGAAACCAGGTCTGGTCCCGGGCCAGCTTGACGGTGTCGATGTGGCCGGCATCGACTTGGCTGGCATTGCGCGGCTTGGTGAAAAGCATCCACCCGGTGACCGCGTAGGCGACCGTCGCGAGCGCCAGTGGGCCGCCCATCGCGGCTCCGACGCCGATGTCCTTCTGGGCGGGTGATCCGCCCAGCACCGCGGCCACGAACGTGACCGCGCTTTCTGGCAGGGCCGTACCGAAAGCGGCTAGTACGGTGCCGACTGCCAGCGGGCCCAGTCGCAGCCGCGGGCCGAGCCATTCGACTGCGTTGACGAACCATTCGCACGCCAGATAGACCGCCACCGCGCAGGCGGCGAGCGCGACGAGATGCAACACGCAGGGTGTCCTCCCCGCATCGCGGCGGCCGCGCCCAAGGTCCGCGACATCGAGACCTCGACCGACCAGGCGATGCACTTCACCTGTGGTCGAAGGTCTCGTCCACCCCGATCACGGGGCCCGGCCACCGCCGGACCGCGGGGTCCGGATCATGTCGACGACCGACGGGGGACTACTCCCCTTCGGCTGTCAACTATAGCGCCTGGATGCGAAGACGAGCATGTGTGGTCGCCCACTCAGCCGCGCAGCTGCTCGACCACTCCGGCGCCTCGCAGCTTGTTTGGGTTCACCTGGTTGAAAATCCCGATGATCCGGCCGGACTCGTCGAGTGCGAAGGTGGTCACATCGGTGGGTACGGACGGGCCGAAGACCAGCATGCCGAGGTCGCCGTTGACGCCGATGGGTTTGATGGTCGCCCCCTCGGTGTATTTCTTGAAAAGCCCTACCAGCAGCCGCGCCACCTTCTCCGCCCCCACCACCGGCCGCCGGCCGGCCGGCGCGAGACCGCCGCCGTCGCCGTGCGCGATCACGTCCGGATGCAGCAGCTCGGTGAGCGTACGCAGATCACCAGTCGCGCACGCGCGAAGGAACTCCTCCGCCACCCGCCGCTGCTGGTGCTGCGGGGCCCGTTCGGGCGGCTTGGCGTCGGCCACGATCCGGCGCGCCCGGGACGCCAGCTGGCGGGCCGCCGGCACGCTGCAACCGAGCGTTTCGGCAACGTTGTCGTAGGGCACCGTGAAGATGTCGTGCAGCACGAAAGCGACCCGCTGCTCTGGGGACAGCTCTTCGAGCACGACCAGCAGGGCCATCCGTACGGACTCGGTCAGCTCGATCGCGGACGCCGGATCCGGCCCGCCCACCGGGTGCAGGCCGTCGTCCGGCGCCGCGGTGACAATCGGCTCAGGCAGCCACGGCCCGACATAGGCCTCTCGCCGTACCCGCGCCGACCGCAGCTGGTCGAGGCAGATCCGGCTGACGACGGTGGTGAGCCAGGCCCGCAGGTCGAGGATCTCGGCCTGGTCGCCACGCCGCAGCCGCAGCCAGGTCTCCTGCACGGCATCCTCGGCGTCCGCGGCGCTGCCCAGCATCCGGTAGGCGACCCCGAACAGGTGTCGGCGGTGGGACTCGAACTCCGTCGCTGCGATGACCGGCACACCCTCATCGTCCCCCACCCCACCGGTCGAATCGCCCTCTGTGTCCACTAAAACCAGGTGCGGCGCGAAACTGTCGTACCCACCCCGAAAAATCGCCCCCACCCAGTGACGGGTGGGGGGTGGGTTTGAGGACCAATGTTCAACTAAAAATTAGAGTCCACCTCTCGACCCACCCCCCGCCCGTTCAAAGGGAGGGGGAAAGAAAAACAGACACGTACGACAATTTCGCGCCGCACCGGGTGTTCTCAGGGACGGCGGCGTGTACGGGCGTAGAGAACGACGAGCACCGCGAGCACGACGCCCACCGAGTCGCAGAACCAGTCCCAGAAGTCCTCGTCGCGGCCGATCTGGCCCTGGATGACCTCGGCGATGCCGCCGTACGCGACCAGGATCGGCGCCAGGAAGCGCAGCGGGATGCGGGCGTACGCGCCGACCAACAGCAGGACGACGAACATCATGATGTGCACGACCTTGTCGCTGCCGGCCGGGCCGCTCGGCACATCCGAGGCCGGCGAGAAGAGCATCACCATCGTGATCAGGACCGCCAGCGCGAAAGTGGCCCGAGATAGGGACGAACCAGGACGCCAACGCGACGTGGCGGGACGGGTTGGGGTGCCGGTGGCGTCGGGTCTCATAGTTGTTCCTACTATGCCAAACGGACTAATGATCGGTTACGAACAGACGTCGGCGAGGGGAATTGCGTGCGCTTCAACCTGCGGCCCAGAGCGGACGAGTTCTACGACTTCTTCAAGGAGGCCGCCGACAACCTGGTCAAAGGCGCGGCGATCCTGTCCGAGCTGAGCCTGCCGGACGCCGACCACCAGTCGATCTCGGACCGGCTGGTCGACACCGAGCACGCCAACGACGACGTCACGCACCGGATGTTGCGGACGCTCAACTCGACTTTCGTGACGCCCTTCGATCGCGAGGACATCTACCAGCTCGGGTCGCAGCTGGACGACGTGATGGACCACATGGAGGCGGTCGGCAACCTGATCTACCTCTACGGCCTGTCCAAACTGCCGTCTCTGCCGCGGGAGATGCACGAGCTGATCGAGGTGCTCATCGCCAGCGCGGACCAGACGCTGCAGGCGATGAGCCGGCTCAAGAGCATGCGTGACCTCGAGCCGTACTGGATCGAGGTCAACCGGCTGGAAAACGAGGGCGACCGGGCATACCGGATGCTGCTGGTACGCCTCTTCTCCGGCGAGTACGACGCGCTGACGGTCATGAAGCTCAAGGAAGTCGCCGACGAGCTGGAGGCCGCCGCGGACGCTTTCGAGCACGTGGCGAACACGGTCGAAACCATCGCTGTCAAGGAGTCCTGAACCGGTGGTCATCCCGGTGATAGGCGTGATCCTGGTCGCGATGGCGTTCAACTACACGAACGGGTTCCACGATGCGGCGAACGCGATCGCCACCTCGGTGTCCACCCGGGCGCTTACCCCGCGAGCCGCCCTGGTGCTGGCCGCGGTGGGCAATCTGCTCGGGTCATTCCTCGGAGCAAAGGTGGCCGCGACCGTCGGCAGCGGCATCATCGGCCTGCACACCGGCGGTGCCGGTCTGTTGGTGGTCTTCGCGGCGCTGATCGGCGCGATCGCCTGGAACCTGATCACCTGGTATTTCGGTCTGCCGTCATCCTCATCGCATGCGCTTATCGGCGGCATGGTCGGCGCCGCGATCGCGGCCAGCTCAACGGTGTTGTGGGCCGGCGTGATCGACAAGGTCGTCATACCGATGGTCATCTCGCCGATCGTCGGGGTGATCGCCGGCTACTTCGTGATGCTGGCGATCTACTGGATCTTCCGCCATAAGAACCCCGGCAAACTCAACCGCGGCTTCCGCTGGGCACAGACCTGCTCGGCGGCCGGGATGGCTTTCGGGCACGGCATGCAGGACGCCGCGAAGACCATGGGCATCGTCGTGCTCGCCCTGCAGGTCGGTGGCCTGCAGACTGGGAGCTCGATTCCGCTGTGGGTCTTCTTCGTCTGCGCCGCGGTGTTGTCGGCCGGTACGTACGCCGGTGGCTGGCGGATCATGCGTACGCTTGGTCGCAAGGTGATCGAGCTCGGTCCGCCGCAGGGTTTCGCCGCCGAGGTGACCGCTTCGGTGATCCTCTACGTGGCCGCGATCGGCTTCGGCGCGCCGATCTCCACCACCCACACCATCACCTCCGCGATCATGGGCGTCGGCGCCACCAAGCGGATCTCGGCTGTCCGCTGGGGCGTCGCCGGCAACATCATCACCGCCTGGGTGCTCACGTTTCCCGCCGCCGGCGCGGTAGCTGCTGCCGCTTACGGGGTGTCGGCCCTCTTCGTCTGAGTGCGAGCGGCGAGCAGGCCCCGGAGCGTACGGACGAATTCCTCCGCCTCCAGCGCGAAACCGACGTGGTCACCCGCGAACTCCACCGGCGCGTTGCCCAGCGCCGCGGCAAGGGCCGCGCCCGTACGGTTGGCGAGCTGTCCTTTCGACGTTGCCCCAACACCCACGACGACCTGCGTCGGGATCGCCTTCAGAGCGGCGATATCGACAGCGTAGCCAGTGATCGTACGAAGCATGTGCGCGAAGAAGAGATCCTCGCCGTCATCTGGCGCGTCCGCGGTGACGTCGCCCGCCGGGCCCATGTCTATGCCGGTCAGCGCCATGAATTCGCGCGTCGCCGCCGCCGGTCCCTTGTGGTGGTAAAGCTCGACCAGGTCGAAGATCGCCGCCCGCACCTCCTTGCGGTCGGGCAGCACGTCCACCACCGGCGGCTCGTGCGCGACGAGCGTACGCACCTGGTCCGGGTGCCGCGTCGCCAGCGCCAGCCCGGTGACCGCTCCGCCGCTGCTGCCCAGTACGTCGACGGGTTCGTCGCCGAGCGCCGTCAGCAGCCGGTGTACGTCATCGGCCAGCAGGTCGGCGGTGACGTCCGAGGTCGGGTCTTCGCGGGCGCTCCGGCCGGTGCCGCGCGGATCGTACGTGACGACCGTGTGGTCACCGGACATCAGCGGCGCCAGCGCCGCGAAGCCGCTGCTGTCCATCGGCGCCCCGATCATCACCAGCAGCGGACCCGACCCGCGGATCTCGTAGTGCAGGCGCGCACCGGGAACGTCCAACGTCGACATGAGATGCCCTCTCCGGAGATGGCTTGGCCTTCAGGTTCATGCTGCTCCTGGGCATCGGGAGGAATCGTCCGGCTCGCGGACGACCTCTCGTACGCCGTCAGGTGGTCTTCCGACGAAAAGCCTGGTTGAGGGCGGCGATGGAGGCCAGGATCGTCACCACGAAACCAAGGACGTAAAGCCACACTCCGCTGGTCCCCAGCAGGGTTCCGGCGGTCGGCAGTCGGACGTAGCCGCCGCTGAGGGTGAAACCAACCAACATGAAAAGGCCAACGAAGAGGCCCAGAATTGGCGCCCACTTCCATCGCAGGACTCCGATCAGAAGCGCTGCGACCAGCGAGATCGGGATGGCCGGCGGGATCGTCGGGAAGCCCGGCACGCCGCCGGCGACTTCGAGCGGGACGGCGATCGCCATGGCGACCAGGGCGGTGATGAGGGTGATGCGAGTGGGGGACAGGTAAGCGGGCACGATCGTGACTCCTTGGGTCGAGGTGCCCTCCATACTCGACGCGAGACCGGGCCGCGCCATCCGAGCAGCGGCGACACTGTTCGTACGTAGATTTGCGTACGCCGCAGCCTCGGTCAGGTGAGTGGGGCCTGTTGCCAGCGGGGCTGGGGAGCGGCGAACGGCACTCGGCCTCACTCGCGAAAAAATGTCTCGCGCGCGTCCTCAAACCCACCCCCCACCCGATCACTGGGTGTGATGTCTCAGGACATCGGTGACGGTTTTGCATCAGGACATCGGTGACGATCGGTGTGTCAGGACATTGGTGACGGTTCGATCGTTTTGGGCGTCGGTCGTGGAGTTGTCCGTTGCCGACGTAGGTGCGACCGGGTGCTGCTGGGCTGTGTTGGATGCGGGTGGTGCCCTGCATGTCGGTGATGGCGGTGGCGTCCTGGACGACGATGACGTCCCGGCCGGCGCGGCGGCCGTCGACCAGGTAGGTGACCTTGCGCAGCCGGACGCTGCCCGTTCTACACAGCCCGCATCACGCGGGTGTCCTCGGGCGTCGTAGGCCGGGGCTGCGAGCTTGTAGGCGGGCTGGTCGTGGGGTCTGGGACGGTCGGGTTTGGGCCGTCGGGGATCGACTTTGGGGCCGTTCAACCGGGGCCAAGTGTCACCACCAACCACCACGAAACTGTCACCGATGTCCTGATGCAGAACTGTCACCGATGTCCTGCGAGATAACAACCCGATCACTGGGTGGGGGCAAGAAAACAGTGTGGGTACGACAGTTTCGCGCCGTAGCGGATAGATCTGTGGTCAGGCGATGGCCGCGGTCGTCCGGGTGGCGGCTGCTCGCCGGTGCAGGACTGGGCGGGCCAGTACGAGGTAGCCGGCGGCCAGCACCAGGCCACTGACCAGGCAGCCAATCCACGGGCCGGCCGGCCCGAAGACGCTCAAAGCAGTGGTGCCGGCGGCCGGCGCGAGAATGTACGCCGAGCTTCGGCTGAGGTTGAAAAGCGCCTGGTAGCGGCCTTGCGCGGTGGTCGGGGCGAGATCGGCTATCAGGGACTGCGCGAAGCCGGCGGTACCCAGCTCGCCGATCGTCCACACCACCACCGAGCCGACGAAGGCCCATTGGGAGTGCGCGAGCGCGGTCAGCCCGAAGCCAACGCCCAGCAGCGCGCCGGACGCGGCCTGCACGCGCATCTGGTTGAAGCGGCTCAGCCACGCCGTCGCGAACGGCTGCAGCACGACGATCAGCACGCCGTTGACGGCGAGGGCGATGCCGTACGAGGCCGCCGAGAGTCCAGCGCCGTGCATGGTCAGCGGCAGCGTCACGTCCGCCTGCGTGTAGATGGTCGCGTACAGGGCCGTCAACCCGAGCATGCCGAGCAGAAGTGGATCACGCAGGGCTGTCCGATAGCCGACCGCAGGCTCGTGTGCCGCCGGCTTCGGGCGGGTGTTTGTCTTGGTAGCGAAGAAAATCAATGCTCCGAAGACCAGGCAGGTGGCCGCGTCGAGAACGAAGAGCAGGCCGTAGCCGCGCTCGGCGAGCCACCCGCCAGCCATCGCGCCGACCGCGAAACCGAGGTTGTTGGCCCAGAACAGCAGCCCGTACGCCCGCGCGCGCTGGCTGACGGGCACGATGTCGGCGATCAGCGCGCCCGAAGCCGGCCGATAGAGATCGGCGGCCATCCCGGCGGCGAAGGCGGTGATCGCGATGGTGGGCGTCGTCGAGGCCGCTCCCAGTGCCATAAGTGTGGCCGCGGAGACGACCATGGAGCCGCCGAGAGCGACCCGGCGGTTCAGGTGGTCGGCGAGCAGCCCGCCCAACAGCGGCCCAATCAAGCTGCCGACGCCATAAATCACCAGGATGACGCCGGCCTGCGCAATGGTCAGGCCGCGCGCGACCGTCAGGTAGAGAGCCAGAAACGGTTGTACGAAGGTGCCGAGCCGGTTGGCCAGCATGCCGGTCCACTGCACCCAGAACGCCCGCGGCAGTCCGCCGTACGCGCCGGCAAGGACCTGGCGAAAGCGTCCTGGCGGCGGGCGGAGGTCGGTCACCCGTACGAGCCTTCCGGACCTGGTCGCATCCACCAACCCGATTTCCTGGTAACGTCTTGTTTCTAGAAACGGAGTGTTACTGAGTGTCCAGACTAACCCGTGTTGAGCAACAGCGGCGGACCCATCAGGCCCTGCTGGACGTCGGTCTGGCCGTTTTCCTGCGGTGCGGGTTCCTGGCCACCACTGTCGAGGAGATCGCCGCTGAGGCCGGCTACACGCGTGGCGCTGTCTACAAGCATTTCGGCGGTAAGGAGGGCTTGTGGCAGGCGATCGTCGACGGTCAGGCCGACGCGCAGCTCGCCGGCCTGCGGGAGCTGCTCGACGGAGTGTCCAGCCGCGAGGAACTGGTCGCGGCGCTGAGTCCGCTCGACGGGGTGGCGGTGCAGTGGATCCAGGTGTCCGCCGAGTTCCTGGCCGCGGCCGCCGGCCGGCCGGAAATCGCCGCCGCGATCGTCGGCGCGCAACGCGAACGCGAAGCACTGATCGTCGAGTCGTTGACCCAGTTGTGCGTACGTCTGGACGTACGCCCGGTCATGCCGTTGCCGCAGGTAGTCGCCATGCTGGCCGGCCTCGCCGGCAGCCTCGCCCTGCGGCGGGCGATCGACCCGTCCGTCGACGCGGCCGCTATCACGGCCGGTGTCGTACGGGCGATTTTCCCGCCGGCCGGCACTGATGGGTGACGTGGTGGCGATCGCGGTCTGGAGTGTTTTCCTCGCGGTCATGATGGGAGGCCTCGTCTGGCTGGCCCGCCGCGTCCGGCGACGCGGCGTCGGCAGCAGCGTGCTCAGCCCGATCGAGGAAATCTGGCACCCGGCCATCCGGGAGTTCCGGTTCGAGACCGAGGCCTACGAGGAACGCATGGTGCCGATGCGGACTCCCGACGATCCCCTGCACCCTGACTGACCCTGGCGAACTCGCACGACAACGTCGAGTTCCCCCAGGGCGGCGTACGGGAGGCGACCCCCGCTCGAGCAGCCACCACCTACCACCCGACTCCTTTACATAGGGTGCGGCTTAAAACTGTCGTACCCCTCCGACAGATTTGCCCCCACCCAGTGACGGGTGGGGGGCGGGTTCGAGGACCAATGTTCAACGAAAAATTAAGGTCCACCTCTCGACCCACCCCCCCGCCCGTTCAAAGGGAGGGGGAAAGAAAAACAGACACGTACGACAATTTCGCGCCCCACTCGGCGTGTTGGGCTCCGACACGGTCGTGGCCGGTCTCGGCGTTTCGCTGCTAAGACGACGACAGCAGCGTCAAGTTCGCGGCGCTCGGTGTCGAGTGCGGCACAATATCCCGCAGTCGACGTCGAGTGCGGGACATTGTGCTGCGGTCGATGAGCTGGTGGCCGTCCAGCGGCACGAAAAGTGTGGCATTCGCCGAACGCCACCCCAAAGCGTTCGGTGCCCAGTGGCGCATCACTGCGTCACTCGCCGAGCGCCACCAATGTTGTGTCACTCGGCGAGCCGCCACCGCGGTTCGCAGGGGCCGCCCGCGCGGGGGACGGAGAAACCCGTCTCCCACCGCCAAAAGGTGGACAAGTCCTCGGCCGAGCACCCACCACCGAACATCCGACTTTGCCGGGGGCGCCTGAGCCAGCGTGTCGGGGCGCACGACACTAGCTGACGGTGTCGAACCACGGGTCGTCGCCGGAATCCAGCGGCGGGCGTTCGCCGCTGACCAGGTAGCGGACCTCCTCGCCGATGGAGGCGGCGTGGTCGGCGAAGCGTTCGTAATAGCGGCTGATCAGGGTCGTGTCGATGGCCGCCGCCACGCCATGGGACCAGTTGTTGAGCAGTATCAGGAAAAGTTTGCGGTGCAACGCGTCCATCGCGTCGTCGTCCGCGACGAGTTCGGCGGCCAGGGTGGCGTCCAGTCGGGCGACCACCGAGCCGGCCTTGAGGATGAGCCGCTCGGCCACGTCGGCCATGTCGGTGATGACCGAGAGCAGTTCGGCCGGGACGGCCGGCGCCGGATATCGGCGCTCGGCAATGGTGGCGAGGTGCGACGACAGCACGCCCATCCGATGCAGATTCGCGGCCGACCGCAGAGCCGCCAGCACCGTACGCAAGTCGCTCGCGACCGGCTGCTGCATGGCCAACACGACATAAACGTCGTGCTCGACCGCGGCCGCGAGCGCGCTGATCTCCGTGCGGAGGTCGCGCACTCGCGGGACCGGGTCGATCGACACGGTCAGCAGCGCGGCACTGGCGTCCGAGATCGCGTCCCGGGTCAGTCCCGTCATGCGTACGAGAGTGGACCGGACGTCCGCGATCTGAACCAGAAACTCACTGCGCTGGACCACCTGCGCACTTTATCCGAAGCGCCCGGTGATGTAGTCCTCAGTGCCTTTTTGGGAAGGGTTGGTGAAGATCTTCTGGGTGTCGGCCATCTCGATCAGCTTGCCGGGCTTGCCGACCGCGGCGAGGTTGAAAAACGCCGTACGATCGCTGACCCGCGCCGCCTGCTGCATGTTGTGTGTGACGATGACGATCGTGTAGCGCTCTTTCAGCTCGCTGATCAGGTCCTCGATCGCGAGCGTGGAGATCGGGTCCAGCGCCGAGCACGGCTCGTCCATCAGCAGCACCTGCGGCTCGACCGCGATCGCGCGGGCGATGCACAGCCGCTGTTGCTGGCCGCCGGACAGGCCAGCGCCGGGCTTGCTCAGCCGGTCCGAGACCTCGTTCCAGAGGTTGGCACCCTTGAGCGCTTTCTCCACGATCTCGTCGAGCTTCTTTTTTGGTTGCCGGCCCTGAAGTTTCAACCCCGCGACCACGTTGTCATAGATCGACATGGTGGGGAAAGGGTTGGGACGCTGGAAAACCATCCCGATTGTCCGGCGTACGTTCACCGGGTCGACCGAGCTGTGATAGATGTCCTCGCCGTCCAGCAGCACCTTGCCCTCGACCCTGGCACCCGGAATCACCTCGTGCATCCGGTTCAGCGTCCGCAGGAAAGTCGACTTCCCGCAGCCGGACGGGCCGATGAACGCGGTCACGCTCCGCGGTTCCACGGTCATCGAAACGCCTTCAACGGCAAGGAACTTGCCGTAGTAGACGTTCAGATCGGATACGTCGATGCTTTTTGCCATCGCGATTCTTGTCCTTCTGGTAGCTAGCCGCGGGCCTTGGTGAACCGGGCGGCGAACCGCGCCAGCGCGTTCAACAACATGATGATGATGATCAGTACGAGAGCCGCCGCCCACGCCCGGTAGAACGCCGGCGCGGTGGTGCTGCCGGCCGCCGTGGTCAGCTGCTCGAAAATGTACGTCGGCAACGTCGTCATCGGGTTCGGGTCGGTCAGCGAAAGACTGAACGGATCGAAGTTGATCTTCGGGTTTGTCCCGACCAGCAACAGCAGCGGGGCGGTTTCGCCCATCGCGCGGGCGATGCCCAGCACAATGCCGGTGACGATGCCGGAGAAGGCGGTCGGCAGCACCACCTTGGTAATAGTCCGCCATTTCGGTACGCCGAGCGCGTACGAGGCCTCGCGCAGCTCGGACGGGACCAGCTTCAGCATTTCCTCGCTGTTGCGTACGACCACCGGCAACATCAGGATTACCAGCGCCAGCGCGCCGGCGAAACCGGAGAACTGGAATCCCAGTGCCAGCAACCAGAAAGCGTAGATGAACAGACCGGCCACAATGGACGGTACGCCCATCATCAGGTCGACGAAGAAGCTGATCGCCCGGGCCAGCCGTTTGCCCTGCCCGTATTCGACCAAATAGACCGCGGTCAGAATGCCAATGGGCACCGCGATCACCGCGGTGATCAGGCTGATCAGCAGCGTCCCGATGATCGCGTGGTAAATGCCGCCGCCGTCTTTGGCCGGGTCGATGAGAAACATCGAGTGGGTCAGGAAGGTCGGCGTCAACTCACGGTATCCGCGTAGGACGGTGAAAACCGCGATCGACAGCAGCGGCGCGACGGCCAACACGAAAGCGGTGTAGACGGCGGTCGTACAAAGCCGGTCCCGAGCCTGCCGGGAGCCTTCCACCGCGAAGCTCGCGACGGTCAGCGCGAGCGCGAAGATCACGCCGGCCAGTACGCTGAAACCGAGTGCGCTGCGGTTGCCGGTGAGGGCGAACAGGATCGCCACCAACACGATCGCGCCGCCGGCGATCGCCCACGGCGACCAGCGTGGCAATTTGTTGCCACGCAATGAATCCCGGAGCTCAGAGGGAACAGTGGTCACGGGTTCAGCCCTTCTGCTGCCGGCGCAGGATCAGCTGCGACACCGAGTTGACCAGCAGGGTGATCACGAACAGGCAGAGGCCGGACGCGATCAACGCACCGGTGCCCACGTCGCCGGCTTCGTTGTATTTCAAGGCGATGTTCGACGCGAACGTGATGCCGCCGTCCTCCAGGATGTGGATGTTCAGGTTGTACGCGGCGGAAAGGATCGTCGCGACCGCGAGCGTCTCGCCGAGCGCACGGCCCAGACCCAGCATCGCGGCCGAAACCAGGCCGGCGCGGCCGAAGGGCAGCACCGAGAGCCGGATCATTTCCCAGCGGGTGGCGCCCAGCGCCAGCGCGCCCTCGATGTGCGTGGTGGGCACTTGGCGGAAAATCTCCCGGGCGATGGCTGAGACGATCGGCAGGATCATGATCGCCAGCACCAGTCCGGCGGTGAAGTCCGACCGGTTCGCCGGAATGCTGTCCTGGCGATAGTTGAAAATCACCGTCCAGCCGAGCCAGTGGGACAGGAACTGGTTGACCTCGACCAGGTTCGGTGCCAGGAAGAACAGGCCCCACAGGCCAAAGACGACCGACGGTACGGCGGCCAGCAGGTCGACCAGGTAGCCCAGCGCCGAGGCGATCCGGCGGGGTGCGTAGAAGGTGATGAAAAGCGCGATACCGATCGCGATCGGCACGGCCACCACCATCGCGATGATCGACGTGAGAACCGTGTGGAAAGTCAGCGCGGCGATGCCGAAGGCCGGCTTTGAGGTCGGGCCGTTCGCGTCTGGGAACCAGTCGGTCGAGGTGAAGAAGTTGGCGGTGTCCTTGCCCAGCGCTGGGATCGCCTTGTAGACCAGGAAAGCCGCGATCGCGGCCATGATGATCAGGATCAGCGTGCCGGCACCGGTGGAAACGCCGCGGAAGACCGAGTCGCCGAGCTTGGTCGACCTGGCGTCCGAAAGCCTGGTGCGTACGGGCTCATCGGCGACTTTGACGGCGGAGGCCGGCGCCAGCTCGGCGGCGTCGGCGGGCGCGTGCTCGGTCACCGGCAGGACGCCGCTCTCGCCGGCGATGTCGCGGGCCACCTCTCGGCGTTCGGCCGCCGACTCGGTCACCTCGACCCGTACCGACAGCGGCGCGCGCCCGGGTTGCTGACTGTCATCCGGCATTGCCGTACCTGCCTTGGGCTCCGGGGGCTCCATGACTGGAGCTCGTACGACCGAGTGGCCGCCGCGTCAGCGACGACCACTCGGTGCTGTTTGTCGGATTTGTGACCACTAGCTGATCGTCGCCACCGCGGCCTGGACCTTGGTCTGCAGATCCTTGGGGAGCTTGGCGTGACCGGCCGCGGCCGCCGCGTCCTGGCCCTCGTCGCTGGAGGTGTAGGTCAGGAACGACTTGACCAGCTTCGACTGCGCCGCCGGCAGACCCTTCTGGCAGGTGATCTCGTACGTCACGAGGCCCAGCGGGTACGCGCCGGCCTGCTTCAGGCCGTAGTTCAGGGTGAGTTTGATGTCGCTGCCGGTCTGCGTCACCTTGGCGGCCGCGACCGCGGTGCCGATGGTGTCGGTGGACAGCTCCACCGCGCCCTGGCCGAAGTCCAGCGCGGCGATGACGAGGCTGTTCTTCTTGGCGTCGGCGCCATCCACGTACGCGATGGAAGCGTCAGTGGACTTGATCGCGGAGACCACGTCGGCCGAGCCGGGTACGCCCTTGCCGCCCGGGGCCTTCCAGGCCTGGCCGGTGCCGAACGTCCAGATGCTCTTGGACTGCGCGTCCAGGAACTTGGCGAAGTTGTCGGTGGTGCCGGAGTCCTTCGACCGGTGCACCGTGGTGATGGTGGTCGCCGGCAGCGTCACGCCCGGGTTCGACTTGGCGATGGCCGGGTCGTTCCACTTGGTGATCTTGCCGGCGAAGATGCTGGCGACCGCATCCGGCGTCAGCGTCAGCTTGCTGACGTTCTTCAGGTTGAAGGCCACCGCGATCGGGCTGACGACCATCGGCAGGTCGACCGCCTTGTTGCCGGCCCCGCAGCGCTTGTCGGCGGCCGGCTGGTTGGTGTCCTTCAGGGACGAGTCGGAGCCGGCGAAGGCGACCTTCCCGGCGGTGAACGAGGTGACGCCGGCGCCCGAGCCGGTCTTGTTGTAGGTGACGCTCGCGCCGCACTTCTTGCCGTACCCCTGCGTCCAGGCGTCCATCGCGTTGCCCTGGGCCGTCGAGCCCTCCGCGCTGATCTGGCCGGTGGCGCAGTCGGAGCTGCCGGCGCTGGCGCTGCCGGACGCGTTGGCGGTGGGGGTGTTGTCCGATCCACAACCGGCGAGCGCAACGGCGCTCGCTGCGGTCACTGCCAGAAGGCAGGCTGAGACGCCGTGCCGCTGCAACTTCACGTTCTTGTCCTCCGAGAGCAGCTGTTCCCGGCAGCGTTGCCGGGAACCGGCGGAATCCGCCGGTCGTCGCAAAGTTAGGGAGGCCAGGTTGCGCGAGGTGCGGCTGAGGGTAAACGGAGAGTGAACTTCACCCGATGTGTTGAAGGTCATCACGGAAAACGGGACATTGCGCCTGGGTGAACCGGCCCCACCGAAAAATGCCCCTGTGGATAACCGGCCTTTCGACGGAATTAGCCCGTCCGATCGGGTAATAATGGGCCCCCACCCTTTGCTCGGGTGGGGGGTGGGTTTGAGGAAAAAAATACGCTCGAAAACGATCTTGGGCCGGAATTCACGAATCAGTGGACAGCAGTTCTCCTGCTTTTACAACGATGTTCATCCAGTCGCTCAGCGGACCTGGAACATCACGTCGCTGGTGGCGTTTTCGAAGCCCAGCCGACGATAAAGACCAACGGCCGGTTCGTTGTCCTCTTCGACGTAAAGCATCGCGTCGGTGTGACCGGTGTCCCGCAGATAGGCCAGCCCGATGATCGACAACGCCTTCGCGAGCCCGATGCCCTGCGCCTGCGGGCTGACGCCGAGGACATAGATCTCGCCCAGCGTACGCGAATGTGCCTTCGTCCAATGGAAACCCAGGAGTCCGGCGGCTGACTCGGCCAGAAAGAAACCGGCCGGGTCGAACCACGGCTCGGCGAACCTGGCGGTCAGATCCTGCTCAGTCCAGCCGCCCTGCTCGGGGTGATGGGAGAAAGCGGCCGCGTTGAGTTTCAGCCAGGCACTGTCGTCGTCGCCGACGGCGAAGGTGCGTACGCGTACGTCCGCCGGCAGTTTTGGCTCCGGCAATGGCAAAGACAACGGCCGGCGCAGTTGCCACAGCACCCGCGCGCGCTCCATCCCGAGCGAAGCCGCCAACGCGAGCGCACCGGGATGCTCGTTGTGCGCCCATACCCGCCGCGCTCCGGCTTGGATCGCCGCGACCAGCAGCCGCCGCCCGATGCCCGCACGTCGTACGGACGGATGCACGACCAGCTCAGCCGACTCGTCCGCGTCGACCTGCGCATAGCCGACGATGCCGCCGGGCTCGCCGCGTACCACCAAATGCACCACGTCGACACTGGTCAACCGCAGTCGACCGGCCTCGGACAGCGGACCGGACCGGTCCGTCTCGGTGGCCGCCGCGATCAGGTTCAGTACGGCCGACGCATCGCTTTCGGTCAGCGCTGGCGGGCGTTCGACGGTTGTCATATCCGTTGCAATGATCGCGGGCGGGTCTGCATTCCTAGAGACGAACGACCGGTGCGGGTGCTTCTTCGGGGAGCGCGCGTGCGGACGGGCCGACGAACTTGTAGCCGACCTGGCGGACCGTGCCGATCATCGTCTCGAACTCCAGGCCGAGCTTGGCCCGCAGCCGCCGGACGTGCACGTCGACCGTACGGGTGCCGCCGAAGTAGTCGTAACCCCAGACCTCGCGCAACAGCTGGTCCCGGGTGAAGACCCGGCCGGGGTGCTGGGCCAGGAAGCGGAGCAGCTCGAACTCCTTGTAAGTGAGGTCGAGCGGTCGGCCCTTGATCTTGGCGGCGTAGGTGGCGGTGTCGATCACCAGGTCACCGGCTCGGATGACGCCCACCTTGTCGCCGGTGGTGTCCTCGGCCTGTCGGCCGGTCACCATCCGTAGCCGCGCCTCGACCTCGGCTGGGCCGGTGGTGGCCAGGATCAGGTCGTCGATGCCCCATTCCGCGGTGAGCGCGACCAGGCCGCCTTCGGTGAGCACGGCGAGCAGCGGCACGTTGAGACCGGTGGCCCGGAGCACCCGACAGGTGGCGCGGGCGCCGGCAATGTCCGTACGGGCGTCCACCATGACCACGTCCGGACTGGTGGTGTGGAGGAGTGACCGAACGTCACGCGGAGCCGATCGAGTGGTGTGTCCAAGCAGGTCCAGTGCCGGCAGTACGGCAGCGGGTGCGTCGTCGGACATGACGAGAATGTCCATTTTTCGCCCCTCCCTACATTCTCCTGTAGCGATGCAGAATATCGGAGATCTGGCCGAATGGGGCCGTGCGAGTGGTCGAGAGGTTGATCACGGAGGGTTTTCTCCGCTGGTAGCCGGGTACCTGTGCTGCCGTCAGCTCTGGCACCGATGGTCCGTTAAGGCATCCAATGTCCTTAATGAGACATCCAGGCCACCGGGTTTGCCCGTGATGGGCCATCAAGGGCAAGTCTCGGGGGCGGAGAGGGGCCGTTGGCATGGCACGATCGTGGGGATGAGTACGGACCCGGGGACCTACCCACCGGCCGGCCAGGCAGTGTCTGCTGGCGGGCCCGCTGGTGGTGCCAGTGCCGACGGCGTCGGTGCCGGGATGGACGGCGGGATCGAGACGGCCAGCGTGTCGGCGGCTCCAGCGGTCTCCGCCGCCGCGGCGGCCGGCGCTCCCGGCTGGGGCCCGCCGGCAGACAGCGGATACGACGCTGCCTCCGCCGGTCCGTACGACACGCCTGCTGGTTCGTACGACGTTGCCGAGTACGACGTTGCCGAGTACGCGCCCGCCGACGAAGGCGCGGCCGCGTACGACCCGAACGCGTACGGCTACGGATCGCCCGGCGACACTGCCTACCCACCGCAGCCGTACCCACCGCAGCCGTACGAACAACAGCCGAACGATCAGGACCACCCCCAGGGCGAGACCCCGGGTGGGTATGGCCAGCCCGCCTACGGGGCCACTCAGCCGCCATCCGAGCCGGCTCAGCCGGCCGCTGCCCAGAGCCCGTACGAATATCCGGCCTACCACTCGACCACCCCGCCGGCCTCGTTGCTGGACGACGACGACCACCAGGTGGAGCCGTTAGACGTCACCCCGCCGCCGCGTGAGCAGCCGTCCGGCCTGCCGCCGCGGGCGGTTTCGGCCGTCCTTGGCGTGGTGGCCGCGTTGCTGGCCGGGGCGTTGGGAGCCGGTGGCGGCCTGCTCAGCCCGACGGCGTACACGGGAGTCGTGGTGCTCGCGCAGCTGCTGGTGGCGGCCGTGTGGGTGTTTGGCGGGCACTCGGCGAACCGGTGGGGAGTGGCCGGGGTGTCGCTGACCGCGGCCCTGGT
Organism: Fodinicola feengrottensis; assembly: GCF_039530045.1. NCBI lineage: Bacteria > Bacillati > Actinomycetota > Actinomycetes > Mycobacteriales > Fodinicola > Fodinicola feengrottensis. The sequence goes on along the minus strand of NZ_BAAANY010000021.1, from coordinate 53,737 downwards.
CGCGGACGGTTTCATGCTGATTCAGGGCGGTCCGTTGGGCGCCCTCGGCTACCACGTGATGCCCGGCACCGGCACTGGGCCGGACCTGTCGGCGGTGGTCGGCGTGGTCGCGATCGCCTGGATCGCGATGATCCTGGTGCAGCTCGGCCGCGGCCGAAAGCGCGCGCAGGTGACCGGGGCTTTCGGCGCCGCGATGGTGCTGACGGTGACGATGGTCGGCTATGGCGCGTCGATCGCGCTCGTCCGCAACCAGGGCGCCGGCGTGCTGGCCGGCTTCCTCGCGATGGCCGGGGCGGCGGCGCTGCTCAGCCACGCCACCGACGCGGCGCTGCCGCGGCCGGCGATCGCCCCGGGCGTGCCGCGCGGCCTGGTCGGGCTGGCGATCGGCGCGGTCGGCGCCGCTGGCGCGGGTGTGCTGGTGGCGAAGCTGGTCGCCATCGGCCCGTTGTACGCCGGGCTGCTCGGGCTTGGCGTCGGACTGGTCACCATGTTGCTGGACCTCGGCCAGGCGTACGCGGTGGCCGGCCGGTTGGCCGCCGGTGAACAGCTCGCCGGCTCGACCATCCGGCCGTTGCTCGGGCCGTGCCTGGCGCTGGCGATGACCATCCTGGGCGCGTGGACTTATGGAGCGGTGGTTCTTTGAGCGAGGGTGCTTTGAGTGAACTGTTCGACGTCGATGTCGTACGCCCACGCAAGCGTCGCCGCGGGCGGCGGTGGGTGATCGCGCTGCTGGTGATCCTGCTGATACTGGTGGTCCTGTTGGTGGTGGCTGATCGGGCTTCCGCCTCGTACGCACAGGACCGGCTGAAGACCCAGTTGGCGAGCACGCTGGCCAAAGATGGCGGGACCGTCCAGTCCGTGCAGTTGGAGGGCTTCCCGTTTCTCAACCAGGTCATCGGCGGGCACTACACCGGCCTGGACGCGCACATCGTGGATGTGCCGCTGTCCGGGCTGCAGCTGAGTTCGCTGACGGTGACCGCGACGGACATCACCTGGCCGCTCAACGACGTGGTCAACCAGCGGCTCTCGGCCGCCATCGCGGACCGGGTGGATGCCACCGCGGTGCTGCCGCTGTCCCGGATCGCCGCGCCGCTGGCCCCGCGCGGGGTCAAGCTGAGCGCCGAGGGCGCCAACATCCGGATCAGCGCGCCGGCCGAGATCGCGGGCCTGGGCGGAGTGGTCAGTGGCCTCGCCACCGTCGGGGTGACCAACGGCCAGCTGACCATCAGCCTGTCCAAACTGACCATCGGCGGCGTGCCGTTGCCCGCCGCGGCGGGCAACGCGCTGACCGGCCAGCTGGCCCGTTTCGTGAAGTCTCCGCAGCTGCCGTACGGTCTGCGCCTGAGTTCGGTCAAGCTGGTCGGGCAGAATCTGGTCATTGATGCCGGCGCTCGCCAGGTGCACCTTACGGCTGGCTAACGTCAGGACATCTCCCGATTCGGCACCGCCACTGTTACCGTGACCCATTGCAGCGCGGAGTTCAGCTTGGAGAGTGCAGCTGGTGGCGACGATCATCGTGCCGGTCGGGTTCGACAACGGCCCCCGGTTCGGACCGGACGGCGGTACGGAGCCCCACTACTACGAAGTCACTGTCGGTAGTCAGTCGGCGGGACTTCCGCGAGATGCCTACCAGGTGTGGTCGACCGCGCACGTCGACGTGCAGGCGCACGCCCGGCTGCAGTTCACCCGCCGCCGGCTGATCGAGCTCTGCGAGGCGTTGGTCGGGCCGGCCGCTGGAACCGTGGTGGAAAGAATGCTCGCGGACGGGTTGCTGGCCGAATTCGAGCCCGGCAGCCGGACCGCACTTGAGTTACTGCGCAACTACAATCTGCATCCCAGCGCCCAGGGGATGGGAAATTCGGCCGAGCGCCCGGAGGTCTTCCGGATCGGCCGAGACGGCAACGTGTTGCTCGAAGTCGTGCCGGACGTCTATTCGTTCTGGTGCGGTGCGTTCACCGGATCCTCGTTGTGGGAGGAAGTCCTGCGGTACGAGAAGGAGCTGCCGCCGGACGCGCCGCTCAACGCCGAGGAACTCGGGCACGTGCTGTCCGCCGCCGTGCCGATGATTGTCTCGTCCCGCTGCGGGTTTCTGGAGCCGGCCGGATGACCGTCCCCACCCGGCATGTCAATCAGGACACCCAGAACGTGCTCCGACAGACCTATCTGATCGGTCCGCGGCGGGCCCTGCACGCCCGCCCCGGCCCGGCCATGTGGCGCAGGGTCGCCGGCCGGCTGGGTGCCTCCAGCGCGGATTTGAAAGCGATCGCTCGTACGTTGCCAGCGACGCTGACTTTCGACGGAATGTCACAGTTCTTCACCGAAATGGTCGGCGGCCGGGTCGGCCACGCGGACTATTTTGGCTTGGTCTCAGCGATGAGCAACCCGGTTCAGGGGTGGCGGAAAATCGCCGACCATCCCGATTCCGACCTTTATCGGCTGGCGTGCTCGTTGGTGTCGGCCGAAGGCGTCACCGAGTTCGCCCGCCCACAGCGGCCGGTGGACGCGCCTGCAGTGCCGGACCGTCTCGCCGAGTCCGATGTGGACTTGCCGACTTTCGGCGCCATGTCTGCCGAACCGCGGCTGACGGACGTTGGCTCCGTCGACCCTGAGACGGCGGACGTACGTCCTGCCGAAGCTGATTTCGTACGTCCCGCCGAAAGCGATTTCGCGGACGTGCGGCCGGCGGCAGCCGAAGTCGCGGACGTGCGGCCGGCGGCCCCCGAGCCGGAGGTCGTGGACGTACGAGTCGAGGCTGAGCCGGTGGTGGCCCCGCCGCGCCGGCGCGGGCGGCATTCGGCCCCAGACGCCGACGAAATCCCGAAAAACCCGGTTCCCAGTGTTCCCGAAAACAGTGTTCCCGAAAACAGTGTTCCCGAGAATATTGTTCCTGCCGAAGTGGTCGCCCAAAGCCAGCCTCCGGTCGAAACTGTCGAGGCACTGGAGCCCACCGCCGGGCCGGCGGAGCCGGTCGTCGCCGTCGATCTCGTAAAAGCGGCCAAGCCGGCGGAAAAAGCCGAGTCCGTTGAAATGGTCGAGCCGGCCGAAGCCGAGCCAGTCGAAACGACAGAGCCAGCCGAAGCCGAGCCGGCGACCGTGGAATCGGAACCGCGGCTGGAAAAAACAGCCGATGCCGCGCGAACCCAGGTGACGGTGGAAAATCCCGAGCACGACACCGTGATAGATGTCGATTTCGCGGACGGCGAGTTGGACCTGCGCGACTACGACCAAGGCCAGGAAGAGGTCACCGGCGCGCACCTGATCGCCAGTTTCGCCCAGCGGGATCGGTTGGTGGACCGACTGGGCGAGCGGGACACCGTCATCAACAAGCTGGTCGACGCGATTGGCAACCGCGATGAGGCGATTGAGCACCGTGACCAGATGATCGGCATGCTGGTCGAGCGGGATCGGCTGATCGAGCGGCTGTTCGCTCGGCTGGACGAGCGGGACGCGGTGATCAACCGGCTGGCCGAGGCGATTGGCAAGCGGGACAAGGCGATCGAACAGCGCGACCAGATGATCACCGTGCTGATCGAGAAGGTCGAGCGGTACGCCCAACCGGAGCCGGCGGTTCGGCCGGGGACACCCGAGCCGGCGCGTACGGACCGCCCGCTTGCCCACCACGGCGGCCAGCACACGGTGTCGCACCCGATGTCGTCCCAACCAGTGGACACCGTCGAGGTGCCGCCGCGGACCACCGCCGAGCCCTTCCCGAGCCGGACCGTGCGCGGTGGGCTGCCCGGGATCGGGGCCCGTCCAGCGGCCGCGCTCAGTCACCGTTCGCGCTTGCAGGGCGCCGCCGAAAACGGCTTTGACCAGCGCGTACTCTCCGCCGCCGAGCTGGCCCAGGTGCCGCTGGGAGTGGTCCGCCGACCGGCCCCTGGTGAGCCGGGGGCTCCCGCCGTGGTGCCCGCGCGGGTATCGTCGCAGCGGCCGCCGGACGCGAGACCTTAGTCACAGCTGAGGACTCCGGGCCGGAGGTGGCGGGAAGGATCGGCGCCAACCGCGTGTTGGAGAGTGCTATGAGCCTGGCTGGAGCGATCACCCTCGGCGTCGTCCTCGTCGTCGGGGTCATTGGCGGTGCGCTCTGGCGGCGGCGGCAGGGGCAGGTGCGCGTACGAACGCAGGCACCGGTGCCGGAGCCGGCGATCGCTCGCGACTTGTTGGCCCGGGCTGGCGCCGAGCCCGTCGCCGATGTCGATCTCACTCTTTTGCAGGTGTCGTCCACTTTTTGCGCGCCGTGTCGCAGCACTCGTACGCTGCTCGCCCACATTTCCGCGGACGAGCCGCGGGTCCGGCACGTGGATGTCGACGTGGCCGACCACCTGGAGTTGGTGCGGGCCTTCAACGTGCTCAGCACGCCCACCACGGTGTTGCTCGGACCGGCCGGCCAGGAGCTTGGCCGGGCCGTCGGGGTGCCGCGGAAAGACCAGGTCATGGCTGCGATCAGTGCCGCCACCGGCGGGTCGCCAGCCGCTGCGCAGCGGTGATTACGCTGCGTTCGGACAGGTCCACATCACCCGGGTTTGCTGGTACGCTCGGCAGCACTATGGACGCGGCGGTCAATCCCAACCTGACGTGCTCAGCACTTTTCCCGGTGCTGACGCGGCGGCGTGCGGTCGACAACTGCCGCGTGTCCACCTGCCTGTGTCCGGGCTGCTGACGGCGCTGCGCCCGAAGTAAGCCCGCGCGTCCCGTTATCGCGGCCTGCCTTCAGTTTTTGCGTCTCGTAGCGCCTTTCACGCACCTCATCCCTTTGTTTGTCAGGAGCGTCAGGCATGTCCGAACCCGTTCAGTCCCCAGGAATTGACCCACGTGGTCCACGGTTCGCCGCCTGGATCACCACGGTCGTGCTGGCCGTCGTGCTGCTGACCAGCAGCGGCTGGCTGTTGGCCGTACAAGCGGTAATTTTCGCGGTCGGGGCCTTTGTTGGCCTCAAATACGCGCCTTACGGCTTCCTTTATCGCACCTTTTTGAGGGCTCCGGTCAACCGCAGGTGGGGTCCGCCGTCCGAGCTTGAAGCGGAGGCACCGCCGCGGTTCGCGCAGGGCGTCGGGTTTGCCTTCGCGGTCGTCGGGGCGGTCGGCTATCTGTCCGGCGGCTGGGTTGTCGGGCTGATCGCCACCGCTTTCGCTTTCATCGCGGCATTTCTCAACGCGGCCTTCGGCTACTGCCTCGGCTGCCAGGTTTACCTTCTCATCCAGCGTTTCGTGAAACGGTCCACATCTGACAAGGGAGTGACAGCATGAGTCGTGACGACGTACTCGTCTCCGCCGAATGGGTGGAGAAGAACGCCGACAGCGACGGAGTCGTGCTCGTCGAGGTTGACGAGGACACCACCGCGTTCGACGGCGGCCACATCGCCGGTGCGATCAAGCTGGACTGGAAGAAGGACCTGCAGGACCAGGTCCGCCGCGACTTCGTGAACAAGGAGCAGTTCGAGAAGCTCCTGTCCGAGCGCGGAGTGTCCAATGAGGACACCGTGATTTTGTACGGTGGCAACAACAACTGGTTCGCCGCGTACGCGTACTGGTATTTCAAGCTGTACGGGCACGACGCGGTGAAGCTGCTCGATGGCGGCCGCAAGAAGTGGGAGCTGGACGGCCGTCCGCTGTCCACCGACCCGGCTGACCGCAAGGCCACCACCTACTCGGCGAATGAGCCGAACACCGCGATTCGCGCCTTCCGCGACGAGGTGGTCGACGCGATCGGCACGAAGAACCTGGTCGACGTGCGGTCGCCCGACGAGTTCTCCGGCAAGCTGCTGGCGCCGGCGCACCTGCCGCAGGAAGTCGCTCAGCGCGGCGGCCACATTCCCGGTGCGATCAACGTTCCGTGGAGCAAGGCGGCCAACGAGGACGGCACCTTCCGCAAGGACACCGAGCTGGCCGAGCTTTACAAGGAAGCCGGTTTGGACGACAGCAAGGAAACCATCGCGTACTGCCGGATCGGTGAGCGCTCCAGCCACACCTGGTTCGTGCTGCACGAGCTGCTCGGCGACGAGTCGGTGAAGAACTACGACGGTTCCTGGACCGAATACGGTTCGCTGGTCGGCGTGCCGATCGAGCTCGGCGACGGGTCGAAGGCATGAGCGCCCCGTTGACCGGCGACGGCTGCGGCGCTCCCGTCCAGGGACAGTCGCTGGCCGGCATCGACGTGGACAAGGAAACCGTCATCCAGGGCGTCGTGACCGCCGGCGGCACTCCAGTGCCGCAGGCGTACGTACGGCTGCTGGACGCCAGTGGTGAGTTCACCGCTGAGGTCCAGGCATCGCCGGCCGGCGAGTTCCGGTTCTTTGCCCGGCCGGGCCAGTGGGTCGTGCGGGCGCTGTCCCGCAGTGGCAACGGCGAGGCCACCGTCACCGCCGCCATCGGCGTGAATGAGACGCCGCTGGCGGTCGCCAGCTAGTTTTCCCTGAAAAAGGCCCTCTTGCCCGCACAGCTGCGGGTAGGAGGGCCTTTTCGTTATCTACCAAGTGTTACCAGGGCAGTGTTTCCCAAGGGCAGTGTCTACCAAGGGACGGGGCCGTTGTCGTCGAAGAAGCCACCGGTCGGACCGTCATCATCCAAAGTGGACAGTTTGACGATGACGGCCGCGCCGTCGGCCGCGGTACGGGCGATGACCCGACCCATTTCCTTGAAGGGCTTGGCGAAATCGGTGTCACAGGCGCCCGGTGCGGCCGCGTTGACCAGAATTCCATCGACCCGCAGATCTTTCGCGTATTGCACAGTGAGTGCGTTCAATGCCGTTTTTGAGACTGGGTAAGCGGATCCGGCCTGCATTTTCGCGAAGTAATGGTCGGGGTCGGTCATCCAACCGAGCGAACCGGTGCCGCTGGAAACGTTGACGATCCGGCCATGCGCGGATTTGCGGAGCAGGGGGAGCATCGCGTTGGTGACTGCGATGACGCCGAAAAGGTTGGTCTCGAAGATCTCCCGTACGGATTTCAGGTCGGCGGTGTGCGGTGGATGGCCAGGGCCGTCGGAAATGCCGGCATTGTTGACGAGCACGTCCAGCTGGCCGTGGCGCTGCTCTACGGCCACCGCGGCAGCGTCGATGCTGGCCTGGTCAGTCACATCCAGCCGTACGCCAGCAGGCCCGCCGGCCCGGGTCGCCGCGATGACGGTGTGGCCGAGGGCGGTGAGCTGGGCGGCGACCTCGCGGCCAATGCCCCGGCTTGCTCCAGTGACGAGTGCGATCATGTGTCGAGCCTGCCGCTGCCGACCGGTCCGGCGCTAACACCGATCCGGTCATGAGCGATACCGTACGGGTATGGAGCGGTTGGAGACCCGGGAGCTGGGCTATTTCGTGGCCGTCGCGCAGGAGCTGCATTTCGGCCGGGCGGCCGGCCGGCTGGGCATCGCGCAGCCGCCGTTGTCCCGCGCGATCCAGCGGCTGGAACGAAAACTCGGCGTGCGGCTGTTCACTCGTACCAGCCAGCGGGTCGCGCTGACCGAAGCCGGTGAGGTATTGCTGCATGAGGCGCAGAGGGTGCTGGCAGCCGCCGACGCGGCCGCGAGTCGTACCCAACGGGCCGGGAAGCGCTCCGAGAATTTCGTGGTGGCCATGAAGCCGGGCATCGACCACGGTCTGTTGCCAGCGATCCTGTCCGCCTTCGCGGCGGATCCGGCCGGACTGCCCGTCGACATCGTGGTGGGTGGCGTGGGGGAGCAGACGCCCATGATTCGGCAGGGCCGCGCGGACGTTGCTTTTGTCCACGAGCACACCGATCTGGCCGGGCTGGACACCGTCGAATTCCTGGTCGAGAGCCAGGTTTTGCTGGTGCCGCAAGGGCATCGGCTGGCCAGGCGCGCGTCCGTACGCATGCGGGACGTGCGCGACGAGCCGCTGCCCTGTTGGCCGGCGGACCGGCCGAACATCCGCGATGTCGGGCAGTTGATGCAACTTGTGGTGCTGGGATTGATTATCGCGGTGCTTCCCGAGACCGTACGCCGGCACCTGCGCGAGGAACTCGTGTGCGTCCCGGTCGAAGATGCCGAGCCGACCCGGGTGATGATCGGCTGGCCGGAGGGCAGTCACTCGCCGGCGGTGGCGGCTTTCGTCGGCCATGCGACCAAACATGCCACCAAACACGCCGACAACATGATCCCACTGATTTAAGGGGCGTGGACGTCCTGAGGGTCTGGTTGGCCGGCCGGTAGGGTTGGCGGCGTGTTGGAGACCATATTCGTGCTGCTGCTGGTCGCCGCGTGCCTCGCGGTCGGCTGGTTCGCGCTGTTCGTGGCGCAGAAGCTCTATCGGGGGGAACGCTGACCACCGCCGAGCCCAACCCGGGCTACCCGTACGAAGAGACCCACGACCTGCGCTCCGGCCCGGACCTGCATGGCGACCTGCTCGGGCTGCTGCCGCTGATCGGGCACTGGCGGGGCACCGGCAAGGGCGGCTACGCCGGCGTCGACGACTTCGACTTCGCGCAGGAGGTCCGGTTCAGTCACGACGGCCGGGCGGTGCTCGCGTACGAGTCGCGGACCTGGATCATCGACCCGGACGGCGTGCCCCTGCGCCCGTACAGCCGCGAGTCGGGCTGGTGGCGGCCGCTGGGCAAGGACGACTTCGAGGTCGTGCTCACTGACCAGGACGGCTTCAGCGAGCTGCTGGTCGGCACGGTCGAGGGCACTCGGTACGAGATGTCGTCCGACGCGGTCCTGCGCAGCTCCACCGCGCGGGATGTGGTCGGCGAACACCGCCTCTACGGCATCGTCGAGCGCGATCTCCTCTACGCCGTCGACCAGGCCGCCAGCGACCAGCCCCTTCGCCCGTACATGTCCGGCCGCCTGGTCCGCCTCTAACTCCCGATGGGCCGATTACCGACTGGTAACATAGCCAGCCTCGACCGGTGAGAGGGAGTGGCCATGCCGCAGTTGGAGCGTGACGGGGACGTGTTCGTCCTCAACCTCGGGGACGGCGAGAACCGGTTCCACCCGGACTGGTTGGCGTCCGTCGAAGCGGCGCTGGACGAGGTCGAGAAGGGCGACGGGCCGCGAGCGCTGGTCACCGCGGCGACCGGGAAGTTCTACTCCAACGGCCTGGATCTGGAGTGGATCGCGGCGCATTTCGAAGAGATCGCGGACCATCTCGGCCGGGTGCACGGGCTTTTCGCGCGGATGCTGGCTTTCCCGGTGCCGACGGTGGCTGCTCTCCAGGGGCACACGTTCGCGGCCGGCGCGATGATCGCGCTGGCGCACGACTTCCGGGTGATGCGGGCCGACCGCGGCTTCTTCTGTCTGCCCGAGGTCGACATTCAGATCCCGTTCACGCCGGGGATGTCCGCGCTGATCCAGAGCCGGCTCACCAAGCAGGTCGCGCACACGGCGATGACCACCGCCCGGCGGTACGGCGGCACTGACGCGTTGTCCGCCGGCATCGTCGACCAGGTGGCCGACGAAGACAAGGTGGTGGAAGCTGCGCTGGAGCTGGCTCGGCCGCTGGCGGCCAAGGCCGGGGCGACGCTCGGGGCGATCAAATCGCAGATGTACGCGCAGACCTTGGCCGTGCTGCGGGAGAAGAACGTCGACTTCTCCGCGCTCGGCGGGTCGTAGACACCCAGCGATTTTCACGAAATCGACGGAAACTCTGAGAAAAGTAGAAACCCTCGGGCCGTTTCGCCGCGACGCGAAAACGTCAGCTGGCGAGCCAACCTGGACAACGGTTGGCAGCCCGAGGGTCCGGTGACTGTCCGATAGTGCCGGCCGCCATCATCAGCGGTCGGTCATCCGATCCTGCTTCGGACGGCGGCTAGCGGACAGCCACCTCACGAGTCCGATACTTATACAAGTTCCGACCACCTCCTTCCTTCGTGTACGGCAAACGCTACGTCGCCTCGGGCCGGCCGGCAAGGGAGTTTTTTCCACTCATGCGCGGAGCGCAAATCCGAGCGCGGTGCCGAGCCGTGCGGTGAGTGCCGGGTCGAAGGGCAGCGCGTTTCCGTCCAGGGTCCGAATACCCGCGACACCGCGTACGCTCGAACACAACCAGGCGCCCTCGGTGTCCAGCAGTTCTTTCGGCGTGATCAGCGCTCTCTTGGCCTGGAATCCGAAGTCTTCGGCGGCTGCCAGCAACTGCCCTGCGGAGGTGCCAGCGAGAATCCCAGTTTCGTTGGGAGTGCTGAAAAGTATGCCGCCGGCCAGCCACACCAGCGACGAGGTCGGCGCTTCCAGCGCATAACCGTCAGACGAGGTCCACAACACGTCGTCCGCGTCGTTGGCCTCCGCCCACCGCAGGGACGCCATGTTCACCGCGTACGACAGCGATTTCACGCCGCCGAGCAGCCACGGCGCGCCCGCTTTGGTGTCGGTCGCGAAGCCGGTGGTGGCGGTCAGTACGCGCACGCCTTCGCGCCGCAGTCGCAGCGACTTGGCCCCGATCGGGTCGACGGTCGCGAAAACCGTCAGCGGTCCGCCCGGCTCCACCCCGCGTGTCACCGATATCCGCAGCGCGCCTTCGCAACCCGCTGGCCACGCCTGATGGGACGCTTCGGCGGCCGCCGCCACCAGTCGCTCCAGCATGTCCCGGGCCGGTGGCGTCAGCTCCATCAGCGTCGCCGAGCGCGCCATCCGGTCCAGATGTGCCGCTATCCCAAACACGACGCCGTCGACCACGTGCATCGTCTCGAAGATCCCATCGCCGCGAAGGACGCCCAGGTCGTCGGCTCTCAGAAGCGGCGCGCTCCGGTCAGCGACTCGTACATGTCCGTCATCGACTGTCAGCAGCAAGGGATCCGGCATACAGCGAGCCTACTGAGCCGACTGTTATCAAGGAGACCAGGACTAGCTGTTTTTGCAGGTCTAAAGGCTGTATAAATCCAGCTACTCCTGGCCTCCTTGATAAACGCGTCCAGGATGGGTGCGTACGATGGAGTCATGGCCAAAGCGGACACCGCACTGGTAGGCGCCCTGCGCGAGCGTGGCCTCCGGATGACCGCCCAGCGCCAGCTGGTCCTGGACGCCGTCAGGGAGCTGGTCCACGCCACCCCCGAGCAGATCCACGCCGAGGTGGCGGGCAAAGCGGCGGGCGTCAACATCACCACGATCTACCGGACTCTGGAGCTGCTGTCCGAGCTCCGGCTGGTCACCCACACGCACCTGACGCATGGCGCGCCGACGTACCACGCGGCTGGTACGCATCAGCATCTGCACCTGGTCTGCCGGGACTGTGAGACGGTCACCGAGCTGCCGGCCAGCACCGTCGACGGGCTGGTCCGCAAGCTCCGCGAGGAGCGCGGTTTCGAGCTGGATGTGGAACATCTCGCTTTGTTCGGGCAGTGCGCGGACTGTGCCGGTCGGCCCTGATTCCGGAGTACGGTTGGACCGTGACTTCAGCCTTGCTGACCCTGCCCGGAGCCGTTGCCGCTGACGGCGTTGACGCTGGTGTGGCGGCCCATTACGGCGACCCGTACAAGGAGCAGCGCGCGCTCCTGGAGAAGGTCGGTGTGGTCGACCGCTCGCACCGGGGCGTCATCGCGGTGCCCGGTGTCGACCGGCTGACCTGGCTGCACAGCCTGACCAGCCAGCACCTGGAGCGGCTCGCGCCCTGGCAGGGCACCGAGGCGTTGGTGTTGTCGCCGCACGGGCACGTCGAGCACCACCTGGGCGTGCTGGACGACGGTGCGACGACCTGGCTGGACGTGGAGCCTGGTACGGCCGCCGCTCTGGTGTCCTATTTGGACTCGATGCGCTTCATGCTGCGGGTGGATCCCACCGATGTCACCGAAAACTGGGCGCTGCTGACGCTGGTCGGCCCGCAACTCGACACTGCTCTCGCGAATATCGGGGTGGTTCTTGAAGATCAGGCAGCCGCGCTGCCAGGCGGCGGCTGGGTTCGCCGCGTCGCCGGTCCTGGGCTGGCCGCGGACCTGCTCGTGCCGCATGCGGATTTGCTTCAAACAGTGCGAAGACTCGATGTCCCGCCGGCGGGCATCTGGGCGTACGAAGCCCTCCGGGTCGCGGATCGGCTGCCTCGGCTCGGCCGCGAAACCGACCACAAGACGATCGTCCAGGAGCCCGGCTGGGTGCCGTCCGCCGTGCACTTGGACAAGGGCTGTTACCGCGGCCAGGAAACGGTCGCGCGGGTGCACAACCTCGGCAAGCCGCCGCGCCGAATGGTGATGCTGCACCTGGACGGCATGGACGAGGACCTGCCGGTCACCGGCGATCCGGTGACGCTCGGCGAGCGCCAGGTCGGCTTCGTCGGCACCGCCGTGCGGCACGTCGAGCTCGGCCAGATCGCGCTCGCGCTGGTACGGCGCAATGTCCCGGTCGACGCCCAGCTGACCATCGGCGACCGCGCGGCCGCCATCGACCCGGACAGCATCCCGGCCGAGAACCCCGCCGATGTCCGCGAGCGCCCACGCGTCACCCGCCTCCCCTCCCGCCCCTGACCCACCACGGAGGGTGAGCGTGGATCCGTACGGGAGGGGGCCCGAGAGCGGGAAGTAGGGTCCCAGGGATGAGTCACACGCACCGGCTTGACCTCGAGGACGCGAGCCTGCGGGAGTGGGACGCGACCGTCCTGCAGTCCGATGCGGAAACCGGGATCGTGTTGGACCGCTCGGCCTTCTATCCCGGTGGCGGCGGCCAGCCGCCGGACCACGGCACACTGCTGTGGGGCGGGGTCCAGACCCGGATCGCCGGCACCCGCAAGGGCGACGAGCTCTACTTGCTGCCAGTCGAGGGCGACCCGCTGCCGCCGGTGGGTACGGCCGTGCGCGGAGCCCTGGAGGACGAGCGCCGCAGCATGCTGATGCGTACGCACTCCGGCCTGCACGTCCTGTGCGGGGTGGTCTTTCGCGACTTCGGCTCGCTGGTGACCGGCGGGAACATGGAGCCGGGCACCGCCAGGATGGATTTCAACCTGCCGGAGATTCCGCCTGGTTTCAAGGAAACCGTGGAGGCCTCGATCAACGCCGAGGTGGCCGCTGACCGGTCGATTGACGTGAAGGTGCTGCCCCGCGACGATGCCTTCGCGATCCCGGACATCATTCGGACGGCCACCAATCTGGTGCCGGCCGGACTCACCGAGGTGCGGATCGTGGACATCGTCGGGCTGGACACCCAGGCCGACGGTGGTACGCACGTGGCCTCGACCAAGGCGATCGGTCGCCTGCAGGTGGCCAAAGTGGAGAGCAAGGGCCGGGGTTTTCGCCGGCTGCGGCTAAAAATCGTCGACTGAGCAGACATTTCTCATAGAGCGGGGAGAACGAGCGGTCGTGCCCAGTTCCGACGTGTTCGACGGCCCGGTGTTGGTCACGATGGAGCGCTCCGGCCGGGTGGAGAGCGCGCATCGCGGCGCGGTCGTGGTGCTCGACGCGTACGGGCAGGAGCTCGCGTCCGCCGGCACCGTGGACGTGCCGATTTTTCCCCGCTCGGCCAACAAACCGCTGCAGGCGACCGGCATGTTGCGGACTGGCCTCGCGGTGACCGGCGAGCAGTTGGCGATGGTGACCGCCAGCCACAGCGGCGAGCCGCAGCACATCCAGCGGATCCTGGAGCTGCTCGCGACCAGCGGCTTTGGCGAGGATGACCTGCGGTGCCCGCCGTCTCTGCCGCTGGGCGAGGCCGCGCAGCGGGAGCTGCTGGCCTCCGGTGGCGGTGAGCGGCGGGCCGCGATGAACTGCTCGGGCAAGCACGCCGGCATGCTCTGCGCGTCCGCCGCGGTCGGCTGGCCGGCTGAGGCGTATTTGGAGCCGGCCAGCCCAGTGCAGCGGCAGATCCGCGAAACTCTGGCGAAGCTGACCGGCCACCAACTGACCGAGCCCGCGGTGGACGGCTGTGGCGCGCCGCTGTGGCCGGTGCCGTTGCGCGGCCTCGCGACCGCATTCCAGCGGCTCGTACACGCTGATGTCGGTACGCCTGAGCGGACCGTCGCCGATGTGATGCGCGACCATCCGTGGTTGATTGGCGGCACCAACCGGGACGTGACCCGGCTGATGTCCGGGATGCACGGCCTGCTGGTGAAAGACGGCGCGGAAGGCGTCCTGGTGGCCGCGATGCCGGCCGTCGGCGCGGTCGCGGTGAAGATCGCCGACGGCTCGCAACGCGCTCGTACGCCCCTGCTGGTGGCGGGTCTGCGGCGGCTGGGGTTAGCAGGCCGTACACTCGACGACCTCGCCGAATCGGCTGTCCTGGGCGGCGGAAGGCCGTTGGGGGCCATTCGTTCGCACTGGTCAGAGACTTGAGTCACAAGTCGACCACCTGTGGTGAGTTTATCGTGACTCGTCTCACCGTCCATCTGCTAGCTGAGCGCTTGCAATTGCTAGCACCCGCCGCTACCTTGGAGACATGCCCGGATTGACCGGTCCACTGAGTGAGCTAGGTGAATTTATCCGCGAACAGCGGGTACGCGCGCAGATCTCGCTCCGTCAGTTGGCCGCCCAGGCGGGCGTGAGCAACCCGTATCTCAGCCAGATCGAGCGCGGGCTTCGAAAACCGAGCGCGGAAGTGCTCCAACAGATCGCGTCCGCCCTGCGGATCTCGACACCGATCATGTATTTGCGGGCCGGCCTGCTGGACGGTCGAGAAGATCAGGGTGTGGCGGAGGCGATCACCGCGGACCCGGTCCTGACGGACCGGCAAAAACAAATACTGATCGAGGTCTACGAGTCTTTCTGTCGCGCCAACGGCGCGGTTAACGGAGAAACTCCGGCCGAATCCCCGGCGGCGAAAATCGTTGCCGAGGTGGAAAGACAGATCTCCCAAGAGTCCGAGAGCACAACCGACGCGAGTGGCGAAAAATAGTCGCCGCCGCAAGGAGGTAATTCGTCATGGCCATCGAGACCAAGACCGAGACCCGTTCCACCACCGACCTGCTGACCGGACCGTTCTACGCGGTCGCCGGCGTCGGCGACCTCGCCGTCGCAGAGCTGCGCAAACTCCCGCAGCTGGCCACCGATCTGCAGAAGCGTTCGCAGGAGCTGGCCGAGCGCACCCGCAACAGCGTCAAGCCCGAAGAGGTTCGCGGCCAGCTCGCCAAGCAGCGCGAGCAGCTGACCAAGCAGTTCGAGGACGCCCAGACCAAGGCCACCAAGACGTACGAGGACCTGGTCAGCCGGGGCCGCAAGACGGTCGACTCGATCCGCAACCAGAAGGCCACCCAGGAGCTGGTGAACCGGGTCGACGCCACCGCGCGGTCCGCCAAGGCCACCGCCACCACCGTGCGCAAGGGTGCCGAGCGCGCCCGTACCAGCGCCAAGGGCACCGTGACCTCGGCCCGCAAGACCGCCGCCGCGGCCGGCAAGGCCGTCGAGGACGGCGCCGAGAAGATCGGCTAGTAGGACCGAAAATGACGGCCCCGGGCAGGTGTCCGGGGCCGCTTTCGTGGGCCGTACGACAACCGTGGATCCGGTGCGTAGGCTTGATCCATGTCACTAGCACCGAAAGTGTGGGGGTAGTCCGGTGTCAAGCCTCGCGGCGATCAACATCGTCGACCCGGTGCAGCTGGTCGTTGGGTGGGCGTTGTTCGCGGTGGTTCTGCTCACCGAGGGCTTCGCGCTGGTGCACTCGATCGCGCAGCGCGCCGAGGCGTACACAGCGGCCGGCAAGCTGACCAAGCCGTCCTGGGTCGGCATCAACCTCGCCGCCATCCTGGTGACCGTGGTGCTCGGGCTGCCGACGGTCAGCATTCTCGGGCTGATCGCGATCATCGCCTCGCTGGTCTATTTGGTGGACGTACGGCCAGCGCTGCGCGAGGTCAGCGAAGGCGGCTCGTCCTCCTGGTAACCGCTTGCTAAGTCCGCAAGGCCATCTCAGGTCCGCCTGAGGTGGCCTTTGTGGTGCCCGGGAGTTGCCGCTCACTCGTACTTGCATAGAGTTTGCAGAAGCAAGTCTCTATAGTTTTCGAGGCGAGGAGCTCTCCAGTGGCGGACTACCAGCTGCCCGACCTGCCGTACGACTACAGCGCATTGGAGCCGCACATCAGCGGCGAGATCATGGAGTTGCACCACAGCAAGCACCATCAGGCGTACGTGAAGGGCGCCAACGACGCGCTGGAGCAGATGGTCGACGCTCGGGAGTCGGGCGCCATCACCACAACGGTCAACCTGCTGCAGAAGAACCTGGCCTTCAACCTGGCCGGGCACGTCAACCACTCGGTGTTCTGGCCGAACATGTCGCCGAACGGCGGCGACAAGCCCGATGGTGAGCTGGGCGCGGCGATCGACGACGCCTTCGGGTCGTTTGACGCGTTCCGTATCCACTTCAGCGCCAGCGCGACCAGCATCCAGGGCTCCGGCTGGGCGATCCTGGCCTGGGACACGCTCGGTCAGAAGCTGATCATCTGTCAGCTCTATGACCACCAGGGCAACCTGCCGGTCGGCATCTACCCGCTGCTGCTGCTGGACATGTGGGAGCACGCGTTCTACCTGCAATATCGCAACGTCAAGCCGGACTACGTCAAGGCCTGGTGGAACATCATCAACTGGCCGGACGTGACCGACCGCTTCAGCGCCGCGCAGGGCGTCAAGCTCGGCTAGCTCGGCTAGCTCGCCGTACGCTTCCCGGCCGGTCGACTGATCCCTTCCGTCGGCCGGCTTCGTGCTGTCCGGAGCCTTCGTGCTTGTCCGGACAGCCTTCGGGGGTGGCCTGATCTGCGCTGTTGCTGGTGTGAACATAGGGGCGTACGACCGATTAGACACATTCGCTACGATTACCACTTGTGGGCGGTTATGTAGTGGTGTTAACTTTTGTCCCGGCGTTACACAACGTCAAAAGGTACGCACTGCGGGTAGGGGCTGATCGGTATGAGCCGGGAATGGTGACGAACGTGTCCCGTCGGGGGCTCCATCCGTAGGTTCACCAGCCGTCGGGCACGCGCGATGTGGGGCTTCGTGCGTAACCGGCGGATGGTGCGGGCCTGAGCGGCGGCACGTACGAACGCCAGGCACCACCCAGTGGCCACCGCTGTCCACGGTCCTGTCCATCCAGCTAGATCGGAGCACAATGAACGTTTGGGTACGCAGATCGGTCCAGACCGCGGTTCTGGCCGGCGGCCTGCTGGCACTGGGCGCCACCGGCGCCTACGCCAGCCACACCGCTCCGGCCACTGACGCGGCGACGGCCCATCATGTGGTCCTCAAGGGCGGCGTCGGCGGCGTGACCTCCGGTGTCGGCAGCATCCTCGGCGGCAACCAGGTCATCACCAACGTCAACGCCCCGGTCAACGTGGCGTGCAACGCGGTCGGTGCGCTCGGCCACGCGCTCGCCCTCTGCCACTCCGGTGGCGGCAGTGGCAGCGGCGCACACTCGACCGGCGGCGTGAGCGCCGGCGGCGCCACCAGCGGCGCGCACAGCGCCGGTGGCGGCAACCAGGTCATCACTGGCGTCAACTCCCCGGTCAACGTCAGTGGCAACGCGGTCGGCAACGCCGTCGCGGGCGGCAAGAAGCACTCCGCCGCTCCGATGACCGCCGGCACCGGCCCGTCCGTCGGCGGCGCGACCTCCGGCGTCGGCAGCATCCTCGGCGGCAACCAGGTCATCACTGGCGTCAACGCTCCGGTGAACGTCAGCGGCAACGCTGTCGGCATCCTCGGCCACGGCATCGCCGGCGGCGGCGCGGCCCCGTCCTCCACCGGCGCCGTGCACGCCGGCGGTGTCACCAACGGTGCGCACAGCATCGGTGGCGGCAACCAGGTCATCACCGGCGTCAACGCTCCGGTGAATGTGACCGGAAACGCCGTGGGCATCCTCGGCACCGGCATCGCCGGGCTGTAGTTATTCGCTAGTTCTTCTCAAGAAGCCCGGCCATCCCGTCCTCCAGACGGGCGCCGGGCTTCTTAGCGTCCCGGGAACTCCGCCGACACCCCGCGTCCCGGTGCCCGTTATATCCCCCGCCCGGCTCAAAATTGTCGTACCCACCCCCAAAAATCACCCCCACCCAGTGACGGGTGGGGGGCGGGTTTGAGGACCGATGTTCAACTAAAAATTAAGGTCCACCTCTCGACCCACCCCCCGCCCGTTCAAAGGGAGGGGGAAAGAAAAACAGACACCTACGACAATTTCGCGCCGTTACGGCTTGTCGCGGCTAAACCAGCCACACAGGTTTCCATCCACACCTCGCCCGCGCGGCGCACGTAGGCCGCCCAGGTTCGCGCGGCGACCGGAGGTCGCCCAGGTTCGTGGCGGTGGGGTGCCCGCTCTTTGGGCGCCCCGGCGACGCGAACCGGATGCGCCGCCGCAGGAACTGCGGCCAGAAACACTGCGGTGGGGTGCCCGCTCTTTGGGCGCCCCGGCGACGCGAACCGGATGCGCCGCCGCAGGAACTGCGGCCAGAAACTCAGCCGGTGCGCAATGCCTCCAGGAGGTGGCTTTCGCCGGTGATCTCCAGTACGTCGAGGGGAATGCGGCCCCAGAGGGCGAGCAGCAGGTCGCTGGCGGTGCCCTTGGCGGCCGCTTGGGCGCCCGGGCCGGGGTCCAGGACGGTGTTGGTGTCCAGGACGGCCAGGGTGGTGCCGCGCAGCCTCAGGACCCAGCGGTCGCCCGTGTCGGTGGCGTTCAGGCGTACGACGCCCTCCGCGTCATCGGGGCCCTTCCGGCGGCCGCTGGGCAGTTGGGTGTCCAGCACCTCGGCGATGCCGTCGACGGACAGGCGCGGGTCCAGCGGGATCGGGATGCCGATCGCGGCTTGCGCGTCCCAGCGGTGGATCGCGGTCTCAAGGGCCATCCGACGGAACCAGAAAGCCGCCACTTTGGGGCCGCCGCCCCAGTTCCACGCCGGTGCCTCGGGGTCGAGATTTTCCAGCGCGGTAATGGTTTGGGCGAGCTGCTCGGCGAAGTAGTCCAGCACCGCCGGGCCGGTCGGCGCGGTCTGTCGCTCGTTGTCCGGTCGACTGGCGGTGCCGCGGACGAAATGCGTGCGCTGGAACTGGTAGACCACGCCCAGATGCCCGACCAGACGCTCGAGGTTCCAGCCAGGGCAGGACCGCACTGGCGCGGCCAGGTTCTCCACTCCGACCGCCGCGCCCAGGGCCGCACCTTCGGCCCGCAGCGCCTCCAGCCAGAACCGCTGGTCGGCGGTGAGGTCGGTCATTGTCATCCTCCTGGAGTGGTCGCGCCCGATGCCGGCACGTTACCGCGCTGGCGGTGGCCTATGGTTTTCAGGCGTGCGAACTGCTTCCCAAGCTCCGCTCGACGGACTCACCACGCTCCGCCTCGGCGGACCCGCCAGCACCCTGGTCGAGGTCACCACCGCGGCCGAGGCGATCGACGCGGTGGCGGCCGCGGCGGAGCCCGTGCTGGTGCTGGCCGGTGGCAGCAACGTCGTCCTGCCGGACCGTGGCCTCGACGGCACCGTGGTGCTGCTGCGCTCGGCCGGCCGGCAGGTGAGCGAGAGCGATGACTCGGTGACGGTCACCGTGCAGGCCGGCGAGACCTGGGACGACCTGGTCGCCTGGTCGGTACGGGAAGGCCTCGCCGGCATCGAGTGCCTCGCCGGCATCCCGGGCTCGGTCGGCGCGACCCCGGTCCAGAACGTCGGTGCGTACGGCCAGGAGGTCGCGGACACCATCACCGCGGTGCGCGCGTACGACCGGCTGGCCGGCGTCCAGAAGGTGCTTACGCCGGCCGAGTGCGGATTCACCTACCGGCACAGCGTCTTCAAGGGGCACGACCGCTGGTTGGTGCTGGACGTGACTTTCCAGCTGCGCCGAGCCAAGGAGTCCGAGCCGCTGCGGTTCGGTGAGCTGACCCGTCGGCTCGCCGTGGACCCCGGCGGCAGTGCACCGCTGGCGGACGTACGTGACGCAGTCCTGGCCCTGCGAGCCGGCAAGGGCATGGTGCTGGACGCCGCCGACCACGACACCTGGAGCGTCGGTTCCTTCTTCACCAACCCGGTCCTGGAGCCAGCGGACTACGACGAGGTCGTCCGCCGCTGCGCCGCGCTGCACGGCCCGGATGTGGTGCCGCCGCGGTTCGCGGCGGACGGGCTGGTGAAAACCTCGGCGGCGTGGCTGATCGAGCGGGCCGGCTTCGCTCGTGGCCACGGCCGGGACGGAGTTTCCCTGTCCACCAAGCACACTCTCGCGCTCACTAATCGCGGCACCGGCACCACGACGGCGCTTTTGGCGCTGGCCAGGGAAGTACGGGACGGCGTACGTGACACCTTCGGCGTGACACTTGTCAACGAGCCGGTAATCGTGGGCGACTCACTTTAAAGGCTGCTAGCGTGGCCGCCATGCGTTCGTTCGTCAATCCGCCCAAGGCCAAGCCCGGCGACTCGCTCGCCGTCATCTCGCCGGCGAGCGGCCTGCCGGGAATTCTTCCGCTGCCGTTCGACCTTGGCCTGCGCAGGCTCGCCGACAACTTCGGTCTTACCGCGATCGAATACCCCACCACCAGAAAGATGGGTGCGACCCCGCAGGAGCGTGCGGCCGACGTTCACGCGGCTTTCTCCGACGAGCGTGTGACCGCGGTGATCGCGTCCATCGGTGGCAGCGACCAGATCAAGGTGCTCCGGCATCTGGATCCGGATCTGTTGCGGGCACACCCGAAGCCGTTCTTTGGTCTGAGCGACAACACGAACCTGTTGAACTACCTGTGGAATCTCGGCATCACCTCGTTCCACGGCACGACGGTGATGACCTCTCTCGGTCGCGGTGGAGCGATGCATCCGCTGACCGAGGAGTCGTTTCGGGCCGCGATTTTTGAGGCCGGGCCGTATGAGTTGCGCGCGTCCAAGGACTACAACGACATCGATCACTCGTGGGATGTGCCGGAGAACTTGGAGAAAGAGCCGCCGATGATGCCATCGGACGGCTGGACTTGGCATGGCCCGAGCCGCCGGGTCAGCGGCATTTCGTGGGGCGGAAACCTGGAGATTCTCGGCTGGAACCTGGCCGCTGGCCGCTATATCAAGGACAGTGACGCATATGCCGGCTGCGTCTTCTATTTTGAGACGTCAGAGGAAATGCCCAGCGCCACCGAGGTCTATCGGCTGCTGATGCAGGCCGGCGAACGGGGTTTGCTGGAACAGTTCGCCGCTGTCCTGGTTGGCCGCCCCAAGGCATGGTCTTTCGACCAGCAGAACAGCCCAGAAGCAAAAACCGAATACATTTCCGGTCAGGTGGACGCGGTGTTACGCGCCCTCGGTGAGTACGCACCAGACGTACCAGTCGTCACCGGTCTCGACATCGGCCACACCGACCCGCAGCTCACCATCCCCAATGGAGCCATGATCACCGTCGACGCCGTCGAGCGCCGGATTTTTGTCGAATACTGATCATTGACCTGAAGTCTTGCTCTCGCGGGGAAAGCCGGCGATTTGATGCCGTCCGTCGATGCCGAGCTTGGCGTACACCGCTTGAGATGGGTCTCGACGGTGTGCCGCGAGCTGGCGCGATCCGAGGTTGAGAAACGTGGCCTCCTAGGGCGAAACTGCTTCCCATCTGACGGTGAGTTCGCCTTGGCGCCAGCGGTCCGGGCGGTCGACGACCGGCCAGCCGTCGGCGGCGAGCCGGGCCGCGGCGGCCGCCCAGCGTTGCCGCGGACCGTACGAGGCGAGCGCCGCGGCGGACTGCCAGGCCGCGTCGAAGGTGGCCAGCAGCGCGTGGATCCGTTCGCCTGGTACGTTCCGGTGGATCAGCGCTTTGGGCAGCCGCTCGGCCAAAGTAGCCGGTCTATCCAATGTGGACAGTCGAGCCGCCAGGGTGAGCGTGACCGGGCCGGCGGCGTCCAGCGCCACCCAACATCCGACTCGGCCGAGCTCGTCACAGGTGCCCTCGACCAGTAACCCACCGGCCGCGAGCCGGGCCAGTAACTGCTCCCACGCGGGCGCGGACGCTTCCTCGGGATACTGCCGAAGGACGTTCATCGCGCGGATGACGACCGGCCGCAGCCCGGCACATTCGAAGCCACCGCGCCGAAATTCCAGTGCTGGCGGGTCAGCCGCCGGAGCCGCGGCGGCTACCCGCTCGGGGTCGATCTCCAACCCGACGACCCGGACATCGGGTCGTACGAGCCGCAACCGCGCCGCCAGTTCGACGGTGGTGACCGGCGCGGCGCCGTAGCCGAGGTCCACCACCAGCGGATCGGCCGCGGCTCGCAACAACTGGGCGTGGTTCGCTACCAGCCATCGGTCGACCCGACGCAGCCGGTTGGGCGCGGTGGTGCCGCGAGTGGCGACGCCGAGTGCGCGCGCTCTGCCGGCCGCGAGTCGCGGCGCCTTGCGGGGCACGGCTACCTGACCCGGTGCACCTTGTGCTGGGCCGCCTGCGCCAACGGCCGTACGACCAGCAGGTCGATGTCGACGTGCGCGGGCCGGGTGACGGTCCAGGCGATGCAGTCAGCGACATCCTCGGCGGTGAGCGGATTCGCCACCCCCTCATACACCTTCGCCGCCGCCTCGGCGTCCCCGTCGAACCGGTTGACCGCGAACTCATCCGTACGCACCATCCCCGGCGCGATCTCGGACACCCGGATCGGTCGCCCGGACAGCTCCAGCCGCAACGTCTCGGCGACCGCCGTGGTTCCGTGCTTGGCCGCCGTGTAGCCGCCGCCACCCTCATAGACGATGTGCCCGGCGGTCGACGAAACGACCACGATGTGTCCCTGCCCGGAGGCCTCCAGGTCCGGCACCAGCGCCTTGGTGACGCGTACGACGCCAATCACGTTGACCTCGTACATCCACTGCCAGTCCGCCACGTCGGCCTTGTCGACCGGATCCGCGCCACGCGCGCCGCCAGCGTTGTTGACCAGCACGTTCACGCCCTGGCCGAGCTTGCTCGCGGTCTCCCGTACAGCGGTGGCGAACGCGTCGACGCTCGCCTGGTCGGTCACGTCCAGGCTGACAGCCGTCCCGCCGGTCTCGGCGGCCAGCTTCGCCAACCGATCGAGCCGCCGCGCGCCCAGCACCACAGGGAACCCGGCCTCGGCCAACTGCCGCGCGGTGGCCGCCCCGATCCCACTACTCGCACCCGTCACAACCGCAATGCCTGGCATCTGTCTCCTCACGATCCGTCCCGTACCTATCTAACTTCGTTTCCGGCACCCGCTGCCGCCAGGGCCACCCAGGCGCCGATGGCCTGGCCAGCTCGACCGTGGTCACGGCGGTACGGATCGTGACCGCTGCCATCCCGGCCGTCGGGTCCGGCGGGAAAGCGTGGCAGCTCGCGACTGTCTAATGTTTTCTTTGTCGATAACTGGTCGTTCGGAGAATTTGCCGCCTGCTTTCGTCAGCGATTCGCCAGTCATTCACGTACGGATTTGGCGTACGAATGGATGAGTAAAGAATGCCCTGGGTCTTTGCGGCTGCTGCCTTTTCGGGAGTGGTCGAAAAGGTGTCAGATCGTCGCGGTTCCTGGCGGGACACCGTTATTGTGAGCCGCGCACCGGAAGGCGTCTAACGGGAATCGGTAGTACGTGCCAAGAAAGGGTCTGGAATGACCGTCGAAAGGTAATGTTTTCCTCACCTTTCGGTAGTTGGCGAATGATCCGTCAGTGGCACGAAACCGGGACGCGAAAAGAATCCGGCGCCGGTTTACTGTAAATGTCGAACACGGGGAATTGTCCCCCACCGAATCTCTGCAAGGGAGCAGCGAAGATGAGCGAGCACGTCGAATACGACAGCTCCGGCAACCAGTACGACGTATATGAGCACTCCGACGGCAGCGCGGACGTTTACGAGTACGGCGCGGACGGGGTCGACGCCCACGACAGCATCGACGCCGACGGCGCGCAGCACGTGACCGCGACCGACGGTGCGGGCGACAGCGCGAGCGAGAACGTCAACTCCGACGGCACCGTGTCGGACGTGCACGAGAGTAGCGCCGATGGCTACCAGGCCGACGCGTACAACAACTACAACGGCACCTACACGTACGACTCGAACTGAAGCCATGGCGCCCTAGATGGCCCATCGGAGGCGCGTCCTACGCCGCTGATGGGCCATCGGGGCGTACGGCGAGGTGGCGGAAACAGATCGCCGTCTCGTTGTGTTGACTTATGTCGTGGCCGCCACCTTTCGTCGTACGTTCCGCCGGCCCGCGAAGCTGCATCGGATCGCGGCGATCGCGGTGCACACCTCGCCGCTCGACCAGCCGGGCACCGGCGACGCGGGCGGTTTGAATACTTATGTGGTGGAAACGTCCAAGCGACTCGGCGACGCTGGTGTCGAGGTGGAGATCTTCACGCGGGCCACGTCGTCGGACCTGCCGCCAATCGTGACGATGGCGCCGGGCGTACGGGTGCACCACGTCTTGGCCGGTCCATACGAGGGCCTCGGCAAGGACGATCTGCCGGCCCAGCTCTGCGCCTTCACACACGGCGTTTTGAGCGCGGAAGCGGCCCGTGATCCGCATCACTACCAGCTGGTTCACTCGCATTACTGGCTGTCCGGCCAGGTCGGCTGGCTGGCTGCCGAGCGGTGGGGAGTCCCGCTCGTACACACCGCCCACACCCTCGCCAAGGTGAAGAACGCGGCGCTCGCCGACGGCGACCGGCCCGAGCCCAAGGCCCGGCTGCTGGGCGAGGAGCAGGTGGTTTCGGCCGCCAACAGGCTGGTGGCGAACACCGCGGACGAGGCCCGGAGCCTGGTCGAGGGATATGCGGCCGACCCGGCGAAGGTCGATGTCGTGCTGCCGGGCGTGGACACCTCGGTGTTCGTGCCGGTGTCGGCGCGGCGGCGGGAGGCCGACCGGGTCGCGTACGGGCTGGAGCCCGAGCAGGTGGCGATCGCCTTCGTCGGCCGGATCCAGCCGCTGAAGGCCCCAGACGTGCTGGTACGCGCGGTAGCCGAGATGGTTGCCGGCGACCCTTCGCTGCGTACGACGCTGGTGGCGCTGATCTGCGGCGGGCCGTCCGGCAGCGGCCTGGACTCCCCGGACGGACTGGCCCGGCTGGCCGCCGAGTTGGACGTGGGTGACCTGGTCCGGTTCGTCGACCCGCGGCCACCGGTCGAGTTGGCCGGGCTCTACCGCGCCGCGGATCTGGTCGCGGTGCCCAGCCACAACGAGTCGTTCGGCCTGGTGGCGCTGGAAGCGCAGGCCTGCGGCACGCCGGTGGTCGCGGCGGCCGTCGGTGGGCTGGTCACCGCCGTACAGGACGGCATCTCCGGGCTGCTTGTGGACGGTCACGACCCGCGCCAGTGGGCGACCGCGCTGGCTGGGCTGGTCGCGGACCGGCCGCGGCGGGTCGGGTACGGCATCGGCGCTGTCACGCACGCCCGCCAGTTCGGTTGGGACCGGACCGTACGCGGGCTGCTGGCCAGCTACCGGGCCGCATCCGGCCTGGAGGTCGCGGCCGACCTCGCGCACGCCTGAGGGCCGTGTGGTGGACTAGGTGGCATGCCTGACAGCCCGACCGCCGCCGAGGTCACCGAGTCGCTCGCGGCCATCATGGACGAGCGGGAGATCGAGTACGAGCGGCTGCCGTCCGGCGGGATCGTGGTGACCCTGCCAGGTGAGCACAAGCAGAAGACGCTGTGCAATCTTGTACCAGGCGAGCACGCGCTGCGGGTCGAGGCCTTCGTGATGCGGCACCCGGACGAGAACCGCGAGCAACTCTGGGCGTACTTGCTGCAGCGAAATGCCAGAATGTACGGTGTCGCGTTTTCCATCGACGGCAACGGTGATGTCTATTTGACCGGCCGGGTTTCCTTGCAGGCGGCCGATCCGGATGAACTGGACCGGTTACTGGGCAGCGTTCTGCGCTATGCGGACGAGAATTTCGACGAAATGCTGGCGATCGGATTCCGGTCCGCGATCAAGCGGGAATGGGCATGGCGGGAAAGCCGCGGCGAATCGCTGGCCAATCTCCGCGCTTTCGCCTCCTGGGCGCGACCTTAGAGGGCTTAAGACGACTTCGTCGTCCAAAGCCCTCTAGCTCGATCCCACCAGAGACGCGAAAATAACGGTGTTGTCTTCGTAACTTCGGGCGGAGAAGTCAAAAGTGCCGCCGCAGGTGATCAGCCGCAGCCCCGGATGGTCGATGTCGCCGTACACCTTCTTGGTCGGGAACTGCTGCTTGGAATAGAGGGCCACCTCGTCGACCTTGAACACCGCCACCGACGAGTCAGCCCGGGTCACTTTGATCTCATCACCCGGTTTTAGCTTGCCGAGCTTGTAAAAAACGGCTGGGCCGTACTTCGCCGTGTCGACGTGACCGAGGATGATGGCCGGCCCGATCTGCCCAGGAGTGGGGGAGTTCTTGTACCACCCTGCTGGCGCGTCCCTGCTCAGCGGCGGCACCTGCACGGTGTGGTCGGTGTTGAGGCCGAGCGTCATCAGCCTGGTGTGCACGTCGATGGCCGGCACGTCCAGCCGCAGCGGTGTGGACTTCGCGAGCGCCGAGGTGGTCGGGCCGGGCGTCGCCGGCGCGCTCGCGCTGGCCGGCACCGGCCGGGGCGGCGGCGTCGCGGTGGTCTGTTTCGCGCCGAACCAACTGGACAGCCCCACCATCAGCAGCAGCGCGCCGGCCGACGCCAGCACGATCACCACCACGCTGCCGAGCGAGGAACGCTTGCGGGGCGGCCGATCGCCTGAATGTCTGCCGGGCATCCCGCCAGCGTAGTGACCACCGCCGGCCGCTCCCGCCCTGGCTCCTCGCCGCTTTTGTCGGTGCGTACGCGAAGACTCGAGTTCGGGGGCGGCTCATTTCGGTTTGGTGCTTTTGTCGGTTTTGTGGGCGACGCGATTTCGGTGCCGCTCGCCGAACGCCACACTTCTCGTGCCACTGGGCAGCCGTGCTGGTTCATCGAATGCGGGACAATGTCCCGCACTCGACATCGAGTGCGGGACATTGTGCCGCACTCAACGACCGAGCCCCCGGCAAACCCACGTGCGGCGCGAAACTGTCGTACCCGACCCGAAAAATCGCCCCCACCCAGTGACGGGTGGGGGGTGGGTTTGAGGACCGATGTTCAACTAAAAATTAAGGTCCGCCTCTCGACCCACCCCCCGCCCGTTCAAAGGGAGGGGGCAATTTGTAGCACGGCATCTATTGACAAAAGGGATATTTCGTCAGTTGTCCACAGGGTGATCTTGGGACGGGCCGGCCGGAGCGTGTGGGGCGGGGTTGTTGCAGGATGGGTACGTGACCGGAACCCTCGTGTTGCTCCGCCACGGCGAGAGCGAATGGAACGCCAAGAACCTGTTCACCGGGTGGGTCGATGTCGACCTCACCGAGAAGGGCCGGGCGGAGGCGCGGCGCGGCGGTGAGCTGCTCGCCGAGGCCGGGCTGCGGCCGGATGTGGTGCACACGTCCGTGCTGCGCCGGGCCATCCGGACCTCGGAGATCGCGCTGCACGGCTGTGACCGGTTCTGGGTGGACGTACGCCGCTCCTGGCGGCTCAACGAGCGGCATTATGGCGCTCTGCAGGGCAAGGACAAGAAGCAGACGCTGGCGGAGTTCGGCGAGGAGCAGTTCATGCTCTGGCGCCGCTCGTACGACACACCGCCGCCGCCGCTGGCGACCGACGACGCGTTCTCCCAGTTCGGCGACCCGCGCTATGCGGCGCTGCCGCCGGAGGCCCGGCCGGCGACCGAGTGCCTCAAGGACGTGCTCGGCCGCGCGCTGCCGTACTGGTACGACGCGGTCGTGCCGGACCTACGCGCTGGCAAGACCGTGCTGGTCGCCGCGCACGGCAACTCGCTGCGCGCGCTCGTCAAGCATCTCGACGGGATCTCCGACGACGACATCGCCGGACTCAACATCCCCACCGGCATCCCGCTCGCGTACGACCTCGACGGCGACCTGAAGCCGATCACCGCCGGTGGCCGCTACCTCGACCCGCAGGCCGCCAAGGAGTCGATCGAGGCGGTCAAGAACCAGGGCCGCAAGTAGGTCACATGCTCATGCCGCCGATGGTGGCGCTGGCCTGCGACCGGGCGATCTCGGCGGCCTGCGCGGCCTCGGTCACGCCACCCTCCGCGGTCGGCGACTGGCCGGCCGGGGCCGCGTCGCCGTAGCGGCCGTCGTACGTCGTCGTCCGCTGCTCGGCGCGGATCGCGTCCCGCGCCGCAGCTCGGCGGGTGACCGCTCTGCGCCAGATCACCAGTGCGCCGATCGCGGCCAGCACCACCAGTCCGATAGCGATGAATGTCGCGGTCATATCGAGCCTCCTCGGCTCGTAGACGAGTGAACCTCGTCGAGGTCACACCTAAGGCATCCTGCGGGTACGGGAGCGGCGCCGGCGGCGGACCGGGAAGCCGTGCGGCTGGCCGAAACCGTCGATCAGCATGTCCGCTCCGGGGCCTTGCGGCAGTTCGCCGCGGTGCTGCGGATCCACGTCGCCGGCCGGCCGTGCAGGGCCGTACCGCCCGTGCATGTGCAACCGCTCCGGGGTCGCCACGTCGATGCTGGTCAGCCGATACCACTCCAGCTTGCGGCGGGCATAGCTGACCGTCATCGCGACCAGCCCGAGGATCCCGACGGTCGCGACCAGCAGCATGAAGGCGGCGATCACCCACCAGGCAAAGGGCAGGATCTCCATGGCAGCTCCGAGTCCCGTGGTGTTCGGAGATTACCCGCGTACTGCCGAAACAAGCCCTGGTGATGACCGAATCGTTACGAACCGGCGGCCATCACGCCCAGTCAGCTCCACCGGGTCCCAGACGTTCGTACGGCCTCCATGCGTGCGTCCAGAGCACGCATGGAGGCCATGCGGACGTAAAGCGTGGTTACGGAGGGTCAGACCCAGCCAGAGGTCCCCTGCGCCTTGTAGTGCGACGCCATCACCCTGATCTCCTGGCGGGTCTCCGGTGCGTACGCCTCGTCCTGGTCCGGCTCGCCGGCCGGCTCAGCCTCGCCGTAGCGCCCGTCGTAGTCCGTCAGTCGCTGGCCGGCCGGCTCGACCCGGTCCTCGATGCGGTGTTTTCCGCTCATCGCGTCCTCCCCGTCTAGCTAGCGCTCGTACCGAAAAGCTACGCCCGTACGCGCGAATCGTCGCCTAAGTGTGACTCTGAGAACTGGAGGCAACCGGAACGGCCCGCCGTGTCTCACAGATGTCCCTATTGGCCGCCGCCAGCGGCGCGCTCCCGCCGACGACCGCGCCGGCCCTGATGGCCGCCGCGACTTAGGCCGACGATGGCACCCCTTGGGCGGTTTTCAGCGGCTGGAGGCCGGCTCCGGCATCTCCCCGGTCACCAGGTAGATAACCCGGCGGGCCACCGACACCGCGTGGTCGGCGAACCGCTCGTAGAACCGGCCGAGCAGGGTGATGTCGATGGCAGACTCGATGCCGTGATCCCAGCCGGACAGCAGGATGGTGAACAGCCGCCGGTGCAGCTCGTCCATCCGGTCGTCGTCCTGCTCAAGCTCGGTGGCCAGCTCGACGTCGTTCCCCTCAATGACCGCGCCGGCCTTGTCGACCACCCGCTGCGCGATCTCGCCCATGTCCCGGATGACGTCGTGCAGCTCCGGTGGCACTGCTGAGACGGGATAACGCATCCGGGCGATCTTGGCGACGTGCAGCGCGAGATCGCCCATCCGCTCCAGGTCGGCCACCATCCGCAGCCCGGTGACGATCAGCCGCAGATCCACCGCGACCGGCTGCTGGCGGGCCAGCAGCTCAAATGCGCGGTCCTCGGTCTCCCGGTAGAGCCGGTCGATCTCGGCATCGGAGGAGATGACCTCCTCAGCCAGCGTCAGGTCGGCTTCCAACAGTGCGGTGGTCGCGCGCGACATCGCGCAGCTGACGAGCTTGGTCATCTCGACCAGGACACTGCCGATCCGGTCGAGCTCGTCGTGGAAGGTATCGCGCATTTTTGTCAGCTGTCCGATTCATCACTGTGAACGTACGGTTGTGCCAACTGTAATCGTGCGGACCAATCGCGGCCGTAAACATCCCGCGCGAATCGGTAAACGCCAGCGAACCGTTCGGTGAACAGTCCTCGGGCTGATCGCAACGCTGGTCACGATGCCTGCCGCCGGCCTTGCGGGCCCGTACGATTGGCGGATGTGGACGCCGCGTTGATCCTGGTCGCTGGCGCCGGGGGCATTGTCGTCGGCGCGCTGACCGCGTTGCTCTTCGTGCTGCTCCAACGCCGCCGCACGGACTCTCCGGCCGGCCCTCGCCCTACCAGTGCCGCGGTGGCGCAGGCTGACCTCGCCCGCCGCAGCCTGCAGCTCATGCAGGTCGGGGTCGTCGTGCTGGACGCCGCGGACCAGGTGGTGCTGTCCAACCAGGCGGCCCGCCGGATGGGCGTCGTACGCGACAACCGGGTCACCCACGGCGCGCTGCGGACCCTCGCCCGGCAGGTGCGGCGGGCCTCCGACGGCGGCGACGTACGCCGGGACACCGAGCTGGACCTGCCGCGCGGCCGGGCCGCCGAGCCGCTGGCCGTACGGGTACGGGTCGCGCAGGTCGGTTTCGGCGACCACGTGGTGCTGCAGATCGAGGACATCACCGAGGCGCACCGGGTGCAGAAGGTGCGCCGCGACTTCGTCGCCAATGTCAGCCACGAGCTCAAGACGCCGGTCGGCGCGCTGCAACTGCTGGCTGAGGCGGTCCTGGACGCCACCGACGACCCGGAGGCGGTGGCCCGGTTCGCCGCCCGGATGACCCGGGAGGCGTCCCGCCTCGGCACCCTCATCCAGGAGATCATCGACCTGTCCCGGTTGCAGGGCGCCGACCCGCTGCCGGAACCGAAACCGGTCTACGTCGACCAGGTCGTCTCCGAGGTGCTCGACCGGACCCGGATGGGCGCCGAGTCGCAGGACATCGTCGTCGTCTCCGGCGGCGAGAGCGGTCTGGTCGTACGCGGCAACGAGGCGCAGCTCGTCACCGCCGTCACCAACCTGGTCGACAACGCGATCAACTACAGCCCGGACCACACCCGGGTCGCGATCGGCACCCGGCAGCGGGACGGCCTCGTCGAGATCAGCGTCAGCGACCAGGGCATCGGGATCGGCGAGACCGACCTGGACCGGATCTTCGAACGTTTCTACCGGGCCGATCCGGCCCGCTCGCGGGCCACCGGCGGCACCGGCCTCGGTCTCGCGATCGTGAAACACATCGCCACCAACCACGGTGGCAGCGTGGACGTGTGGAGCGTCGAGGGCTCCGGCTCCACGTTCACGCTTCGCCTGCCCAGTGCGGCCAGATCGGCCGCCGACGACCCCGCCGTCGCCGACGGTTCCGACCTCGGCCCGGACCCCGACCCTGACGCCGCGGCTGGC
The DNA here is from genome assembly GCF_039530045.1 of Fodinicola feengrottensis. Taxonomy (NCBI): domain Bacteria; kingdom Bacillati; phylum Actinomycetota; class Actinomycetes; order Mycobacteriales; genus Fodinicola; species Fodinicola feengrottensis. The sequence goes on along the minus strand of NZ_BAAANY010000021.1, from coordinate 22,622 downwards.
ACACCAGCCAAAGCGGCCAAAGGGACGGGCAAACTCGCATCGAAAGGACGCGCGTGACCCGAGTGCTGGTGGTAGAGGACGAGGAATCCTTCTCCGACGCCCTGTCGTACATGCTCCGCAAGGAGGGTTTCGAGGTCGCGGTGGCGGCCACCGGGCCCGACGCGCTGACCGAGTTCGATCACAGCGGCGCCGATTTCGTGCTGCTCGACCTGATGCTGCCGGGCCTGTCGGGCACCGAGGTGTGCCGGCAGATCCGGTCCAAGTCGAGCGTGCCGATCATCATGGTGACCGCCCGCGACTCCGAGATCGACAAGGTGGTCGGCCTGGAGATCGGCGCCGACGACTACGTCACCAAACCGTACTCACCGCGCGAGCTCGTCGCCCGCATAAGGGCAGTGCTGCGCCGCCGGTCGGAGCCGGAGGAGCTCAAACCCGCCGCGCTGGAGGCCGGGCCGGTACGAATGGACGTGGACAGACACACAGTCTCCGTCGACGGCGACTCGGTTTCGTTGCCTCTCAAGGAATTCGAGCTGCTTGAGATGCTGCTCCGCAACGCCGGCCGGGTCCTGACCCGTGGCCAGCTGATCGACCGCATCTGGGGCGCCGACTACGTCGGCGACACCAAGACCCTCGACGTACACGTCAAGCGCCTGCGCGCCAAAATCGAGCCCGAACCCGGCAACCCCAAGTTCCTGGTCACCGTCCGCGGCCTCGGCTACAAATTCGAGCCGTAAACCGCCCGGTGCGGCGCGAAACTGTCGTACCCACCCCCAAAAATCGCCCCCACCCAGTGACGGGTGGGGGGCGGGTTCGAGGACCAATGTTCAACTAAAAATTAAGGACTACCTCTCAACCCACCCCCCGCCCGTTCAAAGGGAGGGGGAAAGAAAAACAGACACCTACGACAATTTCGCGCCGCTACGGCGTGTCGGCGACGCCTTTTCAGCGGTGTTCGGCGACCGCCACGTCTTGGTGCCATTGCCAAACCCTGCCTGTGGCTGACGTGATAGGTGGGCAAAGCCCGTGGCGTCGTACCGAGATTCAAGTCGGCCAGGTTGCACAATCGGAATCCCATTGCGTCAACAGTGCTCAGGAAGTGCCTCCATCCATTCGCGGAGGGCGACGAAATCGGCGGGCTTGAGGCCCTGTCGAGGGTTAACGCGATGGAGGAGGGCGCGACTGGGGTGGCGAGTTGACACCCAGGCTCGATCTATGTCCGTGATTTCGTCGTCCACCCAGGCGAATGAGCGGCCCGCGGCCCAGCTCACGAGAGCGCGTGTTTTCCAGTGCAGCCCGTGCCGTTCGTCTTGGTCATCAATGGCCGAAGGCTCGGGCCAGGCCACCACGGGCAGTCCCGGAAGGCCGAGTCGTGGCGCGACGCATTCGTTTGCATCGGCCATCCACGTGGTCGCCCAGACCAGGTCGCACGGCAGTGCGGCCAGTCGCGCCCCGATGTCGGGATTGATTCTCGACAGCAGCGGATTCGGGTCCGTGGGCGGGTACGTCGGGTAGTCTGCGGCGCCGAAGGGGATCAGCGGTCCGTCGACATCGAGAAAAAGCAAGGGCCGCACGATCGGCAGCGGTGTTCAGGAAGTGCTGGCGCGGGCGGCCGTGGTGGCCGGGTGTTCGGCGAGTATTCCCTGCTTATCTCGTTTGGCGCACAGGTCGGCGAGTTTTCGGTATGCCTTCTTGCCGATCAGGGCGGTCAGCTCCGGCCCGTACGAGACATAGACCGGGTCGCTGGCGCCATGTGCCTCCGGCGACGACGTGCACCACCAGTGCAGGTCGTGCCCGCCGGGACCCCAGCCGCGCCGGTCGTATTCGGTCAGGGTGGTGAGCAGCATCTGGGTGTCGTCCTGCCGGGTGGTCCATTCCTCCAGCCGCCGGACCGGCAGTTGCCAGCACACGTCCGGTTTGGTCTCCAGCGGATGCTGACCGTCGGTCAACGCCAACGCGTGCAACGCGCAGCCAGAGCCGCCTGGGAAACCCTCCCGGTTGTGGAAGATGCACGCGCCGTCGACCCGCGCGGTCCGCCGCGACAGCTCGTCGGGCTTCTCGTCGTCGATGGTGTCCATCTCGGTCCAGTTCTCGAACCCGCGGACGTAGTGCTGCCACGTTTTGGGCGTCAGCTTCTTCACGTACGACTTGACGCGTTTTTCGTCGTCCTTGTCAGTGAAAAACGCGCCGTGCGAGCAGCAGCCGGTGTCCGCCCTGCCCTCCACGATCCCGTGACAGCCGGCGCCGAAGACGCATGACCAGCGAGACAGCAGCCAGGTCAGGTCGGCGCGTACGACATGTTCGGCGTTGGCTGGATCGATGAACTCGATCCACTCGCGATCGAAGTCGAGCGAGACCTCGCGATCGCGCGGACGCGGGTCGGGGAGGTCGACGACGGTGCTGGAGGGCTGATGGTGCGACTTGGCCACCGGGAAAGACTACGCGCGGTCGCGAATGTCCAGAACAGGCGCGCCGCACCAGAGGTGTTTACAGGGCCGCCGGCACAGGGCTACCGTCCCGACAGGTGTGGTGTTTTATGGTGACTTCCGGTCTTTCAGGGGAGATGGTATGGCTATCCGGCATGCCCGGTTCGTGATGCTGGCGGCGGCCGCCGTCGGGCTGGTGGCGGCGGGACTGCCGCCGGTCGCGGCGGCCGAAGCGGCCGACGCGGCGGTGATCCGCGGTTTCACCGCCGCGCATTCGGCCGCCGAACGGACCACCGAGACGGCATACAAGGCAATCCCGTCCGTCGCGGTCGCCCGCGACCTCGACAGCTATCTGGCCGCCAAAACCGGCCTGGTCGGCAGCACCGGCGACTGGCGGCGAGTGCAGTACGTGGTGGCGAAACTCCGTTCGTACGGCCTGCAACCACAGATCAAGACCTACTATCCCTATCTTTCGGTGCCCCGGAAGATCAGCGTCACGATGACCGCGCCGACCCGGCAAGTGCTGCCCACCAAGGAAAACTGCCGGTCCGTGGAGACCGACTGCGCCGACGAGGTGGTCGGCTACAACGCGCTGTCGCCGGCCGGGCATGTGAAAGCTCCGGTCGTCTACGTCAACTACGGCACGGTCGCGGACTACCAGGCACTGGAAAAGGCCGGCATCAGCGTGAAAGGCAAGATCGCGCTGGTCAGGTACGGTCAGGTTTTCCGTGGCGTGAAGACGAATCTCGCGGCCGAGCACGGCGCGATCGGGGTGGTGCTCTATTCCGATCCCAAGGACGACGGGAATTCCAACGGTGCGGTCTATCCGGACGGCCCGTGGCGGGCACCGGACGGCATTCAGCGTGGCTCGGTGCAGCAGTTGTGGCTCTATGGCGGGGATCCGCTGACGCCCGGCTATCCGGCCACGAAGAACGCGCCTCGGATCAACCCGGCCGACTCGAACATCGCCAAGATCCCCACCACGCCGATCTCGTACGCTGCCGCCACCCCACTGCTGAAAAACCTGACCGGCCCTGCGGTTCCCCAAGCATGGCAAGGCGGTCTGCCGTTCACTTATCACTACGGGCCTGGCGGCACGGCCGTCGACCTGAACCTGGACATCGACTACAAGATCTCCCCGATCTGGGACGTGACGGCGACCATACCTGGCCGTACTTTCCCTGACCAGGTCGTCTATGTGGGCGCGCACCGGGACGCGTGGACGTACGGCTCGGACGACAATCTGTCTGGCGCGGAAACCGTGCTGCAGATAGGGCGAGGCCTCGGCCAGCTGCTAAAAACCGGTTGGCGACCGGCCCGGAGCATCACGTTGGCCACCTGGGATGGCGAGGAGTACGGCCTGTTCGGTTCCACCGAATATGCCGAGGAAACCGGCGGCAAACTGGCGAACGCGGTGGCGTACATCAATATGGACGGCGCCGCTGGTCGCCACTTCGACGCGTCCGGTGTGCCGTCACTGGATGACGTCGTTTACGACACGACCAAGGAAATCGCCTGGCCGGGCACCGGAAGGACGATCTACGGCGACTGGTCCGCCGACAATGGTGGAAAAGTCCCGCCGGTCGGCCGGCTCGGCAGCGGATCGGACTATACGGCGTTCTTCGACCGTTTCGGTGTTCCGTCGGTAAACATTGGCGCCAGCACGGACTCCGGCAACTACCACTGCTCCTGCGACAACTTCTACATGGAGGACCATTTCATCGACCCAGGCTGGAAATACCACGCGGCGATGGCGCAGGAGGTCGGGGTCGTCACCATGCGGATGGCCGGCGCGGACGTGCCGGAGTTGGACTACGGCTCGTACGCGGCTGAGGTCGTCACGTACCTGACAGCCTTCCAGCAGCGGGAAACCCAGGTCTACGGCACGGATGTGCTGGGGTTGTCCAGGGATATCGCGGCCGCGAAAAGCTGGCAGTCGGCCGCTGGTGGTATTCAGGCGGCGATCGATCGGCAGCTGGCCGCGGGCGCGCCGCCGGCCCGGTTCGCCGTACTGACCCGGGCGCTGGTCGCCTCCGAACACCAACTGCTTGCCGCGCAGGGGCTGCCAAAACGGCCCTGGTTCCGGAACCAGCTCTACGCGCCGGGCATCAATGCTGGCTATGGCACCCAAAAACTGCCCGGAATCAACGACGCGCTGTTCGAATACCACGACACCACCCAGGCCAAAGCGTATGAATTGTCGCTTTATGCCAGTTTGCGCAGAGCGGCAGCGGTGCTGGACCCGGTGACGTAACGTCTGTGAGTATGCGCCTGGGAGTCCTCGACGTTGGATCGAACACGGTCCATCTGCTGGTCGTCGACGCGCACCGGGGTGCCCGGCCGACACCGGCCTACTCGGAGAAGTCCGTCCTGCGGTTGGCCGAGCACATCGATGACGACGGCGGCCTGTCAGCGGCGGGGGAAGCGGCGCTCACCGAGGCGCTGACCTCCGCCGTCAAGGCTTCGGCCCGGCTGCACTGCGACGACCTGATGGCATTCGCCACCTCGGCCGTACGAGATGCCCGCAACGGCGAGAAGGTGCTCGCGCGAGCGCTGCGGGCAACCGGTGTCGACCTGAAGGTGCTGGACGGCCCGACCGAGGCGCGACTCACGTTCCTCGCGGCCCGGCGGTGGTTCGGCTGGTCGGCCGGGCGGCTGCTCAGCCTGGACATCGGCGGCGGGTCGCTGGAGGTGGCCACCGGCATCGACGAGGAGCCGGACGCGGCGCTGTCGCTGCCACTGGGCGCCGGCCGGCTGACCCGGGAGCGGCTGCGCGGAGACCCGCCGAGCAAAGCACAGGTGGCCGCGCTGCGGGCGTACGTGGATGAGGAGCTCAAGCCCGCCTTGAAGGCGCTGGCCGAGATCGAACCAGCCGACCGGGTGGTCGCGTCGTCCAAGGCCTTCCGGTCGCTTGCCCGGCTGTCCGGCGCGGCTCCCAGCGTCGACGGCCCGTACGCGCCGCGGTCGTTGACCGCCGTCGGGTTGCGGCAGGTGGTCGCCTTCATTTCCCGGATGTCGTCCGCCGACCTCGCCGAACTGGACGGCGTCAGCGCCGCCCGGGCGCACCAGCTGCTGGCCGGCGCGGTGGTCGCCGAGGCGGCGATGAACGCCTTCAAAGCCGACCGCCTCGACATCTGCCCCTGGGCCCTGCGCGAAGGTGTCATCCTGCGCCGCCTCGACTGGTTGGACGGAAGTTAGCCGCCTCGGGAAGTCCGGTTTGGTGGGGCGGTGCGCCATCCGCCTGGTGGTTGGCGGATCTACCGGCTAGTAGGGCGATTCTTAGGGAGTCTTTGGGTGGAGTGACCCGGGACGTAAAACATCCGTGCGAGCCTTGGGTCGTAGGCTGGATGTCGTGAGTGTGCCGGGAATGAGTGTTATGGACCTCGAAGAGCACGGTGTTCGGGTGCCGGGCGCGGCGGTAGGGCTGTCGAGCGTCTCGGTGTATCCGGAGTCGACCGCGGCGACCTTCGAGATCGCGTCCTCGCTGGGCTACGACGGCGTCGAGATCATGGTGCTGACCGATCCAGTCAGCCAGGACGCGGACGCGCTGGGCACTCTCGCGGACCACTACGACGTGCCTGTGCTGGCGATTCACGCGCCTTGCCTGTTCATCACCCAGCGGGTCTGGAGCACCGATCCGTGGGAGCGGTTGCGCCGGTCGATCGACGCGGCCGAGCGGCTAGGTGCGCCGACCGTGGTGCTGCATCCGCCGTTTCGCTGGCAGCGCGACTACATCAACGGCTTCGAGGAGGGCGTGCAGAAGCTGCAGGCCGGCACGGACGTGATGCTGGCGGTGGAGAATATGTATCCGCTGCGGGCGCGTGGCCGGGAGTTCTCCCCGTACGCGCCGACCTGGGACCCAACCACGTTGGACGTCAAGCACTTCTGCCTGGACAGCTCGCACACCGCGGTGTCCCGTACCGACCCGCTGGAGCTGGCCGAGCGGATGGGCGAGGGCCTGGTGCACATCCACCTCGGCGACGGCACCGGCCTCGGCCGCGACGAACACATGCTGCCCGGCCGCGGCAACCAACCCTGCGGCCCGCTGCTGGAGCAGCTCGCCGGCCAGTCGTTCACCGGCGCGGTGATCGTCGAGGTCAGCACCCGCTCGGCCGGCAGCCGGGAACGCCGCGAGGCCGACCTGGCCGAGGCACTCGCCTTCGCCCGCCTGCACCTGGCCGCCCCAGCCCGCACCGGCGCCTGATTTCGTCCTTACCGGATTGACGTGACGAAAAACCAGCCGCCTAGAAGGTAGGTGCGGCGCGAAATTGTCGTAGGTGTCTGTTTTTCTTTCCCCCTCCCTTTGAACGGGCGGGGGTGGGTTGAGAGGTGGACCTTGATTTTTAGTTGAACATTGGTCCTCGAACCCGCCCCCCACCCGTCACTGGGTGGGGGCAAATCTGCCGGAGGGGTACGACAGTTTCGCGCCGCACCGCTATGGGCGGCTGCACAATCGGAATCCGATTGTCACAACGGCAGGGGCCTGAGCTGCGCGGATTCGCAGCGGCGTGACAATCGGGCGATCAGTTGGCGGCCTGGGCGCGCTTGCGGGCGCGGTGGGCGGCCACGTGGGCGCGGGTGGCGCAGCGGTCTGAGCAGAACCGGCGGGACGCGTTCGTGGAAGTGTCCAGGTAGACGTTGTCGCAGCCGTTGCCGCTGCACAGCCCGAACCTGGTTGCGCCCCATTTGGTGAACGCGACGGCGAGCCCCCAGACCGCCCCAGCGCCGTACTCAGCGCCGATGCCGGCGCCATGGCCGGTCACGTGCAGGTGCCAGAGGCCGGAGTCGTGGCCGGAGATCCGCGGCCGGATCGGATGCGCCTCCAGCAGTGCGTTCAGCGCGTCGACGGCGCCCAGGTTGTCGCCACCGGCGGCGATTTCGAAGACTTCGCGCAGGCCCGCGCGTACGGCGGCGAGTTCGGACACGTCCTGGCGGCGCAGCTTGTCGTGCCACCAGGGCTTGTCGGCCAGCAGCGCGACCAGATCCTCGGTGCTGGCCATCGGCGCGTTCGCCAGCTTGATGCCTTGGTGCGCGTAAGTCTCTGCGTCCACTTGTGAACCTTACCGCCATCCCCTAACGTAAGGATCAGATCGCAATAATGACCATTACTCATTGGGAGGCTCGGATGACCGTTGAAACCCTCGATTTCGCCGCCTGGCAGGCAAGTTGGGACTCCCAACAGGAGGCGTTCATGCCCGACCGGGAGGAGCGGATCGCGGCGATGCTGGGCGTGGTCGAGGCGGTCACCCCGGACCGGCCGCCCAGGGTGCTCGACCTGGCCGGCGGCACCGGCTCGATCAGCCTCCGACTGCTGGCCCGGTGGCCGAACGCGGAGACCGTGGTGCTTGACGCCGACCGCTCCCTGTTGACGATCGCGCGCGGCAGCCTCGGCGATCGCGGTCACGTGGTGGCCGCGAACCTGGGCACCTCCGGCTGGCTGGATGCGTTGCCGTACAAGGAATTCGACGCTGTCCTCACCGCCACCGCGCTGCACTGGATCAACTCCGAGCGGCTGCGGGAGCTCTACGCGGAGGTACGTGGGGTGCTGCGTACGGGCGGAGTCTTTATGAACGCCGACCATATGGAGGACCCCGGGATTCCCGGGCTGACCGCGGCTTTGGCGTCGCTTGCCCAGGGGCGCCGGAACGAGCGCTATGACCAGGGAGTGGACACCTGGCCGGGTTGGTGGGAGCGGTTCGGCCACGAGCCTGCCGTCGCTGACCTCGTACGCGAGCGGAACGAACTCTTTGGTGGGAATCACGCTCACACCGACTTCAACCCGGACGTGACCTGGCACCTGGAGGCGCTCCGATCGGCTGGATTCGCCGAGGCCGGTCTGATTTGGCGCGGCCACCGCGACGCCACCTTCGCCGCCGTCCGCTGAGCCCGCTCTTTCGTCCGCAACGCCCCGTTTCTTGCACTTCACGCAAGCGGCGGGGCGTTGCGGACTAACTCTCCGAGCGTGGTGGTTAGTGGTCGACGTAGAGGCGGACAGATTTGCGGTGCCGTGCTGCGGTGGCGAGGCGGTCGCACACGGCGGTGAGCACGGACAGGGCGACCTCGAACTCGGTGGGGTTGTCCGCTCGGATGGCCGCCGATCCGGACCAGACGATCGCGATCCGGACCGCGTCGACGACCAACAGCCCGCCGGACAGTGAGTCGATCATCGCGTCCCAACTGCGGGCGCTGACCAGCGGCGGGTCGAGCGGGCAGCCGGTTCGTACGGCATCGAAGAACGCCTGGCGATCGGACTCGCCAGTCGTCGACAGGACGTATACCTCGAAGCCGTCGGCGCGCGCTGCTCGTACGACCTCGGCCACCGCCGACGGCTCGATCCACTCAATATTCACGCGGCCACGGTAGGCGTCCGGGGCGTTCCGGCCGGCAGACACTAGGGGCGTACAAGCCTCCTCAGTGCGGGCCATTCCTTGCGTGGTCAGTCGGTAGAGATGTCGGCGCGGCCGGCCGGTCGGCGGATCCGACTCCCAGTGCGCCTCCAGCAGGCCGTGGTCGGCGAGTCGTACGAGCAGCGGATAGAGCGTGCCGGAGCGCAGGCCGGTGGCTTTGGCGATGTCGTACCCGTGCCACCACCGCGCGGGCTCGGCCTGGAGCAGCTCGAACACGGCCAGCGTCTGAGGTGAGGAGTCCGCGCGTCTGGTCACGCCCAAAACGCTACCTAGGTAGACTTTGAAAGTCTACCTAGGTAGACCCGGACCAGCGAATCGTTTCGGACCAGGTGGGATGCGGGTCAGCGGGGTCCGGCGCCGATGGTTACCCTCGAGGGCATGATGCGTTCGGCGATTCTGGCTGCGGCCCGCAGCCCGCAGTTGGAGCAGCTCGTCAGTGCGGCGCCGGTCAGCCGGTCGGTGGTTCGCCGGTTTGTCGCCGGTACGACCACTGAGGACGCGATCGACGCGAGTCGGGCGTTGGTGCATGACGGCCTCGCGGTGACGCTGGACTTTCTCGGCGAGGACACCGAGGACGCTGGCCAGGCCCGGGCCGCCACCGAGGCCTATGTCGAACTGCTCGGCGCGCTCGGCGCCGCCGGGCTGACCCCGCCGACCGAGGTCAGCGTCAAGTTGTCGGCGCTGGGCATGCTGCTGGACGAGAAGCTCGCCTCCGACAATGTGCTGGCGATCTGCCGGGCCGCCGACGCGGCTGACACGACGGTCACCATCGACATGGAAGACCACACCACCACCGACGCCTCGCTGGACCTGCTTTTGCGCGTACGCAAGGACTTCCCGGAGACGGGCGCTGTCCTGCAGGCCTACTTGCGCCGCACCGAGGCCGACTGCCGTGACCTCGCGGTCGCCGGCTCCCGGATCAGGCTCTGCAAGGGGGCGTACGACGAGCCCGAGTCGGTCGCTTACCAGTCCGACCTGGAGGTCAGCCGGTCGTACGTACGCTGCGCCAACGTGCTGCTGGCCGGCGGCGGCTACCCGATGTTCGCGACCCACGACCCGCGACTGGTGGCGATCCTGGAGGACCGGGTCCGCTGGTACGACCGGCCGGTCGACACCTTCGAGTTTCAGATGCTTTACGGCGTGCGGCCGGTCGAGCAGCGCCGGCTGGCCGAGCTTGGGTATGCGGTGCGTGTGTACGTGCCTTATGGCACTCAGTGGTACGGCTACCTGATGCGCCGGCTGGCCGAACGCCCGGCCAACACCGCACTCTTCCTCCGGGCCCTGGTGGGCCGCAAGTGACCGACCGGCTCGGGATTATTGGCGCTGGCAAGATCGGGGAGTCGCTGCTTGCCGGTCTGCTCCGCTCGGGCGTACGACCCGATGACGTGGTCGTGGTGGAGAAATTCCAGGAGCGGGCCGAATCTCTCTACCAGCGATATGGCGTCCGCGACCTGAGCCTGGCCGAGGCGGCCGCTTTCGCCAACACTCTGCTGATCGCCGTCAAGCCGCAGGACATGGGCGAACTGCTCGTGAAAATGGCGCCGGCAGTCACCAGTGACCACCTGATCGTCACGGTCGCCGCCGGCATCCCGACCGGCTACGTCGAGCGGCAGCTCGGTGAGGGTGTGCCGGTGGTGCGGGTGATGCCGAACACCCCGGCGCTGGTCGACCAGGCCATGAGCGTGGTCGCCGCCGGTGCGTACGCGAACGCCGACCACTTGGCCGCCGCCGAGAAGATCTTCTCTCCGGTGGGCAAGGTGCTGCGGCTGCCGGAGAACCAGCTGGACGCGGTCACCGCGCTGTCCGGCTCCGGCCCGGCGTACTTCTTCTTCCTGGTCGAGGCGATGATCGACGCCGGCATCCTGCTCGGCCTGCCGCGGGCCATCGCCGCCGACCTGATCGTGCAGACCGCGCTCGGCTCCGCGGTCATGCTCCGCGACTCCGGCGAGCACCCGGTGCAGCTCCGCGAGGGCGTCACGTCGCCCGGCGGCACCACGATCATGGCGATCAAGGAACTGGAGAAACACGGCGTCCGGGCCGCCCTCCTGGAGGCCATCGAAGCCGCGCGGGACCGATCGGTGGAGCTCGGCAAGCTCTACGACTGACCGCCGCTCGCGTCAACCGGCGCACAATCCGATTGTGTAGGTCTACATAGGGTGCGGCGCGAAACTGTCGTACCGCCGTGAAATTTTGAGCCCCCTCCCTTCAAAGGGCGGGGGGTGGGTACGTGGGTTTTAGACGTCACGTAAGTAACGCGTACAGGTAAGCGCGCGCTCCGACTCCACGGTCGTGGTCACCGTGGACCGGCGATCAGGCCGGCCCGAGCCACGGCCACGACCGGACCGGCCAGGTCAGACTGGATGCAAAATACGCGCATGAGTCCGACAATGGGGGGGTGCCGAACTCACCGGGCGCCGCTCGGTCGCATTCCTTGCTCGTACAAACCGCGAGAAGTGTCAGCGGCGCGGGCGTGGCCGGCGAAGAAGGCGGGGCATCCCCTCGGTGGGCACGCGCAGCAACTGCCCGCGAGCCAGCAGGTCCAGCTTGACCAGCGTCGTGCACCAGCCGACCGAGGTGGTGACGTACGTGCCCGGTGGTGTGCGCCGGGCGACCTCGGTGCTCAGTGCGGCGGCGAGCAGGCCGCGGCCGGTGGTGGGCACGGCGTCGAAGATGGCTGCCCGGGTGATGTCGTACAGCCGGCGATCCAGCGGAGGTGCCGACTTGGCCGGGTTGGGGTGCAGGCACTGGACCGCGCCGTCCACGTCTGTCGGGTCCATCGTCTGCCCCCAAAAATCCGCCGTCGGCCATTAATAGCAGGCATACGGTGTCCGCGCGATCACACACCGCGCATATCGATGTTCATCTGCACAAACGCGTGTCGTGTCCGGTCTGCGGAGTGTGCTGTGGTAATGGCCGGTCCGCCTCCGGCCGGGGGAGAGGGATCGCGCGAGTCACACTGGTAACGCTACTGTGCTTCTAGCACGTGTGTGTCCGACGCGCCGGAGGGGAAGCCGGCGCGCGACGCGTGCGGGAGAGTCGGTGTCGCATGGCTGTTTCGAGAGAAAAAGGGTTGGCGGAAGTCCGGTTCCTCACTGTTGCCGAGGTGGCGTCGCTGATGCGCGTCTCCAAGATGACCGTCTACCGTCTGGTGCATTCCGGAGAGCTCAACGCGGTTCGCGTCGGGCGCTCTTTCCGGGTGCCGGAGAACGCTGTTCACCAGTACTTGAAGGAGGCGTTCACGGACACCGCCTGAGAGATCGGCGACGGACGGGCGGCCGGTACGGGGTCCGGTCCGCCCGGTGTGCCGTGCGCTGATACGCACCGCGCACGCCGGTCGTCGCCGGCCGGTTGGTATCCTCGGTCGGTTGTCATGTTGGCTTACCCCAGTTGAGTTTTCGAGAGGCTACGCATGGGCTCGGTAATCAAGAAGCGCCGCAAGCGGATGGCGAAGAAGAAGCACCGCAAGCTGCTGAAGAAGACCCGCGTCCAGCGACGCAACAAGAAGTAGTTTTCGCTAGGCCCTGTCTGGTCCCACGGCCGGTGCGTTCGGAGTTTCGCGTACCGGCCGTCGTCGTACGGTGACTTCAGGTCGCAACAACGTCGACATACCCCGTCTATCCCGGGGCAATGACCGGGCTCGTAGGATCGGGGCAACCTGTCCTTGAGGAGGCCGGATGCCCCGAGTGGTCCTCATCACCGGGGTCGGCAGACCGCTGGGCAGCCGGTTTGCCGCGAAGCTCGCGGCCGACGACTCCATCGAGCGGATTATCGGGGTGGACACCGCCCCGCCACGTGGGGACGTGCTGGGCACTCTCGGCCGTACGGAGTTCGTGCGGGCGGACATCCGCAACCCGCTGATCGCCAAGGTGGTCTCCTCGGCGAACGTCGACACCGTCGTGCACCTGAACCTGCTCGCCAACTCCGACGGCGTCGGCGGCCGGGCGGCGATGAAGGAAATCAACGTCATCGGCGCGATGCAGCTGCTCGCGGCCTGCCAGAAGGCGGCTAGCCTGCGCCGGTTCGTGGTGAAGTCGACGACCGAGGTCTACGGCTCGTCGCCGCGTGATCCGGCGTTCTTCACCGAGGACGCCGAGCCGAAGTCGCCGCCGGCCAGCGGTGCCGGCCGGGACGCGCTCGATGTGGAGCAGTATGTCCGCGGTTTCGCCCGTCGCCGCCCGGACGTGGCGGTCGCCATGCTGCGCTTCGCCGAGATGCTCGGCCCGGGCATCGAGAACACTTTCACGCGCTATCTGAGTCGCCCGGTCACGCCGACCGTGCTGGGCTTCGACCCGCGCATCCAGTTCGCGCACGTCGCCGATGTGCTGTCGGCGCTGGAGAAGGTCACCAAAAGCCAGCATCACGGCTCGTACAACATCGCCGGCCCGGGCGTGCTGCTGCTTTCTCAGGCGCTGCGCCGGGCCGGGCGGGTGCCGGTCCCGCTGCCGTCGTCGGCGGCCTCGGTGCTGGGCAGCGGCCTCAGCCGGCTCGGCACCGCCGAGCTGTCGCCGGACCAGGTCCGGTTCCTGCAGTACGGCCGGGTGGTGGACACCTCGAAAGCGACTCGGGAGCTCGGTTTTCGGCCGCATTTCAGCACGCCGGAGGCCTTCGACGATTTCGTACGCAGCCACGACCTGACCGCGCTGATCGGCTCGGACGCGCTCGCCGAGCTGGAGGGGACAGCGCTGGCGTGGCTGCGCAGCATGCGGACCGGCAGGGGGACCAGCAATGTCTGAGGACGACGATTTCGTCGAAGCCGGGCCGAAAGAGTCAACAGGCAAGCGCCGTGGCCGGGTCATCCCGCTGCCCGCTCGCGGCGACGGTACGCGCCGGACCTCGGCCTCCGCGGCCACTGGTCCGGCCGAGAAGGCCGCCGCGCGAAAGCCTGGCCCCGGCGATCGGCTGGCGTCCCGTACGGGCAGCCGGTTACCGCGCCGCCAGGTGATCCCGACGGTGGAGGAACTGCGTGCGGTAGGGCCGGACACCGCGCCGTACAACGGCATCGAGCCGGTCCACAAGCCGATGAAACCGGTCGGCGAACCGGCGCCGACCCGCCCGCCGCAGACGCGCGAGGAGCCCGACGCGGCTGCCGGGTCGGACGCTCCCGCCGACGGCGTCGAGCGGTTCGTGGCCGGGGCGCTGGCGTTCGTCCGGCGGCGGCTGTCCGGCGACTACCAGGTCGACGAGTTCGGTTTCGACCCGGACCTCACCGAGAACGTGATGGCGCCGCTGGTCCGGCCGCTGTTCGAACGCTGGTTCCGGGTGGACGTTAACGGCCTGCACAACGTGCCAGCCAAAGGCGGCGCGCTGCTGGTGGGCAACCACGCCGGCACGATGATGCCGTTGGACGCGGCGATGATCATGCTCGCGTTGCTGGACAAGCATCCCGCGAAGCGCCATCTGCGTACGCTCGGCGCCGATCTGGTGTTTTCCACGCCGGTCGTCGGCCCGGTCGTACGCAAGGCCGGCGGCACGCTGGCCTGTAACGAGGACGCTGAGCGGCTGCTGTCCGGCGGGGAGCTGGTCGGCGTTTTCCCGGAGGGATTCAAGGGCATCGGGAAGCCGTTCTCCGAACGCTACAAGCTGCAGCGGTTCGGTCGCGGCGGCTTCGTCACCGCCGCGTTGCACTCCGGCGTACCGATCATCCCGGTGTCGGTGGTCGGCTCGGAGGAGATCTATCCGAAGCTCGCCGACGTGAAGATCCTGGCCCGACTGCTCGGACTGCCGTACTTCCCGATCACCCCGACGTTCCCGTGGCTCGGCCCGCTCGGGCTGGTGCCGCTGCCGAGCAAGTGGATCATCGAGTTCGGCACCCCGATCCCGACCAGCGACCTCCCGGACCCGGTCGACGACCCGATGCTGGTGCTCAACCTCGGCGACCAGGTCCGCGAAACCATCCAGCAGACCCTCTACCGGCTACTGCTCACCCGCCGCACCGTCTTCGGTTGAGAGGAACGGGTGCGGCGCGAAACTGTCGTACCCACACTGTTTTCTAGCCCCCACCCAGTGTCGGGTGGGGGGTGGGTTTGAGGACGCGCGCGCGAGAAAAAAAATCAGTCGGACGCGAGAGGGCACCGCGCGCCGCGGAGGTGAGGCGGCAAGTAGGTGACCTTGCCGATGGTGGCTGCAGGGATGGTCAGCGGGAGCGGTGGCGGCGCCGTCGCAGGGCAACCGCGGCGATCGCCGCACCCGTGACCAGCCCGGCGCCGGCTACCGCGGGAGCACCGACCTTGACGGCCTTGCGGCCGGTGCGGAAGTCGTGCACCTTCCAGCCCCGCGACCGGGCCTCGTCGCGCAGGTCGTGATCGGGGTTGACGGCCACCGCCCGGCCGACCGCGGTGAGCATCGGCATGTCGTTGAAGGAGTCGCTGTACGCGGTGCAGCGGGAGAGGTCCAAGCCCTCTCGCTCGGCCAGCGCGCGGATCGCCTCGGCTTTGGCAGGGCCATGCAGCATCTCGCCGAGCAGCCGGCCGGTGTAGACGCCGTCCTCGACCTCGGAGACGGTGCCCAGCGCGCCGGTCAGGCCGAGCCGGCGGGCGATGATCTGGGCCAGCTCGACCGGGGTGGCGGTCACCAGCCAGACCCGTTGGCCGGCATCCAGGTGCAGCTGGGCGAGGGCACGGGTGCCGGACCAGATCCGCTCGGCCATCAGCTCGTCGTAGATCTCCTCGCCGTACCGCACAATGTCGGCGACCCGGCGACCCTCCACGAACGCGAGCGCGCGCTCGCGGGCCACATGCATCTGGTCCCGGTTCTCTCGGCCGCGGACTCGAAAGTGCAGCTGGAACCAGGCCATCTTGGCCAGGTCGCGGCTGGTGAAGAACTTCCGGGCGGCGAGACCGCGAGCGAAGTGGAAGATCGACGCGCCCACCATCATGGTGTTGTCGCAGTCGAAGAAAGCGGCCGCGGTGGGGTCGGACGGCACCACCGCACTGGTGGCGGCGGCCTGGGAGGCGGCCGCGGCACTGGCCGCACCGGCGACCATGGTGCGTACGTCTTCGTCGACGTTCCGGTCGCCGGCGGCCGGCGCCGCGACGGCCGGCGAGAACTGCCCGGCGTTCGGGCGCCGTCGGCGCAGAATCGGCGTCACCACCTCACCCTAGCGAGGGTGTCACCGGTCGGCAGCGACCACCGGGCCGCCAGCGGCACAGCTGGGTGGCTGGGCACCGAGATCGTCACTTCCGGAAGGGCCGGCGTACCCGTACGCGCAGGCCACCGAGTGCCGCAACTGGTGGGACCGCGCGGCGATCCGGCGCAGCAGTGACTCAGATCGCCTGACGGCGCCGGCCTGCCCGGCCGGCAGCGCGAGGTCGAGGCCGGCGAGCGCGGCCAGCTGCCCGGCGGTGAACGCGTCGATGATGTCCAGCGGAGCCCGATCGCCGCGGGCCAGCGCGGCCGCCGCGAGGATGCGAGCGGCTGCACGGGTCGAGTCGTCGACGCCGGCCAGCTCGTCCGCGATCGCCTGGCCATCGACTGCTCCTTGGGCCGTACTGGCCCGGAGCGCCCGCAGGCCGCTGCTGGCCAGGCTCAGGTGCAGTTGGGCAGCCGCGCGCGGGGTGAGGGGCGCGAGGGCCAGCTCAGCGGCCTCCGCCTGCCGTTGCAGGGCGAACGCCGAAGCTCCGTCGCGGTCGATCGTCACGGCGGCCGTCCCGAGCATCGCCACCGCGACCGCGACGGCCATCATCGCGATCCGCGGATACCTTCTGCGGACCGGCGCCGCCGCCAACGCCGTCAGCTGGCTCCGCAGCTGCCGCCGAAACTCCGGATCCGGACCGCCCGCCGGCACGGTCGCGCGTCGCAGCGCGCCAAGCAGCCGCTCCTCGTACCCGCCGCCCGACGGATCCTCGGCAAAGACCGCGAAAGCCTCCACCACCTGCCGCTCCCGGGCCGGCCCGTGACGCCAGCGCCACACCACCGTCGTTCCTTCCCCGTCCGTCGTCCCACCCTCGCAGTGATCAACGGCGAACCCCGCCGAATAGTGACGGTCAGTCTCCTTTTCAGATATTTTCTGTGACTGGCTGTCACAGCAGCGGAAGTAGGGTGGGGCGCGAAATTGTCATACGTGTCTGTTTTTCTTTCCCCCGAGTGCCACACTTTTCGTGCCACTGGACAGGTATCGGCTCATCGACCGCAGCACAATGTCCCGCACTCGACGTCGACTGCGGGACATTGTGCCGCACTCGACACCGAGCGCCGCGAACTTGACGCTGTTGTCGTGGTCCTAACAGCGAAACGTCGAGGACTGCGCCCGTTTGGGTGGGCCAAATCTGCCCGAGGGCGTACGTGCTGCACTCGTACAATCGGAATCCGATTGTGCAGCCGTTAGCCAGGGGTGGGCAGCAGGCGGGCGAGGGCTCGTACGGCCCGGTATTGCAGGGCCTTCACGGCGCCGGTGTTCTTGCCCATCGCGGCCGCCGTCTCGTCGACAGACAGGCAGTGCAGAAACCGGAGGGTGACGCATTCGCGCTGCTCGGCGGACAGTCGGGCGATCGCGGCCTGGAGCTCGGCGGCGGTCAGCGCGGCCAGCACGGCTCGCTCCGGGCCGTCCTCGGCGCGGGTGGACTCGGCACCGGCGGTCAGGCAACTGGCCACGTCGCCGGTGCTGATCTCCAGCCGGTGCCGGCTGGACTTGTAGTGGTCGGCGACCAGGTTGCGGGCGATCGTGATCAGCCAGGCGCCCGGATCGCGGCCGCGCCACTGCAGGCTGGAGATGCGGCGCAGCGCTCGTACGAACGTCTCGCTGGTCAGGTCCTCGGCCAGCGCGCGGCCAGCCACTCGGTACGCGACGAAGCGGTAGATCTCGTCGACATACCGGTCGTAGATGAGGCCGAATGCCTCCGCGTCGCCGGCCTGCACGCGGTCGACAAGTGCCCAGGCGTCCCTTTCGGGGCTTTTCGCGGGGAGCGTGCCACCGGCACCGGAGGTGAGGGTGCCGAGGAAAGACGTCATCCCGCGCACCCTCCTCTGCGAGGTGGAAACGACCGGTGCTGGCTGATCGACGCGAGCCGGCAGCCGGACGGCAAACTCAGGGCTGATAATACGTGTTGGGTGTCACAGCCGTGCGCCGTTATCCACAGCTGGTCGGAGGGTGCTCCGTGAACGACGACGAGCCCGGGTCGAACCTCGCGGACCTGGTACGGGAGGTGGCGCATCGCAGCCCGGACCAGGCCGCCCTGACGTTCGGCGAGCAGAGCCTCACGTGGGCCCAGCTGGACGCGGCGGTCGACGCCGCGGCCGCGGCCTTCACCGGTGAGCTCGACCTGCGGGCCGGGGACCGAGTGGCGATCGCGCTGCCCAATGGCCTGGACTTCCCGGTGGCGTATTTCGGCGCCCTGCGAGCCGGATTGACCGCGTTGCCAGTCAATCCGTCGTACACCGGCCGCGAGCTGTCCTGGATCCTCACCGACTCGGCGGCGAGCGCGCTGATCGGGACCGGTTCGGTGATCGACACGGTGACCGGTCTCGACGAGCCGCCACCGGCCTTACGGCACCGGATCACTGCTGGTCAGGGGCTCGCCGAGCTGATCAACAGCGGCCGCGGCAAGCCAGTGCCGGCCGCTGGTGGCGGTGAGGATCTGGCGGTCCTTATGTATACCTCCGGCACGTCCGGCCGGCCGAAGGGCGCGATGCTCTCGCACCGGGCCCTGCTGGCAAACCTGGACCAGTGCGCCAGCATCCAGCCGGCGGTCCTGCAGACCGACGACGTGGTGTTGCTGGTGGTGCCGATGTTCCACATCTTCGGGCTGAACCCGGGCCTGGGAATGGTTGCTCGTACGGGCTGCTCAGCGGTTCTTATGGAGCGGTTCGACCCGGTGGGGTCGTTGAAGGCCATCCAGGAGCGGGGGATCACCAACGTGATCGGTGCGCCGCCGATGTTCCTCGCGTGGTCGCTGCTTCCCGAGCTCGCCGAGTGCTTTTCCGGCGTACGCCTCGCGGTCAGCGGTGCGGCGCCGCTCGACCAGGCCGCTCAGCGCCGCTTGTTGGACGCGACCGGGCAGCACGTCTTCGAGGGGTACGGGCTGACCGAGACCGCTCCGGTGCTGTCGTCGACGCTGATGTGCGAGGTGCCCAAGCCCGGCTCGATCGGCCGTGAGCTGCCCGGAGTCGAGTTACGGTTGGTCGATCCGGCCGGACGCGACGTCGGAGACGACGAAGATGACGACGACGAGGATCTGGTGCCTGGTGGCGACGAGCCCGGGGAGATCGTCGTACGCGGCCAGCACCTGTTCTCCGGATACTGGCCGGACGGCGCCGGCGGCCCGGACTCGCAGGGTTGGTGGTCGACCGGTGACGTGGCTTACCGAGACGACGACGGCGACCTCTTCCTGGTTGACCGGATCAAGGAGCTGATCCTGGTCTCCGGGTTCAACGTCTATCCGCGTGAGATCGAGGACGTGCTGCTTGGCCACCCGTCCATCGAGGAGGCCGCGGTGCTCGGCGTCGACCATCCGTACACGGGCCAGGCGGTCAAGGCGTACGTGGTGCTGGCCGAGGGCGCGACGCTGACCGCCGACGAGGTCGAGCAGTTCTGTGCCCGGTCGCTGGCCCGGTTCAAATGCCCGACCGCGGTCGACTTCGTCTCCACGTTGCCGCATTCGGCGACCGGGAAGGTGGCCAAAGCGCGGCTCCGCGAGCCGGCGGATAATTGAGTCCTTATGGCTGCTGAGGATCACGAAGTCACGCTGCTCACCCGGGTCGGTTGCCACCTGTGCGAGGACGCGCACGAGGCGATGGTCCGGGTGCATCAGAAGACCGGGGTACGGTGGCGGGCGGTGGATGCCGACGGCGACGACGAACTGCGGATCGAGTACGGCGACCGGCTGCCGGTGGTGCTGCTCGACGGCGCCGAACACGGCTTCTGGCGAGTCGAGGAAGCCCGGCTGATCCGCGACCTCGAATCCTGACTGGCTGCTGCATCGACCGGCCCTTACGCGGCCGGTCGGTTAGCGCCGTCGTGACAATCGGATTCCGATTGTAACAACGGCAGGTCCTTGAGCTGCGAAAGTGATTCTGGCTGTGACAATCGGACATTCAATGGAGGTGTCCGATTGTGACTTTGTTGCCCACTCCGGGGCGGCAGATGGGCAACAAAGTCACAATCGGGCATTTCCGCGTCATCGGCGCCGGCGACCAGCTGTTCGAGCCGTTGGAGGCTGGCCGCCAGAGCGTCCCGGCTCGCTGCCAGTGCGTTCTGGCCGGGTTGAACGCGCGCTTATCTCGCGCGCGCGTCAACTTACGTAATGAAAACCCGCCACCCACCCCCCACCCTTCTGAAGGGCGGGGGCTCAAAATTTCACGACGGTACGACAGTTTCGCGCCGCACCCTAGGTAGACCTGCACAATCGGAATCCGATTGTCACAGCGCACTGGGCAGGGCCGCGGAATTGCCGTACCTCGCTGCGATGGTCAGGTCATGCGGATCAGCGAGTTCGAATATCGGCGCGTGAAGGTCGACGGTGTCGACTTTCAGGTCGCGATGAGCGGCCATGGGCCACCGGTGTTGTTGTTGCACGGATTTCCGCAGACGCACCTGATCTGGCAGCGGGTCGCACCGTCGCTGGCGACCGGCCACACCGTCGTTTGCGCTGACCTTCCCGGCTACGGCGATTCGACGAGTGGGCCGGATACGGCGATCGACAGCGGCCTTGTTCGTACGGCTGATGGACGAGCTCGGCTATCAGAGGTTCGCCGTCGTTGGCCACGATCGGGGTGCCTTGGTCGCATTCCGGCTGGGGCTCGACTTCCCGGCGGCGATCAGCCAGATCGCTGTGCTGGACGTGATTCCGCAGGGTGACCTGTGGCCGGCGCTGTCCGGGGTGGGCACGGTGTTCGCCGCCCACCTGCCGTTCCTCGCGCAGCCGCCGGACCTGCCGGAGCGGATGATCGCGGCCGACCCGGACCTGTTTTTCGGGCATTTCCTGGACAGTTGGCAGAGCCCACCGGGTCAGCTGACGGCCGACGTACGGGCCGCCTATCTGGCCGCCTGCCGCAAACCGGAGACCATCGCGGCGATCTGTGCCGACTATCGGGCCGGTGCGTTCATCGATCCGGGGCACGACCAGGCAGACGCAGGTGCTGGTCGCCGGCTGCGGATGCCGGTGCTGGCCGGCTGGCAGGACCCTGGAGAGCAGGTGCTCCCCTTTGGCCCGGCCAAAATCTGGGCGAGCTGGGCGACGAATCTGAGCACCGTCACGTACCAGTGCGGCCACTTCATCGCCGAGCAACAGCCGGTCGCGCTGTGCGCCGATCTCTGTCGATTGCTGGAAAAGGACGGTTAACTCGGTAAGTCAGGTCGGGGGATCTGCAGCTCCCCGCGACCTCAGTCCTACAGTCGTACGAGCGCGTAGGCCGTCATGGCGTGCCGCATGAATTCGGCGAACCCGGGTCGTACGGCGTTCAGTTGCTCCGCGAACCGCGGATCGTCGGCGTAAAGGTCGCCAAGTCCCGCGTAGGACTGACGGTTCGGCGTCCAGAAGTTCAGCAACCACTGGAAATGTCCGTCGACCGCCTCGATGACCTGCGGATCGTCGGCCGGTAAGCCGGCGTCCATCAGCTCGGCGATCCGCTGGCTGGCGTCGCCATATTGCTGCTGGATCTGAGCCCACTTCTCCTTTGACCATTTGGCGACCTTTCGGTTCACGGTGGCCACCTGGGGGCCCCAGCGTTCCTCGGCCTCCGCCGCCAGCGCACGGGCTTTCTCGGAGTTCGGGTCGAACCCGTTCCAGAGCTGTTCGGCTGTCATTTCTTCACCTCCTTCCAGTTTTCTGATGGTGTCCTCGACCGTGCGCGCCACCTCGGCCAGCCGCTCACGCTCGCTCTGCAACCAGCCATAGTGCCGACGCAACGCGCTGAGCTGGTCCTGCTCACCGGCCACGATCTGGCCGATCGAGTCAAGGTCCAGGCCCAGCTCGCGCAGCAGCAGGATCTCCTGCAGCCGGAGCAGTTGCGGCTGCTCGTAGTAGCGGTAGCCGTTGGCGCCCGTTCGCGCGGGCGCCAGCAGCCCGATGTCGTGGTAGTGCCGCAGCGTTCGGGAAGTCACCTTCGACATCCGCGCCACCTCGGCGATCGACCAGCTCATCGCGCGCTCGATTCCGTCCTCCAGGGCCGGCCTTTCCGGCCCACCGAGAACGTTAGAGGTTGACGTTACGTCAACTGCAAGTCTTATTCGCGATGCTCCAGGTCACACACAGCGACGGCCGCGATACCTCATCGCGTGCGCCGGGCGCACGCGATGAGGCATCGCGACCGTACGGGCCGAGCCGGATCAGGCGGGTTGCCGGACCGGGGCGGTGCCGAACCAGCGGGTGAGGGACACGGTCAGGGTCTCGGCGTCGAAGGCGGCGCCAGCAGGCAGCGACCAGGCGACATAGCCGTCGGGGCGTACGAGCACAGCAGCGAGGTCCGGCAGCTCATCGGTACGCGCGCGTACGACGCTAACGGTGTCCGCCCAGTCGGCGGCAGCGGCGCGTACGTCGGGGGAGTCCGCCAGGTCCAGGAGGACGGCCTCGCCGCGCTGGCACAGGTCGGCGAACTGCACTCGCTCGCCGTCGACGGTCAGCGCCAGGTCGAAGAAGAAGCGCCCTGCCCGCAGGGCGTCGTCGCTCTGCCCCACCTCGTACCGGATGCCGATCCCGCCAATCAGCTCCAGCAAATATTGGTTCACGTCACCGAGGTCCATAAGGTCGATGAAGAGGTCTCGTAACGCCGACGTGTGGTCGCCGGGTGCCATAAGTGCGAGTGCGCCACGAGGCGCTGCTGTATCGGATGGGGGTGAGAGACCATCCATCTCTTCGTC
>NZ_BAAANY010000020.1:0-635464 GCF_039530045.1 Fodinicola feengrottensis | reverse complement strand
GATATAATAAGACAAGTAAGCCAATCACCTCCGGCTTACACAGAAATCGTGACAGGCTCGGGAATTGCGGTGCCGGGATGTCGCCCAAGCTGCCGCCAGTAATCAAATCCAGCAACGCGTCCGCGCGCCGGACGTCCATCGACCGCGGATCATCGTCCGGGCAGGAACGTGCGTACGCGTCCAGGATCGACATGATCGACGCCAACTCATCAGCGGTCAAATAAGCCCGCATCCACGCCATCGAATCATCCGCCGGCGACGACTGCACCCGCCGCTGTCGCTTCGCCTCCTCATGACGATCCTGAGCGGCCTGCGGATCGACCGCGATCATCGCCCGCTGGATCGCTTTACGCAGCTGCCCAGGCGTACGGTCACCTACCACTTCACCACCCGCTCACGCGTCGCGACCGTGGACTCGTTCACCAACGAAGGCCCGGCAACCACACAGCGACGCGCCAACTCAGCAAAAGACGCCACCTGACGGGCATCAATCATCGCCCGCATCCGCTCACACTCCACCACATCGGTGACCAGCGCGTCATCCCCCAGATCAGCCGGCACCGCCGACCGACCATGAGACCACCGCACCGCCCAACCCATACCGAACATCGTACACCTGTTCGAATGACCGAATTTTGTTGGGTAGCATTCACCCACGACGATTCCAACGACCTGCGGACCAGGATCGATCAACACGAACAAAAATATCCGGCACAGACCCCGAGCGGCCTGATCTCCCGACGAACTTACGAAATCGACTACTTAGGTGAACGGTATGCTGAGGGAGTGGACGAAAAGCGTGTCGAGGACGTACGGCTCGTCATCTACGGCGAGCTGAGTCGATCCGGACTGGCTCCGAGCACCGCGAAACTCGCGGCGGAAACGGGTCTTGATCCCACCGAAGTCGAGTCGGCGCTCGCCCGCCTGGCCGCGAACCGGGACATCGTGCTGCGCCGCGGGCAGATTGTGATGGCCCACCCGTTCGCCACCATCCCGCTGGGATTCTCCGTGATGGGAAGGAAAACTCTCTGGTGGGGCGGCTGTGCCTGGGATTCCTTCGCGATCGCGCATTTGGTCCCGGACGAGCCCGAGGTCCTGGTCGCCACCCAATGTCCGCAATGTGGCACCGCGCACGCGTGGCAGGTCAGCAGGGAGGGGCCGCCGGCGGGCTCCCAGGTTGCGCACTTTCTCGTTCCTACCAAGCAGATCTGGGAGGACGTCGTCCACAGTTGTCACAACCAGCGGATTTTCTGCGACTCTGGCTGCGTGAATGAGTGGCTTCGCAGCACCGGCAATGAGAGTGGCTACGAGATGGACCTGTCGACGCTGTGGCGGCTCGCTCGCGGCTGGTACGCCGGTAGGCTCGATCGCGGCTACGTTCGGCGTGAGCCTTTGCTGGCGGCCGAGTATTTTGCCTCGGTTGGCCTTCGCGGCCCATTCTGGGGTCTTTAAGGGCAGGTTTGGATTCTTTTACCGTACAAACTGCTGGCCGGCGGGGATCATCGAGACATGACGCAACCACCGGTCTATATGAACCGAAACCACTTCGACCCTGTTCCTGAGCTGGCCGTCTTGCGGACCGAACAGCCAGTCTCCCGGGTTCAGTTGCCGATGGGCGCCGAGGCTTGGCTGGTTACGAGCTATGCCGGCGTGCGGGAAGTGCTGAGCGATCCGAGTCGATTCAGCAATGTGATGCCCACTTTCCTGGGCGACGCACCACAAGCCGACGGCCCCGACTCGGCCGGGATGCTGCTGGGATATGACCCGCCCGAGCACACTCGGCTGCGCCGCATGCTGACCGGAGCTTTCACCGGCCGCCGAATGGAACTTCTCCGGCCAATGGTGGAAAAGATCGTCGGCGAGCAGCTGGACGCATTGGAGCAGGCTGGATCGCCAGCTGATCTGGTGGAGCATTTCGCGCTGCCGGTGCCCTCACTGGTCATTGGCGAGCTGTTGGGTGTGCCAGCCGACGACCGGGCCGACTTCCAGCGCCGCAGTAAGGCCCGGACGAATCTTTCCATTACTCTCGAAGAAAGAACCGTTCTGGGCAACGAATCCCGGGAGTTCATGGCTGACCTCGTCGCACGCCGCCGGCGCGAACCGACCGATGACTTGCTCGGCATGATGGTGCGTGAACACGGCGATGATGTCACCGACGCGGAGCTGATCGGCGTGGGCGACCTGCTTTTGATCGCCGGCCACGAAACCACCGCCAAAATGCTTGGCCTTGGCACGCTTCTGTTGCTTCGCAACCCAGATCAGCTTGCCCGCGTACGAGATGACGATGCGGCCGTTGAACCGGCGATCGAGCAGTTGTTGCGTTACCTCTCGGTGGTCTACGCGGTATTCCCTCGGTTTGCTGTTGCCGACACCACCCTGGCCGGTGTACCGATCCGAGCCGGCGAGGTTGTCATCGGGTCCCTGTTGTCCGCCAACCGTGACAGTGATTTTGGTGCTGACCTTGATAAGTTCGATATCGACCGGCGCAGTCCGGGGCATCTGGCATTTGGCCATGGAGTGCATCACTGCCTTGGCGCACCGCTGGCTCGGTTGGAGATGCGGATCGCCTATCCGGCTCTCTTGAGGCGTTTCCCCGGCTTGCGGCTTGGAGTTGCTTTCGAGGAAGTTGCTTTTAACCCGTTCTCGTTTGTCTATGGGGTGGATTCGCTTCCTGTCATGTTGGGGTAGGGATCAGCGTTTCGAGCGAGGCTCGCTGCCCCGACCGCTACTGTCTGGCTGCCCCCAGAACGTGGCCGTCGACCAGGAGCCAGCCGCCGACGCCCAGTTGGTGAACGAGTCGCTGGCCGCCATGACCCGGCCGTGCTGGTCAATCACGCCGGCCGCCGTATCCAGAATGGCCGCACCACTGGCCCGTACCGGAGTGGGGGCCGATGCCTGGGGGAGGGTTTCACCGCCGTGCTGCCGCTGCCCGCCAGCGCAGCCGGTTACCGCCAGGCTGAGAGCCAGAACCAGTGCCGTGAGCGCCTGGCGACGCCTGTGACGG
The DNA here is from genome assembly GCF_039530045.1 of Fodinicola feengrottensis. Taxonomy (NCBI): domain Bacteria; kingdom Bacillati; phylum Actinomycetota; class Actinomycetes; order Mycobacteriales; genus Fodinicola; species Fodinicola feengrottensis. Next base: position 632,460 of record NZ_BAAANY010000020.1, on the reverse strand, counting down.
CTCATCTGTCCCACTTCCAACAATGTTGATTAAAGTCTTTCGCCCCCCGAACGTCAGAAGATCTTGCTCGTAATTTGCGCATCTTGTAGACGTATCGACGATGGCTGCGATTGAATCACCAGAAGAGTCGCAAGCCAAGAGGGCAAACTTGCATCATGATTGATATAATGGGCCGGCCACGATGCTAGACGCAGCCGCGCTGCGACTGCTTTGGTTGGTCGCGAGCGGCCAGGCCGGGTCTCGAATGGACCTGGCTAGGCTGCTTGACCTGCCGCAGTCGACCGTCTCGGTACGCATTCACGCGCTGATGGCGGCCGGGATGATGTCCGAGTCCGGCCAAGGGCGTTCGCAGGGCGGCCGGCGGCCGCGGCTGCTCCGGGTCAACGCGGAGTTCGGGCATGTCTGGACGGCGGATGTTGGTTCGCGGCATGTCCGCATCGGCGCGATTGACCTGGCCGGCACTCTCCTGCGGGTGCGGGAGTCGCCATTGGACATCAACGGCGATCCGGAGACGGTGATGGCCGATCTGGCCGCGCAGATCCGCTTTCTCGCCAACGAAACTCAGTGCCCGGGCCGATGGTTGGGAGTCGCGGTCGGGCTCCCCGGGCCGGTCGATGTGAGCGCTGGCGCGGTGACGTGGGCGTCCCGAATGCCGCGTTGGCGCGGATTTCGGGCGCGGGCCGCGCTTTCCGCGCACCTCGAGGTGCCGGTGACCGTCGACAACGACGCGAACCTGATGGCCTTGGGTGAGTCTCGCGGGCAACCGCCGGGCCAGACGCTGGTGGTGGTCAAGGCTGGTACGGGCATTGGCTCGGGTCTGGTGATAGAGGGCCGGCTGCATCGCGGCCGTGCTGGGGTCGCCGGCGACATCGGTCACGTACGGATGTCAGCCGGCGCCGACAATCCTTGCAGCTGCGGCAATCGCGGCTGTCTGGAGACGGTGGCCAGCGGTGCCGCGCTGGTGGCCGGGCTGCGTGCTCGCGGGTTCGACCTGGCGGACACGGCCGCGGTGATGGCGGCTGCTGAGGACGCCGAGCCGACGGTGACCACGGCCGTACGCCAAGCCGGCCTGTTGGTCGGCGAGGTGCTGGCGACGGTGGTCAATTTCGCCAACCCGGACGCGGTGTTGCTGGGCGGCGTGTTGTCCGGATCGGAGGCGTTCGTGGCGGCTGTTCGGGGCGCTCTCTACGAAAGATGCCTTCCGCTGGCAACTAGCGCGTTGCGCATTGACCGGGTTCGCGGCGGCCCGGACGCGGGCCTGGTCGGCGCCGGGGTGCTGGCCCTGGAAGCAGCGTTGGAGCAAGCCGCCGAGGCCGGGCGGTCCGGAGGAAGGGCAGCGCCGTGACATCCCTGCGCATCGGGATCGCCGGAATCGCGATCGAGTCGAGCACGTTCTCCCCACACCGGTCCACTGTGGCCGACTTTCGGATCACCCGCGGTCGGGATTTGTTGGCCAGGTACGATTTTCTGGCCGGTGAATTGGTCGAAGGCATCGAGTGGGTGCCGTTGATGCACGCGGTGTCGCTGCCTGGAGGTCCGGTCACCGCGCAGGCGTACGCGGAGCTGTCCGACGAGATTTTCGTCCGGCTCCGGCAGGCCAGGCCGTTGGACGGTCTGTTTTTCGACATTCACGGCGCGATGAGCGTGCTCGGGCGGACCGACGCGGAGGCCGACCTGATCGAGGGTATCCGGGCGATCACCGGCCCGGAACTGCTGGTGTCGGCCTCGATGGACTTGCACGGCAACGTTTCCCGCCGGCTCGCGATCGCGCTGGACCTGATCACCTGCTATCGCAAGGCTCCGCACACCGATGCGTGGGACACCCGCGAGCGGGCGATCCGGAACCTTGTTCGCAGGCTGCGATCCGGTGGCCGGCCCGGGAAAGCGTGGGTGCAGGTCCCCGTTCTGTTGCCGGGCGAGAAAACCAGCACTCGGCTGGAGCCGGCCAGGAGTGTCTACGCCAAAGTCGACGAGGTGGAGGCGACCGACGGTGTCCTGGATGCCGCGATCTGGGTCGGCTATGCGTGGGCGGACGAGCCGCGCTGCCAGGCCGCGGTGGTGGTGACCGGCGACAATCGTGCGGTGATCACCGCGAAAGCCGCCGAGCTGGCCCGCGCGTATTGGGATGCCCGCTCGGATTTCGCTTTCGTGGCACCAACAGGCACCCTTGCCGAATGCGTACGACAGGCCGTCGCGAGCCCGGCCCGGCCGTTTTACATCAGCGATTGCGGCGACAACCCGACCGCCGGCGGGGCCGGTGACACGTCATGGACGCTGAGCGAACTCTTACATAGTCCGGAAATCGTGGACTCGGAACGTACGACACTTTATGCCGCGATCGTGGACCCGGTCGCGGTGGCGGCGGCCGTCGCGGCCGGTGTCGGCGCCGATGTCTGGGTGGAACTCGGTGGACATGTCGACGCCGGACCGTGCGGGCCAGTGGCACTGCGCGCCAAGGTGGATGCGGTGGATCTCGGCGATCCGGTGGCTGGTACGGCTGTGGTGCTGGTGGTGGGCGGGTTGCACATCATCGCGACCTCCCGCCGCAAGCCGTACCACCTGGAGGCGGATTTCACTGTCCTGGGGCTGAATCCGCGCAAGGCGGACCTGGTGATCGTGAAAATCGGCTATCTGGAGCCGGAACTCTACGACATGGCCGCCGACTGGCTGCTCGCGCTGACGCCCGGCGGCGTTGACCAGGATCTGCTCCGGCTCGGTCATCACCGGATCGATCGACCGATGTTTCCCTTCGACCCGGACATGGCGGACCCGGACCTTTCGCCGGAACTGCTGGCATGATCAGGCTCGAGCTGAGCGTGGACACGCTCGAGGGCGCGGTCGCGGCCGACCGCCTGGGCGTGGACCGGATTGAGCTGTGCTCGGCCGCCGCCCTCGGCGGACTGACACCTGGACCTGGCCTGTTGGCCGCTGTGTTGGACCGTACGACAGCGCAGGTGCATATGCTCGTACGACCGCGCGACGGCGATTTTCGTTATGCTCCCGAAGAAGTCGAAACGCTGGTCAAGGATGTCGCACACGCGGTGTCCGCCGGCGCGGCCGGCGTGGTCGTCGGGGCACTCACGGCGACTGGAGATCTTGATCTTCCGGTGCTGGCGGAGTTGGTCGCGGCGGCGGGCGGCCGCAGTGTTACTTTGCACAGGGCCATTGACGTGTGCCGGGATCCGTTGGCAGCAGTGGAAAATGTGGCCGAGCTGGGAATCAACCGGGTGCTGAGCTCGGGGCAGGCGGTTCGTGCGGAGGATGGAATCGCTGTGCTCGCTGGGATGGTGCGGGTTGCCGCCGGCCGGGTAGCCGTCATGGCCTGCGGGGGAGTGCGTGCCGCGAACGCCGGTGCGATCGTACGAGCCACCGGTGTGCGTGACCTGCATGCCGCGCCGCGGACACAGCTGCCATCTCGCGGCACGTCGGTCGTCGATTTCGGTGCGATCGTAGCGTTTGATGCGGCCCAAGCGTCCGCGCTCGTGGCGGCCGTGCGCGCATAGGCCCTGTCTGATCTGAATCGGTCGACCTCAACGATTTGTAAACCCCTAGCTATTATCGCCCTACTCAGCTATTTCCGTTTGGCGGGCAATTTGTAAACCCCTAGCTATTATTTCCATATCCAGCACTGCGTCTGTCTTAAGTCGACAGTCGGCGCTGGTCGGTTCAGGGATGCGAATTTTGGTGCCAGCTTTCGAACATAGCGGCCAGCTGGGGAAAATGCCCCGGTGCACACATAGCGTCCGGAATAACAGTGACTTGTCGTGATCCGGACGTCTTTTGAAGAAAAGTCTGGACCGCGAGTTATTTGTGGTTTATCTTGCTCGCAGCGAAACGGCTTTTGGCTACATTCTTTCCATCCGGTCCGCCAAAGGAGCTCCGCCATGCCCGCTGGACCCCGCACCAAGATCATCGGCACCGTGGCAATTCCGGCCTTGATGGCCGGCTGCCTGATGCTGGCCGGCTCGCCGGCCCAAGCCACCCTGGCCCTGCCCGCGCAGGCCGAACAAGCGGTGCCGGCCGCCTCGGGTGGCGACCTCGACTCCCCGGCCAAGAAGGAGATTGCGATGGAGCTTGTCTCCAGCGCGGAGAACTCCACGCTGGACTGGAAGTCGCAGTACTCGTACATCGAGGACATCGGCGACGGCCGCGGTTACACCGCTGGCATCATCGGCTTCTGCTCTGGCACCGGCGATATGCTGGAACTGGTGGAGAAATACACCAACGACGTGCCGGACAACCCGTTGGCGAAGTATCTTCCGGCGCTACGCAAGGTCAACGGCACCGACTCGCACTCAGGCCTGGGCACCGCGTTTGTCAACGCGTGGAAAGCGGCAGCCAAACTGACCGCGTTCCAGAACGAGCAGAACGGTGAACGCGACCGGGTGTATTTCAACCCGGCGGTGAGCCAGGCCAAGTCCGACGGGCTTGGCGCGCTGGGACAGTTCATCTATTACGACGCGATTGTCATGCACGGCCCCGGAACTGACCACGACAGTTTCGGCGGGATCCGTACGGCCGCGATCAAGAAGGCGAAGCCGCCGTCCCAGGGTGGCAACGAAACGACCTACCTGAAAGCGTTTCTCGCCGTTCGCAAAGCCGTGATGAAGGAAGAGGAAGCGCACTCCGACACCTCCCGAGTCGACACCGAGCAGACCAAGTTCCTCAACGAGGGCAACCTCGATCTGCACACGCCGTTGGACTGGAAGGTTTACGGCGACCCATACCACATCAGCTGACCGCCACCACGCGAGTAACCCGGATGCCTCGGGGGCTTCCGGGTTATCGCTGTTGTCTAAAGAATGGTGCTGTAGGCATTGAGCGCCGGCTGCCCGCCGAGATGGACGTAGAGCACGGTGGACGTGGGCTCGATTTCGTTGCGGGACACCAGGTCGATCAGCCCGGCCATCGATTTTCCCTCATAGACCGGATCGGTGACCATGCCCTCGGTGCGGGCGGCCACCCGCATCGCGTCCACAGTGGACTCATCCGGGATGCCGTAGGTGCCGGCGTGGTATCGCTCGTCGAGTTCCACCGGCGGGACGTCGGCCGCGCCGATGAGTTTCGCGGTCTGGTGGGCGATCCGGGTGATCTGGTCGCGGGTCTGCATTGGTTTGGCGGAGGCGTCGATGCCAATCACCCGGCGGTGGTCGTGCAGGGCGGCGAAACCGGCGAGCATGCCGGCCTGGGTGCTGCCGGTCACGGAGCAGACGACGATGGTGTCGAAGAAAACGCCCAGCGCCGCCTCCTGCTCGGCCAGTTCGTACGCCCAACGGGCGAAACCGAGGCCACCGAGCGGGTGATCGGAGGCGCCGGCCGGGATCGGGTACGGCCGGCCGCCGGACTCCACAATCTCCGCCAGCGCGTTTTCCCAGCTCTGCTTGAACCCGATGTCGAAGCCGGCGCGTACGAGCCGAATGTCGGCGCCAGCGAGCCGGCTGATCAGGATGTTGCCGACCTTGTCGTAGGCCGGGTCCGGCCAGTCGACCCAACTTTCCTGTATCAGCACACATTTCAGCCCGGCGTGGGCGGCGACCGCGGCGACCTGGCGGGTGTGGTTCGACTGCACCCCACCAATGGAGACCAGCGTGTCGCGGCCTTGTCGCACCGCGTCCGCGACCAAATACTCCAGCTTGCGGGTTTTGTTGCCGCCGTACGCGATCCCGGAGTTGCAGTCCTCTCGCTTGGCCCAGACTGCCGCGCCGCCGAGATGCTTGCTGAGGCGGTTCAGCGGGTGCAGCGGGGAGGGGCCGAAAAGCAGCTGATAGCGCGGAAAGCGGTCGATCGACAAGGTCAGCTCCCGGATCCGGTGGCGAGGGTTTCCAACGCCAGCGCCGCCCGCACCGGCGCTCTGGATAGTCCCAGCTGCTCGGCGAGATCACCGTCCCGCAGGGCATTGCCCGGCGGGACGTCCGCCCGTACTATCGCGTCCCGGATCGCCTCGTACGCGGTCTCCCTGAGCAGGGTTCGCCCGACCCGTGGGAGTGTTGGCACAACTGAAATGTTACATGTCAGTGCGAGCGGTGGGCGCGGTTCGCGCGGCGGATCCGACGGGCCGCGGTGAGCAGGTGCCGGCGGTCGTTCTCGGCGACCAGCTCGTGCTGGCGTTCGGTGGCGAGGGCGGACAGCATCTCCGGGTGCAGAAACATCTCGATCTCCTTGGTTGGTGTTCCTTGATGACTCCAATCCTGGTCCGCGCGGGGCGCTGCGGCATCGGGAGCGGATGTGTATCTTCGCTGTTCAAGGCCTACCTAGAGAGCACCTAACTCGCCTCTAGACATACCTAGGTCCCGGCGCCGCGCGTACCACTAGGGCGTCATGAGCAGGGTGACCGTACGGTTGGCGGCTGGGTGGGGGAAGGGGTTGGCGGTTTGGTCGCCGCTGGACAGCGCGAAACCGGTCAGCGGACGGCCGCTCGCGTGCGCGAGTTGGCGAGCGGCGACCAGGGCGCGGGCCAGCGCGACCACTGAGCCGCCGGACTGCGGGCCACCGAGGACCGCGAGGGCGTGCCCGACGACGGTGATCGACGCGGTTTGGCCGCGCAGCCGGGTGCCGATCCGGTCGAGCATGATCGCGCCGCCGGTGGTCAGGTTGTCGTCGTACGAGAAGACCCCAGCGTCGAAGAGCACCTCGACCGAGTCGGCCTGTCGGCGTACGTGCACGCCGGGGACGGTCATGGCGGTGGCGAGCTGGTCGAGGGCCTTGGCCCGGCTGCTGGCGGTGACGGCTTGTCGCGCCTGAGCGGCCGCCGCTTGCTGCTCCAAGGCGCGCGCTCGCTGCTCGGCGACCTGGGCCGCCGCCACGGCTGGATCGGCTGGCGGTGGGGGCTCGGAGTGCACCCACACGACGACGCCGGTGGCCAGCGCCGCGACCGTGACCGCGGCGACGCCGGCGATCCTGCCCGGTTGCCAGAGCGGGCGGCGGGTACGGCGGCGGCCCTTGATGGCGGCGATCAGTGGCCGTCCGGCTACCGCGCCGGGCGACTCCGGGATGCGCGCCCACCACGCGTCCGCTTCGGCGAAGTCGCCACGCTGTGCGTACACGCGGGCGCGCAGGTCGAGCGCCTCGTCGGTCGCGTCCGGGGCCAGCGTCGCGAGGATGCGCTCGGCTTCGTCGAGGTCGCCGGCGTACGCGGCCGTACGTGCGCGGTCGACGACGAGAACCGTGGCGAGATCGCTGGTCACTGCTTGTCCTTCAGTCGGCCGGAGCTCATCACCTGGTCGGCGACCTCGGTCGGCAGCAACCGCCGGAGCCGCTCGTTGACCCCGGGCAAGGCGCGGTAGTCACCGGCGGAGATCGCCTGCTCGCCTTCCCACAAGAGGGTGTCCGCCTGCCGGGGCGAGGTCATTTGGTCGCGGGCCTGCCGAAGTGCGTAGAAAATCTCCAGGTCGAAGGTGGGGCTGCGGCGCATGATCTCGATAATCAGCCCGTGGGCCCGCTCCGTCAGGTTGCGAACGGCGGTCGCATCCTTGTTCGCGATGGCCTGCTGGCTCTGGGCGCGCAGGTCCTGGAGATCCGCCCGCTCCTGCGCGGTGCCGGAATGCCGGACACCTTCCTCGCACCCGTTCAGGGCTTCCTCCAGCTCACCGAACAGGGCCGGCAGCTCGAGCGCGTCGGCCACGTCGTCGAGGCGGGCCAGCAGTGCCCGCAACGCCCGCTCGGCGGGGGTCGCGGCGCCCGGGTCGGTACGCGCCAGCCGAACCAGCTCGACCGCCGCGCCGAGCGCGTTTTCCTTGTCCAGCTGAGAGAACAGCGCGAGAGCGTCGGCAGCGTGGGCGGCCTGCGCGGCGGCTCGCAGCGACTCCAGGCGCCGTTGGGCGTCGGTGAGCAGCGCGGCGAGTGCGGCCGGGTCGAGCGCCCGGACATTCACCATATCGATCTCGGCCTCGATCGGGGCGCTCGCCTGCGGAAGCTCTGCGATCACGGTGACCAGGCTCGACTCGTTGACCGAAATGGTCACGTCCACATCGGCGCCGATCGGGATGTCGTAACGAATGTCCGACGGGCGGATATAGACGATGCCGACCTCCAGGTTGCGGTCCGCGCGGTTACGGTCGCCCTGCATGATCGGGATGACCACCGCCGAATTCGGGTCCGATCGGGTCACCGGCGTGGTGGTCTGGAACTGCCGGGTGATCTCGGTCGGGAGGCTGATTCCCTTGCGCAGCATGAAGGCCGCGGTGTTGTCCGCTTTCGCGATGCTGAGTGACTCGGGCAGTACGACGCTGCCGAGTTCGGGTGCGCTGGTGTGGGTGATCGACAGCGAGTCGGGCGAGAGTTTCTGCCGGCGGCCGGTCGCGTCTGTCAGCTCGACGGTGAAACGGGTGGTTTCCTTGGGAGTGACCACAACCTCGGTCATGAACCCACCTTCGGCATTGAGCAGCAGCCGGCCGCTGTCGAAACTGGTGGTGCCAGACCCACGTAGCACCACCGTGAAACGTGTCCAGTCCACTGTGGACGAGCTGTGCAGGCGACCGCCGACGATGGTACGGGCGGCGGTCACCACCGGTTCGTACGCGAGCTCGACGGTGAATTCGTCAGCCTTGGGCGCCACCATTGGCCGCTGCAATCGCAACCTGCTGGCGAAAAGTGCGGCACCACGGGCCACCACGGTGGACGGGTCCTGGCTGTGGTCGAGGGTGATGCCCAGGCCCTCCGTCGGGTCAGCCAGCAGTTTTCGCAGACCTGGAGCCATTGTCGGGCTGCCGACCAGCAACAGCCGGTCGACGTCCGCGGCGCCGAGGCCGCCCTCGGTCAGCGCGTCGCGGCAGAGCCGGATCGCCTGCGCGTAGAACGGCTCGGCGACTTTTTCCAACTCCTGCCTGGTAAGGGTGTACTCGAAATCCTCGCGACCACCGGCCACCGGGAGCTCCACCTCGATCCAGGCGGTATCGGTCGTGGAGAGCTGGACCTTCGCGTTTTCGGCCCTGCCTTTGAGCAGCGCGAAGAGCATGCGCCATTTCGGGTTGTCCCGGTGGAAGTCCGGCAGGCCGAACCGGCTCGCCACCGCTGGCGCCAGGACGCGGTCGACGATCGCCCAGTCGATGAGTTTTCCGCCCAGGTACGGGTCACCCGAGTGGTTGATGACCTGGAATTCGCCATCGCGCTTGCGGACGATGGCGGCGTCGAACGTGCCGCCGCCGAGGTCGAAGACCATCCAGGTGGCCCGATCCGACTCATCTTCCAGTCCGTACGCGAAAGCTGCGGCGGTTGGCTCCTGCAGCAGTGGGCAGTCGATGGTGAAACCGGCCAGCCGGGCCGCCTCATTGGTGGCATTGGTCTGGTTCAGCGCGAAAGCGGCTGGGACGGTGATGACGGCGGCCTCCGGCGGCTCGCCGTACTTGGTCGCGGCGCTGGCCCGCAACGATTTCAGGACCTCCGCGGACATTTGCGGTGGCGACAGCCGGACACCGGCCCGGACGAAGTCGCGGCCAGCGTTCGCCTGACCCATCTCCAGTTTGAACTCGCTGGCCGCGTTGTCGGGATCCCGGTAGACGTACTCCAGGGCTCCCGCGCCCACCTGAACAGCGCTGGAGGTGCGCAAGTAGATGGCCGACGGCGTGAAGTCCATCTGGTCGTGGTTCTTGACGACCTGGAGCGTGCCGCCGTCCACTACCGCGATGGCACTGTTCGTGGTGCCGAGGTCGATCCCGAAATCTATGGTGTCACGCACTGGTTTCCTCCTTGCTGGACTGGCGAAAAGGCGGGCCGACGACGATCACTTGGCCTCGCTGGATGCGTTCGCCGTGCAGCACGATCGTCGGGCGTACGGTCTCGAAAATGGTTTCCTCGGTCGCTGATTCGTCGTCGTCCCGTACGAGCACATCCAACGAGAGGCCGGGGTGATAGGCCTCGCCTTCGTGGTCGTGGATCACCAGCCCGCCAGTGGCCAGGTCGGTCCGGGTGGCCCGCAGATAGCGATGCGCGTGCCGGCCGGCGGTTGGCAGCGTGCCGTTCGCGCTGTCGAGTTTTCTCAGCGCACGCCAGAGATTGGTGGCGGTGTCGGCGAGCGCCCTGTGGTCGACGGCCGGTTTCGGCTGCTGGACCACGGCGTCCGTCGCGCCCTCCAGATCGGCGACCAGTTCACCGAGCGAGCGGTGCTGCTCCTGCGTCCACAATGGACGGGGGATCCGAAAGGCGCGGTGCTGCCGGCGCTGGCGCAGGGCCGCGCGTACGGACGCGAGGCGGCCCGTCACCGCTGCCCCTGCACGATCGAGTCGGATTCGATGAACCGTACGATTCTTTTCGCTATTTTCGCTACTGCCACGATTCCCCTCAGTACGGCAAATCCCGCCGCGCCGATCGCGGCTCCCCAGGTGATGGCTGGGGTGGTCCAGAAATAGCAGGCCACCACCATCGCGAGGGAGGCCACGAAATACCACCATCGGTTCCGCCGAGCCGCCCGCCGGCGGTCCATCTCGCGGGGTCCGAGCAGGTTCAGCTGCCGGTCCAACTCGTCGATCAGCTCCCTGCCGGTGGCACGGCTGCGCCAGGTCGCGGTCAAGGTGAAGAGGTATTCCTCCTGGCCGGCCCGGATCACCCGGTCCGTCCAACGGCGGACGATCCGCACGGCGCTCTCGGTCTCCGGTGGAAAATCGGCTGGTTTGGTCGTGCCGAGGCCGAGGCTGTCCATCACATCGGCCATCTTGTCCCGCTGTATTTCAGCGTACGTCTTGCGGGCGCCGGTGATCCGCGTGGGCTTGGGAGTCGGCGACGGTGGCAATGGCTTGAATTTCCCGCCAATGCGCTCCATCAGGTCGATCATGGCCGCCAGTTCCTCGCGGTTGCGGTCAATGCCCTTCCGGGTTTCCGCATCCACCGCGAGCTCGGCCGCGTGTTCCAGCCATCCCACCGCTTCGGTGAGTTTCGCCGGGTCGTAGGTGGGTTTTCCGCGCTGGGCCTCGTTCGTACGCATGCAGCTGTTGTTCAGCAGGATCGCGGCTTGGTCGACCAGCGTGGTGGCTCGTCGGAACCGGCCCACCTCGGCCACCGGCCCGACCCGGAGCAAGACCGGTTTTGCCTTCTTGACCACCAACTCCACGGCTGCCCGCGGGTCGTTGCGGTCTAATAATCCCTGTGCATCCTTCAAAACGGCGGTCACCTGATCCAGATCCGGGCCGACCGTACGCTCGACGGCATCGGTCATCGCCGCCATCGGGACCGACCAACGGCGAAGGTTCGCCAGGTGTCTTTTGTTGTCCACGTACGCATTCGCGGCGAGTTCCGCGGTCGGGGTGATGAGCACCAGCGGTAGATCGCGCTGCAGGCCGGGCAGCGCGGCGCGGTCCAACCGCGGGTCGTCGAGGGTGCTGATCCGGTGTCGCAGGTGGTTTTCCCAACTGGGATGGTCCACAACAGCGCTCCACAAAGTGATCGCCTTTGACCAGCAGTCCTGCAGATCCTGTTCTTTGTGCGGTTTGCCGTCGGCTTCCAGGTCCAGTGCCCGGGCGTGCGCGCGTACGGCCGCGTCGTGTCGGGCGTGCGCCGCGTTCAGGCAGGTGCACGAGCTTTTGCTGGTAACTCCCCAAAGCCAGAAGAGTTCGTGGATGATCCGCTGCCGCGGGTCGGCCAGGATGTCGAAGGCGGCCCGCACCTGCGGCTCGGAAGCCGGTGCGGGCAGCGGTACGGGACCGTCGTCGGTTAGTTGCGTACCCACCTGCCAGGCGACCCCGAATTGTTGCCGCCGCTGCCGGATGTCCCGCGGATCTGCGGTAGTGGACAGCCCGGTAATACGAAAGGCGTTGCGGCGGTACAGATCTGGACCGGCGAGGTCGCGCAGGTGCGCGGTGGTCCGCGGGCTGCTCACATCATCACCCCACGCCGCCAGAGCAGGAGTTGGGGCAAGTGCTGTTCGCGCAGGTGCGGCGACCGGATCACGGCCTCCTCCATCAGGTCGGCGGCTTCGGACAGCGTGCTGGGATGGCGAGCGAGCCCAAGCGCCTGCGCTGCCAGCCGCTGGGCCTGGTCGGTCGGTGTTGTGGTGACACGGCTGGAAACCGCACTGGCCCGGCGGCGGGATTCCCGCCGGCGCCGGAAAGCCGCCGCCAGTCCGGCGGCATCGGACGGCCGGTCGCTGGGGTCGGTTTCCAGACAGGACAGCACAATCCGGTCCAGCTCGCTGTCCACGTCGTCGTTGAACCGACTCGGTGCCAGCGGTGGGTCGTCGAATCTACTGGCGGAGAACCAGGTTTCGGCGTACCGCGGCTCGTACGGCTGACTGTTTGTCAACAGCAGGTAAGCGATAGTTCCGATCGACCACACATCCCCGGCGCAGGAGTAGTTTTCCTGCCGCAGCACCACTTCCGGTGGCATGAAGGCGTAGGTGAACGCCTCCGTGCCGGGTACCACGGACCGTCGGCCGATCGGATCGGCCCGTTGCGCCAGGCCGAAATCGCTGATGCGTACGCGCATCCCCGTGGCGTCGTAGCCGACCAGCACGTTCTCGAGCGTGAGATCGCGATGAATGATCGGCGGCGCCTGCGCGTGTGCAACGGCGAGACCTTGGCTGACCTGTTCGACCGCCTCCACCGCGATCTCCACCGGCACGGCCGCGTGGTGCGCGTCGGCCAGCCGCTGCAGGCTGCCGCCGGCGACATATTCCATGGTGAAATAGCCGCGTACGCCGTCGGCGGTTGGCACTGCGCCGGCGTCGAAGAGCCGGACGATGTTCCGATGCCCGAGAACGGACAACAGCCGCGCCTCGTCCAGCATCGCGCGGGTCTGGCCGAGCGAGCCGACCCGTTTGAACACCTTCATCGCCTGCCAGCCAAGATATTCGTGTTTCACCCGGTGCACCTCGGCGAACGCGCCCTCGCCCAGCGGCCGGTCGACCACCAGCGTGTCCGTGATGCGCGTGCCGGGCGTGAGCAGGGTCACCGCGCCGCGCTGCATCGACATTGATGGTCAGAAACAGTCATCTGGTGTTTTCCTCCTACCTGGCCACCGCTGTCGCGGGCACAAACGTCTGACCGCGCCAGATGTCGCAGGTCGTCGCGATGCCGGTCCGGGCGCGGCCACGATGCCGCGCCCGGACCACTGCTGACGATAGGAGGAGTTTCCCGGGACCCCTCCCGGCTGGCCGCAACCTGCCAGCCGGATGTCCAGGCAGCGCAGGCAAAACCGGCGCTCTGAGGGCGGTTGAGTCGGAGACAGGAATGAACTTTGGGCGCGGGACCCGAGACCCAGCCGCGCTACAGCATCCTGGGCGTCATGTCTCGGTCGGCGATGACGCTCACCTCTCGTTAGTAGACGTAAACGTTTATTACGGATTCGCGGGGTACTGCCTTCGGTTAAGGAACGTCAACGCCTACTATTGAGTGATGGAGTCGACTGTCGAGGCTGGTCGTTACCGGCGACGCGGCGCGGAGCTGGAGCAGGCGATCTACGCGGCGGCGCTCAGCGAGCTCGCGGACGTTGGCTATGCGCAACTGACCATGGACAGTGTGGCCGCGCGTGCGGGCACCGGCAAAGCGGCGCTGTATCGACGCTGGGCATCCAAACAGGAACTGCTGCTGGCCGCCCTCCGCGACAGCCTGCCGCCGCTGCCTGCGATTGACCGCGGTGTTTCCGCGCGGGACAACCTGCTGGCCGTGTTTGCGGTGATGTCCGGACATCTCGCGCGCGACCCCTCTCCGCCTGGCCTCATGCTCGCCTTCCAGTTGGCCTACGACCCAGTCCTCCGCGACACCGTCGTGGAGGCCGTCATTGCCTCCCGTCTGGCCATGATCCAGGAAATCCTGCGCCATGCCGTGGACACCGGCGAGGTCAGCAGCCTTGAAGCGCTGACCCCGATGGCCGCCTCCGCCGGGCCGGCGCTGATCGTGCTGACCTTTCTGACCACCGGGCACCCGCCAACGCAAGACGACCTCGGCCGGATAGCCGACACTGTCCTCGCCAAGTCATAAGACTCCAGTCGGCCCTGCCATCCGCAAAATAGTAGACGCGTACGTTCCCTTGTGATAGATCTGGACGATAGTGAACGCACACGTCTATTCAAGGAGGGTGTTCTCATGACCGACGAACACGCCAACCAGCGCTCCGGCAAGGCCAGCGCCACGCTGTCAGGGGCCGTCTTCGATGACCTCTATCAGGGACGCGGCCTGGCGTACGGGGACGGTGGTGCGCGGATCGATGTGATTCCCTGGCAGCTCGATGGGCCACAGCCACTCATCGTCGAGGTGGAAGAGGCCGGTGAGATCACCGATCCGGTCCTGGAATGTGGTTGCGGTCTGGGGGAGAACGCGCTTTATCTGGCCCGCAGGGGACATCAGGTCACCGCGTTCGACGCGGCCGCCACCGCCATTGAGCAGGACCGCGCCAAGGCGTCGTCCGAGGGAATTGCCGTCACCTTCGTCGTCGCCGACGCCACGACGTTGACCGGACTCCCCGGTGGATTCCGTACCGTGATCGACAGCGCCATGTTGCACTGTCTGACGGACGAGCAACGACTCGCCTACCTCGCCGCGCTCCGCAACGTCTGCGAGCCCGGCGCCCGGATACACGTCCTGTGTTTCCCGGAAGAAACGGCGGGCACTTTCCCGATGCCAGGCAGCTTGGACGAGGCGAGTCTGCGTCGCGCGTTCGCCAACGACTGGCACATCGAGCGTATGCAACGCCGCCGCTACACCAGCAATATGACACGCGACCAGTGGCGGGAGCAGGTTCCAGCCGAGCTCGTCAGCGGAATTCTGCCCGCCCATGACGATCCCGAAGGCATCGACTCGCAGGGCCGGGTGCTGATGCCGATCTGGCAGATCACCGCACAACTCACCTAGCCAACCCCGACAAACCGCGGTACGCCGCAGGTCCCGCCGTCAATGCATGAGTACATTCGTTGTCAGGTAATGAAAGGATGAGTGTCGTGGCCGACAAGGCGTTTCGGTTCGGCGTAGCGGCGGTGCCGCGGAATTCGCAGCAATGGCGTGGGCTCGCCAGGAGAACTGAAGAGCTCGGCTTTTCCACGCTGTTGACGCCGGACAACCTTCAGATGCCGGTGCCGGCGGCTTCGCTGGCGACCGCGGCGGCGGTCACCTCCAGACTCAGGGTGGGCACTTTTGTGATGGCGACCCCGATGCGCACGCCTCGTGCCGCGGCGTGGGAGGCGCACAGCATTTCGGTCATGACCGATGGTCGGTTCGAGTTCGGGATCGGAACCGGCGTGCCCGCGATGAAGGAGGCGGCCGCCGAGTTGGGGTTGCCATATGAATCGGCTTCCGACCGACTCAGGCAGATCTCGGAGACGATCGACCACCTACGACGTCTGGACACTCAGCGGCGCACCCCGATCCTCGTTGCCGCGGCCGGACCGAAGGCGCGTCGTTTGGCCGGCACGAAAGCGGACATTGTCGCGCTGGCCGGTGGCCCCCTGACCACTCGCGAGGCCACCGCCGCGGCGGTCCGGGAAGTACGGGATGCAGCTGGCAGCCGGGCGGATGACCTGGAGCTGGCGATGAGCGTGAACGTCGTAGGCGAAGAGATTCCCCCAGAGATCGAGAACTTCTTTGGAGTAGACGCCGCGACAATGCGGGAATCTGACTCGCTCATGATGCTCCGCGGGGGTGGGATCCAGGACATGGCCGACGAGCTTCAGCGGCGCAGGGACGCCTTTGGCGCGTCCTATATCACTGTCGCCGCGGCATGTATGGAGGCAATCGCCCCTCTGGTGGCGAGACTCGCTGGTAAATAGCGGGTTGTACGGACTGAAAGGGACGGCGTTTTTTGGACGGCTGGCCCGATCACGCCCAAGGGCTAGGAAAGGGACCAATGGCAGCGAAAGTGAACGTAGCGTTGGTCGGCCTCGGGTTCGGTCGGTCGTTTCTGCCGATCTATCGCGAGCATCCCGCGGTCGGCAAGGTTGGCGTGTGCGACAGCGACCCGCAGCGGTTGTCCGAGATCGCTCGCGCCTACGGCGCGGACGACACGTTCGCGAGCTTGGACGAGGTACTGGCCGACGACTCGTACGACGCTGTGCACCTGCTCACCCCCGTACCGGACCATGCCCGCGGAGCGCTCGCCGTCCTGGAAGCCGGCCGACACTGCGCCTGCGCCGTACCGATGGCGACCAGCCTGAATGACATCGACGCGATCCTTGCCGCACAGCAGTCATCGGGCACCAACTACATGATGATGGAGACTTCCGTCTACGGCAGGGAGTTCCTTTACGTCAAGCAGCTGTGTGACTCTGGCGAACTGGGCCCGCTCACGTTCCTGCGCGGCGCGCACCTGCAGGATCTGATCGGTTTTCCGACCTATTGGTGGGGCTTTCCGCCCATGCATTACGTGACGCACGCGCTGTCGCCGTTGCTCGCTCTGGCGGACGCGCGCGCACAGAAGGTGCATTGTTTCGGTTCAGGTCGGCTGCCGCCCGAACTGATCAGGGACTATGACAACAACTTTGGTCTGGAGACAGCGATCTTCCGTTTGGACAAGGACGATCTCGCCGCTGAGGTGACGATGTCGTTCTTCCAGACAGCGCGGCAATACCAGGAGAGCTTCGCCGTGTACGGCCAGCGGCTCGGTTTCGAGTTCGAGCAGCTTGCTGGCGAGCAACCGGTGTTGTTCGAAATGTTGAACGTTCCGGCGGGCGGCCGCGGTCGGCCGGGACGACCGACCAGACTCGAACTGCCTGACCGCACAGACCTGCTGCCAGCGCAGATCGCACGATTCACCCGGCAGGCCACCTTCCGCGGCCCGCGGGGACCGATAGAGGTGGACGCGCATCACGGTGGCTCCCACCCACATCTGGTCCACGAATTTCTCAGCAGCGTGATCGAAAGCCGGCCGCCGGCGGTCGACCCGCTCATCGCGGCGAGATGGACGGCCCCAGGTATCTGCGCACACCAGTCAGCTCAACGCGGAGGCGAAGCCGTCAGCATCCCGGTTTTCTGAGCGCGCCGTCATAGCCGGGAGCGAGGAAAGAAGAAGGGTCCTACCAGGAAACTCAGGACTCGATGTACTTTAGTGGCGCTAGCGTTGAAAACAGCAAGGATGTTTCGGAGAATCCGGAAAGCAAACGATGAGTCAGACCGTACGAGCGGGCGATGGAGGGCCAATGAGCGACCGGGTCACGTACCAGTTCGAGTACGCCGAGCGCCTGCCGGCCGTGTTCGTCGGCGCGGGTGGGCATGCCTACCGGAACGTCTATCCGAGCCTTGCGTACGCGCCGGTTGACCTGCGTGCGGTCTGTGACATCGATGGCGACCGGGCCCAGACGTACGCGCGGATGTTCGGCGCGCCGCGGTCGTACACCGACCACCGCGAGATGCTGGAGCGTGAACGGCCCGCGGTCGCTTTTATCGTCACGGCGTACCACCCGGACGGCCGGGTCCAGGCGACCGACCTCGCGGCGGACTGCCTGCGCGCTGGTGTCCACGTCTGGATGGAGAAGCCGACCGCCGCCTCGGCCGCCGAGGTCGAGGAACTGGCCGCGTTGAGCGAACGGACCGGCCGATATGTGCTGACCGGGCTGAAGAAGATCTTCGCGCCAGCGATGGAGAAGCTGCACGCGATCGTCCACGCTGAGGAGTTCGGCCGGCCGGCGTCGATCAGCGTTCGCTATCCGCAGGACCTGCCGGCGCCCGAGCGCCGGGCGGACCTGAACGCGATGCGCGGTTTTCTCGACCACCTCTACCATCCGGCCGCGATCCTGCATTACCTGATGGGACCGGTCGAGCGCTTCGGCTTCGAATGGGAGCCGGTCGCCGGCAGCACGGTCGCGAGCCTGCGGTTCGCCTCCGGCGCCGTCGGCACCTTGCACCTCGCGGCCGGTGGCGGCCCGGCCAGCCCGCTGGAGCGTGTCGAGGTGATGGGCTCCGGCGCGAATGCCGTCCTGGAAAACGGCGTAAAGCTCACCTACTACCGGCCAGGTCGGTCAGGTGAGTACGGACGGACCGGCAGCTTTCTCGTCGACGACGACGCGGCCGCGCTGCGTTGGGAGCCCGAGTTCTCGCTTGGCCAGCTGGCCAACAAGAACCTCTTCTACCTCGGATACGTCCGCGAGATCCAGCATTTCTGCGACGCCGTCCTGGCGGGCCGGCCGCCGGCCAAAGGCACATTGGCCGACTCGCTGGCGATCATGCGCCTGTTCGAGGCCTACCAACGCGTCCCCGCCGGGACGTACGTGACCCTGCCGCTGGAGGCACCGTGACCGTTGCATTCGTACCGGACAACGTCGTCGAGGAACATGACTGGGGCCGGCTGGTCTGGATGGTGTCCGGACCGCTCGGCAACTCCACCACGATGACTGTCGGCCGCTGCTACATCCAGCCCGGCCAGCAGAACCCGCGCCACCTCCACCCCAACTGCGACGAGGTCCTGCACGTCCTCCATGGCACGATCGAGCACAGCGTGGGCGACGACCGCGTACGGATGACCGCCGGCGACACCATCAGCATCCCGAGTGGCGCCATCCACAATGCCCACAACATCGGTGCCGACGAGGCGGTCTTCGTGATCGCGTTCTCCTCCGCCGACCGCCAGGTCGTCCCCGAATAGACGCGGAGTCGACGCCCCCGCGGGGACGACCCGCCGATCCAATGTCGGCCTCGACGTACGCGTGACCCGGAGGATTTTGTCGTCGGCGGCCGGGATGCCGGTCACGAGCGGCTGCGGCCGGCCACCGTGAGGCGTTGTCGTCCATGCTCTGGACATTCCGCGTTCAAGGCGGTGTTTTGGGGCGGTCGGCGGTGCCGATGGTCGACAATGAGTGGGTGGATGTCCTTGGTTGTGGTCATGGCGCGCTTCGTGGTGAGTCGCGTTTGTGCTGTCATTTGCTTGTCGATGAGCCGCCGGGTTGCTATCGGCTGCTGACCGGGTTCGGTGCTGCCTACGATCTGGTTTGCCAGGCGTGCGCGGAAAGTGAAGCCGCTGCTCTGCTGGATGCGTGCGAGGGATGTACGCACAAGGCTGATGCTTGGGACGGGGTCCTGGGGTGGCGCGGCCAGGCCGAGATTCGACATCGGGATGAGGCGGCCGCGGGAACGTGGACTCAAACGCCGTGTGGCATGACACCGGTCAACGAACGATGCCTCGCGCCGATGCTTGGCGGTTGGCTGGTTCTGACGGCGGACGGTCTGTTTGACACGGCCAGTGGAAGGGGCTGGGGCGACCGGAAATCCCGGAGCAACCAGCCAGCGTGTGGGCTGGCCGTGTGCGGGGGCCGGCGCTATACACGTCGACCGACGGTCGTTTTGCTGCGATCGTCACGGACTATGGACAGTACGGCGTGATTCTGGACATCGCGACTGGCCGTACCATTGCCTTGGACCGCGGACCCTATCAGTGCAAGACGACCCCATTCCCGATCGCGTTCCTCGATGACGCGGTCATCGTGGCGACAGACTGGAATCGGCTCGACCTGTTCGACATGGCGAGCGGGCACCTGTCGAGCAACCGCGACACGGCCTGGCAGCGGGAATGCCCTCGTCCCGAGCATTATCTGGACTATTTTCACGGCCGCCTGCTGCTCAACCCTTCCGGGGGCTCGCTCGCGGACGACGGTTGGATTTGGTCGCCGGTCGGCGCGCCTTCCGTTATCGATGTAGAGGGTTGGCGGCGAGGCGACACGTATGCGGCGGAGCACGGTGAGGCTCTCAGCTATCGGTCGTACGCGTGGGACCAGCCGATCGCCTGGATCGATGACACGACGATCGCGATCCAACGGATCGGTCACGACGACGAAGCCATGCTCGACGGAGTCGAAATCTACGACGCCCCCAGCGGCCGACGGATCGCGATCTTCGCAGGTCCCAACGGGCGCATGTGGGCCTACAGGGGAAAACTCCACGTCGCGGCCTCGACCGGAATGGAGATCTGGAACCGAGAGACAGGCGCACGGATCAGCCACCTCACTGACTTTCGACCAACCGCGCACGATCCGGTCACCGGAGCGTTCGCCGAACTGCGGGAAAACCGTCTCCGAACATGGCGACCTGACCAACCGAGCTGACGCCGGCCATCATCACGCGCCGACATCGTTGACTATCTGGTGAAAATGCTGCAGGACGTCCTTGCCTCATGGCCGGTGCTGATCCGGCTTTCAGGGGCAATGACGGACATCCCGGGTGGGTCGGTGGTCAGATCCAGGCCGGGAGCGTACGCAGGAATGTGTCTGTGGAGAGCACTATCAGCGCCACCAGAACAGGGCACGTGAGGAGGTAGGTGGCGCGGGGGAGCCAACGGCGGTAGAGAAAGACCGCGATCGCCGCGGCGGCGACCAGCAGAACAAAGTCGATGACGAGCCAGCCGTACGCACCGGGGTCGCCCATCCGGCCGTCCGTCGCGAGGGACCGGCCCTGCTGTGGGGTGGGGGAGAATGACAGGTCTCGCATTGTTGCGGTGACGACGAGCGGATCCGCGGACCACGGCCACCAGGACGCGCTGCTGATCAGCGTCAACCGGTTGTCGGCGGATTTGCCGAGAACATCGCCGCTGTTCACCGCCGGCGGGCGGGTGACGCGGTAAACCGACTGGCCTTGTGTTGTGGTCACCACAATGTCGTCGCCCGCGCGCAGTTTTCCCAGATCCGCGAAGGCCGCGCCGTAACCGGCGGCTCGGCCGACGATGGCGCTGTTGCCCGGTTGTCCCGGCCCGGCGGTTCCGGATACGTGGCCCGGTCCGCTTTGGGTGTCGGTCGGCGATGCGCCTTCGACGACAACCCGCTGCAGCCCTAGCCGCGGAATTTGCAGCAGGGCAACGGCTGTTCCCGGCTCGGCGGGTTTGGTGGGCACGATGGCACCCAGTGGCGACTGGGCGGCGGCCGCGCTGTTGGTGACCTGCTGGCGAAAGTCCGCGAGCAAGCCGTGCTGTGCCCGGCTTTCCGAGAGTGCGCCGAGGGGTCCGGCGGCGACCAGCATTCCCACGATGATGAGTACGCCCCAACCGCAGACCGCTGTCACCAGCCGGGCGCGGCTGAGCCGGACCGGTGCGGGCACGGGCGGCGGGGCCGGTGGCAGCGGTGGCTCGCCTTTGACCGCGGGGGTGCTGTCCTGAACTGGCCTCGATAAGGACGGGAGGTGCGTGGTCGCCACTGTCGCTCCGGCAATCTGTTGTGAGCACTCGATGAGGGGCATTCTGCGCTGTAACTTTGCTTCTCCCCGAACAGCTTGGTCAACCCTTGCCGACTCGCCGCGAGTGAGTGTTAATGACAACCGCCATTGCTGTTAACGCGCGTATCACTGTTCAGCCGTGTTGGACGCTGACGATTTACCTCGCATGCATCGCGGTCGGAATTCGACCGATCACACGGGAGGAACGGCTCGTTCATGCCGGAAAGCGACCAATTGCCAGGCGATTCAGCAAAACGGGCGTCGAGCGGTACGAGTACGATACCAGACAAAGCGCCCGAGTTGCGATTCGTCCCGCGCGACCGGCCCACCGGGGCCGACCGAGTTTTCCTTACTGCGGCGAGGGTCGCGGGCGTCTGGGTGATGGTCCTGCTGGCACTGGTCGGAATTTTCCTGTGCTACCGAGCCTGGCCGGCGATCCAGCAGCGGGGGATCGGCTTCTTCCTGACCGATCAGTGGCGAGTGGACCTGCAGCCACCGGTTTTTGGGGTGCTTGGCCTCCTTTGGGGCACCATCACGGTCGCGCTCATCGCGATGGTCTTCGCGATTCCAGTCAGCATCACCACCGCGCTCTTCATCTCCGAATGGGCGCCGGCCCGGCTGCGCGGCACTCTGGTGTCGCTCGTCGACCTGCTGGCCGCCATCCCGAGCCTGCTTTACGGACTCTGGGGCTATCTCTTTCTGGAGCCGAAAATTCTGCCGCTGTCACAGTGGCTCAGCGAGAATGTCAGCTGGCTGCCGATTTTCAAGGTCACCAACGACAACTTCCTGGGCTCCTATTTCACCGCTGGTGTGGTGGTCAGCCTGATGGTGCTGCCCATCACCACCTCGGTGGCCAGGGAGGCGTTCAGCCAGGCGCCGCAGTCGGAGAAGGAAGCCGCGTTCGCGCTGGGCAGCACTCAGTGGGGGATGGTCCGCTCGGTCGTACTGCCGTTCGGCAAGGGTGGTGTCATCGGTGGGTGCATGCTGGGTTTTGGCCGTGCGCTGGGCGAAACCGTGGCGGTCACGCTGATCCTCGGGCAGACCATCAAAACCTCGTGGCACATCCTGGAGAACGGCGGCGCGACGATCTCCGGATTCATCGTGCACCAGTTCGGCGGCGGCGGGCTTGAGCTGTCCGCGCTGTTGTACGCCGGCCTGGTGCTGTTCGCCTTCACCTTGGCCGCCAACTCGGTCGCCGCGGTCATCGTCTCCCGGTCCCGGTCCGGGGCCGGGGTGGAAACCTGAGCAGGGGCGACAAGAGTGAGCACTTCTGTGCTGGAAAAGACAACCACCGAGCCGGCGGTCGCCGAGCGGCGCCGAGCATTGCGCGGCCTGCGAGTCGCCGACCTCGGGGTGCTGGCCGGCAGTGCGGCCGCTGGCCTCGCGACCGGCTGGCTGCTTTTCTACCGGCTGACCGGCATGGAGGGCTGGCTGGGTTTTCTGCTCGTCAGCTACCTGC
Source organism: Fodinicola feengrottensis (assembly GCF_039530045.1). Lineage (NCBI taxonomy): Bacteria > Bacillati > Actinomycetota > Actinomycetes > Mycobacteriales > Fodinicola > Fodinicola feengrottensis. The sequence goes on along the minus strand of NZ_BAAANY010000020.1, from coordinate 609,957 downwards.
TTTTCCTTGCCATCTACTACTTCGTTTGCCGGGACACCCTCGGCAAGGTGGTGGCCGGTGACCGGTTGGTCGGCGTGATCATCTGCAGCGGCGCGGTGATGATGCTGATTCCGCTGGTCTGGCTGCTGGTTTTCGTGACGATCCAAGGCCTGCCGAACCTACGCTGGACGTTCTTCACGCAGGACCAGGCCGGCATCCGAGCCACCGATCCGGCGACCGTCGGCGGCGGCCTGGGCGCGATCGTGGGCACTCTGGAAGAAGTCGGGATCGCGATGGTGATCAGCGTCCCGCTGGGCATTCTGTGCGCGCTCTTCCTGAACGAGACCCGATCACGGATGCGCCGGTCCGTACGGACCTTCGTCGACGCGATGTCCGGGCTGCCGTCCGAGGTCGCGGGTCTGTTCATCTTTTCCGCGCTGATCCTGACCATCTCGGCCACCACCGGCAACGGCGCGTTCAGTGGCTTCATGGCCAGCCTGGCGCTGTCGATCATCATGCTGCCCACCATCACCCGTACGGTCGAGGTTGTCCTGCGCCTGGTGCCGGACGGACTGCGGGAGGCGTCGTACGCGCTCGGTGCTTCGCAGGCGCGTACCATCTGGTCGGTCGTACTGCCGACCGCGCGTTCTGGACTGGGCACCTCGGTGGTGCTCGGCATCGCCCGTACCGTCGGCGAAACCGCGCCGCTCATTTTCACCGCGTTCGGTACGAACCTGCTGAACGCGAACCCGTTTTCCGGGCCACAGGACAGTTTGCCGCTGTTCGTCTACAGCCGGGTCCGGTTGCAGTCCGAGGCGATGCAGGACCGCGCGTACACCGGTGCCTTTGTCCTGATGGTGCTGGTCCTGTTGTTGTTCGTGATCACCCGAGTCATTGCCCGTAAACGGCACCGAAACTAGAGGGACTCCGCGACGATGAGTACGACCACCGAGCTGCCAGCCGCCCCCGATCCCGCGCCGCCGCCCCGGCAGATCGTGCTGACCGGCGGTGCGCCGGCCGGCGCGGCGGCGGTGACCGCCCGCGCGGTCAGCGCCTGGTTCGGCGACCACAAGGTGCTGGACCGGGTGAGCCTGCACATGCCGGCAAACGAGGTGACCGCGCTGATCGGCCCGTCCGGCTGCGGGAAATCCACGTTTCTGCGCATCCTGAACAGGATGCACGAGCTGGTGCCGTCGGCCGCGCTGGCCGGCGAGGTGCTGCTGGATGACCAGGACATCTACCGCGCCGAGGTGCGGCCGGCGCAGGCGCGGGTACGGATCGGGATGGTTTTCCAGCGCCCGAACCCGTTTCCGGCGATGACCATCCGCGACAACGTGCTGGCTGGCTTGAAACTTGCCGGGATCACCTGCAACGACCGGCCGTCGCTGCTGGAAGAAAGCCTCACCAGGGCCGGCCTGTGGAACGAGGTACGCGGCCGGCTCGGCACCCTTGGCGGCGCGCTTTCCGGCGGCCAGCAACAAAGACTCTGCATCGCCAGGGCGCTGGCGATCCGTCCACAGGTCCTGCTGATGGACGAGCCGTGTTCGGCGCTGGATCCGACCTCGACGAACCGGATCGAGGAAACCATCCACGAACTCAAAAAGGACGTGACAGTCGTGATCGTCACGCACAACATGCAGCAAGCACATCGGGTTTCGGACTCCTGCGCTTTCTTCCTGGCGGGGGAGAACGAGCCCGGCCGAATCGTGGAGGCCGACCAGACGGAGAAAATGTTCAGCGACCCAGCCGATCCGCGTACGCTCGACTATGTCTCGGGTCGGTTCGGCTGATGTCGAGACTCCGCAGTGTCGCCGCCGCGATCCTCGCGTTCGTCCTGGCCGTCGGCTGGCTCGGCGCCGTACCAGCACACGCCGCGGGCCTGATGACCGGCGCCGGATCCACGTACGCGGCGCTGGCGATCCAGCAGTGGATCGGCGACGCCAAGCGTTCCGGGCTGAACTTCTCGTACAACACCAACGGCTCTCCGGCGGGCGTGCAGTTCTTCCTGGACAGCACCATCGACTTTGCCGCCACCGAGGCGGAAATCGCGTCGGTGAACGAAGGCAGTGCCACCACTTCCAAGAGCTACCAGTACATCCCGGACGTGGCCGGCGCGACCGCGTTCATGTACAACCTGCACGACACCGCCGGCCGGCAGTACACCGGGCTCAAGCTGACCAGGGACGTGATCGCCGGGATTTTCACCGGAGAGATCACCTCCTGGAACGATCCGGCCATCACTTCGCAGAACGGTGGCATCCGATTCCAGGAGGACGCGATCAAAGTGGTGATCCGGTCGGAGCGCTCGGGCACCACCGGCTTGTTCTACGACTTCGTGCAAAACACCGCGCCAGCCCGTTTCGCACGATTCAAACAGAAGCAGAACATCGTCAGTCCGGACGGGATCCGGATCATCCAGATCCCGACGCCATACCCCGCGAACTGGACCGGAATCGAGGGTTCGGACAAACTCGCGCAGACGATCGCGAGCAGCAACGGCGCCGGCATGATCGGGTACGACGAATTCGGCTATGCGATTGCTTTTGGCGCACAGTCCGCGTGGGTGCAGAACGCGTCGGGCAACTGGGTGCAGCCGTACGCGGCAAACATCTCCAAGGCGCTGGAAAGTGCGCAACTGCGCCCGGATCTCACCCAGGACCTGCGAAATGTATACAAAAGCGCGGCTCCGCAAGCGTATCCGGTGTCGGCGTACAGCTATATCATGACGCCCTGCGCTCCGGCGTCGGACCGCAACACCTGCAAGAGTCCCTATTACGACGATGCCCGCGCCCAGCAGATGGCGAAATGGCTCGACTACATCGCCTGTGACGGCCAGGTCAAGATGGCCCAGATCGGCTACTCGCCACTGCCCCCCAACCTGTCGCAGGAAATTCAGAACTCGATCACCAGAATGAGCCCAAAAGCCAAGGGTCGGACATTGAACGCAGGCAACTGCCGGAATCCACAGTTCAGCGGGAGTCTCGGTGCCGGTGCCACCGGTCCGCCGCCGCCCGCCGCGGGCAAGAAAAACCCGTCGGCAACACCAACAAACTCCGCTTCGCCGGGCGCGAATCCCAGCGCCTCGGCGGGAGGCGCTGGCAGTAGCGGCGCGGGCGCCGACGCGGTCGGTGGTGGATCTGGACGGTGGCGGGACGACAAACCAGTCGCGTACGGCGGCCTCAGTCCGGCTGGTATCAGTGGCCTCACGGCCCTGCTTCTCATTCTGCTGGTCGGAATTCCACCCTTGGTCGGTGCTTTCGCGCAACGGATCAAAAGCCGTGTGAGGTGAGAGAGTTTCCTTGCCGGCACTAAAAATCCATCCAAGGTCCGCCATGGATTTTTATTACCTGCATTGCAACGTTTACGAACCGCAGGAGTGAATAGAGGTGAGCCGCCCGGCACGGGGCCGAGCGGAATCTACCCGGAGGTTGACGATGGGCAGAAACGCCCTCGCAACAGGAATCATCGCTACCGCCGCCGCCGCGGTCCTCGCGCTCAGCAGCGCTCCCGCTGCTGCTGCCGCACCGCCGTCGGACGGTGTTCACCAGACGATTTCATTCGTCGGATCGGACACGATCGAAGACTTCACCAACGCCTACGTCAACGGCCTCACCAAGAACGACAACACGTCGGTCTACGGCGGTTGGAACAACGACGGTGTGGCCAACCCCGGCCACGAGGACACCGCGGTGAACGTGGTCGCTCGGCTCGATGCCGGCCAGAGCATCTCGGTGCCGGTCGACGGCTCCTGCACCACGCCCATCACGTACGACAGCACCAACCCGCCGCCGGACGGCTCCGGCGCCGGCCGCGACGCGCTTTTTGCGGCCAACAACCGCAATGCGGGCACCACCAGCTGCATCGACGTGGCCCGCTCCTCCGGCGGCCCGCGGGTGGGTACGGACCCGTCCGGTAATGCGGTTTACGACCAGTTCGCGCTGGACGCGGTGAGCTTCGCGACCTTCGGCAGCGCGCCGCTGAACCTGACGTTGACGCAGATCCGCAGCATTTACAACTGCAATGTCACCGACTGGAGCGCCATTGCGGGCAGTGGCAAGACCGGTACGATCCACCGGTACCTGCCGCAGGCAGGTTCGGGCACCCGGTCGTTCTTCATCGCCACCATTCTGGGCGGCACCTTCGCCCCGAACTCGGCCACCTGCCCGCTGGACGAGAGCCTGCAGGAGAATGATGCGACCGGTGTCGCAGCCGCCAACCAGAGCACCGCGTTGATGGCGTATTCGGCCGGTCAGTGGGTTTACCAGAACGTTGGCGAATTCCACGCTGTCGACAAGACCGCGGGCAACTGGATCGGCACCATTGCCGGTGTCGCCCCGGCCACTGGTGACGGGGCCACCGCCACCATCAATGCCAGCGCGGTCAAGGACGGCTCGTTCGTTGGCTCGCGTGGCCTGTTCTTTGTGACCGACAACCGGCTGGGTGCCAACTTCACCGCCGCCCAGCGGGTGGTTGGACTCAACCAGACCGGCGTCAGCCCGCTGTGCAACGGCGACGTGTCATCGGTGATCACCGATCTCGGCTTTGTGCCGCTGGACCAGCAGGAGGATGGCACCTTCTGCGTGGAGACCGTCGTCTCCTAGTGCCGCCGGTGTGCCGGAGCCGAGGGCGGCTCCGGCACATCACCATTTGTCTGTGCCAACGAAGGGAAAAGGGAGTGCACATGAGGAGCCTGACGAGGTGTGCCGTCGCGGTGCTGACGATCGCGATCCTCGGCGGGTCCGTGCCGATTGTCGCGTCGTCGCCCGCGTACGCGGCCGATCCCACCCTGACAATAGTGACGGCCGAACAGAAAGACTTCGCCAACGGCGACACCATCACCGTCGCCGGTGCGAATTTTCCAGCCAACACCCGGGTCGAGTTGGGTCAGTGCGTCGGCACCCGCGGATATCCCCATGGTGAGCGACTGTGGGACACCGAGACGGTGAACGCGCACCCGTACCGGAAAAAGGCGCTCTACTGCAGTGCTGGCGCGCCGACCAACAAACAGGGTATTGGCACACCGTACGTCGCGACGACGGCCGCCGACGGCACCTTACTGGCGCGGCTCGTGCTTTTCCGAGGCAACGGCTCGTTTCCGTTGACGTCGACGGATGGCACCGGTACGACGACGGTGACGCCGGCCTTTGACGCCCAGCATCCGGCAGTGCTGGTCGCAAGGAATGCCGTGACGTCGGCGATCACCGGCAACATCGTGTATGCCAGTGCGGCGCTCACTTTCGCGCCGGACGGCACCAGTGTCTGTGGCGCGGGGGACAAAGACACGGCGGTGGCGTCCGGTGGCTCCGGGAGTACGTCGGTCTACCTCTCGTTGGTCACCGGAATGTGTGGCACCGGCGGCAAAGGCCTGCCGGTCGACGCGACCGAGTCCGGTGAGGTCACCGCTCTGCAGGCATTCCAGAGCGGCCAGTCGGACCTCGCTTTCTCCGCGACCGGTTTTACCCCGCCCGGGGGCACAAAGGTCAGCGGGACCCGCAAAGCAGTCTTCATCCCGATCGCTCTGCAGGCCGCGACCATCGCTTTCGCGGGGAACGCCCGGTTTGGCACCAACCCGAACTTCGGCTACCGCTCGGTCAGCAAAATCCAGGCAACGCCGGCCGAGTTGGCGGACTTCCTGCGCGGTGGTTCCGTCTTTCCGCCGGAAAGCGCGATCGCTACCGCTTTTGTGACGCGGAACGCGGAGATGCCGCAAAATCCACCGCAGGGCGCGGTCCGCTCTTTCGCCGCGCTGGCCACCGCGGATTCGTCGACGTTGGCGACCACCACGACTTTCGCCGCGTACGACACGACGGCAGGTCACAGCCTCTGGCCGGCTGGTGCTGTGTCCAGCCTGCCGCTGCCCGGCGCCGGCGTACCGATCGCGAACTCGCTCAGCCTCGCCAGCAATTTCACCACCCTGCGCAACACCGTGCTGGGAAATCTCCTTGAACCCGATGCGGGCACGCCGATTGTTGGCCTCAGCGTCACGATCACCGACACCTCGTCGGCCAGCGGCCTCGGGCTGACCCCGATGGCGCTGCAGAATGCCGCCGGAAAGTTCGTCCCTCCCACCAAAGAGTCGCTGGAGGCGGCCGTACCACAGATGACGAAACTGCCGGACGGGACGCTTTTCCCCAATCCCAAGGCGACTGGCGATGGTACGTACGTGATGCCGCTGGTGCTGTACGCGGTCATCCCAGCAGACGACTCGGCTCCACGGCGGGCCAATGTGGTGAAATTCTTGGACTACGCGCTGGGGGACGGGCAGACGAAGTTGCCTGTGGGCGCGTACCCGCTGCCAACCGATGTGCTGGCAGCCGCGAAAAAGGCGTTGCACTCGGCGGTTTCGCCCTCGCCTACACCGAAACCGTCGAACCCGTCGAACAATTCCTCCAGCACCCCGAACTCCACGTCACCCACCGCCTCGCCAACGCCGTCACCGGGGGCTGGCGCAGCGCTTGCCGGCAGCAAACCCGTGTCGGCGGCCAGCGCACGCAACGCGGCGAACGTTGTGACCGGCATTCCGCTTTTCGGCAGCCTGGCGGCGGCCGCTGGCTGGTTGGCGCCGATCGGATTGGCCTTGCTGGTTGTCCTGTCGAGCAGTGCCCCGTACATTTCCTCCGGGCGTCCACTTCCGGGTCCGCTGCGGACCGTTTTGGACGCGATGGCAGAAAAAGTGGGCGCTGTCCGGCGACGCGTCCCAGGCCTGCGCTAATTGACCGAGTTGCCCAGTAAGTCGTCACTAGTCATCTCGTGGAGGTGGGTTGCGTTCGTCGTGTCGGAGGTCTTCTTCCACCCACTCGCCTCTATGTTTTCGAGTCAGTACTACTAGGATCGTGGATGTGCAGAAACGAATCGCGAAGCGGCTGGGCCGCGAGGTCAGTGTGGTCGGGCTGGGCTGCTGGCAGCTCGGCGCGGACTGGGGCACCGTCGACGAGGCGGACGCGCTGGCCGTGTTGCACGCGGCGGCCGACCATGGAGTGACTTTCTTTGACACCGCCGATGTTTACGGCGACGGCCGGAGCGAGACGCTGGTGGGCCAGTTCCTGCGCGAGCGCGGTGACGGGATCACGGTGGCCACCAAGATGGGCCGGCGCGCGGAGCAGACCGTGGCCAACTACAGCCGCGATCATTTCCGGGCCTGGAACGACCGGTCCCGGACCAATCTCGGCGTTGACATTCTCGATCTCGTGCAGCTGCACTGCCCGCCGGCGGCTCTCTACGACACCGACGAGGTTTTCGACTCGCTCGACGAACTGGTCGACGAGGGTCGCGTCGCCGCGTACGGCGTGAGCGTCGAAACGGTCGACGAGGCGCTGAAGGCCATTGCCCGTCCGCATGTTGCCAGCGTCCAGATCATCCTGAACGCGTTCCGGCTGAAGCCGTTGGAGCAGGTGCTGCCGGCTGCCGACGCGGCCGGGGTCGCGATCATCGCCCGAGTGCCGCTCGCATCCGGGCTTTTGAGTGGTCGCTACACAAAGGACACCACCTTCGGACCGGACGACCACCGGACGTACAACCGGCACGGCGAGGCCTTCGACGTGGGCGAGACCTTCTCCGGCGTCCCGTACGAGGAAGGCCTACGCGCCGTCGAGCGGCTTCGTCCGCTGGTGCCGGACGGCGCCACTATGGCGCAGTTCGCGCTGCGCTGGATCGTCGACCTGCCGCAGGTGTCGGTGGTCATTCCGGGCGCCCGCAATGCCGAGCAGGCGGCCGGAAACGCCGCTGCGGCAGCGCTGGCGCCGCTCGGCGACGACGTACATGCCGAGGTGAAGGCGGTCTACGACGAGCTGATCCGGCCGTACGTGCACGACCGTTGGTGAACCCCGACAGGGCCTAGGCGAAAGCCTCCCGATGATCCTGAACGAACCGCTCCAGTGAGATCGGCTCGCGGCCGGTGAGGTCCTTCACGGTGGTGGTGAGCCGGTCCGCACCACCATGCTGATAGGCCAGGCTGACCTCCAGCAGGATGTCCGCGAACCCGGCCGGGATCCCGTCGGCGAGCATCTCGGCGCGGGCCTGCGCGGCGGTCAATCCACGGAACACGACCGGCTGGCCAAGCACCTTCCCGATCGCCGTGGCGGCCTCGGCGTAGGTGAGCGCCGCCGGGCCGGTGAGTTCGTATGCCTGCTCGTCGTGACCAGGCTCGACGAGCACCCGGGCGGCCACCGCGGCCACATCCCGGGCGTCCACGAAGGCGATCGGCGCGTCGCTGGCCAGCTGGGCGAAACCGCCGGTATCCCGGATCGACGCGGCCAGCCTGCGGGTGAAATTCTGCAGGTAGAAGTTCGGTCGCAGGAATGTCCAAGCCAGCCCGGAGGTCCGCACGGCCTGCTCGCTCGCATGGTGGAAGCGCCCGATCGGAGTCAGGTCCTCGTCCGCGCGCCACGCGGACAGCTTGACGATCCGCCGCACGCCGGCCGCCCGAGCCGCGGCGACCATGTTGCCCTCGTGTTCAGGCTGGCTCGGACCGCTGGTCCCGAGCAGGAAAACCGTCTGGACGCCGGCCATCGCGGCGGGAAGGGTGTCTGGTTGGCCGAAGTCGATGGTGACCGCGTCCAGGCCATCCGCGCTGGCCAGGGCCGTCTTGGCGGGGGAGTGGAAGGCCCGTCTCGGCTGGTGGCCGAGAGCGCTCAGCTCGTCGAGGAGGGCGCTGCCAACCGTCCCGCCCGCACCCGTCACCAAGATCATTCGCGCCACTCCCATGCTCGTCCGTGGTCAGTCAAGGACACTCTACGAGCCGGGTACGACAGTTCCGCTCCGCAGGAGGCCAGTGGCAGCCTCGGTGGGTAGCTGGTGGGTGGTGTCGATGGTCGCGTCGTACCGCATGCCGTCGTGCACCCGCTCGTACGACCACCGGCTGAGCCCGGGCGGGTTACCGCGCAGCCGCTCCCGCCGCTCCAGTTCGGGCAGCGCGCAGTCGACTCGTACGAACAGTGTTCGCATCGGCGCGAGCACGCCCAGCCAGTGGTCTCGGACTCGGCCGTCGAGCAGCATCTCGTCCACGATCACGTTGTTGCCGGCCTCGACCAGCGCCGCCACCGCGAGGTGGAAACCGGACAACATGGTCCATCCCGCCTCGCCATAACCGATGCCACGGACCGAACATCCATCCTGGTCCGGCAAATCCTGATAATGGATGCCCAGATGCCGGTACGGTCCGACCGGGCCGCCGGCCCATTTCTCCGGCACCATCGCGAAACACGTGTCGAGACCGAGCAACAAATACGGCTCGTCGAGCTGGTTCTGCAGCGCGCGGCCGAGGCTGGTCTTGCCGGCTGACGACGGCCCGTTCAGGAAAACAATGGTCGGCACCGGTCGACAGTATCGGGGCAAATGTTTTCCCTGCGTTCGCCTGGGGTGGTTGACCAGCCGGTACTGCCGTACGTAGCGTCTTGGCGGCCGTGCGGGTGCGGCCTGGAGCGAGAGGGCGCGCCGGATGCTGGTCGAACGTACGAGAGCCACGAAGGCCATCGCCGGGGGGACGCTCACGGTCACCCCGCCGAGTGTGGAGCAGGGCGAGCAGGTGACTTTCACGTACGCGACGACCGCGGACAGGGTCACCTCGACGAACTGGGTGGGCATCTATTCCGACCCGGGCAACGGGCCGGTCGACGGCTCGTACGTGGGACCGTCCACCACCTGGCAGTACGTGACCCAGCAGGCCGGCAGCGTCGACTTCGGCAGCGGCTCGCTGACGCCTGGCAAGTACCTCGCGTTTTACCTTTACAACGACGGATACACCGCTCTCGCGGACCCGGTGCGATTCACCGTGACGCCGGTTCAACCCATGGTGCCGCCGGTCTATGTGAGCCAGCTCCGCGGCCAGCTGCGGGAGCCGGCCGGGGTCGCGGTGGACTCGCGCGGTTTCGTGTGGGTTGCTGACACTGGTCACCACCAAGTGGCGGTTTTCGCGCAGAGTGGCCGATCCCTGCTGCGGTTCGGCCGCGCGGGCACTGGACCCGGCCAGTTCTGCAGCCCGCAGAGCGTCGCGGTCAGCGCCACTGGGCGAGTTTTCGTCGCCGACACCGGCAATGACCGGGTGCAGGAATTTTCCGCGTACGGCCGGTATATCGCGACCTACGGGCAGGGCCAATTGCTCGAGCCGCGGTCAGTCGCGCTGAGCGGTGACCTTTTGTACGTCTCAGACAGCGCAAACGTTCGGGTCGCGGTGTTTTCCACAGTGGATCGTACGTACCAGCGGGCGATCACCGCGAAAATGGGCGGCCCGCAAGGCATCGCGGTCGGTCCGGACGGCACGCTGTGGGTCGCCCAGAACGGCACCGCCGGCAATGGCGACGACGCGGTGGTCAGCTATTCACCAGCTGGAGTTGCGAAAACCACGCTTGGCGCCGGCCAGAACAGTCAGTACGGCGGGATGTCCAACCCGGCCGCGGTCGGCGTCGATCCGGCCGGCCACCTCCTGGTGAGCCAGCAGGACTACGGCTTCGTGCAGATATTTCGGGCCAGCGGCCCGTTCCTCGCCCAGTTCGGCGACAGCACAGACGCCGGCATGCTCAAATTCCCGCAGGCGATAGCTTTCGCCGCCAACGCCGACATCCTGGTCGCCGACTCTGGCCATGACCGGATCGCCGTCTTCCGCCCACAAAACTAGGGGATCCGTTGTCCACCACGCCTGTCCCGATCACCCGTCGGCGGCTGCTTGGCGCGGCCGGCGCCGCCGCGTTGGCGTCCCCGCTGTTGCCGACCAACGTTCGCAAGGTGCTGGCCGCCGCGCCGAGCCGGCCGCGCCCGCGCCTTCGCGACATTGAGCACGTGGTCATCCTGATGCAGGAGAACCGCAGCTTCGACCACTATTTCGGGAGCATGCCTGGCGTACGCGGCTTCTCCGACCCGACCGCGATCACCCTTGGCACCGGGAGGTCGGTGTTCCACCAGCCGGATCCGACCCACCCCGACGGCTACTTGCTGCCTTTTCGGTTCGACACCACCAAAACCAGCGCCCAGGCCACGCCCGGCTGTGCCCACAACTGGCCGGACCAGCATGTGGCTTGGAACAACGGAAAGATGGACGCCTGGATCCCGGCCAAGGGCCGCAACACAATGGGCTATTTCACCGCCGAGGACATCCCGTTCCACTGGGCGCTCGCCGAGGCTTTCACCTTGTGCGACAACTATCACTGCTCGGTGATCGGCCCGACCAACCCGAATCGGCTTTACATGTGGACCGGCATGATCGACCCGCAAGGCAAGGCCGGCGGACCGATCTTTGTCAACACTCCGGCGTACAACAACCCGATCTGCCGCTGGACCACCTATCCGGAGCGGCTGGAGAAGGCCGGAATTTCTTGGCAGATCTATCAGGAGCACGACAACTACGACGACAACGCGCTGGCCTGGTTCCGGCAATATGCCGATGCGCCGCGGACGTCGCCGCTCTACAAGCGGGCGATGGTCAAGAAGTCCGCCGGCTGGTTCGAGTCGGACGCGAAGAACGACCGGCTCCCACAGGTTTCCTGGCTGGTCGCCCCGTCGGCGCAGACCGAACACCCGAACTGGATGCCGGCCGCCGGAGCGCAGTACATCGCGTCGAAGATCGACGCCATCGCGTCCAACCCGGAAGTCTGGGCGAAGACGGTTTTCATCCTGACGTATGACGAAAACGACGGCTATTTCGACCACGTCGTGCCGCCGACGGCGCCACTGGGCACTCCCGACGAGTATGTCCTCGGTGTCCCGATCGGCCTCGGGTTCCGGGTTCCGACCACGATCGTCTCGCCCTGGACGGCCGGCGGCTATGTATGTTCGGAAACCTTCGATCACACCTCGCTGATTCGCTTCCTGGAGGCCCGCTTCGGCGTGTCCGAACCGAATATCAGCGCCTTCCGCCGGAAGACCGCCGGTGACCTGACCTCCGCCTTCCGGTTTGACCGCCCCGGCTCTCACTTTCCCAGCGAAAACGCCCAACTCCGCTATCCGAGCACGGTCGCCAGCTTGCGTACGGCCCAGAACGAGGTCCGCGACAATCCGGCCCCGGCGGCTCCCACCGGCCACCAGCAAATGCCCACTCAGTAGGCGTCGGTGCGTGACATGGTCCCGCCTTGGCGGCATGATCGTGGTCACGTACGCGAGGGGGATACGATGACATTCGAGGCGACCGTTGAGCTGGGTGGCAAAACGGCGACCGGCATCCAGGTGCCGGACGACGTCGTGGACGGCCTCGGGGCGGGTAGACGGCCGCCGGTGAACGTCACCGTCAACAGCTACACATATCGCACGACGATCGCCAGCATGGGCGGCCGCTTCCTGGTTCCGCTCAGCGCCGAGAACCGTACGGCCGCCGGCGTCGCCGCCGGTGACCTGGTCACCGTCGAGGTGGAACTCGATACCGAACCCCGTACGGTCACCGTGCCCGACGATTTCGCGGCGGCCCTCGACGCCGAACCGGTGGCCCGGAAACGCTTCGACGCGATGCCCTACACCCATCGGAAAGAACACGTACGAGCCATCGAAGAAGCCAAAACCACCGCCACCCGCGAGCGCCGCATCGCCAAAGCGGTGGAAATGCTCAGCCGTTAGAAATCCTTCGCGAACTGAGCGGCGTCCGGCGGCTCATGCTGGCCTGTTCTGGCTGTCCTTGCAGTGTGAGTGCGTCTAGATAAGCAGGTACGCGGTTGACCTTGAGAAGTTGGCCCGGCTGGCCGGGCGATTTCCGGCTTTCGACCGGTCAACTTCTCAAGGTCGCCTCCATTTTTGGGTTTACGGCTGCAATTTGTCCAAAGCGAGATTCAACTGCAGTACGTTCACGTGCGGGTCGCCGATAAAACCGAGGTTACGTCCGCTGGTGTTGTCGTCGACCAACTGCTGCACCTGGGCTACCGAAAGGCCGCGGGTTTTCGCTATCCGGGCCACCTGGATGGCCGCATAGGCCGGACTGATGTCCGGGTCCAGGCCGGAGGCGCTGGCGGTGACGGCGTCGGCTGGTACGGCCGATTCGGGTACGCCGTTGAAAGCCGCCAGCTCCGCACGCCGTTGTTTGATGGCCTTCACCAGGTCGGCATTGTTTGGTCCAAGGTTGGAAGGGCCGCTGGAGGTTGGGTCATAGCCGGTCTTGCCTGCCGCCGACGGGCGGGACTGGAAATACCGGGGGAGCGGGTTTCCCTTGTCATCGGTGAAGTTCTGCCCGATCAACGATGAGCCGACCACTTTGTCGCCGGAGGTGAGCTGGGATCCGTTGGCCGCGCCCGGAAAGACCAGCTGCGAGATGCCGGTGATGAGCAAGGGGTACGCGAGTCCGAGGAGCACGGTGAAGACCAGCAGCGCCCGCAGCGCGGCCAGGTGCCGGCGCAGCCAGGCCGGCATGGTGGAGGTGGAGGTTGCCATGGTGGTCACCGAATTCCGGGGATGAACTGGACGATCAGGTCGATGATCTTGATGCCGATGAACGGCGAGATCAGCCCGCCGACGCCGTAGACAAGCAGGTTGCGGCGCAGCATCGACGCGGCCGATGCCGGTCTGTAGCGGACTCCGCGCAGCGACAGCGGGATCAGCGCGACGATGACGATCGCGTTGAAGATGACCGCGGACAGAATCGCCGAAGTCGGGCTGTGCAGCCGCATGATGTTCAGTGCGTCCAAACCTGGGTACGCGACTGCGAACATCGCCGGGATGATCGCGAAATACTTCGCCACGTCGTTGGCGATCGAGAAGGTCGTCAACGCGCCGCGGGTGATCAGCAACTGCTTGCCGATCTCCACGATCTCGATCAGTTTGGTCGGGTTGGAGTCGAGGTCGACCATGTTGCCGGCCTCTTTTGCCGCCGACGTACCGGTGTTCATCGCGACACCGACATCGGCCTGCGCGAGCGCCGGCGCGTCGTTCGTGCCGTCGCCGGTCATCGCGACCAGCTTGCCACCGGCCTGCTCCCGTTTGATCAGTGCCATTTTGTCTTCGGGGGTGGCCTCGGCGAGAAAGTCGTCGACGCCGGCCTCGTCCGCGATCGCCTTGGCCGTCAACGGGTTGTCGCCGGTGATCATGACCGTACGGATGCCCATGGCCCGCAACTCGTCGAACCGCGCCCGCATGCCGGTCTTCACCACATCTTTGAGGTGAATGACACCGACTACGACCGCGCGGCCGCCGGTTTTCTCGGCGACCACCAGCGGAGTGCCGCCAGAGCCGGAGATTCCGTCCACCGCCTCACCAAGGGTGGCTGGTACGACACCGCCTTCGTTGCGTACCCAGTCGGCGACCGCGGCCGCCGCGCCCTTACGGACCTGACGTCCGTCGGGTAAGTCGATGCCGCTCATCCGGGTCTGGGCGGTGAAAGGCACGAATTCGGCGCCCGGCAACTCGCCCGGGGCGCGCTCGCGCAGCCCGAACTTCGTCTTGGCCAGTACGACGATGCTCCGGCCCTCCGGGGTTTCGTCGGAAAGGCTGGAAAGCTGCGCCGCGTTGGCGACCTCGTCGGGCGTCGCCGCGCCGACCGGCAGGAATTCCACCGCCTGCCGGTTGCCGAGCGTGATGGTTCCGGTTTTGTCCAGCAGCAACGTGTTCACGTCACCGGCCGCCTCGACCGCGCGCCCGGACATCGCCAGCACGTTGCGCTGGACGAGCCGGTCCATGCCGGCGATGCCAATCGCCGACAGCAGCGCGCCAATCGTGGTCGGGATCAGGCAGACCAACAGGGCGACCAAAACAATGAGCGACTGTGGTGCCTTGGAATAGATCGCCAGCGGCTGCAGCGTGACGACCGCCATCAGGAAAATGATGGTGAGGCTCGCCAGCAGGATGTTCAGCGCGATCTCGTTCGGCGTCTTCTGTCGGGATGCGCCTTCGACCAACGCGATCATCCGGTCCACGAAGGTCTCGCCGGGCCGGGAGGTGATTTTTACCACGATCCGGTCGGAAAGTACGCGCGTACCACCGGTCACCGCGGACCGGTCGCCGCCGGCCTCCCGGATCACCGGCGCGGATTCGCCAGTGATCGCCGACTCGTCGACGCTCGCGATGCCTTCGACGACATCGCCGTCGCCGGGAATGATCTGGCCGGCCTCGACCACCACATGGTCGCCGAGCGAGAGGTCGTTGGCGCGGACCTCCGTCTCAGGGATGTCCGTACGACCCTTCTCCCAGCCCGAAAGCCGGCGGGCGACGGTGTCCGTACGGGTCTTGCGCAGGCTGTCGGCCTGCGCCTTGCCGCGGCCCTCGGCGACCGCCTCGGCGAGGTTGGCCGCCAAAACCGTCAACCAGAGCCAGATCGCGATGACGATCCCGAAAACACTGGGGTCGATGATCGCCATCACGGTGGACAGCGCCGACCCGATTTCGACGATGAACATCACCGGGTTGCGGTACAGCGTCGCCGGGTTGAGTTTGCGCAACGCGTCCGGGAAAGAGGTCACCAGCTGCTTCGGATCCAGCAGCCCGGCCTGTACGCGGTGCCCGGAGTCGTCCGGTTTTTCCTTCTGTTCCGGGGTCCGCGTGGGCGCCTCGGTGGTAGGGGTGGTCATTTCACGCACGTCCTCAAGGAATTCAGTCTCGAAGTCTCAGTCACAGGTCACAGGCCTTCGGCCAGCGGGCCCAGCGCGAGCGCCGGGAAGTACGTCAGCCCCACCACGATCAGCACCACCCCGACCAACAGGCCGACGAAGAGTCCCTTGTGGGTGGCCAGTGTGCCGGCGGTCTCGGGCACCGCGCTCTGCTGTGCCAGCGATCCGGCCAGCGCGAGGACGAACACCATCGGAACGAACCGGCCGAGCACCATTACCAGCCCGAGCGCGGTGTTATAGAAGCCGGTGTTCACGGACAGGCCAGCAAAAGCTGAGCCGTTGTTGTTGGCGGCTGACGTAAAGGCGTAAAGCACTTCGGAAAGACCATGCGCCCCGGGATTGAGAATGGAGCCGGTGCCGGCCGGGATGGCGATCGCCACCGCGGTGCCGATCAGCACCAGGGCCGGAGTGGTCAGAATGTAGAGGGAGGCGAGCTTCATTTCCCGCGCACTGATCTTCTTTTTCAGGTATTCCGGCGTACGCCCCACCATCAGCCCGGCGACGAACACCGCGATGATCGCCAGGATCAGCATTCCGTAAAGACCCGAACCGGTGCCGCCGGGAGCGATCTCGCCGAGCATCATGTCGAAAATCGTGATCCCGCCACCCAACGCGGTGAACGAGTCGTGGAACGAGTTCACCGCACCAGTGGAGGTCAATGTCGTGGAACTGGCGAAAAGCGCGGACAATGGTACGCCGATCCGCACTTCCTTGCCCTCCATCGCCGAGCCCGCCAGCTGCGGCGCGAGGCCCGGGTGCGCGGTTTCCACCCAGGTCAGCAGGCCAACCGAGGCCGCCCAGAGAATGCCCATCACGCCGGCGATCGCGTAGCCCTGCCGGGTGTCGCCGATCATCTTGCCGAAGGCGCGTGGCAGCGAGAACGGGATCACCAACAACAGGAAAATCTCGAACAGGCTGGTCCAGGCGCGCGGATCCTCGAACGGGTGCGCGGAGTTCGCGTTGTAGAAACCGCCCCCGTTCGTACCCAACTCCTTGATCGCCTCCTGCGAGGCCACCGGCCCGCCAGTGAGATGCTGGGTCGCACCCGCGAGGGTGTGCGCGTCCGTACCGGCGGAGAAGTTCTGGATCGTGCCGGCGGCGACCAGCACCAGCGCGGCGACGATCGACAGCGGCAGCAGGATCCGGAAGCTGGCCCGAAAAAGGTCGACCCAGAAATTGCCGAGCCGGTTCGTCTTGGCCCGCGCGAAGCCGCGGATCAACGCGACCGCGACCGCGATGCCAACGGCAGCGGAGGCGAAGTTCTGTACGGCGAGCCCAGCCATTTGGACGAGATGCCCCATCGTCGACTCACCGGAATACGACTGCCAGTTGGTGTTGGTGACGAAACTGGTCGCGGTGTTCCAGGCCTGGTCGGGTGCGACCGGCGGGAACCCGAGCGACAGCCAGAGTTTGTCCTGCAGCCGCTCGAAGGCGTACAGAAAAAGCACTGAGACCGCGGAGAAGGCCAGTACGCTACGAAGGTAGACCGGCCAGGCCATGTCGGCCTCCGGGTCGATTCCCATCACCCGGTAAAGTACACGTTCGATCCGCCCGTGTTTGACGGCCGTGAACGTCCGGGCCATGAAATCGCCCAGCGGCCGGTGCGCCGCTACCAGCGCGGCCACCAGTACCAGAACCTGCAGCCATCCGGCTGCCGTTGCTGACATCAGAATTTCTCCGGGAACAGCAGGGCTATCACCAGATAGCCGATCAGCGCGACGGCCACGATCAGGCCGACGATATTGGCGAGAAACTGCACGCTCACAACCGCTCGACTCCTCTCGCCACGAGTGCGATCAGAGCGAACACGGCGACCGTGAGTACTACGAAGATCAGGTCGCTCATCGCGACTGACCCCCCTCCGGGAAAACGCAGGACGCGGTCGGCGGGTGCCTCCGCGACCACGACGGTAAGGACTACCGACAGGGCACAGAGTGGCGTTGACGGTCCCTTGACGCCACTTGGCAGATGTCTTGACGCGTCCTTGACGGGCAGTGTGACGGCGCTCGCTCGAAAGCGCGGCGGCGCGAGGGAAACTGGAGCCATGGCCGGTGGACTGCTGCGAATCTATCTGGGCGCGGCGCCCGGAGTCGGCAAGACGTACGCGATGCTTGGCGAGGCGCACCGCCGCCTCAAGCGAGGGTGCGATGTCGTCGTCGGATTCTGCGAGACGCACGGCCGCGAGCTCACCGCAGGCCAGCTCGAAGGGCTGGAAACTGTGCCGCGTCGGCTGGTTGACTACCGCGGTACGTCGTTCACCGAAATGGATCTCGCCGCGATTCTGGAACGACGGCCCCGCCTGGTCGTCGTTGACGAACTCGCGCACACCAACATTCCGGGCGTACGTCACGAGAAACGGTGGCAGGACGTCGAGGAGTTGCTGGCTGCCGGCATCGACGTGTTGTCCACGGTGAACGTGCAGCATTTGGAGAGCCTCAACGACGTAGTCGAACACATCACCGGGGTGCCGCAGCGCGAGACCGTTCCGGACGAGGTGGTTCGCCGTGCCGACCAGATCGAGTTGGTGGATATGGCACCCGAAGCGCTGCGAAAAAGAATGTCGCACGGCAACATCTATCCGCCCGAGCGGATCGACGCGGCCTTGTCGAACTACTTCCGGGTCGGCAACCTGACCGCGTTGCGTGAGCTCGCGCTGTTGTGGGTAGCGGACCGGGTGGACGAGGTTTTGAACCGCTACCGTACGGATCACGACATCCGCCGGGTCTGGGAGGCGCGTGAGCGGGTCGTGGTGGCGCTGACCGGCGGGCCGGAAGGCGAGACGCTGATCCGCCGGGCGGCCCGGATCGCGTCCCGGTCCGCCGGTGGTGAGGTGCACGCGGTCCATGTTCTGCGCAGCGACGGGCTCACCGGCGCCTCGCCAGCCAAACTCAGCCGACAGCGCGAGCTGGTGGAAAGCCTCGGCGGCAGTTTCCACACCGTCGTTGGCGACGACATTCCCGTCGCCTTGCTGGATTTCGCCCGCGGTACGAACGCGACGCAGCTCGTCATCGGCACCAGTCGCCGATCCCGGGTGGCCCGCGCCTTCGACGAGGGGATCGGGGCGACCGTCATCGCCGACTCCGGCGACATCGACGTACACATGGTCACCCACGGCCATTCCGGTGGGATTCTGCGGCGCCGGCTGCCCAAGCTGACCGGTGGGCTGAACTGGCGTCGGCGTACGGCCGCCATGGTCGTGGCCGCGGTGGGACTGCCCGCGTTGACGATGGTTTTGCTGGCGCTGGGCACCAATGTCACGCCGGCCTCGGCGCTTTTGCTGTTCTTGCTGGCAGTGGTCGGGGTGGCCTTGGTCGGTGGCCTCTACCCAGCGCTGCTGGCGGCCATCGCTGGCGGGTTGATCGTGAACTGGTTTTTCGTACCGCCGGTGGGAAGCTTCACGATCGGTGAGCGAAACAACGTGGTCGCGCTGCTGGTCTACATCGCGGTCGCGATAGCCGTGGCGACAGTGGTGGACCGGTCCGCCCGGCGGGCCACCCAGGCGGCTCGGGGGCGCGCCGAAACCGCGATGCTGGCGTCCCTTTCGCGCAGCGTACTGGCCGGAAACCGGGGCGTGCCGAGCCTTCTGGAGCAGATCCGGGAGGCCTTCGCGCTGACTTCGGTCACCATGCTGGAGCGAGATCGGGATGAGCGCGAGCACTGGCAGGTGGCCGGCTTCGCTGGCCCGAGCCCGTGTCACAAGACCGCCGACGCGGACGAGGATATCCCGATCACCGACGATTTGCGGCTGTTGTTGCGGGGCCGCGCGCTGGCCGCGGCGGACCGCCGCGTGCTGGTGTCATTCGCCGAGCAGGCGGCCGTCGCGTTGCAGCGCGCCCGGCTCGCCAAACAGGCCGCCGAGGCCGACAAGCTGGCCGAAGGCAACAAGATGCGGACCGCGCTGCTCGCGGCGGTGAGCCATGACCTGCGTACGCCGCTGGCCTCGATCAAGGCGGCGATCGCGGGCCTGCGTGCGGAGGACATCGAGCTCGACGAAGCCGACACCAAGGAACTGCTGATCACCATCGATGACTCCGCCGACCAACTGACCGATCTGGTGGCGAACCTGCTGGACATGAGCCGGCTGCACACTGGTTCGGTGACGGCGACCTGCCAGCCGGTGGGCTACGACGAGGTCATCTCACGCGCGCTGCGCGGCATAGACCAGCACGACCTCGGCCGGATCCAGGTGGACATCCCGGGCATCCAGCGTCCCGTCTTCGCTGACCCGGGTCTGCTGGAGCGGGTCGTCGCCAACGTGGTGTCCAACGCCGTACGACATGCGCCAACCGGTCTGGTGACAGTGACTGCCAGCGCCCACCTCGACCGGGTCGAGCTGCGGGTCATCGACCGCGGACCGGGCATCCGCGCGGACGATCGAGAGCGGGTTTTCGCGCCCTTCCAGCGCCTTGGTGACCGAGACACGACCACTGGCGTTGGGCTCGGTCTCGCGGTCGCCCGCGGGTTCACCGAGGCGATGGGCGGGACGCTGACACCCGAAGACACCCCGGGAGGTGGCGTGACGATGGTGATCGCGCTGCCGGCCGTACGAGCCGAAGCCGCTCAGGCGTCCAGCCGGTAGCCCAGGCCCGGTTCGGTCACCAGGTAGCGCGGCCGAGCGTGGTCGGGCTCCAGCTTGCGGCGCAGCTGAGCCACGTAAACCCGCAGGTAGTTGGTCTCGGTGCCGTACCGCGGGCCCCACACTTCCTGGAGCAGTTGACGTTGGCCGACCAGCTTGCCGCGGTGCCGGGCGAGGATGGACAGGATGCTCCACTCGGTCGGCGTCAGCCGGATCTCGCCGGCCTGGGTGACGACCCGTTTCGCGGCCAGGTCGATGCTGAAGTCGGCGGTGGTGATGACCGGCCGTTCGTCGGCGACCGTGCCGCGGCGCAACGCGGCCCGCATCCGGGCCAGCAGCTCGTCCATACCGAATGGCTTCGTCACGTAGTCGTCGGCGCCCGCGTCCAGCGCTGACACCTTGTCGGACTGTTCGGTACGAGCCGACAGCACGATGATCGGAACACTGGTCCAGCCGCGCAGCCCGCGGACGACCTCCACACCGTCGATGTCCGGCAGGCCGAGGTCCACGATCACCAGGTCCGGTTGTCGTTTCGCGGCGACCTCCAGGGCCGTACGGCCATCCGCGGCGGTTTGTACGTCGTACCCGCGGGCCCGCAGGTTCACCCGCAGCGCTCGCCGCAGCGGAGCCTCGTCGTCGACTACCAATACGGTGTCCATACGTCCCGCCGACCGCCGCTTGTTCTCCATTTCAGGCCAGTGCCGATGGAGATTCTTTTGCTGTCACGCCGCACATCGTGTGTCGGGCGGGCGCCTTCGGTGAGAGCCCCTAACGCGTTCTTGACACCGACGCCAAATTCCTGACGTGTTCCTGATATCCGATGTGTCCATATTCACTGGCGCGTACGGTCGGACGTCATGAAGGCCAGCTCGCTGGTGATCGCGGTCGCCCAACCGGCCCTGGTGTCGTACGACGTGAGCGCGAACGCCCAAACGCAGGCCGCGGTCGTACGGCGTGCCGGTGCGCGGGTAGTGGTCTTTCCTGAGCTGTCGCTGACCGGGTACGAGCTGGACGCGCCGTTGGTCAGCCCCGACGACCCGCGGCTGGCGCCGATCATCCAGGCATGCGTCGCGGCCGGCGCGCTGGCGCTGGTTGGAGCGCCGCTCGCGGGGCCATGCATCGGGATGCTGGCCGTCGACAGCTCCGACGCCACCGTGGTGTACCGGAAGATCAACCTCGGCGCGGCAGAGGCCGAGCGGTTCGTGCCGGCGCAGAACCCAGCGGTGCTGGCCGTGGACGGGTGGCGCCTCGGACTCGCCATCTGCAAAGACACTGGCCATCCGGAGCACGCCGCGGACACCGCCGCGCTCGGCATCGACGCGTACGTCGGCGGCCTCGTCGAGAACGCCGCCGATGTCATCGAATCGCGGGCCCGCCGGATCGTTGCTGACCACCGGGTCTGGGTGGCCTTCGCGAGCTGCGCGGGGTCGACCGGCGGCGGGTTCTCCAAGACCGCGGGTCGTTCCTCCATCCGTACGCCCGAGGGCGTCGTCGTCGCTCAGGCCGGTGCGGAGCCGGGCGCTGCCGTACGCGCGACCCTCACCTGACCTGACAAACCCCGAGTGAAAGGCTGGCGGGCGGCCCGGCTCAGTCCGGTGTGGGGCGGTGTGAGCCGGGCCTCGCCGAGGGCGGCGAGGCCGCCGGGACGGCAATGGATCGGTGCCGGTGGGGAGCGGGAAAACCGGTGTGGTCTCGATGATCCGGAGCAGGATGTCGGTCAATCGGTCGGGGGTCATCCGGGTGAAGACGGCCGCCACACCGGCGGCGGGCGTCCACCGGATGCCGAGGCTCGCGGCCCGCTGCTGAAGCTCGATGCACCAGTGCTCGTAGTGGCGCTGCCGTGAAGGTTCGGACACTGGCTCGACGATGGCCACGTCGAAAAGCGCGAGCATGCCGTCGGGCGACAGCGGACCGGACAGCGCGTGGTCGTAGCGCATTCTCCGCCCTCCTTGTCGAATCGACAGGGTAGGCCCGTGTTGTCGCGACAGTCATTGTTATGCGTCAGGCGCAAGGAAAACCAGGGAATTTCTGGCTTTTATCAGACCGCTGCCATCAACGCGGTGCATTCTGGGCGCTGGACGGCGGGGCCGGCAGGGAGCAGACTGCGGCTATGTCCGGGCGGGAGCGCAGGCTGGTACGGGTTGAGGGTGTCGTGCAGGGCGTCGGTTTTCGGCCGTTTGTCTACGCATTGGCGAACCGGCTCGGGGTGACCGGACAGGTGCGCAACGATTCTTCCGGCGTCCTGTTGGACGTGGAGGCCGATCCGGACACTTTGGCGCGCTTCATCGCGGCCGTACGAGCGCAGGCGCCGCCGCTGGCGGTGGTGGAAAAGGTGGAATCCACTGTCGCCGACCCGGTCGGTTGGCCGGCTTTCGCCATTGTCGCCAGCCAAACGCAGGCCCAGCGCAACACTTTGGTGTCGGCGGACAGTGCCACCTGCGCGGACTGCCTTGCGGAGCTGGACGACCCAGCCGACCGGCGTTACCAGTATCCGTTTGTCAACTGCACCAACTGCGGACCGCGTTTCACCATCGTCAAGGACGTCCCGTACGACCGGCCTTTCACCACCATGGCTAAATTCCCCATATGTGCCCGGTGCGAGACCGAATACCATGATCCGGCGGACCGGCGGTTCCACGCGCAGCCGGTGTGTTGTCCTGACTGTGGGCCGCGGTTGGATCTGCTCGACTCCGCCGGCCAGCCGTTGGCCGGGCCGAGTTTGCCCACCGCGGCTGAGATGTTGCGGGCCGGGGCGGTTTTGGCCATCAAGGGAATCGGCGGCTATCACTTGGCTGTGCTGGCCACTGACGAGCCGGCGGTGGCAACCCTGCGCAGCCGCAAACACCGTGAGGACAAGCCTTTCGCGGTGATGGTGGCCACAGTGGACGATGCCCGCGAATGGTGTTCGCTGGACGCGGCGGCGCGGAAACTGCTCAGCGGTTGGCGGCGGCCGATCGTGCTGTGCGACCGGAGGGAGGGCACCGCGCTAGCGAAATCCGTCGCGCCCGGCAACCGCCAACTCGGCCTCATGCTGGCGTACACGCCGCTGCACCACCTGTTGCTGCGGGCGGTCGGCGGCCCGATCGTGCTGACCAGCGGCAACACTTCCGATGAGCCCATCGCCTACGAGGATGCCGACGCGCTGGCCCGGCTCGGCACCATCGCCGACGCATTCCTCACCCATGACCGGCCGATCCACATCCGTACGGATGACTCGGTGGCTCGCTCGGTCGGCGGCCGCCCCATGATGATCCGGCGCTCCCGCGGATACGTGCCGGAGCCGCTGACTTTGCGTCCTGAGACACCACAACCGCTGCTGGCCTGCGGAGCAGAGCAAAAAAACACCTTCTGCCTGGCCAAAGGGCGGCACGCCTTTGTCTCGCACCACATCGGCGACCTGGAGAACTATCAGACCCTGCGCTCGTACACCGAAGGCATCGCACATTTTGGCCGCCTCTTCGACATCGAGCCAGCGGTGGTCGCGCACGACCTGCATCCCGAATACCTGTCCACAAAATACGCTATGGAGCTGGAAAACGTCGAGCTTGTTGGAGTCCAGCATCACCATGCCCACATCGCGTCCTGCCTGGCCGACAACGGTGAGTCGGGGCCGGTCATTGGGGTTGCCTTCGACGGCACCGGCTTTGGTACCGATGGGACCATCTGGGGTGGTGAGTTCCTGCTCGCCGATCTGGTCGGCTTCACCCGGGTCGGCCGGCTCGCGCCGGTCGCGATGCCCGGCGGCGCGGCCGCGATCAAACAGCCGTGGCGGATGGCCGCCGCCTATTTGGACGCGGCCGGCATCGACGACTTCTCGGTACTCTCGCAGCGACATGAGGGCGACTGGTCCACTGTGGTCACGATGGCCAGGCGTGGGATCAACGCGCCACTGACCTCCAGTGCTGGCCGGCTGCTGGACGCCGTCGCCGCGATCGTCGGCGTCCGGGAGGCGATCAATTACGAGGGTCAGGCCGCGGTCGAACTTGAACAACTCGCTGACCGTACCGAAAAGGGCCACTATCGGCTCGCGGTGCTCGATGGTGAGACGCTCGAAGTCCAGGGGGTCGATCTCGTACGAGCGGTTGCTGACGACGTACGTGCCGGCGTCCCAGGACCGGTGATCGCCGCTCGTGTCCACAATGGACTGGTCGACTTGGTGGTACGGGTGTGCGGCCAACTCCGAGACCGTACTGGCGTGGACGTGGTGGCGTTGTCCGGCGGGGTCTTCCAGAATTTACTGCTGGTGGAAGGCGTGGTGGCGGGTCTCGGGGGTGCTGGGTTCCGGGTGCTGACGCATTCCCGAGTGCCACCCAACGACGGCGGCATCAGCTTCGGCCAGGCGGCCGTCGCCGCAGCGCGACTTTCCGGCCGCCCGTAGTCGGAGCGTCGACTGCGGGACAAAACCCCACACTCGACGTCGAGTGCGGGATAAAGTCCCACACTCGACGAAAGTCCAGCCCTGCCTACCGCGAGAGTGACGTTGCGGGGTCCTACGTGGACGTGAGGACGGCTCGGCGGTTGCGGAGCCAGTCGTACCAGCCCTCGACGCCTTCGCCGGTGGTGGCCGACAGGTGCAGGATTTCCACACCTGGCTGGACTTGCCGCGCGTAGGCGGCGAACTTCATCAGGTCGAAGTCGACGTACGGGAGCAGGTCGAGCTTGTTGACGACCACCAGATCCGCGCTGCGGAACAGATGCGGGTATTTCAGTGGTTTGTCGGCGCCCTCGGTGACCGACATGACCGCGACCCGGCTGTGCTCCCCGAGGTCGAACAGCGCCGGGCAGACCAGGTTGCCGACATTTTCCACCAGCACCACCGAACTGTTCGGTGGGCCGAGTGTTTTCAGGCCGCTGGCCAGCATCGACGCGTCCAGGTGGCAGCCGGCGCCGGTGTTGATCTGTACCACCCGACAGCCGGTCTCGCGGATTCTTTCCGCATCCAGCAGGGTTTCCTGGTCACCCTCGATGACCGAGATCGGCAGCCGCGCCGCCAACTCGCGAATTGTCCGTACCAGCAAGGTGGTTTTGCCGGAGCCGGGAGAACTCATCACGTTGACAGCGAGGATATCCCGCTCCGACAGCCACTCGCGGTTTTGGACGGCCAGCAAGTCGTTTTTGGCCAGTACGCGTTGTTCCAGCAGGATCGTCTGCGCCGCGGCCGCATCCTGTTCGTGGTCGTGGTCGTGGTCGTGGTCGTGGTCGTGGTCGTGGTCGTGGTCGTGACCGTGACCGTGGCCATGTCCATGTCCATGCCCGTGCTCGTCGTCGTGGGAATGTACGTGTGGGGGGGCATCCGGGTCGATGACCCGTACGCCCGCGTCGTCCGAACAACCGCAGGTCGAACACATCGCTCACACCACCTCCACGGACCGGATCCGCAGTTCGGTTCCCTCGGTCACATCGACGTCCGCGCTGCCGCAGTCGCAGAGCACGATCAGAGTGGTCAGCTCCAGGTCGGCGCGGCAGCCGCGGCAGGTGCCGCGCCCGGCCTTCTCCACGATATCGAGCCGCGCAC
This sequence comes from Fodinicola feengrottensis, assembly GCF_039530045.1. Taxonomy (NCBI): domain Bacteria; kingdom Bacillati; phylum Actinomycetota; class Actinomycetes; order Mycobacteriales; genus Fodinicola; species Fodinicola feengrottensis. Next base: position 584,378 of record NZ_BAAANY010000020.1, on the reverse strand, counting down.
CGGCCAACGTCGTTCCTTCGGTGACGAGTTCGAAGCAGAACAACACCGAGTCCGCGACCACCCCGGCGAGCTTGCCGACCTCCAACTCCACCCGGCGGACTTGGCGGTCACCGGTTTTGTCAGTGACCGCCTCGACAATGCTCTGGGTGATCGACAGCTCGTGCATTCAGCAGATCCTCGGCAGCGGGTCACCCACCAGCAGGTCGACGATCCGGGTGCCGCCGAAGGTGGTGTTCAGCAGCACCAAACCTGGCGGGTCGTCGACGACTTTGCCAATGACCGCGGCCTGTTCGCCGAGTGGATGCGACCGCATCGCGGCCAGCGCCTCGTCAGCGCAGTCGCCGGCCACGATCACCACGATCCGCCCTTCGCAGGCCACGTAAAGCGGATCGATGCCGAGCAACTCCGATGCGCCGCGGACCTCGGTGCGTACGGGCACCGCTGCCTCGTTGACGACGACCGCGACGTTCGCGCCTTTGGCCACCTCGTTGAGAATGGTCGCCACCCCGCCGCGGGTCGCGTCCCGCATGGCCCGGACACCGTTCGTACCAGCCAAAAGCCGGGCCACCAGACCGTTCACCGCGGCCGTGTCGGACGTGATGTCGGACATGATGTCGAGCTCGCCGCGAGCCAACATGACAGTCACGCCGTGGTCGCCGATCGGTCCGGAGACGATCACCACATCGCCGGGTTTGACTTGGTCGACACCAAAGTCCGTGCTGTGTTCGCGGACGCCGACGCCTGAGGTGTTGATATAGCAGCCGTCCGCCTTGCCACGCTGCACAACTTTGGTGTCACCGGTGACAATCTGTACGCCGGCGGCCGCCGCGGCGGCCGCCATCGAGTCCACGATCCGCTGCAGGTCGGCTACCGGAAAGCCTTCCTCCAGAATGAAACCGGCGGACAAATAGAGTGGCGTCGCGCCGGCCACCGACAGGTCGTTGACCGTGCCGTTCACCGCCAGGTCGCCGATGTTGCCGCCGGGGAAAAAGATCGGCGACACGACGTACGAGTCGGTGGTGAAGGCCAGCCGGGCGTCGCCAACGGTCAGCGCGGCGCTGTCCTCCATCTTGTCCAGCAGGGGGTTGCTGAAAGCTGGCGCGAAAATCGCCTCGATCAGGGTGTGCGTCGCTTTGCCGCCGGCACCGTGGGACGAGGTGATCCGCTGTTCCTTCATTTTTGGCCGGCGCCGCCGGGCCTTGTCGATCCGGTCCAGCACCTGCTGCTCGCGGCTGGCATGGCGAGTGCCCGGAGTGGGCACCAGTTCGTGCTCGGTCGCGTGATGCTCGGCCATCGCCTCCTCGACCCAGTTCGCCGCGGGCGGCTGGTCGGTCGGGTGTTCTTGTACGCCAGAGGACTCCGGCACGCCGCTCACACCTTGCTCGCTTCCGTGGTGGCTACCGCGGTGGCCTCTTTGACGCGCTGGCGGGTGAACCGGCCGAAGTTGTAATACGCCGCACAGGCGCCCTCAGGCGAGACCATGCACGTACCGATGGGTGTCTCCGGCGTACACGCGGTGCCGAACACCTTGCATTCCCACGGCTTCAGCACGCCCTTGAGAACTTCGCCGCACTGGCAGGCCTTTGGGTCCGCGACTCGCAGTCCGGGCATGTTGAAGATCCGCTCGGCGTCGAACCTCGCGTACTTTTCCTTGACCTGCATGGCGGACTGCGAGATGAAGCCGAGCCCGCGCCATTCGAAATACGGCCGCAGTTCCATCGTCTCGGTGATCGCCTTCAGGGCGACCAGGTTCCCGTCCCATGGCACCACCCGCGAATACTGGTTCTCGACCTCGCAGCGCCCCTCGGACAGCTGCAGCATCAGCATGTAGATGGACTGCAGAATGTCCAATGGCTCGAATCCCGCCACCACGATTGGTTTGTGGTAATCGGTAGTGATGAACTCATAGGGCCGGCATCCAATCACGGTGGAAACGTGGCCGGGGCCGATAAAGCCGTCGAGCCGCAGGTCCGGCGAGTCCAGAATCGCCTTGATCGCCGGAATGATCGTCACGTGGTTGCAGAAAACGCTGAAGTTCTCCAGGCCTTCGGCGGCCGCGCGCAGGATCGTCATCGCCGTCGATGGCGCGGTGGTCTCGAATCCAATGGCCATGAAGACGACTCGCTGGTCTGGATTCTGCCGGGCGATCTTCAGCGAATCCAGCGGTGAATAGACCATCTTGATGTTGGTGCCCTCGGCATTGGAGTCGAAGAACGACCCGTTGCCGCCGGGCACCCGCATCATGTCACCGAAGGACGTCATGAGGACGTCCGGTTGCCGGGCGATGTAGATCGAGTCATCGACCCGGCCCATCGGGATAACGCAGACCGGGCAACCCGGTCCGTGCACGAGTTCGATGGTTTCCGGAAGGTAGTCTTCGAGGCCGTGCTTGTAGATCGTGTGGGTGTGCCCGCCGCACACCTCCATGAATTTGTAGTGCCGGCCGGGTTCGCACAGGCTGGCTATGCGAGCGGACAGGGCACGTGCCTTCTCCGCGTCGCGGAACTCGTCGACGTATCGCACGCCGGCACCTCCTCAAATCTATGGCTCAATCTATGGACGATTCCAGCAGGGCGGCTATCTCGTCGGCGTACGCCTGACCGATGCCCTCCAGGAATTCCAGCGCGGCTTTGGCTTCACCCTCATCGATTTTCGACAACGCGAAACCGACGTGGATCAGGATCCAGTCGCCCGGCACCGGCGGGTCGTCCTCCAACAGGCCGATGTTGATGGCCCGGCGTACGCCACTGACGTCCACCATGGCGAGATCCGGCTTGTCGTGGAGAATCTCGATGATCTCTCCAGGGATGCCCAAGCACATATGACTGCCTCCATACCTACGGCACTGCTTGCGACTACATCTGGCTGATCTCGAGATAACGCTTGACGTCCGGGGCAACTAATTTGTAGACCACGTATCCGATGCCTCCCAGCATCACCAAGGTCATAAATCGACGTAACATTCTTTACACCTCCGATCCGGCATTCAGCCGACGGTCACTGCCGTCGTGTTCGCGAATGAGTCCTTTGACCGCCTCGACCGCGCCGGGCACCGCGGCGGCGACCGCCGGGGTGAGCCCGATTTCCGGTTCGAGTTCGGCCGGTTCACAACCAACCACCAACACCCGCCCGGCTTTGCCGCCGAGCAGGGTAATCAAATCCAAAACGACATCCGGCTGCATTCCGTGCGCGTCGATCGGGCTGGACGGCAGAACATAGTCCGCCGGCCGTTCCGGATCGACCTCCAGCACGCTGACGGTGCCCGGCTTTTCGCCGCGGGCCATGGCATCGACCAGGATCATGGTCTCCAGCCCGTCGCCGCGACTGGTCACGTCGTACGCGAGGTGCATGCCGCGAATGCCGTAGTCGGCGACGTCGACCCAGTCGGGCAACGTTTCGGCGGCCAGCCGCCGGACCACCTCGACGCCGAATCCGTCGTCGTTCAGGAAAATGTTGCCGACACCCGCAACCAGCACTCGAGCCGTCATCGCGACTCTTCCACGGCGGTGTACGGCTCGACCTCGTCCGGGAAGAAATAGCGGAACCGGCCGTGGCTGGTCTGCAGGTCCGCGGCCGGGTCGTCGTCGAGCGACACAGCCATGTACTGCTCGCCATCCACGTCCAGCACGACCGCTTGGACGGTGGCCACCATTCCGGCGAGGAACATGTCCTGCGCGTCCGTACGGCGGGCTCCGGGCCGGAGCACGACCTTGCTGCCGCGGCGGACCTCCACCCCGTTGATGACCACCGCGTCGGTGTCCGGATCGACCGAGCTGTCCGCCTCCGGATTCCACCAGGGGGCGTCGGTGGTGAATGCCGGTCCCGGATCCAACTCACGCCCGCCATTCAAGGTGGGGTCGTCGGTGAGCTCCCGAAGCTCAATCGGCGCGTCCGGCTCGCCGGTCACGCCACGCAGATAACGAACTGTGCCGTGCAGTCGCTCCAACAACTCACCCGGCATCGAGTCGACCCGGTCGACGAGCGCGCGAGCGCGCGGATCGGTCGCCCTTGCCTGCCGCTTTTCCTCGTCCGTCATGGCCATCGTACGAAGGGTCAGGATCTCATCGATTTCTGTTCCGTCGAACAGATCCGCAGGGCTTTCCGGCGCGATGGTGGGGAAGTCGTAAAGAATGATGGGGGAGGCCATCACGGCGTCGCCTGCACCTAACAAGACGGGCCAGCAGCGTACGTTCGTGCACTCTTGGACGGCGACCTTCGCCCACTCCGGCGGATCGAGCAGAGACAGGAAAGCTCCGCTGGAAACGCCGATCAGGGCATGGGTGGCAACAAAAGCCGCGTGTAAGGCCGCGTCCCGGTACGGGTTCGGATGCTGCCACGGCGTCGTGTTACGGATCTCCGCGTGGATTTTCACGCCACCGAACGGGCCGTCCAGTTCCTCGGCGTGCAGTCGCAGCTCACCGTGCAGCGCCGCCCGTGAGCGTACGACCCGGCCAACGAGTTCGCCTTCCGCGGAACGCAGCGGTTCGCTTTCCTGCCCGTACGGCACGTCCAATGCGGTCGTCGAATCGGCGGCAATAAGGTCGGCGACCGGGATCTTGACGCTGACCTCTTCGGCGACGGCCTCGACCCACGTGGTGATTTCACCCTCGGCGGCATAAAGCGACGGCACGTCCTCATAGACATCGCCAGGTCGAAGGGCCTGCGCGGTGCGCTGCTGCAGCCGCAGGAATCGTACGAGCACCTCAAGATCGGCATCCTTGCCCGGCTCGGCAAGACATTCGCACTGACACGTGTCGTATTCGCCGCGGACGGGGGAGGCGAAACCAGGAGGCATCAGTACGCCGAACTGCCAGCGCGCCTGGTTTTTCGCCGCGGACGCTCGATACGGGTAGAGCAGATAGCCCTCGTAGAGAACGGTGTCAGCAATGGCCTTGGCTGAGGCGAACCGGTCGGTCATGGCGTCTTCTCCCCGCCCTGCTTCAAAGAACTCTGCTCCAAAAGCGAGGTGATGACCGCGTCGAGGCCGGGCAGCGCGTGCACCGCGTTGTATTTGAGCAGCGCGTCGAGAGTGTCCCGGCGGACCCGGAGCCAGCTGGTGTCCGGGAAATACCGGTCCATCAGCTCCTTCCAGGTCTTGACCGGCAGCCGGAAATTCGCCTCCTGATGCCACGGCACCTGGCTGACCGAGAAGCCCTTGGCGCCGCCCTTACCGAAAATGGTGCCGCTGAACAGGAAAACCAGCGGCACGACACCGTCCTGGAGCGCGTGGAAATAGCTTCCCGCGGTCACATCCATGTCGTACGTGCATGGCACCGGCACGTCGATCTCGGTGCTGCCGGTGAAACTCGGCACCAAGACCGACAGCAGCGCGAACTGGATCGGCTTGAGTGTGTCGCCCCACCGCGACCGGTCGCCGAACAGGGTGCCGAGCAGCTCGCCTTCTTCCTCGTCGTAGCGCCGGCGCTGCGGCTCGATCCGGAGCTGGCAGCGCAACGCGATGGCATGCACCGGCTGACCGTCCGGATCGGTGATGCGCAGCTTGAAAAGCAGCGTGGGACTCACGCCGTACTTGTCCGGCTGAGCGTCGACGCACTCGAAGATCAGGTCAGCCATCGTGGCCATCCACTGGAATGAGATCCGAGCGACCGCGCAGGTTCTCGAAGAAGGCGTCGATTTTGTCCCGAGCCTCGGTGCCGCCGTCGAAGCCGCGCCAGTTCACCTTGACCAGCCCAACCAGCCCGTAGCAGCTGTCGATAGGCACCAGATAGCACTCGACACCGCTTTCGGTGCGCCGCATCAACAATGCCTCGACGTCCTCCGTGACGTCTTTGAAGGCAGGGTTGGCGGTCAGCACCTCGTCCCACATTTCCATCGTCAGCAGTGACTCGGTGGCACCGGCCGGACTCGGATAGAACGCGATCGGAGCTTCCTGAGCGGAGCTGGTGAAGAAGAACGCCATCCCGACTGGGATCCCAATCGAGTCCCAGAAAGCGATGCCGTCGGCGAGTTCGGGAGAGTAACGATACCGCTCCGGTACGGCCCGGAACTTGCCGGCATTTCGGGCGGTGAACAACAAATAGCAACCCCGGCAGGCACAGAGGATCTGCCGGGATTCCACGTTGACCAGGTGCGGATGGTCTTCGGCGAGAACCTCGGTGCACATCTCGCACTTCTCCACCACCGCCGCCGGATCCAGCGGTGGCGGCAGCTTCATAAACCGTCGAAGGCCCTGTGTCATCGGGCCGCCGCCGTTGCCGCCACTCGAATATGCCCGTCATCGGATAACAACGGGAACGGATCCAGGTGATCGGACGGTGTCGTCGTACCACGGCCGGCGATGCGTACGTCATAACCGTGCCCACACCGCGGACATTGCAGGGTTTGACCGGTCAGTTCACCGCGGGTCAGCCCGGAACCGCAGGACGGGCACTTGTCGCGGTACGCGTACAGGTCACCGCCCACATTGCAGACAACCGTGTGGACGCCGCTGACCTTCGCGGCGGTGACCTTGCCCGGCGCGAGGCCGGACAGCCCGCCGACCTCGACCCAGGCCGGCGCCGATGCGGCCAGCGGTTCCTGTTGGACGGGGATGGTGAGTTTTCCCTGTGGCACCCCGGAAAGCGGTAGCATTTTCCGGCCACCAGCGTCGACCGGGCCAGCCGGCTCGACCATCCCTTCGACCTCGACCTTCACGATTTCCGGCGCCGTCTCGGAAATCGCCTTCTCGATGGCGAGTTTCACGGTGACCGTGGAAGACGGGCAGCCGTCGCAACTGCCCGCCAACCGCAGGAAAACAATGCCGGCCTCCGCGTCCACCCCCAGCAGCTCGACACCGCCAGAATGCGAACCCAGGTACGGGCGTACCCGCTCCAGCGCCTCGACAACCCGTTCTTCGGTCGTGGACGGATGCAGGTCGTGCAGGACCAGAATGCTGCCGACCAGCTTGTCACCGACGAACTTGGGCACCACCGACTCGGCGACCACGTCGTCCTCGAAGACCAGTTCCATGATGCGTTCCAGGCCGCTGCCATAGAACTGGATCAGGGTACGGACGAGTTCCTCCGCGGTGGCCCGTACGGTCGGATCCGTCGCCGAATCCAACCGTACGAGCAATTCCTCGATCCGCGCGGCCACGTCCTCGGTCGGGAGTTCTTTGCCGTCTACCTGCGTCATTCGGCAGTCCTTCGTCGAGTTGTGGTGGGACGGATGGCCGGAACGCGCGGACGCCGGTTATCCCCCGGAGTTGAAGGCGTGCGGCGTGTGCAGCTTCTTCACCGTCCTGCCTTCGCCGGTGTACATGTGTACGCCACAGGGCAGGCACGGGTCGAAACTGCGGACCGCGCGCATGATGTCGATGCCCTTGAACTTGTCCGGCGGGTTCTCCTCGAAGATCGGTGTGTTCTGCACCGCGTCCTCGTACGGGCCAGGGGTTCCGTAAACGTCCCGGACGCTGCCGTTCCACGGGGTCGGCGGATACGGGTGGTAGTTCGCGATCTTGCCGTCGCGGATCACCATGTGGTGCGACAGCACGCCGCGTACCGCCTCGGTGAAGCCGCAGCCGATGGCGTCCTTCGGTACGTCGAACTTCTCCCAGGTTTTGGTGTGCCCGGCTCGGATCTCGGCCATCGCCTGCTCGATGAAATAGACCGCCGCGGCCGCGCAGTACGCCTGGAAATAGGTCCGGGCGCGGTTACGCTCAATCGCGTTGCTCCACTGCGGGATCTTCCACTCGAACGTCTTCTCCGGCTTTGTCGCGGACCGGGGAAGGTTGATGACGACGCTGTGGCCGGTGGCCTTCACGTACCCACCGATGTCGACCAGGCCGGAGAGCGCCGTGGACCACAGGCGCGCGATGGGGCCGCCGCCGGTGTCCATCGCCAGGTAGTCCTTGCCATCGAACCAGCGCGGCGACATGGTCCACGAGTATTTGCTGTCGAAGTCGCGCTTGGCCGGCCGCGGAATGGTGTGCTGGTTCCACGGGTGTCGACGGTCGACCGGATTTCCGAGCGGGTCATGGGAAACGAACGTCTCCTGACCCTCCCAGTCGTCGTAGTACGAGCTGCCGAGCAGGATCCGGATGCCCAGGTTGATGTCGACCAGGTTGTTGGTGACGAGCTTGCCGTCGACCACGATGCCCGGCGTGACGAACATCTTGCGGCCCCACATGGCCATGTTCTCGTACTTGAAGTCGCAGTACTCCGGGTCGTTCAGGCTTCCCCAGCAGTTCAACAGAATTCGCCGCTGGCCGACCTGCTCGTAGCCGGGCATGGCCTGGTAGAAGAAGTCGAAGAGGTCGTCGTGCATGGGCAGACAGCGCTTCATGAACTCGACATACCGCATCAACCGGGTGAGGTAGTCGGTGAAGAGCTGGATGGTCGCTACGGTGCCGACGCCGCCCGGGTAGAGCGTGGACGGGTGGACGTGCCGGCCTTCCATCAGGCAGAACATCTCGCGGGTTTCCCGGCTGACCCGCAGGGCCTCCCGGTAGAACTCGCCTTCCAGCGGGTTCAGCGACTTCATGATGTCCGCGATGGTTTTGTAGCCGTGGTCCTCGGCGTGCGGCGCCTCGGTGTGCCTGGCCAGTTCCAGCACGCCCGGGTTGGTCTCGGCGACCATCTTCTCGCAGTAGTCAACGCCGACCAGGTTCTCCTGGAAGATGTTGTGGTCGAACATGTATTCGGCAGCCTCGCCGAGGTTGATGATCCACTCACCGAGATTTGGTGGTTTCACGCCGTAGGCCATGTTCTGCGCGTACACCGAGCAGGTCGCGTGGTTGTCACCACAGATGCCGCAGATCCGGCTGGTGATGAAATGCGCGTCCCGGGGATCCTTGCCCTTCATGAAAATGCTGTAGCCGCGGAACACCGACGACGTGCTGTGGCATTCCACTACCCGCTTGGCGGCCCAGTCGATCTTGGTGTAGATGCCAAGGCTGCCGACGATCCGGGTGATCGGATCCCAGTTCATTTCCATCAGGTTGGAGTCGGACTTGCTGCTCTTGCCCGACCGCGTTGAGGATGTCATTTGTCAGTGCCTTCCTGTAAACGCGTACGGGCTAGAACGTGGTCGCCTTGTAGCCGGTCTTGAGGGTGCGCCCCTTTTCCCGCCACTTCGGTTCCTTGTTCAGGGTGTTCGTGGTGATCGTGCGCAGTTTCCGGATGAAGCCGCCGTAAGCCGTACTCGCCGCCGACGAGAGCTTGCCGCCGGGCGGCTCGTCCATGAACGGCATGAACTTGTCCGGGAAGCCGGGCATCGTGCAGCCGATGCAGATGCCGCCGACGTTCGGGCAGCCGCCGACGCCGTTGATCCAGCCGCGCTTGGGCACATTGCACTTGACCACCGGACCCCAGCAGCCGAGTTTCACCAGGCACTTGGGGGAGCCGTACTCGGTCGCGAAGTCGCCCTGCTCGTAGTAGCCGGCCCGGTCGCAGCCTTCGTGGACGGTCGCGCCGAACAGCCACTGCGGACGCAGCTGGTCGTCCAGCGGGATCATCGGCGCCTGGCCGGTGGCCATGTAAAGCAGGTAGAGGATGGTCTCGGACAGGTTGTCCGGGTGGGTCGGGCAGCCTGGTACGCACACGATCGGGATGCCGGCCTTGGACTTCCAGTCCCAGCCCAGATAGTCCGGTACGCCCATCGCGCCGGTCGGGTTTCCGGCCATAGCGTGGATTCCGCCGTAGGTGGCGCACGTACCGATGGCCATCACCGCGAGCGCCTTGGGCGCGAGCCGGTCCAGCCACTCGCTGGTGGTCATCGGCTGTCCGGTGGCCGGGTTGTTGCCAAAGCCGCACCAATAGCCCTCGGACTTGATCGCCTCGTTCGGGATCGAGCCCTCGATGACCAGCACGAACGGTTCCAGCTCGCCGCGGTCGGCCTTGTGGAACCACTCGATGAAGTTGTCCGCGCCCTGCTCGGGACCGCACTCGAAGTCGATCAGCGGCCAGTGCACCGCGATCTTGGGCAGCCCAGGAAGCGCGCCGAGCACGATCTCCTCGATGCTGGGCTGGGTCGCGGCGGTGAGCGCCACGGAGTCGCCGTCGCAGCTCAGTCCCGCGTTGATCCACAGAATGTGGATAGGCGCCTCTTCCTCCTGGGGTGGCGCGGCGTCAGGCTTGGCGGTCGCAGTTGTCACGGCGCACGCTCCTTAGAATTTGGTCGGCCCCATGGTGATTGACTCGGAGCTGGCGACGGTGCGGTCCGCGACGGCCTGGGCGTCGAAGGCCGCGAGAGTGAGTTCCCACAGCGCGTGGTAAATCGTGGTCTGCGCTTCCTGGATCCGGTGCACGGAAGCGGACGGTACGACGAAGAGGTAGTCGATGCTGTTCAGCTCGGCCATCTTTCCGCCTGTGTAGCCGGCGATTCCGACGGTGAGGATTCCTCGCCGCTGCGCCTCGTCGAAGGCACGCAACAGGTTGTCGGAGTTACCACTCGTGGAAAGTCCGACGGCGATGTCGGCCTTACGCCCGAAAGCGGCAATCTGCCGGGCGTAGACCACGTCGAACCCGATGTCGTTGGACAGCGCGGTCACCACTGCGATGTCATTGGTGAGGCTGAAGGCCGGCAGCGGCCGGGATTTTCCGCCTGGGCTCAGGAAGAGGCTCGCGACTTCCTGGGCATCGGTGGAACTTCCGCCATTGCCGAAGGACAACAGCCGCCCGCCCGCGCCGAACGCTGCGGCCATCGCCGCGGCGCATTCGACCAGCCGGTCACCGTCCTGCGCCAGCACCGTTTCCCGCAGCGCGATGATCTCCTCGGTCTTGTCCACAGTGGACTGACTGACCTCCCGGAGCACCGCCTGCAGATCACTGGCCCCCGATGAGAGGAACGGATACAGCGCGTCGGTCGGATGCGCGCCATTGCTGGCGCTGCCGTTCCGGAAATGCCCGTTGCTGGTCACCGGAGATCACCTCCGACCGCGGCCGGTGCTGCCTGGCTGGGATCGATGACCGCGATGGCTTCCTTCGCGTGCACCAAAATCGTATCGCCGACGCGGGCGCTCACCAGCGCGACGCTGACTTCTTCATGGCTGACGCCGGTGTCCACCACGGCCAGCTCGTCAGGCAGTAGTTCGACCACGGTGACCGCGACGGCCTGGTCGGAGCAGGTGATGCAGACGTCGTCGTAGCAGACCGGAGCTCTTGGGATGGGTGGCGAGGTCAGGGCCGGGGGAGGAGGGGTCGGACAGCCACCTGGTGTGTCGGTCATCCGGTCATCACCGCCGGCGGGAGGACACCTGGGCGTTCGAAGAACACGTGCACCAGCTCCCAAAGGATGTGATACGTCGTGACGTGCACTTCTTTCACGACCCGCGGGTCCGGCGAGTCGGCGATCAGGACGTGGTCCAGGCCCGGCTCGGCCGCGACGGAGCCGCCGCCCGCGCCCACCATGCCAATGGTGAGCAAGCCGCGATCACGCGCTTCCCGGAGCCCGCGCAGCACGTTGCCGCAGTTGCCGTCGGACGACAGCCCGAGGGCGATGTCAGCCGGCTCGGCCAGGTAGTCGATCTGGTGCGCGAAGACCTCGTCGATCCCTTTGTCGTTGGCGATTCCGGTGAGGGTGGCAACGTCCGAGGTCAACGAGATCGCCGGCAGGGCGCGCTTGCCGACGATCACCGGATGGACGAACTCGACGGCCAGGTGCTGGGCGTCCGTACTCGGTCCGCCGTTGCCGAAAACCACCAGTTTGCCGCCTCGGTGAAAGCGCAGGCTCATCGCGTGGCAGGTCCTCGCGACCTGGTCGGCGGTGCCGGCCAAGGTCCGTAGCGGTGCCTCGCGACGTTCGAACAGCCTTCTCACCTGGCTGCTGTCGATCCCGTACGCAGGCACCAATACCACGTCCCAGATGGTGGGAGCAAGATCGACTGAAGCTACCGCTGTCGTTTAGGTCACACAAGCATGGATAGCCTAAGTCGATCTTTCGTGGTAATGGGCAGCGAGGGAGACCGGTCGTTATCGTCCGTTGGCGGCCAAGGCCGCTACCTCCGTGGATGATGGGTGAAGGGTCGACGACAGGAAGTCACGAATGTCGAGAAACTTTACTTACGAGGCACTGCCAGGGCGGGTCGTTTTCGGCGCCGGTACGGCCAGCCAGCTCGCCGCTGAGACGGACCGGGTCGGTGGCCACCGGGTCCTGGTCGTCGCGTCGAACCGCGACCAGCGGTTGGTCGACCAGTTGGTCCGTCCGCTCGGCGATCGGCTGGTCGGCCGCTTCACCGACGTACGCCAGCATGTCCCGATCGAGGTTGCCGCGGCGGCCCGGGAGATGGCGGCCGAGCTGGCCGCGGACTGTGTGGTGTGCGTCGGCGGCGGGTCCGCCATCGGCACCGCGAAGGCGATCGCGCTGGTCCGGCCGGTGCCGATCGTGGCGGTGCCCACCACGTACGCGGGCTCGGAGATGACGCCGGTCTGGGGCCTCACCGAGGACGGGCGCAAAACCACCGGCCGGGACCCGGCCGTACAGCCGGCGACGGTGATTTACGACCCGGAGCTGACGCTGTCGTTGCCGCCGGCGATCGCCGCGCCGAGCGGGGTGAACGCGCTGGCGCACTGCGTCGAGGCGATGTGGGTGCCGGCCGCCAGTCCGATCACCACCCTGATGGCGGCCGAAGGCATCCGGACGCTGGCCGGCAGCCTGCCGGCGGTGGTGGCGGACGGCGGTGACCTGGAGGCGCGATCGGGTGCGCTCTACGGCGCGTACCTGGCTGGCGCGGCCTTCGCGACCACCGGGTCTGGCCTGCATCACCGGATCTGCCACGTCCTCGGTGGCGCTTTCGACCTGCCGCACGCCGAGACTCACACCATCGTGCTGCCATACGTGGTCGCGTTCAACGAACTCGCGGTCCCGGAGGTGATGCGTACGATCGCCGCGGCGTTGGGGACCCAGTCAGCGCCGGCTGGGCTTTGGGCGCTGACCGGGCGGCTCGGTACGCCCCGAGCCCTACGCGACATCGGACTGTCTGCCGAAGACGTCGACCGGGCGGTGAAACTGTTGCTGGAGAAGGACTACTCCGACAACGCGCGGCCGGTCACCGAGGCCGACCTGACCGCGATCGTACGAGCCGCCTTCGCCGGCGACCCGGTGGTTTGACCGCGGGCCGAACGCCGATGCGGATGTGACTACTGATCGGAGCTGAGGCTGGAGTGACAAACCGCCGCAGCTCACGGCAGCCGGTCTAAGCAGCGCTGAACCGCTTGACCAGGGCGGCCAGCCCGCCGCCGAAGACGCCGTTCCCGAAGAGCTCGTTCATCGCGGCCTCGTCGGCGGCTTCGGCGTCGTACACCGCGGACCACTCCACGAAGGCCTGGTTGGTGGCAGTCACCGGGGCGACCCGGAAGACCGAGACGTAGCTGCGGACCGGAAAGGGGCTCTGCGTGAAGGTGTACGTGTACGTACGATTCCGCTCATCCCGGGCGATCTGCTCCTCCTCGATGAGGCCGCCGTCCGGGGTCTTCAGCTCCCGTACCGCGCCGATCGACGAGGCATCCCCAGCGGTGAGCCTGCTGTCGGCGATGGCCGGATGCCAGCTCGCGAGTCCGTTGAAGTCACCGGCGAGCCGCCAGACCTGATCGGCGTCAGCCGGCACGATCGCGCTCGCATAGACCTTGGGCATGCGGTGCCCCTTTCGGCAGAAAATGGGTGGTCGTACGGAGTCTGCCCAACCGCCGGCCCCGAGGAAACCTCGATCTTGAGGTGGGAAGGCCGACATCTGGAATCAAGAGCCGGTGGGACGACGTTCCACTGGATTGAGGCGAAGTCTGCGGAGGGCGGTTGGATGAGCGCGGTGGTCGATGAGGTCGGGACACATCCGCTGGACAACCCCGGCTGGGGTGCTTTGACGGGCCCGCATCGCGGCGTGGCGCAGGTGTATGGGCGGGCCGCGCGTTATCTGTCCGAGGTCTCGCCTTTCGTGTCGCTGGAAGACAACCGCGACGAGGCCTGCTGGCAAGACCTGGCCGCGCTGGTCGGCGCCGGCCAAGTAGCCGTGTTGCCCGGCATCCTTGAGCCCGCCCCGGTGTCGTGGGAGCAGGTCTTCCAGATCTCCGGAGTGCAGCTGGTGGACACGTCCGTCGCCGCCGAACCGGACACTGAGGCGGTCAGGCTCGGGCTGGAGGACGTGCCTGAGATGCTCGACCTGGTGGCTCGTACGGACCCAGGACCATTCCGGGCGCGGACCGTGGAACTCGGCACGTACCTGGGCATCCGGCACAACGGGGCGCTGGTGGCGATGGCCGGCGAGCGGCTCCGGCCGCCCGGCTGGACGGAGGTCAGCGCGGTGTGTACGGACCCGGCCTACCGCGGACGTGGGCTCGGCGGCCGGCTGGTCAAGGCGGTCGCCGCGGTGATCCGGGAGCGAGGTGACGTGCCCTTCCTGCACACCGGTGCCACCAACACAACCGCCATCCGGCTCTACGAGTCTTTGGGCTTCACCCTGCGGCGGCACGCGCTGTTCACTGGTGTCCGAGTGCCCGCCATCCAGGAATAAGGAGAGCGGGTGTCCCACGTCCGCCTGCACATGGTCCACCAGGTGGGAATCGTGGCCGAAGCGGTCCACATGATGGGAGCCTCAGCGGACTCCACGCGGGCGGAACTGAATGCTGATGCGCGGCCCGACCGGCTGCGCGGTTTTCGGGATGGCGTGCTCCCAGCTCCGCTGGCAGGAGCCGCCCATAGTAATAAGGTCACCGTGCCCAAGGGCGTGCCGAACGATGCCCCCGCCGCCTTTCGGCCGTAGAGCCAGGGTCCGCGGCGCGCCGACCGAGACGATGGCGACCATGGTGTCCTGCGTACGGCCGCGGCCGATGGTGTCGCCGTGCCAGGCCACGCTGTCCTTGCCGTCTCGGTAGTAACAGAGCCCGGCCGTCCGGAACGGCTCGCCCAACTCGTCGGCGTAGTGCCGGCTGAGCGCGGACCTGGCGGCGGCCAGCACCGGGTCGGGCAGGGGCGCCGGCTCGTCGTAGAAGCAGAGCAGCCGCGGCACGTCGACCACCCGGTCATACATCCGGCGGCGCTCGGCCTGCCAGGGCACTTCGGCGGCGAGCCGCGAGAACAGCTCGTCCGCGCCGGTCAGCCAGCCGGGCAGCACGTCCACCCAGGCGCCTCGGGTCAGCTCGGTGCGCCTGATCCGGTCCAGCGATCCCAGCCCGACCCCGATGTCATCGAAAAGGCTCGTCTGCAGCACGGTCCGAGCGTACCCGATCTCTCGAACATATGTACGCAGCGAACCGTCGAGCGCGCTCGACGGTTCGCCGGTGGATCAGGCCGAGACGGATTCGCCCTTGACCCGGCCCATGTCGCGGTAGCGGTCGCCGGCCGGGGTGAGGCTGGAGAGCTCGGCCAGCTGCTCGGCACTCAGCGAGATGTCCACGGCGCCGAGATTCTCGGTCAGGTACGAGCGACGCTTGGTGCCCGGGATCGGCACCACGTCGGTGCCCTGGGCGAGCAGCCAGCCCAGTGCGACCTGACCAGGCGTGCCGCCGACCTGGTCCGCGATGGCCCGGATCCGCTGCACGAGCGCGAGGTTGGCATCCAGGTTCGCCGCGTCCCAGCGGGGCAGCGTACGGCGGAAGTCGTCGTCGGCGAGGTCATGGGCGGCCGCCGCCGCGCCGGTCAGCAGGCCCCGGCCGAGCGGGCTGTAGGGCACCACGCCGATGCCGAGCTCACGGGCCGCCGGCAGCACCTCGGCCTCGATGTCTCGGCTGAAGATCGACCACTCGGTCTGTACGGCGCTGATCGGGTGCACCGCGTTCGCCCTGCGCAGCGTGGTCGCCGAGGCCTCGGACAGGCCGAGGTGACGGACCTTGCCGGCCCGTACCATCTCGGCCATCGCGGCGACGGTCTCCTCGATCGGGGTGACCGAGTCGACGCGGTGCAGGTAGTAAAGGTCGATCGTGTCGACGCCGAGCCGGCGCAGCGAGGCGTCGACCGAACGAGCCGCGTACGCCGGGCTGGCGTCGATGCCGGTGACCTGGCCGTTCTCGTCCATGACGATGCCGAACTTGGTGGCGATCCTGACCTCGTCACGGCGAGTACGCAGCACCTCCGCGAGCAGCCGTTCGTTCTCGCCGTTGCCGTACATGTCGGCGGTGTCGAGCAACGTGACACCGTCATCGATGGCCTGGTTCAGGGTCGCCAGCGACTCGTTCCGGTCGCCGGGCCCGTACGCGAAGCTCATCCCCATGCAACCGAGGCCGAGGGGGGAGACCTGGAGATCGCGCAGGTTCCGGGTGTTTTCTGGCATGGCAAAGCCTTCCTTGGAGCGGTGAGTGAGTCTTGGTGAGAGGTGTCAGTCGGAGCGGGTGCCGCCGTACACGGTGATCTTGTAGTCGATCACGGCCATGGTGAACTTCAGTTCCTCCAGCTGGCGGCGGATCTTGTCGCGGTGCCGACAGAGCAACGCCAACCGCTCGTCAACGGTGGAGTCGCCCGTCTCGACCAGTGCGATGTAGTCCGTGATGTCACTTATGGACATGCCGGACAGGCGCAGGCGGGTGATGAAAAGGACCCGGCCGATGGCCTCCAGGTCATATTGCCGGTGCCCGGAGCTGGTGCGGTCGACGGTGACCAGACCGATCCGTTCGTAGTAGCGCAGGGTGTGGCTCGACATGTTGAGCAGCTCAGCCACCTGTCCGACCGCCAGCGGGAGTTCCGGCGCGTCGTCCAGGTTGAGGGTGCACGCGAGGATCTCGGCGAGGTCGGGAAGACCGTCGTTGCTGGCCCGGTCGATCATCGTGTTCAGGAGCTCTGTCGTGGTCACGGGTACGACCCTAGAACTGTGAGTGCGCTCAAAGTCAAACACCAATCTCGCCGGTATGGCGCAGGTCACCGGTGGTTCGGGGCCAACCGAGCGGCCCTGCCTTCGAGGTAGAGCTGTTCGGGGATGCTGGTCGTGCGTCGCGCGGCCTGCTGGTAGAGCCGCAGGGCCTCGATGTGGTCGCCGGCCATCTCGTACAGGTGCGCTCGTACGGCGTCGAGGCGGTGGTGTTCGGTGAGCCGGGTGTCGCCGTCCAGCGGCTCCAGCAGGGCGAGGCCGGCCCGCGGGCCGTGCACCATCGCGACCGCGACAGCGTGGTTGAGCGTGACCATGGGGTTCGGCGCGACGCGTTCGAGCAGTTGGTAGAGAGCGACGATCTGTGGCCAGTCGGTGTCCTGCGCGGTGCCGGCCTCGTCGTGGACGGCCGCGATGGCGGCCTGCAGCTGGTACGGCCCGAGGGGCGCGGCGGTGAGCGTACGGGTCAGCAGGTCGACGCCTTCCTTGATGGCGTCGGCATTCCAGCGCCCGCGGTCCTGCTCGGCCAGCGGGACCAGGGTGCCGTCCGGGCGGGTCCGGGCCGGCCGCCGGGCATCGGTGAGCAGCATCAGCGCGAGCAGGCCGCTGACCTCGCCGTCCGCCGGCAGCAGCACCCGTACGGCCCGGGCCAGCCGGATGGCCTCCGCGGTGAGTTCGGTGCGGTGCAGGTCTTTGCCTGAGCTCGCCGTGTAGCCCTCGTTGAAAATCAGGTAGAGAACGTGCAGGACGACTCGTTGCCGCTCGGTGCGCTCGGCGGCCGGCGGCAGCTGGAAACGGGCGCCGGCGGCCTTGATCTTCTGTTTGGCGCGGCTGATCCGCTGGCCCATGGTCGACTCCGGCACCAGGAACGCACTCGCGATCTCGCCGGTGGTCAGGCCGCCGACCGCGCGCAGGGTCAGCGCGACCTGCGAGGCCGGCGACAAGGCCGGATGGCAGCACAGAAACAGCAGGGTAAGAGTGTCGTCGCGATCGTTGGCCGGCTTGTCGTCCGAAGCCGGCGCGAGCAGGTCCTGGGTCGGCGCCATCGCGGCGACCGTCAGTTCGCGCCGCTGCCGGGCCGTCTCGCTGCGGATCTGGTCGGTCATCCGGCGGGCCGCGACGGTGATCAGCCAGCCCCGCGGGCTCTCCGGGACGCCTTTCTCGGCCCACTGCGTCGCGCCGGCGAGCAACGCCTCCTGGACGGCGTCCTCGCAGGCGTCGAACTGGCCGTACCGGCGGATCAGCGCGCCAAGGACCTGCGGCGCCAACTCGCGCAGCAGGTCCTCGATCCGACGCTCCTGGGTCACATCTCCATGCCGCATGGCTCCATGATCGGCCTGACCTCCACCCCGGCGAACTTCGCGTCCGGGAAACGCGCCGCCACCTCGGTGGCTCGCTCGACGTTCTCACAGTCGATCACGAAATAGCCGGCGAGCTGTTCCTTCGCCTCCGCGAACGGGCCGTCGGTGGCTTCCTCGACGCCGTCCTTCAATCGTACGATCCGGCTGGTGCTCGGGTCGGCGAGCGCGGCCGAGTCGATCAGCTCGCCGGAGCTGTGGATGTCTTCCAGGAGCGCTTCGAAAGCCGCCAGTCGGCTCGCCCGGTCGCGTTCGGTCAGCTCCTCGTCCTGGTGCAGGAACATCGGGTGTGCCCAGGTCGCCGGGTTGCTGTAGATCAGCAGCATGTATTTCATGCTTCGCCTTTCGGTGCCGGCACCTCGTCACGGGCGCCTCTCGTGGGAGACATCGAAACAGATCCCGCGCATTCGACGCTCAAAGGTGGACTTCGATCCACTTGCGGGTGCGTTGGCCGGGGTTGTACGGGGAGTCCAGGCGTTTGGCGACAACGCCGGGCATCCGCTGTTCGCGGGCCGCGGTCAGCACCGGCTCGGCGGCGGCCGGGAAACTCGGCGCCAGTTGCCAGCCGGCCTTGCCGATCGGCAGCGCTTCCAACAGCTCCCGCCGCCGCTCGTACGGCAGCTTCAGGGTCGACTTCCCGTCCAGGTGCAGGAGGTCGTAGACCAGGTACGTGACTGGCAGGTCCTTGGCGAACTGCCGGGCCCGCCGCTCGTCGGTGACCTCCAGCCGGCGATCCAGCGCCGCCCGGTCCGGCCGGCCGCCGACCAGCGCCACCAGCTCGCCGTCCAGCCACCCCTCGGTGCTGCCCATCCACTCGCTTTTCGCTCGTACGTCCGGAAAACCCGGGATCGTCTCACCGGTCTCGGAGAACAGGTCCAACCGGCCGCCGGTGACCCGGCCGAGCGCCCGCAGGCCGTCCCAGCCGAACTCGTACGCCCAGTGGTCCGGATCGGCGGGCAACTGGCCGCGGGTGGCCCGCATCGCGGTGTGGGTCTCCGGCAGCGGCTCCCAGCCAGCCCGCCGGGGCGGGTCGGACCGGCGGACCATCCAGTCCTTGGTGTCCCGACTTTTCCCGCCGGTGAAGAAGACGTACCGGCCGTCCACCTTTTCTCCGTGCAGCACCACCGAAACCTCGGTTGGGCTCCACTTCACTGTCTCGTACGTGCCGCGGTCCCAGATGAACATCCGCCCGCCGCCGTATTCGCCATGCGGGATATCGCCAGAAAACGTGGCGTATTCCAGCGGATGGTCCTCGGTGTGCACGGCCAGTCGGATGCTGCCCGGTTCGGCCGGCAGACCGCGCGGCACGGCCCAGCAGACCAGCACGCCACCGCGCTCCAGGCGTACGTCCCAGTGCAGCCGGCGGGCGTGGTGTTCCTGGATCACGAAGGTGTCGTCGTTGCCGCTGGGCAGCGCTTTGTCGTTCGCCGGGATCGGTTCGGGCGTACGGGCGGGGTCGCGTTTTCGGCGGTATTCGTCAAGTTTGCGCGCTGGCATCACGATCAGCCGCCGCTGGCCCGGACGGCCAGCTCAGCTGCCCGCAGCTCCCGGTCGGCGGCCTGATCGGCGCGCTCGGCCTGTCGCAGTGAGCGGCGAGCGGTGTCGGCGTCCTGTGCGGCCTGGGCCTGCGCCTCCCGCGCGGCCTGCAACTCCTGACGAAGCCGGTCGACGTCCGCGGCGGCTTCCTCGGCGCCTTGGACGGCCTCGTCGGCCGCGATCCGGGCCACATCCACCGCGGTGCTCGCGTGTTCGGCCGCTTTTTGGGCCGTGGCAAGCCGTTCGCGCTGCTGCTGAGAGGGGCCGTCCGCGGGCTTGCGCCGCTCAGCGGCCGGCCGCAAGGTGGTCGGCGGTTTCTCAGTGGCCGGCGCTTTTTCGGCGGCGAGCGGGGCGAGAGCTACCAACGAGGCCGGCCATTCGGTTTGGCCGGCGCCGGCCGACTCCAACCGGCCGGCGCGCAGAGCCTCAGCCGCCTCCGGATCGGCCAGCGCGGCGACCAGGCTCTCTTCGAGTTGGCGCAGCGTCGCCTCGCTGGCCGGCTGCCCGCTCGTACCCGCCAGGGCCTGGCCGAGTTTGCGCAGGCCCTGGACCTGCCGCTGGCGGTCCTTGGACAGCTGCTGCAGCTGCCGGCCGTCCAACCGGGCGTGCGCCCGGCGCAGGTGCCCGCCGAGCTCCAGCAGCTCGCCGATCTCGGCCGGATGCTCGCGAGCCAGCTGGTTGGCCAGCCAGGCCGCGACCGATGGCTTGCGCAGCCGGCTGAGCCGTTTGGCGCCCAGCTCGTCGCCCTGGGTGCGGGCCTGTTTGACCTTCGCGGCGCGGGCCGCGATGAAGTCCTCGCGGGGCAGCGCGTAAAGCTCGTCGATGGTGCCGTCGACATCCACCTCTGTATGGAGCCCTGTCCGGTGCCCAGCCGTCAATCAGACAGGCCGGTCAACCGGGTTCTTTCGCGAGGATCGGCACCGGCGCGGGTCGCTTGCGCAGCCGAGTGACGGCGACGCCGGTGAGGCAGAGCGCTCCACCGGCGAGCGCGAGCGGCGCCGGCACCTCGCTGAGCACCGCCCAGGACAACAGGGCAGCCACTAGCGGCACCAGATACGTGGTGGCGCCGAGTTTGCCGGCGTCCGTACGAGCCAGCGCGTACGCCCAGGTGGTGAAGGCGACGGCGGTCGGGAAGACCCCGAGATAGACCAGCCCGGCGATGGCGCCAACGGACGCGTGCGCGGTCTCGGTCCACAGTTGCGGCGCGAACGGCAGGCAGCCGACCATGCCGATCGCGCAGCCCATCCAGGTGACCTGCAGTGCCGGGAGCTCCTTGAGTGCCGGTTTCTGCGCGGTCACGCCGACGGCGTACGCCACCGCGGCGACCAGGCAGAGACCGACGCCGAGCAGGTCGCCGTGCCGGCCGCCGGCTGTGCTGGTGCCGATCACCAGCGCGCCGCAGACCGCGATTCCGCTGCCGATCAGCAGCCGCGGCGGAAACCCCTCTTTGAGGAATGTCCCAGCCAGGATCGCGAGCACCACCGGACCGACATTGACGAGCATCGCGGCCGTACCGGCGTCCAGGTGCCGCTCGGCCGCGTTGAGGGCCACGTTGTAGAGGCCGAACCACAGCAAACCAGACAACAGAATGAGCAGCAGCGTACGCCTGCTGGGCCGGACGAAACCACGCCGCAGCAACAGAACGCCGAGCACGAGGGTGCCGATGAGCAGCCTCCCGAGGGCCAGCGGGCCGGCCGAGAAGGTGCCGCCGATGCCGCGAATGCCGACGAACGCGGACGCCCAGAGCAAGACGGTGATTCCGGCCGCCGCCAGCGGGGCGGCGGTGCTCAGCCGCGGGTGGGTGATCATGAGGCTGAGACTAGGTCACCGACGTTTCGGCTCGCACCGAAGTTTTCGGACCTTGTCTTTTATGCAATATTCTTGGCTTTAATGGCTGACTGCCGGTAATACGGCTATTTTTACGTTTGGTGGGCGGAAAGACTCGTCCTTACGGGCACATTCACGCTGTGTTTGTTGTCGGCTGCTGGTGGTAGCGCTTCCATCCTCTTATGAGTACGACCATCGGTACGATTTTCCTTCGCGACGCCGCCCATGGTGGCGCCGCCGGGCAGCCCACCGCGGTCGCCGCGGCGCTCGCCGATTTCATCGCATCCGCCCAGATTTCGCTGGAACTCGCGATCTACGACTTCCGGTTGTCCGACGCGTTGGCCGCAACCGTCGTCGGTGCGTTCACCGACGCGGCAAAAAGGGGTGTGCGGGTCCGGATCGGTTATGACGCGGGTAAACCGGAGGCTGGCACCGCGGCTGACTTCGCGCTGCTCGCGGCCGACCCGGCGCCGCCCGGCACGGCCTCCTGGGTGCAGGAACATTTCGGTGGCACCAGCGTACAAATCCAGCCGATCAAGGCCGCGCCGCAGCTGATGCATTCCAAATACCTGATCCGGGATTCGGCGGCGGTGTGGACCGGCTCGACGAACTTCACCGACGATGCCTGGACGTTGCAGGAGAACAACATCCTGCAGGTGGAGTCGGTGCCGGTCGCGGCCGGTTATCTGGCCGATTTCGAGGACCTGTGGTCAACCGGCGCGATCAAGAACACCGGCAAGAACGAAAGCGGCAGCACCGACGCGGTCGGTGGCACCGTGGGCTGGAATTTCGCCCCCGGCGGCGGTGCGCAGCTGGACGCTGAGTTGTGCACGCTCATTCAGGGCGCGAGGTCGCGGATCGTGATCGCCAGCATGGTCATCACCTCCCATTCGGTGCTCGCCGCGCTGTCCGCCGCGATCGACCGAGGGGTTCCGGTCAGCGGCATTTACGACGCCGGCCAGATGGACCCGATCGCTCGGGACTGGGCCAAAGTCCCGCATGACCAAGCGGTCGTCGCGGACTGGAGGAAGCTGACCCAGCACCTCGTGCCCAAGCACTCCACGCCGTACAGCCCGACCGGGCCGCACGACTTCATGCACAACAAAATCCTGGTCACCGATCAGGTCTGTGCTACCGGCAGCTACAACTTCTCGGCGAATGCGGAGAAAAACGCGGAGAACCAGCTCCAGATCGCTGTTCCGGAGCTGGTGCAGTCGTACGCTGACTACATCGCCGCGATCGCCGAGGCCTACCGCATTTAGGGAACGGTGCTGACGCTGGCGACCAGCCAGGATCCGGACACCAGTCGAAGGGTGGCCGAGAAACGGTTGCTCCGGCTGACCGGCGAGCTGGTGGACGTTGTCGTCATAGTGTCCGCCGCGATCATTATCTGGCTGGTGGTGGCGCCCAACGAGGTGGCGGCGACCGTCGAGACAGCGACGGTCGTCCGGATTTGGTTCTGGGTGATTTGGGGGCGTTCCCGGGCCACCGTCGCCCGGTAGTCGGCGGCGAACTCGCTGGTGGCGCAATGTGAGACCGTGGCCAGGTCGGCATCGATCGTCAGGTAGTCGACCTTCAACAGGGCAAGGGCGCAGGTCCGCATCGCTTCCAACGGCACGCGGCTCGTCGCGTTCGGCCAGTCGGCGGTAGGCGGGTGCCATTTGGACGCGTCTGTCGTCAGGTCACTGATCAGCCACTTTCCTTTTTGGTAAGACAAAGTCGCCCAGATGCGGGATTGGGTCAGAAAGTTGCCCGGGGTGGTTTTGGACGTAGCGTTCTGGTTCAGGTAGATGAGCAGGTCTGCGCTGCCGGCGCGCGAGGAGATAACGCCGCTCTGGACGACCGATGCTGAGATGACGATTTGCTGGGCCGGTGCGCTTGCCTTGATCTGAGCCATCGTTTGTGCGTACCGCTGGCGAAAAGGTCCGGTGGTGACAGCGAGTCCGGCGGCGAGGTCGGCGTCGAGATGGCGGTAGTCGTACGAAAACAGCCGCCTCATCAGATCCGCCGCGGTGGTCACGGCCTGCTCGGCCTGCGGCGGGATGCCTATCTGCGCGGCGGTGATGCGTTTGTTCACCGCCCAAAGACCGACGCCGACGACACCGCCGCAGACCAGGAGCATCACGATCGCAGCGGCTGCGACAATCCACCAGATCCGGCGGCTGGGCGGCGCGGGTGTCGACATGCGGTCGAATGTAGCGAAACAACGCGCGTTCAGGGTTTGCCGGTGTAGCTGGCGACGGCGTCCGCGATGGGTGTCGGCCCGCCGATCACTTCGAACTGGCGGCCCACGGTGGCCGGGAAGTCCAGGACGTGCAGCAACACCGCGGCGACGTCCTCGCGGGAGATCGAACCGCGCGGCACCGAGTCGCCGAGGCTGATCTCGCCGGTCCCGGCCGCGGTGGTGAGGCTGCCGGGGCGTACGACCGTCCAGTCCAGGTCGCGGCCGCGCACGGCGGCGTCCGCCTCGGATTTGGCTCGCAGGTAGACCTGGAAAACGTCGGTCGAGGCCGGATCGTAGTTGTCCGCATTGTACGAGGACACCATCACATAGCGGCGTACTCCGGCCGCCTCGGCCGCGTCCGCGAGCAGGACCGCCGCGTCGCGATCGACGGTGTTCTTACGGGCCGCGCCGCTGTTGGGTCCGGCACCGGCGGCGAACACCACCGCGTCAGCGTCGGCGGCCGCTTCGGCCACCTGCTCGACGGTGCTGTTCTCCAGGTCCAGAACGACCGGCACGGCACCGACTTCCCGCAGGTCAGCCGCGTGATCTGGGTTCCGGATCAGACCCACCGGCTGGTCGCCGCGAGCGGCCAGCAGCCGCTCCAGATGCAGCGCGATCTGTCCGTGCCCGCCCGCGATCACCACGCGCATGTCCCACCCCTTGTCGACTAAGTGGATCTTAGATGGCGGATGCGGCTGGATTTTCGTCGAGTGCGGGACTCTATCCCGCACTCGACGTCGAGTGCGGGCTTTGGTGCCGCAGTCGACGGTGGACCTGATGAGATCTAGTGGACCGCTGGGCGCACCAGCGAGGAGAAGGCGGGCGTACGTGCGGACACAGGTGGGGATCATCGGGGCCGGGCCGGCCGGGTTGCTGTTGGCGCATTTGTTGCACCTGGCCGGCATCGATTCCGTGGTGGTGGAGGCCCGTGATCGCGGGTACGTCGAACAGCGGGTCCGCGCCGGCGTGTTGGAGCATCCGACCGCCGAGCTGCTCCGTGAGGTCGGCGTCGGCGCCCGCATGGATGCCGAAGGGCTGCCGCACCACGGGCTCGTC
This sequence comes from Fodinicola feengrottensis, assembly GCF_039530045.1. Classification (NCBI taxonomy): domain Bacteria; kingdom Bacillati; phylum Actinomycetota; class Actinomycetes; order Mycobacteriales; genus Fodinicola; species Fodinicola feengrottensis. The sequence goes on along the minus strand of NZ_BAAANY010000020.1, from coordinate 559,651 downwards.
CTTCGGTTCGACGGCGCCGACCACCGGATGCCATTGACCGAGCTGACCGGCAAGACAATCACCGTTTACGGCCAGCAGGAGGTCGTCAAGGACCTGATCGCGCGGCGCTTGGCCGACGAGGGTCAGATCCTTTTCGCATCCACCGACGTACGGCCGCATGACCTGACGAGCGATCAGCCGCGGATCACTTTCACCGACGCGGCGGGAAAGCCGCAGGAGCTGCGGTGTGACGTGGTCGCCGGCTGCGACGGTTTTCACGGTGTCAGCCGACGAAGCATCCCTGCCGACCGGATACAAGCGTACGAACGGCTCTATCCGTTCGCATGGTTGGGAATTCTGGCCAAGACGCCACCGTCTCACGAAGAGCTGATTTATGCGTACCACGAACGCGGATTCGCCTTGCACAGCATGCGGTCGCCAGAGTTGACTCGGCTGTATCTGCAGGTCGCACCCACCGAAAGTCTCGCGGATTGGCCGGACAGCCGGGTGTGGGACGAGCTGCACGCCCGACTGGAGCTGGCCGGGAGTGAGTTTTCCCTACGGGAAGGGCCCGTTGTTGATCGACTGTTGGCCGGCATGCGCAGTTTCGTGGTCGAGCCGATGCGGTACGGGCGATTGTTCCTGGCCGGCGACGCCGCGCACATCGTGCCGCCGACGGGCGCCAAGGGAATGAACCTCGCGGTGGCCGACGTGCGCTTGTTAGCTCGTGCTTTAACTGTTTTCCTCAGCGGTGGGGGAAGTGCGTTAATCGATGACTATTCGCGAGCGTGTTTGCGGCGAGTGTGGAGAGCGGAGCATTTCTCGTGGTGGATGACGTCGATGCTGCACGCATTTCCGGACGACGATCGATTCGGGCGGCGGTTGCAGCTGTCCCAGTTGCGATATGTGGTGGAGTCCGAGGCAGCTGGGCGGAGTATGGCGGAGAATTACGTGGGGCTGCCCTACGAGTTCTGACAGTAGCAACCGCGGACGTTCGCTGACGGAATTGGCGTGGACCAGTGGGTGGGCCGTTCTTGCCTGTGACAGCCGATTTTGATGGATACATCGCAGCGACTGGTCTAGGCGAGTTTGGGTCCGACCCGGCTTTGTTGTCGGCCCAACGTTGGATTTCGGCATTGCTGGGCTTATAACAGTCAGCACGCCGACGGACGGGATATTGTGGTGAATGAGTCTCCGATTATCGCCGATGGCCTTGTCTTGCGAAAACCTGAGGCCGCCGACCTCCCGGAGTTAGCCGTGGCATCCGCGGATCGGGAGATGCGGCGCTGGCTTCCAGGTCTGGCGAATTCAGCTGCCAAATCAGGTGAGCTGACCTGGTCGGTGGTCGATCAGGCGACTGGCAAGCTGGTCGGTGGGGTGGCTCTCTCGCGGGTCGACGAGCACAACGGGACGGCTGAGTTGAGCTTCTGGGCGGCGCCGTGGGCGCGACGGCAGCGGATCGCCAGCCGGGCGGGTGCGGTGGTCACCCAGTGGGTGTTTGACCGCGGATACGACCGGGTGCAGGCGTGTACGGACCGGTTCAACGTGGCCGGTCAGCGAACGGTGATCGCGGCGGGGTTCACGTACGAGGCCACGAAGGTGTCCGCCGGGCGGGCGCCGAACGGAGTCCGTGGTGACGTTTTCGTGTGGAGGCGGCTGTCCGGCGACCGGCCTGGTCCGGGCGTACGGCTGCTCCCTGTTCCGCCGGTCGAGGGACTGACGGATGGCATGGTGACGATCCGGCCGCAGCGAGAGGCCGACGCCCAGAGCCTTGTCGAGTGCTGGCGGGATCCGCAGACCCGCCGTTGGCTGAACCAGCCGGCCGACCAGACCCTGGAGCGTGCGCGGGAGGAGATCCGTCGGGCGCCCGGAGATCTTTTGACTGGGCAGGCAGCGCATTTCACCGTCGTGGAAACGGCCACCGGCTCGGCGTGTGGTGATTGCACCGTCGGTATGGCGGTGCCGGATATGGGCATCGCCGCTCTTGGCTACATGATCCATCCGGCTTTTCGCGGCCGCGGTTACGCCGCCCGGGCCGCGCGGCTGGCCGCCGACTGGGCGATGACTGTGCCGGCGATCGGCCGGCTGGAGGTCAGTGCCGCGGTGGCGAACAATGCCAGTCTTCGAGTGATCGAGAAGGCCGGTTTCGAGTTCGAGGGCGTCATCCGCGGCCACCTGCCCCAGCCGGACGGGCCGCGGCTGGATTCCCTGCAGAGCTCACGCGTACGCGACTGACCTGCCCTCTCATCCCGCACAACTCGCTTCTCGGCGACGGGAGAAATCGATGTCTGCCCTTAGGTTGTTAGCGATGATCAGTGTGGCCGCGGCCGTGGTGGGAACGGTGGGCGTCGCCGGTCCGAGCCTGGCAGCGGCCGTGCCAGTCACCAGTGTCTGGACCGAAAACTCGTCAGTCAACGTTTTCCAGGACAGCCTTCCGGCACCTGGTTCGGCGACCGCGGTCGACCTGACGATGGCCAAGAACGAATACGAGGCCGCGCAGATCGCCATCCGCAAAAGCTCGAACTTCACTATTCAGAAGGTGAGTTTCGGCGACCTCAGCAGCGGCGGCAACGTCCTCGCCGCCGCGAATCTGGCGTACCAGTTCGTCGAATTCGAGCATCTGGACGAAAACAGTCGCGCCGGATTCGAGAACTGGCCGTTGGACAATCCGATCCGGACCGCTCCGGGTGACTTTCCGGACGCGCTGTCCAACGACGCGTCGACCGCTGTGCCGGCCAACCAGACGATGCCGATCTGGATTCGGGCTTACGTCCCGGCCGCCACACCCGCTGGAGTTTATACCGGTACGGCCACAGTTGTCACCGACGTGGGAAGCTCCAACGTGCCGGTCACTGTGGACGTTCGCAATGTGACCATTCCCGATTCCAACCAGAGCACCTTCACCACGGCCATGTGGATGAACATGCTCGGATTCCTGAGCCCGGACAACACCCAGGACCCGATCAAGAAGGAATACGGCATAGACAAATACAGTGACGGGTGGTGGTCGCTGATGGACAATGTCGCCGCTTCCATGCGTGCGTACCGCGAAAACAGCCTTTCGGTGCCGTTGGTTACGCTCCTGGTCGACGGTGGCTCGTACCAGGATGGCGCCACCTACCATTTCAACTGGACCTTGGTGGATCAGGTCATCGAGCGCTTTATGGACAGGGACCACGCGATCAACCAGATCGAGGGATTCTGGTGGTTCTACGAGATTTATGGTGACACGGGAGCCAAAACCGAGATCATCACCGGCACCCCGACCAGTCGAAGCCGTGACTACGTGGGATCGGACACCGCTACGGTGAAGCGATGGAACACCCAGTTCCTCACGTCCTTGCGGGATCACGTACGCGCGAAGGGATGGGAGGACAAGTTCTGGGTGCACATCGCTGACGAGATCACCGACGACCAGGTGTCCCGCTACCGCGCCGCCGCCGACACGATTCACGCCATCTGGCCGCAGGTCCGGATCGCCGACACGAACAACGTGCAGTCGCCGATGGAGGCCGTCGCCGACAAACGGAACATTCTCATTCCGAACCTCAACCTGACGAGCGACCACGCCGACTACTACACCCATTCGGGAAAACCGTTCTGGCTCTACACCTGCAACATTCCGACCGGGTCATATCTCAACAGGCTCATCGACCAGCCGGTCTATTCGCAGCGGGAAATGATGTGGTACGCGTACCAAACCGGCGCGACTGGCTATCTGCACTGGGCGTACGACGCGTGGGACTACCCGATGAACGGCGATGGCGGGCAGGATTCCAAGGGCGACGGCTGGATTGTCAAACCGGACAAGGACCATCACACCATCAAGCCGACGATCCGGTTGGAGTCGCTGCGCGACGGCATCCAGGACTGGGAACTGCTGCGAATTGTCGGGCAGACGAAACCGGCACTTGCCCAAGCGATCAGTGCCGCCCTGGTCACCAGCGCGACCCGCTACAACGAGGACACCGGTTTTGTCAGTCGAATGCACAACGCGTTGGTCGCCGCGGCGGCTGGTGGCCGCACTTTTGTTGCTAACCTGACCATCGCGTCGGTGGCATCCGCGTCGACGAGTGCCGCCGGATCCGGCGCGGGCAACGCCATCGACAGCGACGCGTCGACGGGCTGGAAGTCGGCGGCGGGGGGATCCCAGTGGTGGCAGCTCGATCTCCGCGAACAGGCACAGGTGGACGCGATACAGCTCACCTGGGGGAGTGGCTTCGCGAAGTCGTACAAGATCCAGCTTTCCTACAACGGCACGGACTGGGCCGACGCGTACGCCACGACTTCCGCCGGCGGCGGTGACACTTTCGCCGGAATCAACGGCAAGGCTCGGTACGTACGCATCGCTGCCAGCAACTGCCCAACGACCGGATGCGTGATCAATGACGTGCAGGTCGGCGGCTCGTACCTGGCCAGCCAAAACCTGGCCGGCGGCAAGTACTACGACGAGCCGGACCCGGATGCGGCCTACCCAGACCTCGGATTCTCTACCGACGGCGTGTTGGCCGGCCACTACGACGACCGTCGGTCGTACGGCTATCACGTTGGCACCAGCGGTAGTTTCACCGCGACCGTCACCATCGACCTGGAAGCGCTGAGAACGCTGGGAAGCGTACGAATACACCGCTACCAGAATTATGAAGAGCATTACGATCCGGACTCCGTCGTCGTCTCCACCAGCACCGACAACCAGGCCTACACGCAGAAAGGCAGCGTCGGGAAAGCGGACGGGCTCTGGTACGACCTGACCTTCCCACCATCCGCGACACGCTATTTGCGGGTGACTTTCAGCAAGAACGGTGGCGACCTGGCCGACTGGCTCTTCCTCGACGAAATCGAGGCGTACGCGCCGCCAGCCGGCGAGGCCGTGAATATCGTGCAAGGAGCCGCTTACACGATGTCGGAGGAGCCTGATCCCGGTTATCCCGACACCGATGGTCACGAGGCGACCGATGGAGTCATCGCCGGTGGCTACGGCGACGGTGACGGATTCGGTTTTGTCGTCCAATACCTGACCGCGGAACCGGTCACGGTCGATATCGCGCTGCCGGCGGTCCGGGATGTGAATCTCGTCAGGGTCGCGAGATTCGAGGATGGAAAACACAACTACGCGCCGGACCGGGTCGACGTCTACACCAGTACGAATGGCGGCTCCTACCAATATCGAGGAGCCGCGACGTGGGCAACCGGCCAGTGGTACGAGATCGCCTTCCCCGACACGACGGCCGACCACATCCGGATCGCCGTCAGCAAAACCGGCGGCGACCAGGCCGACTGGCTCTTCCTCGACGAGATCAGCGCCTACGGAAGTCAGCTCGCCGCACGATAGTCGAGCGGGATCACCAGAGTGACCTATCGCTCGCTAAGATTGCGATCGCCCTGACCCTGTCCGGTCAGGATGAGAAAAGGAGGCGCTGTGACCGCGCTCCCTCGGCTGGTGCATGTCGGCTCGGTTGTCGTCGACATCGTGATGCATGTGCCGGCATTTCCCGAGCGCGGCGGTGACGTGCTCGCGACCCGCAGCGAGATCACCCCCGGCGGCGGGCTGAATGTGATGGTCAGCGCTCGTCGGCAGGGCTGTCCGGTCGCGTACGCCGGACTCTGCGGCACCGGGCCGTTTGGGGACATGACCCGCAAAGAGCTGGAAAACAATGGTATCGAGCTGCTGCAGGGGACGTACGAAGGCGCGGACACCGGCTATGACGTGGCGCTGGTCGATCCGGCCGGCGAGCGGAGTTTCGCCACGTCATTGGGTGCTGAGAGCCGGCTGGACACCGAGCACCTGGAAAGAATCGAGATCTTTCCCGGCGATGTTGTCTACGTGTCGGGATACGGATTGATCGCTCAGCACAATGGGCCCGCGCTGGCCGGGTGGCTGCCGAAAGTGGACCCGCTGGCGAGGGTGATCGTCGATCCTGGACCGCTGGTCGCCGATATCGCCGACGAGGTGTTGCGGCCGGTTTACCAGCGCGCCGATTGGTGGAGTTGCAACCAGCGAGAGGCGACCCTTTCCACCGGTATCCAGGCACCGGTCGAGGCGGCGGTGGCGTTGGCCGGCGAAACCGGCCGGGCCGGCGTGATCGTACGCACCGGGCCGGCCGGCTGCGTGCTGGTCGAGGCCGGTCGCCCGCCCTTGCTGGTGCCCGGAAACCGGGTGTCCACAGTGGATACGAATGGCGCCGGCGATGCCCACGTCGGTGCGTTCGTGGCCGGCTTGCTGGCTGGCCTTGGCTCGTACGAGGCGGTCCGGCGGGCGAACGCGGTGGCCGCCCTCGCGGTGACCAGATATGGCCCGGCGACCGCGCCGGCCGCGGCCGAGGTCGATGCCTTTCTGGCCGGAATATAGTCACTCGGTAAGACACCCTCCGTAGTTTTTCCTAAAGATAGGACGTCCGAAACACCGAAATGTCCTCCCCAGGCCAACGCGAACATCGTTCGCGAACACTTTGGCTATGTCCGATTTGCTGACCATCGTTACAGTGCTGGGATGCAGATACGCAGTGCCCCGCCGCGGACTTTGAACCTCCCGGCGATTCTGGAAGCATCCCGGCGGTTGGTGGACACCGAGGGGCTGAGCGCGTTGACCTTGCGCCGGGTGGCCCACGAGGTGAACACCGGCCAGGCCTCGCTCTACCGGCACATTGTCGACCGGGACGAGTTGCTTCAGTTGTTGGTAGACGGATTCGCCGACAGCTATCCGCTGGCCTCCAGCCGCGGTGCCATTGAGCAGCGGTTGATCCGGCAGTGGCGGCTCACCCGCGACCATCTCGCCGCGCACCGCTGGGTGGTGCGGATCGCCGCGGAGGGACGCGTACGTGCCTTTGGCTCGGACGCGCTCGGCAAGCACAACCGGGCGTTGCTGGCTGAGGCCGGCCTCGCCGCGGCGCAGGTTTCCAAGGCCGAGCGGGCATTGTGGAACCTGACCGTCGGCGACCTGCTCGATGCGAACCAGCAGCAGTCCGACTACAACTGGGCGCTCACCCGGCTGGTACGCGGCCTACTCGCCTAGGACTAGGGCGCGTCTCCTCATTCCAGGCGGCGAGGGCCGAGCCCAAGCGCCGTCCTGCGAGCACCGGACGATCACACCCATACGACAGAGGTATGAGCGCGACCGCCCGGCACTCGCAGGACGACGCTTGGATCTCGACCCTCATCCACCTGGAATGAGGAGACACGCCCTAGCCACGCGAGCGGTGCGATACCTGAGGATGGTCCTGGGTAGCGCGTAGGGGTGAGGAAAGATCGCTCCCGCTCGCGGGACGCCGGTTCGGGTCGGTCGCCCATAGTTTTCTGGGCATGACAACACCAGCCACCATCGCAGCCGCGCCGGCTCATCCGGCGTCCCGCTGGTCCGCTGCCCCGACCGGTATCCCGCTCGGCGGCCGGGACCGATTCATCGACCTGATCAGGGTGCTGGCGATCGCGGCGGTTGTCCTGCAGCACTGGGCGATGCCGGTGATGCAGTTCCGCGACGGGCAAACCCTGGTCAGCAGTGCGTTGCAGACTCCCGGCGCTCAGTTGGTGACCTGGATCAGCCAGATCATGCCGCTGTTTTTCTTCGCCGGTGGCGCGGCCAACGTGGTCAGCTGGCGATCGGCGCGGCGGCGTACGAAAACCGCGTCCTCGTGGCTTTCGGTTCGGCTGGGCCGGCTGAGTTTCCCGGTGCTGGCGGTCGCCGCCGTCTGGATTCCGCTGCCGTACCTGTTGGAAATGCTCGGCGCGCCGGCCGGTCCGGTGACGGAGGCGACCTTCTGGGTGGCCCGCGTGCTGTGGTTCCTGCCGGTTTACCTGATGTGCGTCGTGTGCACTCCGGTGGCGGAAAAGATGGCGGCTCGTCGGCCTTTGCTCGCCCTTGGCGGATTGTTGGCCGGCGCGGTGATCGTGGAAATTCTGCGACTCGCCGTATCTGATTCTTTTGGTTACGCCAACTTCATTTTCGTCTGGCTGCTGATCCACCAGCTCGGTATTATGTACGCCAACGGCCAGTTGGGTTTCCTCACCCCGAAACGTGCCGCGGCCGTCGCCGCCGGTGCGTACGCGACGGTGGCCGCGATGGTGACCTTCGGGCCGTACCCGGTGATGATGTTGGCTCTGCCCGGCGTGGGAGCGTCGAACCAGGCGCCACCCACGCTGTGCCTGTTGGCCCAGTGCGTCGGGCTGCTGGCGCTGGCGTTGGCCCTGCGGCCGGCTTTGCTGGCACTGGCGGAGAAACGATTGGTGGACCGGCTCATCAGCGCCGTCAGTGACCGGATGATGACCGTGTATATCTGGCATATGACAGCCCTGATGGTGGGCGCCGGGATCTGTGTGATCGCGCTGCATATCAACACTCCGGCTCCGCTGAGCATCACCTGGTGGCTGACCGCGCCGCTGTGGCTCGGCCTGCTGGCCGCCTTGCTCTACCCATTGGTACGCGTTTTCGGCCGGCTGGAAAGCATCCGGATGCCGCGTATACCCGACGCCGTCGGCCCGGTGCGGGCCACCGTCGCCACCCTGCTGATCGCCGGCGGCCTGCTGGGCATCATGCTGGCCGGATTCACTCCGACGGCCACGCCGCTGCTGCTCGGTCCGATCCCAGCGGCCGCCGCGGTCGCCGTCGGGCTGGCGGTGCTCAGTCGTACGCCGGCCCGAAAGTCAGTCGAGGCCTGATTCACCTCCGCCGGCGGTCGTCCACTATGGACGGCCGTCGGTGTTGTCGTTTGTCAACAGCGGCTGGAAAATCTCTCGTCCCGTACGTTCCGCTTGGGCTGCCGTCAAAACGACCGCCGGCTGGCCGGGATTCTTGTCCACCCAGGCCTGTGCGGCCGTACGGCTGGCGAAGAAGTCGAGCAGTGGACAGCAAATATCGGCCGCTGGGCCATCCACGGTCGGAACGACGACCACCACCGCGGCCGTCGCCGGCTCCCAGGTCGTACGCCCGCCCCGAAACTCGACAGTGATCGGCTGGCCATCGGTTGGATCGGCTGACGAGATCGTCGCGTCCACGCCAAGCATCGGAGGCATCCCGAGCGCGTCGATCGCACACATAGCGTAGACCCGTACTCCGCCGGCGAGGGCCACTTGGTGTCGAGTGGGCACTCCGGAAAACGGATAGGCGGCGACGATCCGCCGCTGGTCGTCGAGCCGAATGAAATCGCCCTCGTGCAGCGCTTCGAGGACCTCCGGCGGCATGTCCGGCGGCTGGCCGGTCGTCGCGAATGCCCGCAGAATCGCCTGTTGCGCGGTCCGAAGCGGCGGCGGCGCGAGCCGGCGATCGGTGGCCAGGACCGTACGCAGAGCAGGCGGCAGCAGCGTCTTGGTCAGCAGCGTTTTGGTCAATGCGGCCCGGAGCTGGTCGATCGTTGGTGCGCCTTGGAAATCGCCGTTCCCGTCCGGATAGAGCCGGCACGACACGCTCGGTCGTTGGCCGGGCTCGGCGAACGGGTCGATGCCGTCGACCAACAAGGTCGGCGACCCGTACATGCCGGCCGCGGCCGCTCGGGCCGGGGCGTCGATCACCTCGTGAGTGATGGGTGCGTCGGGCGCCACGAGGCGAAGACGCTCGTCGAGCAGCGCCACGTGGGGGCACTCCGAGACGGCCAGTACGCGAAGCTCCATCGCGATCCTCCTTAGTCCGCCTGACGGTAAACCTTCCAGCTGACTGGAAGGTCAAGCCGCTATCGTTGCGGACATGCGGATCGGAGAGCTCGCCGAAGGTTGTGGAGTGACGGCGAAAACTGTGCGCTATTACGAGCAGATCGGGTTGTTGCCGGCACCGGCGCGGACCTCGGCCGGGTATCGCGACTACCCAGTGGCCGCCCTCTCGCGGCTCCGCTTCGTTCGTACGGCCCAAGCCGCCGGACTCACGCTCGCGGAGATCACCGGCGTACTGGGCATCCACGATGCTGGTGCGTCGCCGTGCGCGCACGTGGTGGCACTCATCGACGCGCATCTGGTGGAGATCGCGGACCGCATCGCGCAACTGCGGGCCGCGCAGGTCGAACTCGAACAGCTGGCGGCCCGGGCGGCTACCCTCGACCCGGCCGACTGCACCGGCTCCGACGAGGTCTGTCGGATCCTCACAGCGGCCGGGTCTGGCTGTTAGCAGTTCACTAGCTCAGGGGACTGGTTGAGCAGCTGCGCGCGTACGGACGTGAAGGTCTTCAGGGCCTCATCGGCGGCCGCGTCGGTCGGGAAAGCGGCCACCCGGTGGCAGTTCTGGAAGGCCAGCCGAATCCCGAAATGCCGCTCCAGCGCGGCCCGGATCGAGTCGCTCGCCATGGCGCGCAGCAGTTGCCCGCGATCCTGCTCGGTCGGCGGCTCCACCTGGTTGTCGGCGAACGGGCGACCCTCAGCCGTCTTCCCGCTGGCCAGATCGTCGGCTACCCGTGCCACCGTACGGTAGGCGTACGGCAGGGATTCCTTGATGCAGGCAACGAAATCCGCGTCGTCCACCGGCCCGGCGGTGGCGCGTTCAAGGAGTTCCGGGGAGACGGTCAGTGACATGGGTGGGTCCCTTCGGTGCAGAACGGTCAGATGGACATGAAACTCATTCTCATCTTGGCGCCGTCGCTCAGTCGCGTCAACCCGTAGCGCGATGACAACACTGGGTGATAAGGTCCCGCGCCGCGGGTGGGAAATGCATGCCAACTACTCTCCGTAGCCCTCACTCCCCAGATTGACGTCCGCATGGCACCCAAAGTCCGTACCGTCGCACCCTCGCTGATCAGGTGCCGGCCAGACCATTCGGCAGACCGCGCCCGGCGCGGTGGCGATCACGAGCGCGCCGGAATTATGATCCGGATGTAACTGACAGGTTCCCAGAGTTTGGATGCTGTCAGACAATCGGAACTGCTCGGGCCTCAGTGGAGATCCGCATCCAGGTGGGTGGCATCGGCGTCACGTGAGCGATTGTCGGTGGCTAATTTTTGAGAAATGACGATATCCAGGCGTCATTGGAGATTCTGGCTGATCAATCGTACGATGCGCTCGTAAAGGCGCGTGTACTGAACCAGCGAGGGACCTGTCCAAGTCGGCTCGATGACATGAATTTACCTCCGGACTTCCCAACGAATATGCCGCCGGCGCCCTCCAGGGATTCATTCAAGCTGCGGATTCTGCTCCGTTACCGGCAGGCGTCTTGCGGCTCGACCGAGCCGGGTTCGACGAGATAACGTCCTCGGCACCCGTCTTCGCCCGGGCAGCGAGTCTTCTACGCTGCGTTCCCACTGTGTTGACGTTGCTGTCCTAACAACTTGCACCTGTCACCACCAGTATCGCTGCTAAATTTGGCGCTGTTTGTCGGTGGTTCTCGGGTTCGGGTCTGCTGAGAAGAATGGGGCGATGGCTTGGGCAGGGTCGTGGGCCGCCGGGTGGTGGTGCCCGGCGGCCGGGTGGGTTTTCCTATGCGGCGAGTTGGTTGATGCCGCGGATGGGTCTTCGTTCGCGGTCAACGTACGCGGGCGGTAGGAATTCAACGATTCCGTCGACGATGCGTACGTCCCAGCCGCCGTGGTGCACCAAACGATGGCACCGGTCGCACAGGAGCACGCAATTTTCAAGGCAAGTATGCCCACCATCGGCCCAGTGCTGCACGTGGTGCCCCCTCGTCCAGCGGGGTGGTCGGCCGCATCGGGCGCAGCCTTTGTCTCGCGCTATGAGTGCTTTGCGTAGGGCTGGTGTGATGAGTCGTTCGTTGCGTCCGACGTCCAGCGGTACGCTGTCGCTTCCCAGCACCATCGGAATAATATCCGCGTCACACGCAAGCCGGCGGACGCCCTCTGGGGAAATCGGTGCGCCACTGTGCGGATAAGCGACACCGAGCCGTTCCCGCAGCATGTCCCAGCTCATGGTGATGGTGAGATGCGGCCGCTCGGCACCCTGAATCGGGAGTTTCCCGGAGTCCGCGATCAGATTCAACGCTTCCGCTAACGCGTCGCCGTTGCGCTCGGACACTGACCGCTGATCAGGGGTGCCATTCTCAGCGGGGCGGGGTTTGGCCAGTGGGCTCAGAATTTCACTGAACAAAGTGCCGGTTTCACCGTCGAACGAGCCACTGAAGTTCAGCCGTCCATCTGTCCCGGTGTGCAAGGACTGTTCGCGGCGTGGTTTCTCGTTTTCGTGTTCGGAGGGCGCGGGTCCGTCGGGGTCCAGGTGGTCATGGATGCGTCGCCCGACTTTGGCCAGGCCGGGTGCGGTGTACCGTTTCGCGTGTTCCACCAGCGACGCTTCGGCTTCTTCACGGTCCTGGATGGTTACCCTGGCCGGGAGCCTGGTCACGACCCCAACAATCGTGTCGATTTGGGAGTCGGCGAGTTCCCCGCGGCGCATCGCTTGGCTCGCGATGCTGAGTGTGGGTGCGAGTGTTTCGCCGGTGAGGGCTTGGCTGGGGCACAGGTTCAGGGCTCGTTTGTAGCGTCGGGATGCCTCTGTGGGGGACAGCCGCAGGAGGTCTTGCAGCATGCCCAGGGTGTTGCGGTGCCCGAGCGTCTTGCCGACGTTTCCCCGGTGGATCGCCGCGACAATGTCCAACACCTCGACCTGCAGCAGCCGGACCGCTTTTTCTTTCTCCTGCAGCAACTCACCCAACTCGTCCGGGTCACACCTCCAGAGCTCTGGAGCAGTGAGGTCATCGCCGGCGGCCATGACATTAATTCTACCGCCGGCACCGACAGTTTGGTCGCGTACGGGTGATCAGGAAATGGATACTTTCACAATAATCCCAACGAAACATAGAGCGCGCGCGTTCAACTCTTGCGAGCGGGAACGTTGGGCCTCTGAAGTAAGGCTCAGCAGCATGGCGCTGATATTTCGAGACCGCGGGCGCTGGAGTGGCTCGCCCCAGCGGCGGCGCTCCGATTGTTTGGCGGCGATCCCACCAGATGGACAGTGTGTGTTGCTCCTACAGATGCTGTGAATCGTGAGAAGTGTCCCCAATGGGAATTTGACTATCCACTGTGGACTCAAAGCCGTCGATGTCGAGTTACGTGCACTAGGCGCACGTGACTCGACATCCACACATCAGTGAAGTCACCCTGCGTACGATCGCCATTCCACCGACGGTACGAATGTGACTGCTGATTTCCAGATGAGGCTGTAGTGACAGAACGGCGCCGCTCACGCCAAGCTCTCCGGAGATCACCACCCGGATCGGCCATATGAGGTTCCGCGACGCTCGGTGTCCCCTGGCCGCATCGACGCGATGCGTGCGCCAAACGCACGCATCGCGTCGACGCGGCGAGCCGGTGAGCACGCTCTTCGCGCGAATCGGTGGATCGAGGCTGGGCGCACCCATGCGGACAAAACTCGGGTGCGCCGAGTAGCGAGGCGTCGAATTGTCACTGAACGCTAGCTTTTGTGGCCAGGGGCTGGAGCGTGGTTAGTACGAGTCGGCGTATTTCGCTGAGGGGGCGCCGACACCCGTGACGTCGTCGTAGCCGGCGGTCGCGTGCAGCGGGCCGTTGTGACCGAAGGTGAACAGGGAGGTCGCGATCGGGCTGCTCGGGTCGTGCACGTTGGTGTAGTCGTTGCGGACGACACCGAGGAGCTTGTTGGCGCCGAGCGGGGTGTCCGTCACGTCCTCGAAATTCGGGGTGTCGTAACGGATGTAGATCTGTGGGTTGGCGAAACCAATCGCGGTGCCGGCCGATTGTTGGGCGAGGGCCTGGATTCCGGCGAAGACCGGGGTAGCCAGGCTGGTGCCGCCCCAACGGGTTTCGTGATATCGCAGCGAACCGTCTGGATAGAGTTGGCTCTGGCCGACCAGTATGCCGGTGTTGTTGTCGGCGACCGCCGCCACATCCGGCGAGACCCGCATCGGCTTGGCCGCGATGGCGCCGTCCGGGAGCTGTTTTGCCAGTGCTGGTGGGACAACCTGGCGCTGGTACGCGGGCTGCGCGTAGAGCGTGCTGACCCCGCCGCCGCTGCCGCTCCCGTACGAGGTCGGGTAGCCGGTGCCCGGCTCAGGCGTCCACGCGGTGCGATCCGCGGAGAGTTTGGACTTTTGGGTGCCCCACCCGATCTGGAACTTCTCCCGGCCGTCCGGGCCGGTGGCCAGCGAGGTGCCGCCGACCGCGGTGGCCCAGACGGAGTCGCCGGGATAGCTGACCTGGTCGCCGGTCGACCCGGCGCCGCAGCCGGTTTTCGGGTCGTTGTAACCACAGTCGCCGGGAGCGAAATAGAAACCGATGCCCTCGGCCGCGCCCTGCTGGAAAATCCGCTCGTACACGTCCCGGGTCGAGGCCGTCAGCGAGCCGTCCACCGCCGTCGACCACGAGTTGCTGACGATGTCGGCCGAGTGGTTGTCCAGGATCTGGTTGAAAACATCAATGAAATCCGGATCATTGCACGACGCTGCCGCCATGTACGCGACCTTGGCGTCGGGCGCGATGGTGTGTACGGCCTGGATGTCGATGGCCTCTTCGTCGTACCAGATGTTGCCGCCGCAATTGGTCACGTCGGTGTATTGCGCGGGCACGGTCTGAGTGAGCTGACCGGCGCCGAAGCTGGCCATCCCGTGGCCTCGGTAATACGTGTCGGAATCCGCGGCGATCGTCGGTGAGGCATAGGCGTCGACAACGGCGACGGTGACACCGCGGCCGGTCAGCCGCGTACGGTCGAGGTTGTACGCTTTGCGCAGCTCCTTCGGGCCGAATCCACAGGTCGTCCAGTTGCCGGTTGAGCCGTACGCGGCCGGGTATCCGGGCGCCTTCTTTTCGCCGTAATACTGCGAACACGGGTCGGCTCGCACGGTTACCGGTTCTGGGCCGGGGGTGGCGTCGTGGGGCTGGGCGCGGTGCGGTGCGGTGTCGAGGCCGGTCACCGAAAGCACGTCCGCGGCGATTGCGGCTGGTACGGTCACCGGCCCGGTCGGCGCCCGATAGGTGCCCGACTTGGCGGCGAAGTTGTGCAGTGTCGTACCAAAAGCCGCCTGCGTTGCGGAGGTGCTGCCATGCACTGTCAGGTAGTGCTCGTTCGCGCCAGTGACGGTGAGGCCGGTCGACGACAGCCACGACCGGACGGCCCGCACCTGGTCGGCGGTTGGCCCGAACCGGGCGCCGAACTGGGTCGGGCTGAGGTAGTGCTTGAAGGTTGGGCTGTGCGGGTCGGACACCGCCGTGGCGAAGCTGGTCAGCCCGCGCGGGTCCCGGCCGGTCAGGTAAACCCGCGCGTCCACCGGCGCGGCCGCGTCGCTCTGGCCGCGGTCATCGGCCGCGACCGCGGCGGTGGGGCGGGCGTCCGCGATGGCCGTACGGGCGCCGGCTTCATTCGAGGCCGCCGCGCCGGTGGCCAGCGCCGCGACCAGGGCCGGCACCATGGCCGCGGCCGTCAGGGCCAGCAGCCCGGCCCGGTTATTCGATGTGACTCTCAAATGTCATTCCCTTGTAGTGACCTTTGGCTATCTGGCGCCGATTGTCGCCGGTGCGCACCATATGGGTGACCTGATGGCGAGACAACCTTTTCGACCGGCATGGAAAACCGGCCGAATCACTCTGCGCGCAACCGCGCGGTTTCCACCAGGTCCAGGAGATAGCTGCTGGGCGGTCGGACCAGGGCGCCGGCGGTACCGACGTACGAGACAGCGACACCGTAGGCGGACCGTGCGGCCTCAAGGGACACATACCCGTTAACGACATCCATCAGCACGGCCCGCGGGTCACGGGTATACGGGTCGCCGAAGCCGCCGCCGCCAGGCATTTCCAGTAGCACATCGTCGGACGGTTCCAGTGGAACGAGCTGTTTGGCGGGCAGTGCTTCGCCGGCGCCGGTGGTCAGGGCGCCGGTCGCGCCGGGTTGGCCACCGGCGGCACCGGCGGCCGGGAACCGCAGGCGATCGACGTTCGCGTTGACTGACCAGAGGGTCGACGTACCGCAGCTCACCTGCAAGGTTTGTCCCAAACCACCGCGAAAAGCTCCGGCACCGCCGGAGTCGGTACGCAGTTCCCTGCGGTGCTGGCGAACAGGGGTGAGGGCTTCGATGACCTCGGTGGGGGCGGCTCGTACGCCGGTGGGGAAGCCGGTCGCTGAGAGGCCATCCTTCATCGCCCGGGCACCGGAGCCGCCGGCGTGAAAAGTGGTCAGGGTAAAGGGATCTCCGCGCCAGACGCACATCCAGAGCGCGTCGGCGCCGTGCGCGAGCAGGCGGCCAGGCAACGCTTGTGTCAAGGCGGCGAAAATCAGGCTGGGCAGGAAATGGCCGACGAGGTGCCGGGAGGCGACGGGGGCTGGCGGCAGGCAATTCAGCACCGAACCCGGCGGTGCGGTGACTTCGACCGGGCGAAAAGAGCCGGCGTTGTGTGGCACATCCGGGGCGATCGCGGCCTTGATGGCAAAAGACGCGTATGCGCGGGTGTAATTCAGCACCACGTTGACCCCGTGCCGGCTTTGCGGTGAGCTACCGGCGAAATCCAGCAGGATGCGGCGGCCGTCGATGGTCACGGTGACGGCCAGCCGGAGTGGGTGGCCGTCGAAGCCGTCGGTCTGCAGCTCACTTTGGTACGTGCCGTCAGCGGTGGCTTGGAGCGCCTCCGCGAGCGCCCGCTCGGAACGGTCCATGATCTGCGCGGCCACCGGGTCGAGCGAGTCCAGGTCAAGTTCGTCCATCAGCCGCGACAAGCTCGCCGCGCCGACGTCGTTTCCGGCCATCTGGGCGTAAAGGTCGCCGACCGTCTCGTCCGGCGTACGAACGTTCGCGCGAATGATGGCGATCAGCTCGTCGTTCAGTTCACCCGCCCGGCTGAGTTTCATGATCGGCAGCCGCAGGCCCTCTTCGAAGATCTCGGTCGCCGACGCGGACAGGATGCGGCCGCCGATGTCGGGGGAGTGGCAGCAACTCGCGAACCACGCCACCAGCCGCCCCCGGCGGAAAACCGGGGTAGCCACCGTGATGTCGTTGATTTGGCCAGCGGTCATCCAAGGATCATTGGTGATCAGCACATCTCCGGGCACCAGCTCGGTGGGGCCGAACTTCGCCGCGATATGGGCCATTCCGGTGGCGATGGCGTTGATATGCCCGGGAGTCCCGCCGACCGACTGGGCCATCATCTGCCCGGTGGAGTCAAAGGCCGCGCAGGCCAGGTCCAGGGATTCCCTTACCACCGGCGAGAAAGCGGTGTTGACGAGGGCGTTTTGTTGTTCGGCAAGGATGGCGGTCAGCCGGTTGGCCACGATGGGCACCATAATTGTCATCGGTACGCTCATCGCGCCGGCCATTCCAGGTGGAGGCAGCCGTCCGCGCTCGCCGTGCACTGCGCGCCGGGCGGCACCACCACGGTCGACTCGCGTTCCTCGATCAGCGCCGGCCCGTCCACCGCGAAGTCCGCTTCGAGCTGATAGCGATCAAAGACTGGGGTGTCGACAAAGCCTCCGGCAGCGGGAAAGTACGCAGCTCGGCTGCCCTTTTGGGCAGCGCTGGGAGAAGCCGTGACGCGCAGGGTGAGCGGTTGGTGCGGCCGTGGTCCGCTGACCACCACCCGCCAGGTTAGTACCTCGACTGGTACGTCCGGTCCGACCCGGCCGTAGCGCCGCTGGTATTCGCGCTGGAAGGCCGAAACAAGGTCGTCCGGCCATCGGCCGGCGGCCGGGACCGGCACTCGCAGCTCGCTTCCCTGACCGGCGTAGCGCAGGTCCGCGAGCCGCTGATGGCTCATCGCCATCGGGTCGACGCTGGCGTCGACGAGCAGTCGCTCACCTTCACAGCGCATCGACGTGAAGATCTCTTCCACGTCCGCTTGGCGGAAATCGGTCAGCCGGCCGCCGGCCGAGCGGGCGAAGTCGAAAGCCATCGGTGCGGTCAGGAATCCGACCGCGCTCATCACCCCGGCGGCCGGCGGCACGATCACCCGGCCGGATCGCAGCGCGGCGGCTACCCCGGCCGCGTGCACCGGCCCGGCGCCGCCGAAGGCGACCAGTGGCAGCTGGGCCGGATCCTGGCCGCGCTCGCAAGTGTGGACGCGAGCCGCGTTGGCCATGTCCTCATTCACCAGCGTGTGGATGCCCCAAGCCGCGTCCACAATGGACAGTCCGAGCGGTTCGCCGACATGCCGCCGTACGGCGGTCGCGGCGGCCCGCGGATGCAGCGGCATGTCGCCGCCGAGAAAATAGTTGGGGTCGAGATATCCCAGCAACAGATCGGCATCGGTGACCGTGGGTCGCTCGCCGCCGTGTCCGTAGCAGGCGGGGCCAGGCGCCGAACCGGCCGATTCCGGCCCCACCGCTAGTAAACCGAGCGCGTTCGTACGAGCCAATGACCCGCCGCCCACGCCGATCTCGATCATGTCGATGACCGGCACTTTTACCGGCAACCCCGAGCCGGCTCGGAGTCGGTAGCGGCGGTCGACCTCAAAGGCGTGGGTGACCAGCGGCACGCCCTCCTGGACAACGCAGAGTTTCGCAGTGGTGCCGCCCATGTCGAACGCGAGCAGGTCCTGCCAACCGGCCGCGGCGCCGAATGCGGCCGCCGCGAGGGCGCCGCCGGCCGGTCCGGACTCCAGCATCCGGACCGGATACCGGGCCGCGGTGTCCACTGTGGCCAATCCGCCGTGGGAAAGCATGATCTGCGGTGCCGGACCGACGCCGGCCGCCGCCGTCCGGTCGCGAAGATCAGCGAGATAGCGTGCGGCCAGTTCACGTACGTAGACGTTGGCGACCGTGGTGGACGCTCGCTCGTACTCCCGGATCTCCGGTGCGACGTCACTGGAAATGCAAACCTGAAGGCCCGGCGCCGCTTCCTTGAGGATCGCCGCGGCTTCCTGTTCGTGGTCAGGATTGGCAAAACTGTGCAGGAAACAGATGGCGACCGCTTCGACACCGTGCTCGACGAGCTCATGCGCGAGCATTTGCACGTGCATTCGGTCCAGCGGCAGATCCACCGTACCGTCCGCCAAAACCCGTTCGGGCACGTCAAAACGCAAATATCGTGGCACCAGCGGGCGGGGTGGCTCGAGCATGAGATCGTAGAGTTCGTACCGATGTTCGCGGGCCATCTCCAGCACGTCGCGAAAACCGGCGGTGGTCAGCAACGCGGTGACTGAACCGGTTCGCTCGATCAATGCGTTGGTAATGAGGGTCGTTCCATGCACGAACTGGGTAATGCGCGTCCCCTCGACACCCAGATTGCCGATACTCTGGAGCAGCGCCTGCTCCATGCCCCGGGCTGGCTCTCCCGTGGTGGTGAGGACTTTCCGTACGGCAATGATGCCCGTCGAATCGACCGCGGCGAGATCGGTGAAGGTGCCGCCGATGTCGACCCCGGTCCGGATGCCGGCCGGGGCAGCGTCAGCGGACATGGGTCGGCGACCTCCGGCTGCGATGGATTAGGCTCTGAGCACGGTATAGATCGTCCGACGATTAGACAATAGGAGTGTCGATCATCGGAGGAGTTCCACCTACTGGGATGGGGCCATGATCGGGAACAACAGCTCGCTGTCGATCCGGCAGATCGCCGAGATGCGGGCGGCCTACGACCGCGAGAGCACCGCGAGCCGGGTCGCCGCCGCGATCCGCGAGCAGATCGTGGAAGGCGTCATCCGGCCCGGCAGCCAGCTTGTCGAAGAACACATGTGCACGGCGTTACGGGTGTCCAGGAGCACGCTGCGCGAGGCTTTTGCGCAGTTGCAACGCGAACGTCTGGTGGTGCACGAACTGAACCGCGGCGTTTTCGTACGAGAGCTGACCGCTTCCGATGTCGTCGACATCTACCGGACCCGCCGGTTGATCGAATGCGCCGCGATCCGGGAGGCGCAGGAGGTGCCAGTCGTGGTGCTGCGCGACATGCGAGCGGCGATCGAGACCGGCCGGATCGCCGCCCGCGAGCAGCGCTGGCGGGATGTCGCGGCGGCCAGCATTCGCTTCCACCAGGCCCTGGTGGGGTTGACCCACAGCGAGCGGGTGGACGAGATCATGCGCCAGCTGATGGCCGAGTTCCGGCTGGCGTACGCGGCCATGGAAGACCCACGGATGTATCACGAGCCCTATCTGGCCAGGCATCCAGCGATCTTGGAAGCGCTCGGGCACGGCGATCTGATCCGAGCTGAGAGCCTGCTCCGGCGTTACCTGGACGACGCCGAGGCGCAGGTCCTTCGCGCCTTCGGCCCGCCCCGCTATTTATGAGAAGTCGTCGGACAATCAGTCCGAGTCGGATGAGCTGGTGTCGTTGACCACCGGCTCGGTCAGCCGGCTGATGCCCGGCTTCTCCTTGGCCGATGGCGCGATCACCGAGCCGTCGGCCGGCAGGTAGTCCTGCAGGACCGCCGGAGTCAGCCCGGCCTGCTTGACCGCCTCCAGGACTTTCGCGAAGCCGACCACGAAGTTGTCCTGAAAGTGCAACAGGATGATGTCCCCTGGCTCGATCTGGCGGACGCCGCGGCGCAGGTGCACGATGTTGTTGCCATGCACGTTGACCTGCCACAGCACGAGGTAGTGCAGGCCGCAGGTGGGCAGCACCCGCAATGTCGTGGAGTTGAACGCGTCGTAGCCGAACGGCGGCCGGAACAGCCCCGGCCGATGCCCGAACATCCGCTGATACTTCGACGGGATGCCGCAGATCTGCTGCCGCTGTCGGCCGGCGAACACCTTGGCGATGTTCGGGTGCTGTTCGGTGTGGTCTTCCAGGTGTATGCCGAGGCCTTGTAGCCGGCGGAAGTAGTCCGGCTCGCAGCTGGCGACCGCGCCGATCAGGAACACCGTCACCGGCACGTTCGCCTTGCGCAGCAGCGCTTCGGTGCGCGGGTCTCGGTTGTCGCCATCGTCGATCGTGATGAAGACGACCTTCTGCTTGGTCGGGATGTCCCGTACGACCACCGCACCGCTGTTGTCCTGCGGCGGCGGGCCGGCACCGAGCCAGGCCGGGTCCGGCCGGATCGGCACCCGCTCGGGCCGCGGAGGCTTGTCGAAATGCGGGAGGTCGGGCAGCGCGGTCGTGCCGACCGGCTTGCCGATCGGATCCCGGTCGTTGCAGTCCTTCGAGCGCGGATGTGGCCGCTGCTCAGCGGTCGCTGGCACCGCCCGTCCAGCCGAAGCCCTCTGTTGCAGTGGCGGTGTGGCCGCCGTACAACCGGCCACTAGGGCGCAAACCCCCACAAAAACCGCCAGAACCCCGCGCCTGCCGAGCACCCCCGTGCCTCCCCGTTGAGTTGGGCCGACGATCATGAACAATGTATAGACGCTCGACGGACCCAGGTTGGTTGCTAATGATGCGAAATTGTTGCCCAAAGGTTTTTCGGTCCGCTCGGCGCCCCCCTCTGACAGGGCATTTCGGATGATTCCGCAGGTGGTGGAATTGACCGATCCGGCGTCTTACCGCGCACTCGCCGCCCTTTTCCAGCGGATCTGGCAGGACCCGCAACTGCCGGTCGACCCACCGATGCTGCGTGCGCTCTCGTACGCCGGAAACTACGTCGTCGGTGCGTACGCGGGTGAGGAGATGATCGGCGCCGCCGTCGCCTTCTTGGGCGGACACGGCCTGGGCCTGGATCGGCACCTGCATTCGCACATCACCGGGGTGATCACCAGGCACCGCGCCGGCGGAGTCGGCTATCTGCTCAAGCAGCACCAACGCGCGTGGGCGCTGGAGCGTGGCCTGCCCCGCGTGTGCTGGACGTTCGACCCGCTGGTCCGTCGCAACGCATACTTCAACTTCCACAAGCTCGGCGCCGAGCCGACCACGTACCTCCCGGATTTCTACGGTCCGATGGATGACGGCATCAACGCCGGCCAGCCAAGCGACCGGATGTATATCGACTGGGATCTCGCGAGTCCGCCGGCGGTCGCGGCGGCCGCTGGCGCGGTCACCGCGCCGGATCTCGCTGGCGCCGAGATCCTGCTCGGCCATGATGGCGAGGCGCCTGGTCGGGCGCGGCCGGTCGGGACGGGACGGGTGTTGGTCGCCATTCCGGTCGATGTCGAGCGGTTGCGGGGCAATGACCCAGCGCTGGCCATCCGGTGGCGCTATGCCGTGCGGGAAGCTCTTATGAGCTGTTTCGCCGAGGGACGTCGGGTCGTCGGGGTGTCCCGCGAGGGGTGGTACGTGATGTCTGGCTTAGAGGAGAAGTCGTGAAGATCGCCGGGATCGAGCTGCGCCGGGTAGCGATGCCGCTGGTGGCGCCTTTCCGTACGTCCTTCGGCACCGAGACAGAACGGGACGTGCTGCTGGTCAGGGTCGACGCGGGGGCGGCTGAGGGCTGGGGCGAGTGCGTCGCGATGTCCGAGCCGCTCTACTCGTACGAGCACGTGGACGGTGCCGCCGAGGTGATCCGGCGCTTCCTGGTCCCGATCCTGGCGGCCGCGCCGAGCGTCGACGGGTACGCCGTCGGGGAGCTCTTCGAGCCGATCAAGGGTCATCCGATGGCCAAGGCCGCGGTTGAGATGGCGGTGCTGGACGCCCAGCTGCGGATCGCCGGCATGTCCTTTGGCGGCTTTCTGGGCGCAGTGAAGGAGACCGTGCCGGCGGGCGTGTCCGTTGGGATTATGGACACCATCCCGGCGCTGTTGACGGCGGTCGAGTCGTATTTGGCGGCCGGCTATTCGCGGATCAAGCTGAAGATCGAGCCGGGCTGGGACCTGGAGCCAGTCGCGGCCGTACGCGAACAGTTCGGTCCGGACGTGCTGCTCCAGGTCGACGCGAACACCGCGTACACCCTCGCCGACGCCCGGCACCTGGCCCGTCTCGACCCGTACGACCTGCTGCTGATCGAGCAGCCGCTGTCCGAGGACGACATGCGCGGCCATGCCCAGCTCGCGAGGGTCCTACAGACCCCGGTCTGTCTGGACGAGTCGATCACGTCGGCCCGCGCTGCCGCTGATGCGATCGCCCTTGGCGCCTGCTCGATCGTCAACATCAAGCCCGGCCGGGTCGGCGGCTATCTCGAAGCCCGCCGCGTCCACGACGTGTGCGCCGCCAACGGGATCGCGGTGTGGTGCGGCGGCATGTTGGAAACCGGGCTCGGCCGAGCCGCCAACATCGCGCTCGCCGCCCTGCCGGGTTTCGTCCTGCCCGGCGACACTTCGGCGTCCGATCGCTACTACGCGACCGACATCACCGAGCCTTTCGTCCTGGAGGACGGTCATGTCCGCGTCCCCACCGGCGCTGGCCTCGGCGTCACTGTCGACTCCGCTGAGCTGTCCGCCCGTACGACTGCCACCGAGTGGATTCCGTTCTGAGGCCTTTGAATTCCGGACCCGTTTCATGATGGACTCGGTGGATGGATGGCGACGCGTTTCATCGCAGGTTGCACCACATCGGCCCGGCGCGGTTCTCCGGTGACACCGGGCAGACCGGCGGCATGCGCCGGGTCGAGGCGATCAGCGGAAAGTCGGTAGGCGCCGAAAATCTCTGGATGGGACAGACCCACGTCGCGGCCGCGACCAGTTCGGCCAACCATCATCACGGGCATTCCGAGACCGCGATCTATGTGCTGAGCGGGCATCCGGAGTTCGTCTTCGCCGACCCGGACGACCCGGCCAAAGAGGTTCGGTTGGTGACCAAACCCGGCGATTATGTCTTCGTGCCGCCGTGGGTCCCGCATCGCGAGGAAAACCCGGACCCGGACGACGAGGCCGTCGTGGTCATCGCTCGTACGACCCAGGACGCCATTGTGGTCAACCTGCCAGATTTGAGCTGGCCCACAATCACCGACTGAGGATCTGGCGCAACCGCGCCGAATCGGCTACCGTCGGTCGCATGTCACTGCTGGTTGCGCGTCGATACGTCGACTTCATGCGGCTTTCCAGCACTGCGTGTTGCCTGTTCGGCTGATTTCCCACATCTCTGGCCCAGCGCCGAAACTTTCCTTCCAGATCCCGGGTAGTTCCGGGAATCCAGTGCTGTCCGCATGGTCGCGGTCAGTGCTGTCGCCTACCCCAAAAGCCGAAGACAAATCACGTGGAGGACCCGCAATGACCGCTCCAGAGACCGGTTGGTCTTTCGAAACCAAGCAAATTCACGCCGGTGCGTCGCCCGACCCGGCGACCGGCGCCCGGGCCACTCCGATTTACCAGACCACGTCGTACGTTTTCCGGGACACCCAGCACGCGGCGAACCTGTTCAGCCTGGCCGAGGCCGGCAACATCTACACCCGGATCAACAACCCCACCCAGGACGTGCTGGAGCAGCGGATCGCGGCTCTGGAAGGGGGAGTGGCGGCGGTCGCCTTCGCCTCCGGCCAGGCGGCCGAGACCGCGGCGATCCTGACCCTCGTACGCAGTGGTGATCATTTCGTTTCCAGCGCCTCGCTTTACGGCGGCACTTACAACCTTTTCCACTACACGCTGCCCAAACTCGGCATCGAGGTCAGTTTCGTCGATGACCCGGACAACGTGGACCAGTGGCGGGCTGCGGTACGCCCGAACACCAAGCTGTTCTTCGCCGAGTCGCTGGGAAACCCGCGTGCCAACGTGTTGGACGTACGAGCCGTCGCCGATCTCGCGCACGAGGTGGGTGTGCCGCTGGTGGTCGACAACACCGTGCCCACGCCGTACTTGCTGCGCCCGATCGAGCACGGCGCGGACATCGTGATCCACTCCGCCACCAAATATCTCGGTGGCCACGGCACCACGGTCGCCGGCGTGGTCGTGGACGGTGGTACCTTCGATTTTGGCAAGGACCCGGCCAAATTCCCCGACTTCAACGAGCCGGACCCGAGCTACCACGGCCTCAAATACTGGGAGGTGCTCGGCCCGGGTGCGTTCGCGGCCAAGCTGCGGGTGCAGATCCTGCGGGACACCGGTGGTGCGATCGCGCCACTGAACAGCTTCCTTATCCTGCAGGGACTGGAAACTCTCTCGCTGCGGATCGAGCGACATGTGTCCAACGCGCAGGCTTTGGCTGAATGGCTGGAACAGCGGGACGAGGTCGAGAAGGTCTACTACGCGGGTCTGCCGTCGAGTCCGTGGTACGACGCGGCGCGCAAATACCTGCCGCGCGGTGCCGGAGCGGTGGTTTCCTTTGACCTGCGTGGCGGGGTGGCGGCCGGCAGGGCCTTCGTCGACGCGACCGAACTTTTCAGCCTGCTGGTCAATATCGGGGACGTACGCAGCTTGATCGTGCACCCGGCCAGCACGACCCACAGTCAGCTGACCGAGCAGGAGCAGGCCGTCACCGGGGTCACTCCTGGGCTGGTGCGGCTTTCGGTGGGCATTGAGGGCCTGGACGACCTCAAAGCCGACCTGGAGGCCGGTTTCCGGGCGGCCAAGGCCGCTGGATGACCGACGGTTCCGCTCGCCCACCCGCCTGCGGAGCTTGGCGGGTGGGCGACGAGCCGGGCCGGCGGCAGTGGTATGCCGCCGGCCGGTCCTTGCTGCTGGAATCCGGTGACGTGCTGCCGGATTTCCGGCTGGCGTACGAAACCTGGGGCACTCTCGCGCCGGATCGCACGAACGCGGTGCTCGTCCTGCACGCCCTCACCGGCGACAGCCACGTCGCCGGTGAGGCGGGTCCGGGGCACCCGACCGTGGGCTGGTGGGACGGGCTGATCGGCCCCGGCCGGGCGCTCGACCCGGAACGTTTCTTCGTGATCGCGCCCAATGTGCTCGGCGGGTGCCAGGGCAGCACGGGTCCGGCCTCGATGGGCCCGGACGGGAAGGCATGGGGGAGCAGGTTCCCGGCGCTGACCGTACGCGACCAGGTCGCCGCCGAGGCCGCGCTCGCCGACGCGCTCGGCATTGACAACTGGGCGGCCGTGCTCGGCGGTTCGATGGGTGGCATGCGGGCCTTGGAATGGGCCGTGACGCTGCCCGACCGGGTGGCGGCCGCGCTCGTGCTGGCCGCCCCGGCGCGTACGTCCGCGGAGCAGATCGCCTGGAGCTGGCCGCAGTTGTGCGCGATCGAGGAGGACCCGGGTTGGCACGGCGGCGACTACCACCAGCTGCCTGACGGCGAAGGACCACATCGCGGCCTCGGGGTGGCCCGCCGGATCGCCCACATCACGTACCGCAGCGAGCCGGAATTGCAGGCCCGCTTCGACCGGAGATACCAGCAGGGCGAAAATCCGCGCGATGGTGGGCGGTTCGCGGTCGAGTCCTATTTGGACCATCACGCCGCGAAGCTGGTCCGCCGGTTCGACGCGGCCAGCTACGTCACCCTCACCCGTACGATGAACAGTCACGACGTGGGCCGCGGTCGCGGCGGCGTGGAGGCCGCCCTGGGCCGTGTCACGGCTCGGATGTTGGTCGCCGGGGTGGACAGTGATCGGCTCTATCCGTTGGCGCAGCAGGCAGAAATCGCCGAAGGCGTCCCGACCGCCGATAAACTGCGGGTGATTTCCTCACCGTACGGCCATGACGCGTTCCTCATCGAGATCGACCAAATCGGCGTCCTGGTCGCCGACCTACTCGGAGTGCAGCTGCCCTCCAGGTCGTAGTACTAACTCTGCTACCAACGGGAAAACTGGGACTGGTAGGTGCCGGAGTTGGTGGTGGACTCGACCCGCTTGGGGCGTACGGTGCCGGCCACCACGAAATCAGGGCTGCCCAAAACCGTTGCCAGCACCGGAAAATCGCGGAGCCGGTGGACGGCCACGGTGGTCCAGCGGACAAGCCCGAGTGGGAGCGCAAGGCCAATTGCCGCTCCCAGCGCCATCCCGGCGGCCACGTCGTGGGGATAATGCACGCCGATGAAAACGCGGGACACGCCGACCAGCAGGGCCAGCGGCACCGCGATCCACCCGAGCTGTCGCCACACCAGGATCAGCGCGACGGCGGCGGCCGCCGCGAGAACGGCGTGGTTGCTGGGAAAAGACCAGTCGGTGGCGGCTGGGCAGGTGTCGATCGTGGTGACGCCGGCGACCGTACGACATGGGCGTACTTCCTGGACAATGTCCTTCAGGCCGGTGCTGACCAGGTATGAGACACCAATGGCGACCACCCCGAGCAAGGTCAGCGCCATTGCTCGGGCGGGACCGCGGCGAGCGTGCCACCAAGCCAGCGCGAACAGGCCCAGGACCACGAAAAGGCCGAGCTGGGTGACCACCGAAGCGGTCAGGTGGACGAACCAGGGCGTCTTGCCCGCGGCGTCGGCGATGTCCTTATAGAGACCGCTGTCGAAGGGGCCGCCGGGCGTCGTTGCCGCGGCGAGCGCGAGGAGGTGCATGGCCTCAACGCTATGAGCGGCCCTCCGGTCCGGCATCGAACGCAGGGAGCGGCCGGGGGCAGACCTGCGGGCGATCCCGCCGGCGCCGGCGTCATCCGTATGTCTGACCCAGGACTCCTAATCCGCCAGTCGCTCAAGGGTCGTGTTCGTCATCTGCCGGTAGATGATCGAGCTGCGGAAACTGACGATTTCCCGGCGGTCGCTGAGCTTGTCGACCAGGAATCCGTGCAGATGGTCGATGTCCTGGACGGCCACGTGGATGAGGAAGTCGTCGTTGCCGGCGGTGCCGAAGACTGCCAGGACTTCGGGCAGGCGGACCACCCACTGATGGAAGGAGTCGATGACGAAACGGTTCAGCGGCCGTACTTGCGCGCTCACCATCGCCTGCACGCGCCGGTTGAGCGCGCCCAGGTCGATATCCGCGTGATAACCGCGAATCACCCCACGCTGGCGCAAGAGGCGAGTGCGCTCCAGGCATGTCGACGGCGCGATGCCGACCTTTTCGGCGATCTCCCGGTTGGACTGGCGGGCGTCCTCCTGTAGATGCCGGACAATCGCCGAATCAAGTTCATCCATGGCCGATCTGTCTCCCTGGATCCGAATGATGTTCGGCATTGAGGCTCAGCTCTTGGGAATCACCCTAACCTGACGGCCAGGTGTTGTTGGTCGTTCAGAGGCAGCGGAGAGGATGCACGTGCGATTCTGGGAACACGAGGAACTGGTCGTACGACAGGGCAGCCGGTCGGGGATCGCGCTGGTCGTCGCGGTGCACTCGCGGGTGTTGGGACCGGCCACCGGCGGCTGTCGGCTGCGCCGCTATCCCGACTGGCACGCGGCCGCCGACGACGCGCTGAGGTTGTCGCAGGCGATGACGTACAAATGCGCCGCCGCCGGACTTCCCTACGGTGGAGCCAAAAGTGTGATCGCGCTGCCCGAGCGGACACCGCTCACCGATGAGCTGCGGGAAGCGATCCTGGAAGACCTCGGCGACCTGATCGACAGCTTCGACGGAGCATATTTGGCTGGACCTGACGTGGGCACCGGGCCACTGGACATGGTGGTGATCAGACGGCGTACGCCGCACGTCTACTGCCTGCCCGAGAGCGAGGGCGGCACCGGGTCGTCGAGCGGCCCGACCGCGATCGGGGTGCTGGCCGCGCTGCGGGCCGGCGCGGCCGCGGTGCTGGGCAGCGCGGAGGTGGCCGGCCGGCGGATCGTGGTCAGCGGGCTGGGCTCGGTGGGGGGCATTCTGGCCCGTACGCTCGCTGGCAGCGGCGCGGAGGTCATCGTGTCCGATGTGGACACCCGGAAGCGTCAGATGGCCGCCGAGCTCAATCTTTCCTGGGTAGAGCCAGAAAAGGCACTCTCGACACCGGCCGACATCGTGGTGCCGGCGGCCGTCGGGGGCGTGCTCAGTCCGGACACCGTGGCCCGGCTGGACTGCGCGTTGGTGGTGGGGCCGGCCAACAACCAGCTCACCGACGACGCGGTGGCGGACCTGCTCGCCGATCGCGGCATTGTCTGGCTGCCGGATTTCGTGGTCAGCGCGGGCGGCGTGATCTACACGCTGTCCTGCGAAATGGACGGCCTGGACCATGCCGGTGCCGTGACCAGGGTGGAGGGGATCGGCGAGACGGTCGCGCGGCTGCTGGCCAGCTCGCACGTCAACCGCACGACGCCGTTGCGAGAGGCGGTCGCGCTCGCCGAACGCCGGCTTGGCTGATCCAGTAGAGCAGCTCTACGTCGAGGGTTAGCTGCCGGTGGTGGTGTCGGTGACGCTGGTCTGCAGCTCGCCGGAACTGTCCAGGGAGGCGCTGATGGTCTCCTTCTGGTTGCCGGAGACGAACGTGACGATCACCGAGGTGTCCGAGACCTGGCTCGACGAGGCCGTGTAGCCGTCCGCCGGGGAGGTGCCCACCACGTCGACGCGGCCGTTGCCGTACTTGAAGGTCGCGCTGCCGTGGTTGCCGGTGACGGTCTTGGTCTTCGACTGCGGCGGGGGTGGCGGAGCAGACGTGTGTGGGGCGCTGGGTTGGGTCGGGGGCGGCTTCACGCCTCCGCCGCCACCGCCGCCCGTACCGCTGCCTCCACCGGGGTTGCCGACCCCTGACCCCCCATGGCCCTGCTGCTGGCCTCCACCGGGGTTGCCGCCGGCCGGGTGCGAACCACTCGCGCCGGGGGACGGGCTGTCCTGAGCGTCGGTCTGGCTGTCGCTGCCGGCCGCTCCGGTGCTGGTGGGCGTCGGACCAGCCGACTGGGTCGCCGAAGCGGGCGTGGTCGCCGCCGCGTCGGCGTGGGACGTGCCGAGAATATGGGGGATGCCGTACCAAATGGCGACGTTGATCAGGACGCCGACCACCGCGACACCAGTTATTGCTAGCCGTCGAGTGCCGTTCACGCCCGGGACCCTACTTGATCGGTGAAACAAGTGATAAGCCGCCCACCGTTAACAATTAAGGGTAATTACGCAATGACGACAGGTAATGATTTCGTCCGTACGGTGGGACATCATCCGGCGAGATTTCGGTCTTTGCCGTGAATTGCCGGAATTTGCCCGGTGATGACATTCGGCTATTCGTGCTTGCGTACGACCGTCTGCTGACCGGTCATGGCGATCGTCGGTTCGCCGTCCTCGTCCACCCACACTCCACACTCTCCGCCACCTTCGCTCACAGCGAGTTTCAGTGTGCTGCCGTCCATCCGCAGCACCGGGTGGTAGTAGACGGCCACCTTCTCGGCCTCCGCCTGGATGTAGTGCCCGATCAGCGCCCGCCGGAACCGGTCCGTGCTGGTGTTCGGAAAGCTGCCATGCGCGAGGGAACCGTTGAAAAACAACACATCCCCGGCCTCCATCGGCACTGGTACGGGCGCCTGCCGTGCCGGCAACGGCACGGTCACGTCCGTGAAGCTCACCTTGGTGTCGGCCTTTTCGGTGCACAGCACCGGCCACTCATGACTGCCCGGTACGACCATCATGCAGCCGTTTTCGGTGTCGGTACGGTCCAAAGCCAGCCAGGCCGCCATGCAGGTGCCGGGCTCGACCTTCAAGTAGAAGTTGTCCTGATGCAGCGCCTGGCCACGGGATCCGGGCGGCTTGAAGTAGAGCATCGACTGCACAGCGTAAGGCTCGGCGCCGAGCAGGTCGACCAGCCAGTCCCGAATCCGTTCGTCCAGCAGCCAGCGCAGCGAGGTCTGGTCCCAGCGGTGCATCTGCCCCAGCCGCGGATATCTGCGCAAGGGGTCGCGGGTGTCTGACCCGACGCCGGCCTCTTCGTGCTTGCGCGGGCTTTGGTGTCTCACAGTCATGTAGTGCTCACGGAGTCGCTCGGTCTCGGCGGCGTCGAACAGCCCGCGGGCGACCACGTATCCGTCGCGGCGGAAAAGACTGGCGGACGAAACGCTCATCGGAGGTCCTTCGCTCGTACGATCAGAACCTCCCCATCCTCAGATATCCCGGTCGTACGAGCCAGGAACGATGAACGCAAGGAGTCGGACTTTTGACTCATCCAGAGCCGATGCTGGCTCGGTTGCCGCTGCCCGTACGGCTGGAGTCGCCGCCTACTTACTGGCGTTGTGAGCCGGCATGGTCCTGGCTTTCCCGGCCACTGCCCGATTTTCTGCTGTGGTGCGTGCTCGACGGGGTCGGCGAGCTGACGCTGGACGGTCGACGCTGTGCGCTGCGACCAGGTGTCTGTGCGGTGTTCGCGCCGGGTGACGCGCCGGTCGCCGAGCACGATCCGCAGCGTCGGCTACTCGTTTACGGCATGCATTTTTCCGTCCACACCACCGAACCAGCGGAGGCCATCGTGCCGCCTGGGCGGTGGCAGTCGGTCAGTGACCTCGACCTGCTGGCGGCGGTGGCGCGCCGGTGTGACAGCAGCTACCGGCGCGGCGACGCGCTGGGTCGGAGGCAGGCGCAGCTCGGTCTTGAGCACCTGCTCTGCCTGTTGTGGGAGGACAATCTGCATCCGGTCGTACGGGCGGACCACCGGCTGGCGGAAATCGCCGAAGCCATCCGGCTGGATCCAGGCCGGCCGTGGACGGTGGCCGAACTGGCCGCCCGGGCGGCCCTGTCCCGAGCCCAGTTCACTCGGCGTTTCATCGCGTACACGGGAGAACCGCCGATCCGCTACCTGACCCGCGCCCGCCTCGACCGGGCCCGGCACCTGCTCACCGAAACCGACCTCACCGTCGCCCAGGTCTCCGCCGCGCTGGGCTACCAGGACCAGAGCTACTTCGCTCGGCAGTACAAACGCCACACCAACCACCCGCCGAGCCACGAAAGGGCGACTGTCGGACGCTGACGGCAAGATGAGGGTCATGACGCAAAATGGCGAGTTGACGAGGAAGCAGCTGTCCGACGCGGTGACCGGGCTCGGCTGGCGGTTGGTGCTGAACTGCCTGGAGACGTTCGTACGAGCGGAGTCCCTCACCGAAGCGGTGGGAACAGCGGCGAAGGTCGTGGCCGCGGTCGACGGTGACGAGCGGGTTCAGTTGGCCGTCGACGATTCCGGGGTGACGGTCGTCGTGCGGCCACCTGCGGGCCAGGGCGGCACCGAAGCCGAGGTCGAGCTGGCCCGGCGGATCGCCGCGGCGGTGCCGGTCGGCGGGGCCGGGCCGCGGTCCGTGCAGTTGCTCGAAGTGGCCATCGACGCCCTGGACATCCCAGCGATCATGCCGTTCTGGGCAGCGGTGATGGGGTATGAGGCTGATGGCAAGGAGGTGTTCGACCCGCTCGGGCAGGGCCCAACGATCTGGTTCCAGCGGATGACCGAGCCGCGCCAGCAGCGCAACCGCATCCACTTCGACATCTCGGTCCCGCACGACGAAGCGGATGACCGGATCGCGGCAGCGCTGGCCGCCGGCGGGGTGCTGGTCTCCGACGACAGAGCCCCAGCTTTCTGGATTCTGGCCGACGCCGAGGGAAATGAGGTATGCGTCTGCACCTGGCAGGCGCGCGACTAGGCAGTGTCTGGTTATTCCGCCGGGCGATAGCCGAGCCCAGAAGCCGCCTGCAGGCACCGTGGGAAAGCCCCCATAGCGCTGCTATGAAGGCTTCCCCACGGCACCAGCAGCCAACTTCTGGATCTCGACTCTCATCCCCCCGGAATAACCAGACACTGCCTAGGCGCCTAGGACTGAGCGATGTGTACGACGACGTTCTTGGCGGTGATTTCCTGGACCGAGACTCGCAGCCCGCCCACCTCGATCGGGGGCGCGCCGGCGGTCAGGTTGACCCGGTGGCCGGCCACCTCGATGGTGACCTGCTGGCCCCGCACGTCGACGAGTTTCGCCTTCACACCAAGGATGTTGGCCTCGGCGTTGACGCCCTGATCAAAGGTGACAGTGCAACCGCTGGTGGTGCAGCTGGTGCCGACGCCGTTTCCGGCGGAGCCGCAGCCGGCGCCAAACGCTAGGACTAGGCTGGCGAGCAGGACGACGACTGCCGATGACCGACTGTTGCGGACGGAGTGCATGTGCCAAGTCTAAAGGGCTCTTGGGACGGCCGCCCCACTGACCACAGTGGACAGTCGCGATGAGTGCGCCGTACAGACGGGTTGAGGTACCGGTCAACGGCGGCTTCCTCACGGTGGGAATTTGGGGGGTGGGTGAGCCGGCCACTCTGCTGGTGCATGGCATTACTGGCTCTCACCTGGCCTGGTCGCTGGTCGCCGAACGGGTTGCCGGCGATGGAAACGGGATGGGGACCGGCACGGTCATCGGCCTCGACCTGCGTGGCCGCGGCGGCAGTGGCGAGGTGTCCGGGCCGTACGGGATGGCCCAGCACGCGGACGACTGCGCGGCGGTGCTGGCGAGCCTCGGCGCCGCGAACGTGGTGGTGGCCGGGCACTCGATGGGCGGTTTTGTGGCTGTGGTGCTGGCGGATCGGCATCCGGACCGGGTTCGCCGGCTGGTCCTGGTCGACGGCGGCCCGCCGGCCCCGGTGCCGCCGGGGGACACCGCACAGGACCGGATCGCGGCCGTGTTGGGTCCGGCTGTGCAGCGGCTGGAGATGCGTTTTCCCAGTCGGCAGGCCTATACCGAGTATTGGCAGGCCCATCCGGCACTGCGGGACTGGAATGCGGCCATCCAGTCCTATGTGGACTATGACCTCACCGGCCTGGAACCTTCCTTGCGCAGCAAGGTGAATGCCGACGCGGTAGCTGCCGATTCGCTCGACTTGCTGGAAGGCGGCTCGCCCGAAGACGCCTGGACGCGGCTGAGGCACGACGCGGTTTTCCTACGCGCCGAAAGAGGATTACTGGACCAGCCGGTGCCGCTCTATCCAGATCCGACGCCGATCGCCCAGCGGATGCCGGTGCGTACGCTCCCGGGCACCAACCATTACACGATCCTGCTGGCCGAGGCCGGCGCCGCCGCGGTGGCCGCGGCCGTACGATCCGGCCCGCCCTGCTGATGTGACGCTTGGCCGCCGCCGAGCCACGTACTTTGGGTACGGGTGATAGGGGGGTCCGGATTTTCGCTATCCGTCGGACTTTGTTCCTATGGGTTGGGGGGCGTGACCGAGATGAGGAACTCGACATCGCTGTCGTCGGCGTTGCGATACCGGTGCGGCTGGTGCGCGTCGAAGGTGATGGATTCGCCTGATTCGACGGAATAGGCCACGTGTCTGATGTCGACAGTGAGTACGCCGGAGAGGACGACCGCGCATTCAACCGATGCGTGGCTCCACAACTCGTCACTGCTTACCTCGCCTGGCACCAGGATTCCCCGGAGAACCTCCAGCTGCCCATTGCCGGGCGTCAACCGCTCGTACCGGACTTTTCCCCGCGGGCCCATCAAACTCGAGCGCTCACCTGGCCGGCTCACCCAGACGGCCGGCGCCTGGTCGTCCTCGAAGAGCGAGGCGACCGACTCGCCGAAAACGTCGGCCAAGCGCCGCAGGGTGGTGAGGCTGGGCTCGGTGACGCCCCGCTCCACCTGGCTCAGCAGGGTCGCCGAGACGCCGGCTTGCGCGGCCAGCTCCCGCAGGCTGAGGCCGCGGCGCGTACGCAGCTCACGCAGCTGAGATCCGATCATCGCCGCTCCCTGCAGTCAGACTTCACAACCCTTGACGGATTGGTTACATGGATAAATAGTGTGCAGTGAAAGTGCACACTCTACGCACCGGCCGGCCCCGATGGGGAGATCTCATGGCAGCAACCGCGAAGGCCACCCGGCACCCGTACCGGTGGCTGCTCGTCCTCCCGTTCATCTGGCAGCTCGCGCTCGCGCCAGCCGTCAACAACGTTCGGTACGCGCCGTTCAACATTCCGTTCCCGATGCTCTGGCAGCTGCTGGGGGTGGTCTTCGCGTCGGTGGTTATTGGTGTCGTTTTCTGGCTGGACCAGCGATCCGGTGTGGCGGCCGAAGAGGACGTACCACTGGACGACCCGCGATGACCATCACGATCTTCTTGCTGATCGTGCTGGGTACCGGCGTCGCCGCGATCGGATTTTCGCGGGCCAGAAGGCGAACCAGCATGACCGAGTGGGCTGTCGGCGGCCGTCGTTTCGGTTCGGTGCTGTTCTGGTTCATGAATGCCGGCGAGGTTTACACGACCTTCGCCGTGCTGGGAATTTCCGGGTACGCCTGGGCGCTCGGCGCGCCGGCCTATCTGGCTTTCACGTCGGTGTCGCTCAGCTATGCCATCGGCTACTGGCTGATGCCGAAAATCTGGGCAGCCGGCCGCAAACACGGCCTGATCACCCAGTCGGACTTCTTCGCCGCCCGCTACCAGGCCAAGTGGCTTGGCGTGGTGGTGGGACTCGTGGGTATAGCCGCTTTGGTGGTGTACGTGCAGATTCAGCTCGTCAGCCTCGGTTTGATCGTTCGGCTGACCCTGGGCAGCACGCTCTCACCGACCGGCGCGGTGCTGGTCGCCGGCATCCTCATGATTCTCTTCGTTTTCGTCTCCGGGCTGCGTGCGGCGGCTTTGTCGGCCGCGGTCAAGGACATCCTGATGATCGTGGCGGTGGTCGTGCTCTCGGTGATGGTGGCCAGTCGGGTCGGCGCCACCTCGATCTGGGACGTGTTCCGGCTCGCCGAACAGCAACATCCGGGCATCGGGAAATTCCCCGGTCTGGATCCGTCCTCGACGACGACCACGATCTGGCTGATCACCTCGGGGCTGAACGTGGCGCTGGGAAACTGGGTGTTCCCGCATCTCTTCCAGGTCGCTTACGCGGCGCGTACGGGCACCTCGATCCGGCGGAACGCGATCTGGCAGCCGCTTTACTCGCTGGCCTACTTCTTTATTATCCTGCTCGGCTTCGGCGCCTTGGTGGCCCGTACGAAACCTGCCGGCGGTGACCTGAACGCGGCCCTTTTGCAGTTCGTCTCGGACAAATATCCGCCGTGGGTGCTCGGGTTGGTCGCTGGCACCGGCTTCCTGTTGGCCCTCGCGCCCGGCTCGGTTCTGCTGCTCACGTCCGGTTCTCTGTTCGCCCGCAACGTGATTGTGCCACTTCGGCCCGGCCTGTCCGACCAGGCGACCCTATGGATCTCGCGGCTCTCGATGGTGGGGTTCGCGGCCGTGGCAGTGTGGTTGACCCTGGCCCAGAACTTGTCGCTCGTCACGATCCTGCTGTCCGCGTATTCGGCGATCGGCATGCTCGCGCCCGGTGTTTTCCTCGGCTTCCTGTGGAAACGTGTGACGGCGGTGGGTGTGCTGGCCGGAATCGTGGTGGGTTTCGTGGCCTTGTTGGCTCCTTTCGCGAAAGCCTTCTGGGCCGCCGCGCTGCCGGACTGGGAACCAGGTTTGATCGCGATGCTTGTCAACGCGGCGGTCACGGTCATCGTCAGCCTGCTCACGCCGGCACCGGACCGGGACGCGATCGCCGTTGGCGTGGAACAGAAGGTGGCGGCATGACCGAACCGGTGACCGAGCTTTACAACCTGCGAGTAACTGTTGACGAGGTCCAGGGACGGCCGGTCTGTGGGCTCGCGGTCGGCGACTTTTTCGAGCTGGTCAACAGCAACGAGCTGCGGATCCCGGAAGGCAAACATTTCTGTGTGTACGCCCTACAGTCCGTCCTTCCGTTGTTGCCGGCCAAACAGCGCCAGCTCCCCGATGGTGACTGGCTGGAGCGGGACAATCTAGTTGCCTGCCCAGACCCGGAAGAGCGGTTGATCATGCGAATAGAGCGGACTGGCCGATGCCGACTGTCCACAGAGGACCTGACGTGACCAAGATCGGATTGGCTTTCCAGAGCGACAAATCCCCGCAGACGTACGCTCAGCTCGCCCAGGCGGCCGAGTCGTACGACATCGACGTGCTCAGCGTGTTCAGCGATCTGATGTTCCAGCCGCCGATTCTGGCCCTGCTGGAAATGGCTCGGGTGACCGATCGGGTCCGGCTGGGGGCCGCTTGCTGGAACCCGTATTCCCTGCATCCGTACGAGATCGCCGGCCAGCTGGCCGCGCTTGACCTCGCGTCCAACGGCCGCGCCTATCTCGGGCTTGCCCGCGGCTCGTGGCTGGGAGATGTCGGCATTGAGCAGCCGCGTCCCATCAGCCACCTCCGCGAGGCCGTCGAGGTGATTTATCGGTTGATGGAAGGCAAAACCGACGGATATCACGGCGAGATCTTCCAGCTGGCTCCGGACGTACGACTGCGATACGCCGTGCGCAGGCCGCGGCCGCCGCTGCTGATCGGCACCTGGGGGGAGCGTACGGCCGCGTTCGCCGACGGGCTCGCGGACGAGGTGAAGATCGGCGGGACCACGAACCCGGCGGTGGTCGCTCGGATGCGCAAGCGCCTGAAGTCCAGCGCCTTGGTGGTCGGGGCGGTCACCGTCGTCGACACCGACGGCGCCGCCGCGCGGGCCAGGGCCAAGACAGAGGTGGCCACTTACCTGCCCGTGGTCGCCGAGCTGGACTCCACCGTGCAGGTGCCCGTTGACCTGCTCGTACGGATGCAGGCTCTGGTCACGGCGGGGGAGTCGGAGGCGGCTGGCGCGCTCGTACCGGACGAGCT
Source organism: Fodinicola feengrottensis (assembly GCF_039530045.1). Classification (NCBI taxonomy): domain Bacteria; kingdom Bacillati; phylum Actinomycetota; class Actinomycetes; order Mycobacteriales; genus Fodinicola; species Fodinicola feengrottensis. The sequence continues at coordinate 522,629 of NZ_BAAANY010000020.1, read as the reverse complement.
CCTGGACCTCTTCGCCTTCGCCGGCACCCCCGCGGAGGTGGCCGCGCGTGCGCGAGCGGTGATCGACGCGGGCGCGGCGAGGGTCGAGTTCGGTACGCCACACGGCCTCAGCGACGAGCGTGGCGTGCACCTGCTGGGCGCCGAGGTTGTCCCGCGCCTGCGACGATGAGGCACAAGAGCGAAGGGGGCCGGCATGGCAGTGGAGTCGAACCAGCGGCAGATCGAAGGTGGCGTGCACCGCGATCTGGCCGAGTCGATGACCTATGGCAGGTATCTGGACCTGGACACGCTGCTCGGGGCGCAGCATCCGGTCAGCGTGCCGGAACATCACGACGAGATGCTTTTCATTATCCAGCACCAAACCTCCGAACTGTGGATGAAACTGCTCATTCACGAGTTGCGGGCCGCGCTCACACATCTGGCCGCCGACGACCTGGCGCAGACGCTGAAGTTGTTGGCCCGGATCAAGCACATCCAGCGTCAGCTCTTCGAGCAATGGGCTGTGTTGGCCACCCTGACCCCGATCGAGTATGCCGAATTCCGTCGATTCCTGGGGCGTTCGTCGGGATTTCAGTCGGTGCAGTATCGGCTGGTGGAATTCCTGCTGGGTAACAAAAATGCCGACATGGTGGACGTTTTCGAGTACGACCCGCCAGCCCAGGAGTTGGTACGCGCCGCCCTGCACACCCCGAGCCTTTACGATGAGTTTCTGCGCTATTTGGGCCGGCACGGACACAATGTGCCACCAGACATTTTGGAACGGGACGTTTCGCAGGCGTACCAACCGCAACCCCGGCTGGTGCCGGTGCTCAAGCGGATCTACGAGAATCGGCAGGAGTTCTGGCCCGAGTACGAGACGTGTGAGGAACTCATCGACGTCGAAGAGAGTTTCCAGCTCTGGCGCTTTCGGCACATGAAGACCGTCGAACGAGTGATTGGCTTCAAACCGGGCACCGGCGGCTCCAGCGGAGTGGCGTTCCTGCGGGCCGCGCTGGACCTGACCTTCTTCCCGGAGATCCTGTCCGTCCGGACCGAAATCGGACGGTGACCGATATCGCGCGTACGGCTTCACTCGGTAGCAGTATGCTTGCCGGGGCCGCCGGGCCAGAACCGGCGTGACCAGTGCCTTTCGAGGATGAGGAGGTGGGGCTCGTCATGCCGAGTCAACCTCCTAGTTGTCGCTGAAACTGCCCGACACATCTCCTCGCACACCCGTGGGCTTTTCCCCTGCCCACGAAAGCTGCCGCTGATGCGGTCGGCATAGTCGCCGTCCCTCGTCACCGCGAAGAAGGCATTTCGATGATGACTAATCGCCTGCGCGTGTTGTTGCCCAAGAAAACCCAGCCGGTCGCGTACGCGGCCAACGGTGCGCATTCGCTCACGCCCGAGCATCAGCTGGAGCCAGCCGACGAGCGGCGCTGTCCGCCGGTCGAGAAGAGCGTGATCGACAGCGCTGTCTATCTCGACGGCCAGCGGACCAATTCGCCGCCGACCCTCGCGGACACGTATCAGGTGTTGTCCGACAAGCCGGGCAGCATGGCGTGGATCGGTCTCTACCGGCCGGCCGAGGCACAGGTGATGTCCGCCGCCGAGGAGTTCGGGCTGCACGAGTTGGCGGTGGAGGACGCGATCACCGCGCACCAGCGGCCGAAGCTGGAGCGTTACGGCGACACGCTTTTCGTGGTGCTGCGGGCGGCTCGCTACCAGGATGAGACCGAGAAGGTGGAGTTCGGCGAACTGCACGTCTTCATCGGCCCGGACTTCGTGCTGACCGTACGGCACAGCGAGGCGCCGAATCTCGCGGCCGTGAGACGGCGCATGGAACACGACCCTGACCTGCTGCGACTGGGTCCCGAAGCGGTTCTCTACGCGATCATGGACACCGTCGTCGACGGCTACGCGCCGGTCGTGGCCGGACTGCAGAACGACATCGACGAGATCGAGACCGAGGTTTTCAGCGGCGACCCCAAAGTGTCCCGGCGCATCTACGACCTGTCCGGTGAGGTTATCGAGTTCCAGCGGGCCACCCGGCCGCTCCTGCAGATGCTCGAGGGCCTGTCCGCGGGGTTCGACAAATACGGCACGGACGAGGAGCTGCGCCGCTACCTGCGAGATGTCGCCGACCACGCGACGACTGTTGCGGAGCGGGTGGACGGTTTCCGGCAGATGCTCAGCGACATTCTGACGATCAACGCCACCCTGGTCAGCCAGGCACAGAACGAGGAGATGAAACATCTGGCCGAGATCAGCTTCGCGCAGAACGACCAGGTGAAGAAGATTTCTTCCTGGGCCGCGATCCTGTTCGCGCCGACCTTGATCGGCACGGTGTACGGGATGAATTTCGACGTGATGCCGGAATTGCACTGGGTCGCCGGATATCCGTTCGCGGTGATGTTGATGTTGGTCGTCTGTTGCACGCTTTACGTGGTGTTCAAACGCCGCGACTGGCTGTGAAGCGGTCTCGGAACATGTAGTACTAGGCTGGGGGTGTGAGGATCCCGGCCCTGCCAGGGCTGTCTCGGCGCGCTGTCGCCGGGTGGCGCGGCCTGTTGGCGCGTCCGGCGCAAACCGGGATCGTGCACCTTGGCCTGGGCAATTTTCACCGCGCCCACCAGGCTGTTTACACGTCAGCCGCGATGCATGAAGAGCCAGGGCCGTGGGGAATCCTGGCCGCGGCCAACTCGTCGCGTACGGTTGTGTCGGCGTTGGCCGCGCAGGACCTGCTCTACTCGGTGGCCGAGCTTTCGCCGCTGGGCGTGCGGGTATCGATCCCGTCCGTCCACACTGGACTGCTGATCGCCGCCGAGGACCCGGCCGCGCTGGTCGCCGCGATCGCCGCGCCGGCCACCCGGGTGATCACCCTGACGGTGACCGAGAGCGGCTACTCGTACTCACCGCAGACCCTCGGTCTCGCGGTGGACTCCGCGCAAGTGCGGCACGACCTGGAAAATCCGAGCACTCCGCGGACCCCGATTGGCCTGATCGCCCGCGGCCTGCACCGCCGGATGCTGGCCGGCGGGTCCGGCATCACGGTGGTGAGCTGCGACAATCTGGTGTCCAACGGCAGCCGTACGCGGCGGTTGGTGCGCGAGTTCGTGGAGGCGATGCGGGTGCCGGCGCTGCTGGACTGGGTGGACGCGCACGTACGGTTCCCGAGCACGATGGCGGACCGGATGGTGCCGGCCACCACCGAGGCCGTGCGGGCGTTGGTGAGTGAGAAGCTGCGGGTGGTGGACGCGATCCCGGTGCCAGCCGAACCATTCAGAATGTGGGTGCTGGAAGACAATTTCGCCGCCGGCCGGCCACGGTGGGAAGCCGGCGGCGCGATCTTCACCGACGACGTCGGGCCGTACGAGGTGATGAAACTGCGGCTGTTGAACGGAACACACAGCCTTATCGCATATTTGGGACTGCTGGCTGGTCAGGCGTTCATCGCCGAGGCGATCCGGGTGCCCTTCATCGAGGAGGCCGCCCGACGGGTGATGACCGAGGACTATCTGCCGACTTTCACCGCGCCACAAGGGATTGACCTGCCGTCCTATGTGGAGGAGTTGTTTGGCAGGTTCGGGAATGCCGCGCTCGGCCACCGTACCAGCGAGGTCGCCTCCGACGGTTCGTTGAAGCTGCCGCAGCGGATCGCCGAGTCCGTACGGGAAAACCGTCTCGCTGGCCGGATGCCGGATTTCCTGGCACTGACCGTCGCCGCGTTTTTGCGTTGTGTCGCACCACTGGACGGGCATCTGGTGGCAGGTGCTGAATTCATCACCGACCCGGCTCTGGATCGGCTGCGCGGATTGCCCGTTGCCAGCACCTCGGCGCAGGTGGCGGCGGCTTTCCTGGAGTTCTTCGGTGCCGAGCTGGCCGCGGACGCCGAGTTTTTGGCTCGTACGACTGAGTTCCTTGACATCTTGCAGGCGCAAGGGCCGGCCGCCGCAGTGGCGGCCACTCGCTAGTACTGTAGTACTAGCCCCAGACTTCGGCGGCGGTTTCCACGATCAGTGCGAGCTTGGCGACCTGCTCGTCGTAAGTGAGCGCATTTCCTTCCACCGTGGACGAGAAGCCGCATTGCCCAGAGATTGCCAACTGGTCGAGGTCCACGTACTTGGCCGCTTCGTCGATGCGCCGCTTGAGGTCATCCTTGCTTTCCAGCTCCGGACGTTTGGTCGTCACCAAACCCAGGACGACCATCTTTCCCTTAGGCACGAACCGAAGCGGCTCGAAGCCGCCCGACCGCGCGTCGTCGAACTCCAGGAAGAACCCATCGACGGCGAGCTCGCCGAACAACGGCTCGGCAACGAAGTCGTACCCACCCTCGGCCACCCACGACGATCGGAAGTTGCCCCGACACAGGTGAGTGGTGACGGTGAGGCCCTCGGGTTTGTCTTTGAGGGCTTCGTTGATTTGCCTGATGTTGCGCAGGTGTTGGTGTTCGCCGTCGGCACCCATCCGGGTGATCTGCGCACGCTGCGCTGGATCATTGAGATAGGCGAGGCTGGTGTCGTCGAGCTGCACATACGTGGCACCGAGGTCGGCGAGGCCACGGATTTCCGCCGCGTACGCGGCCGAAAGGTCATCCCAGAACTCGTCCAGATCCGGATAGACCCGCTCGTCGATGGACGCCCGGCCGCCGCGGTAGTGGACCATGCTGGGCGACGGAATGGTTTGTTTGGCGGTGGTAGTGACGATCGACCGCAGGAACCGGAAATCTTCTCCGAAGATGGTCTTTCGCAGCGAGATCGGCGCGTCCACGTGGATGCCGGAGGGGGTGAACTCGATCGTGCCTTCGCTGTTACGGAACTGGACCTGGATGTTCTCGGTGACCTTGGTGACCCCGCCAAGCTGGTAGATGAAGTCCATGTGCCACGACCCGCGGCGGAACTCGCCGTCGGTGGCTGACCGCAGGCCCACGTTTTCCTGCATCCGTACGACTTCGCGGATGCAGTCGTCCTCGACTGCCCGCAACTGTGCCGAGTCGAGCCGGCCGGCCGCGAAACTTTCCCGCGCTTCCAGGAGTTTTTGCGGGCGGAGCAGGCTTCCCACGTGGTCGGCGCGAAAGGGTGGCCGGGTGCGTACGGTCATGGGTGCTTCCTCAGGCGGTGTCGTCGATGGTGGTGGGCTCCGGCCGGGCCGGCGATCCGCGCAAGACTCGGGAAACCCCGCGGGCGGCCGCGCGTACGGCCGCGGCCAGCGACAGCGGATCGGTGCCGTTGGTGCGCACTACCAGCGAAATCGACGCGGCGACCTCGCCCTGCGGATCGCGGATCGGGGCCGCCACCGACAGCGCGTCGAGGGTGATCTGTCCGTCGCTGACCGCGACGCCGGTGCGGCGGACCTCGGTCAACACCCGGCGCAGCTGCTGCGCACTGGTGATCGTCTTGTCAGTGAACCGTACGAGCGGCTCGGCCAGCACCTGCTCCTGAACGTCGTGCGGTGCGTACGCGAGAAGCACCAGCCCCACGCCGGTGGCGTGCAGCGGCCAGCGCGCGCCGACCTTGGTGCGTACGGTGACCGCGTCCCAGCCGGTGATGCGTTCGACGTACACGCCGTCCCGACCGTCTCGGACCGCGAGCTGCACATTTTCGTGCGTAGCCTCGTACAGATCCTCCATGAAGGGCAGTGCGGCTTCGCGTAGACCGAGGCTGCGCGGTGCCAATGCGCCCACTTCCCAGAGCCGCAGACCGATCCAGTAGCCACCGCGCTGATCACGCTCCAGTGCACCCCACGACACCAGTTCGCGGACGAGCCGATGGGTGGTCGTCAGAGGCATCCCGGTGTGCCGGCTGATGTCACTCAACCGCAGCGTCGGTCGTTCCGGGTTGAACACCTCCAGGATGCTCAGCACCCGCTCAGCCACACTTCGCGCCGGCGCCGAGGTGTCACGCTTCACCCGACTGCCCCCTCCGCCGGCATCACAGCTTCCGTTCACCTTGCTCGGTCCCAGCCAGTCCCGAAAGCCGCCTTCCACTCACTGGAAGTCGTAGCTCGAGCCTCCGGACACCCGACAAGAGTGACCGGAGAAACTACCGTGCGGGTTCGACGGGTTGGGGGTCGTATACGTCGGAGTCTTCCAGGGTGGCACGGCGGATGGCTGGTACGGCACCGCAGACGCGGAAGAACGTACGGGTGAGGCTGCGGCCGACGGGGTTGCGGCTGATGGCCTGCCGGGTGTTGCGAACGGCTTCGCCGACGGTTTCGAAGCCGTATTTTCGCAGCGCCGCTTCATAATTCTCGATGGCGGGAAGGAGCGCGGAGGTTCCGGCATCGACGCGGGTGAGGGCCTGGCACAGCAGCCGGGCATCGCGGAGAGCGGTGTTTCCGCCGAGCCCGCCCACTGGCGGCATGTGGTGGATGGCGTCGCCGAGCACGGTCACGTTGCTGGTCCGCCACGCCGGGACGGGGGTGGCGGCGGTGAAACCGACGGCACGGAGCTGGTCGTGCGCTGATTCGGCGATGAGCCGGCGCAGGTGGGGATGCCAGGTGGCAATGCGGCCTTTGATGGTGGCCCGGATGGTTTCTCCGGTGGCGTCGCTGAAATCGGGCGGAAAAGTGTCGCGGTGGCCGATCATCGCCCACATCACGTAGTCGTTGTCGCGGGAGTCCTCGATCAATTCCTTCGCGTCCAGGCCGAGGGTGGCGAGTTGGTCGCCGATGCGCTCGGCTATCTCGGCGGGGTCTTCGCGGCGACGGAAGACGGCGGTGAAAAGGAAGTCCTGGCGAGGCCAGAAGACGTTTTTCCTGGTCGTCAGGCTGGAAGGCAGCCAACGCAGAGTTTGCTCAGTCAGCATCAGTTTGCCGGCGCAACCCACCGCCGGAATGTCGGTCACGGTGGCGGCGGGCAGGAGTTGGGCGCGTACGCGCGAACGGCTGCCGTCGGCGCCGATCAGGATATCGCCGGTGGCGGTGGTGCCGTCAGCGAAAATCGCGGTGACCGTGCCGTCCATATGGGACTCGTAGCGGACGAATTCCTTGTCGAAGTGGACAAGATCGCCCAGGCCGGCGAGCAGGATCTTACGTAACGTAATGCGGCTGACGGCGTGCTCGCCATGAGTGGGGTCGGTCGAGTCCGGGCCGGGGCCGTCCGCGCGAAGAGTCACCAGCTCGTGCATTTTCTCATCCATGAAAGCGATCCCGCGTCCGGCGTCGCCCGCGGTGGCGATGAGTACGTCCCAGAGTGGGCCGGATAGGCAGTCGCGCAGAGCTGTCGCGCCGGCACTGTTGACATTGATGCGGTAGCCCTGTTGGCGGGCGTCGGGGGTGAAGTCGCGCTCGTAGACGGCGACGCTGACGCCGGCCTTTTTCAGGCCCTGGGCAAGGCAAAGACCGCCGATGCCACCGCCGATGACCAGAACGTGCGGGGATTTCGTTGACATAATCAACTCTTTTCGGAAAGGGGGACGGCGGCCAGCAGCCGGTCGTGCCACTGGAGCTCGGCCTCCAGCCGCAGGAAGATGTGCTCGAACGCGAGCGGTTCCAGGCCGGTCAGATAGGGCTCGGCCTCGGTGAGCAGGTGGCGCATGAAGTCGAGATGCGTGGCGTACGCGTCCCGGCGGGCCAGGATGGCCGTACGGAACTCGGCTGGGTCCAACTCGTCGGCATGCTGCAGGACCAGGTGCATTGGGTCGGGCCGTAGCTGCGCGTCGGCGAGTACGGCGTGGATCTGCGAGGTGAGGTCGGCGCGGCCGTTGTCGGTGATCGCGTAAACCGTGCGGGCCGGCAGATTTCCGTCCTGTTCGGTGCGTACGACCTCGACGAGCCCCTCGTCCGCCATTCGCCGCAGGGCGCCGTAAAGCGAGCCCGGCTTGATGTCGGACCACAGCTCGACCCGATCCTGCTGAGCCGCGCCGCGGATCTTGTGCCCGTGCATCGGCCCGCCCTGGGCGAGCGCTCCGAGGATGAACAACCTGGTTCCCAGCATGTGACTACTCAAACACGAGTATCCATCGCTAGTCAAGTAGGACTACTCAAACACGAGCAAACCCGCGTACGGACATTGCCGCAATCCGCGCTGGTCACGGACATACTGGACGACTTTCGGTGAGGGGCTTCACGAGACGTACGCCCTCACGTACCGTTTAGCCGACCAACCACTCGGTCGGGTGACGTGAGGAGTGGGTCCATGGCCAACCCCAACACACAGACTGTTCCGCCGGATGTCGTCGAGAACGTGTCGAGACCGGTCGTCTGGACGATGGCGTTCGCGCAGTTCGGCCTGTTCGTCGCGTTGCTGGCGCCGGTCACCGTCAGCCTGGCGGTGAAAACCCAAACTCTGGTGAGCGGACCGGCGGCGGCCACGGTGAACGGGAACGTGCTGGCGGTGGCGGCCTTCGTGGCGATGATCGCGAACCCGGTGTTCGGCCGGCTGAGTGACCTGACGACCTCGCGGTGGGGCCGGCGGCGGCCCTGGATGGTGGGCGGTGGCCTGGTCTTCGTGATCGCGTTGGCGATGGTGGCGATCGCGCCCACCGTGCCGGCGCTGCTGGCCGGCTGGTGCCTGGCCCAGCTTGCCGGCAACGCGATTTTGGCGCCACTGCTGGCCACCATCGCCGATCAGGTGCCCGAGCACCGGCGCGGTGGAGTGTCCGCGAACGTGGGCGTGATGCAGAACATCGGCATCCTGGTGGCCGCGTACACGGCGAGCCTGTTCGTCCACAACATGGTCCTGCTTTTCGTGCTGCCGGCCGGGTTCGCGCTCGCGACCGTCGTCCTCTACGCGTTTGTGTTGCCGGACAAGGTGATCTCCGAGTGGCCGGTGATCAGTGGCTGGCTGGCGTTCGCGAAGACGTTCTGGGTCAATCCGATCCGGTATCCAGATTTCGGGTACGCCTGGATTTCCCGGTTTCTGTTGACGCTGGCGGCCTTTATGTTCATCTCGTACCGAGTTTTCTATCTGGAGAACCAGATTGGCCTCACCGCCGAGGATGCGGTGAAGGCGCTCGCCACCGGAGTGCTGATCTACACGATCGCGTTGGTGCTGACGGCGAAATTCGGCGGCTGGCTGTCCGACCGTACTGGCCGGCGAAAGCCTTTCGTGATCGGCTCGACGCTGGTTTTCGCGGTCGGACTGGTCGTCCTCGCGCACATCCACTCGCTTGGCTGGTTCTACGTTGTGGAGGCCATCATGGGCCTCGGGTTCGGGATCTACGTCGCCGTCGACACCGCGCTGGTGATCGACGTGTTGCCGAGCAAGCACGATGCGGCCAAGGATCTAGTGTCCTGCGCCCGAGGTTCGCTACTTTCTCCGGCGCTCAGACGGCGACTGAGAGCACCGGAGAATCGCCCACATACACACCAGTATGAGGACGATCCTCCGGCGCACTCAGATCACCGTCTGGATCACCGAATAGAGCAACGAACCTCAGACGCAGGACACTAGGAGTGCTCAACATCGCCAACGCACTTTCCGCAGTCGCTCGCCGCGGCCCTGGGGGCGTCCTGCTGGGGATCGGCTCGGCGGCCACCGGCAACTACCTCGCGCTGATGTGGGGCGCCGGCATCCGGTGTGCTCTGGGCGGCCTCGCCATCGTGCCCATTCGCAGCGTCCGCTGACAAAAGTCCGAAGGAGTACAGGTGACTTTTACACCCACCGACCCACCAGAGCTGGAGAAGGCGCTGGCCAGCCTCAGCGTCGAGCAGGTCGTCCGGCTGCTGACCGGGTCGGCGATGTTCGAGCTGTACGGCGAAGAGTCCATCGGCCTCGCGCCGATGGTGTTCTCGGACGGCCCAACCGGCGTTCGCGGCTCCGAGTTCACTGGCGGTCGGCGGGTGTCGCTGCTGCCGAACGCGACCCTGCTTGCCTCGTCGTGGGACGAAAAAGTGGCCGACGGCGTCGGCCGGCTGCTTGCCGAGGAAGCGCTCGCGCAGGGCGTGCATGTGGTGCTCGGACCAACCGTGAACCTGCACCGGACCCCACTGGGCGGCCGGCTTTTCGAGGCGTACTCGGAGGATCCACTGCTGACCGGCCGGATCGCCGCGGGGTACGTACGAGGCCTGCAGGCCCTCGGGGTCGGCGCGTGCGTGAAGCATTTCGTGGCCAACGAATCGGAAACCGAGCGGCACACCGTCAACTCGGTGGTCGATGCGCGGGCGCTGAACGAACTTTACTTGCTGCCCTTCGAAATCGCGATCCAGGACGCGCATCCGTGGACGGTGATGGCGGCGTACAACGACATCAACGGCGTCGCCGCGACCGAGCACGACGAGTTGATCAACGGTGTCCTCAAAGGACAGTGGGGCTGGGACGGGCTGGTGATGTCCGACTGGTTCGCCACCAAGACCACCGTGCCGTCCGCGAATGGTGGGCAGGACCTGGTGATGCCGGGTCCGCAGGGGCCGTGGGGTGACCAGTTGCTCGCGGCCGTACGCGCCGGTGAGGTGACCGAGGAGGTGGTAAGGGAGCACGCCCGCCGGCTGCTGCGGTTGGCCAGCCGGGTGGGTGCGTGGTGGACGGATCCGGTGCCGGTCAGGGGCTTGCCGGGTCCAACCGACCCGGTCCGGCGGGAGCAACTGCGTGCCCTCGCCGCGGGTGGCATGACGGTGCTGACCAACGAGGGCTCGACGCTGCCGCTGGATCCTGCCGCGCCGACCGCGGCGAGGCCATTGGTGCTGGTCGGGCGGCACGCTCTTGGTACGGTCGCGCAGGGCGGTGGGTCCGCGCAGGTCCGTCCGCCGCACGTGGTGAGCATCGCCGAGGGGTTGGTCGCGGCGCTGGGTGCGGACCGGGTCCGGGTGGTCGACGGAGTCGAGGTGCGCCAGTCGCCGGACGTGGCCGATCCGCGGTTCGTACGGGATCCGGAGACCGGCATGCCGGGCATCCGGATCACCAGCCGGCGGGCCGACGGCGAGGAGCTCGCGTCGACCGCCAGCGACCTCGCGATGATCGCGCTGGGTATGACGACCAGCGCGCACGAAGGCGCCGCCGGGGTCGAACTGGCCGCCGAGTTGGACCTGGCCGCGCCGACCGAGGTAGAGGTGGGCGTACGAGGCGCCGGCCGTTGGACGGTCGAGATCGACGGCGTCGAGCACCAGGTCGAGCTGGTGTTGAGCGCGGGTGACCTCGGCGCGGCCATCCTGAGCCCGCCGGTGTGGACCACCATCGTCACCGCCGGCCAGGGCAGCCGGCTGACCGCCCGGCTGGACACCTCGCAGGGTGCACTGGGCCTGCTCGGCGTGGTCGCCCGGCCGGCGCCACGGCCGTCCGTCGAGGTCATCGCGGCCGCTGTCGAGGCCGCGTCGGGAGCGGGTACGGCCGTGGTGGTTGTCGGCCTGACCACCGAGCAGGAGACCGAGTCGGTGGACAAACACACGTTGGCGCTGCCGGGCGACCAGGACGAGCTGGTCCGCGCGGTGGCCGCGGTCGCCGATCGTACGGTTGTGGTGGTGAACGCGGCGACGCCGGTCCTGATGCCGTGGCTGGACGACGTGCACGCGGTGGTCTGGGTGGGCCTGCCGGGTCAGGAGGGCGGCAACGCGGTCGCCGACGTGCTGTTGGGGCTGCGGGAGGCCGCTGGCCGGTTGGTCACGACTTTCCCAGCTGCCGATGGAGATGGGCCGGCGTGGTCACCGGTCCCGACCGATGGATCGCTGGTGTACGAGGAAAGTGTGCGGGTCGGCTATCGCGGCTGGGACGGCGGCGAGAAGGAGCCGCGGTTCTGGTTCGGGCACGGGCTGGGCTGGACGACGTGGGCGTACCACAGCGTCCGCGTCGAAAACGAAAATGTGCTGGTAGAGCTGGAAAACACCGGGACCCGGCCGGGTCGCGAGGTCGTCCAGGTGTACGTCCGCCCAGAAGGTGAGTCGGTGCGGCTGGCCGGCTGGGCGATCGCGGACGACGTGCCGCCGGGGGAGCGGCGGACGGTGACCGTACGAATGGACAGCCGGGTGCTGCGGGTCTGGGAGGGGGTGACTGGCGGCCGCTCAGCGGTGGTGAGCTGCTGGTCGCGCGTGGGCTCGGGGACGTACGGCTGCGCGCGGACGCCCTAGGCTGACCGGATGTCCTTTCCGCGGCGCTATCGACGGACAGTCACCGACCGCGCCAGCGCGGCCGGTGACCAGGCTCGCGCCCGGGTGCTGGAGGTGGCGCTCGACTTGTTCGCCGCCGCCGGCTATCGCGGCACGTCGATCGCGCAGGTCGCTGAGCTGGCGGGGCTGAGCCAGTCCGGTCTGCTGCACCATTTTCCCTCCAAGGTGGCACTTTTGGTGGCCGCGCTGGACCATCGGGATGAGATCGACGGCCGGCTGCTGGAGGTGGACAGCCAACCGCCGCTGGGTTGGGCCGCCTTCGATGCGCTGATCGCGCTGGTGCGGCGGAACAGTCAGCGGCCCAACCAGGTGCGGCTTTTCGTCACGCTGAGTGCGGAGGCGATCGATCCGGCGCATCCCGCGCACGACTGGGTTCAGCAGCACTACGCGGGCGTCTACGCGTGGCTGACCGCGGCCGTCGAACATGGCCTGGACGCCGGCGAATTCCGCTCCGAGGTGCCGGTCGAGCGGTTCGTCCACCTCACCATCGCCGCCCTGGACGGCCTGCAGATCCAGTGGCTGGTCAGCGGTGGTGAGCTGGACATGGTTGGCGACTTCGGGGCGTACGTGGCCGCCCAGAAAACCCGCTGGGGCCCGGTCGGGGGGTAACGTCAGCGGGCCTCGGCTGCGGTCAGGGCTCGGCGAGTGAGAACTCTCGCGAGGTGCCGGCGGAATTCCTCGGACGCGTGCATGTCCGCGGCCGGCGCGGTGCCGTCGGCAGCCAGTGCGGCCGCTTCCGAGACACTCGCGCCAGACGTGAGTGCCTCTTCGACCGCGGTCGCGCGCAGCGGGGTCTGGCCCATGTTGACCAGCCCGACCCGACCGTCCACTGTGGCTGCTCCCACGATCGCCCAGTCGTTGGCCCGCCGGACGAATTTCTGATACGCCCACGGGCACGCACCCGTACGCGGCAGCCGAACCTCCACCAGGATCTCATCCGGTTCCAGCGCGGTTTCGAAGAAGCCGCGAAAAAAGTCGTCGACACCAATGATCCGCCGACCAGCCGGACCCTGCGCGATCAGCGAACCGCCGGTGGCCAGCACGACGGCTGGGAGGTCCGAGGCGGGATCGGCGTGTACGAGGGTGCCGCCAATCGTGCCGCGGTGGCGCACCTGCGGATCGCCGACCAGCGATGACGCGTACCCGAGCAGCGGGGCTTCTTTCGTGACCACGTCAGCGGAAACCAGGTCGCAATAGCGCGTCAAGGCACCGATCGCGAGCTCGTCACCTTCCACTCGTACGTACGACAGATCCGTCAGCCGGCCGATGTCGATCAGCACGCTGGGGTTGGCGAACCGCAGTTTCATCAGCGGCAGCAAGGAATGCCCACCGGCCAGCAGTTTCGCCTCGTCGCCATGCTGACCGAGAAGGCCGATGGCCTCCTCGACCGTTTCTGGCCGTGCGTAGTCAAAAGCGGCGGGGATCACGCGCGATTCCCTTCGGCGGCAAGGCGGACGGCCCGGACGATGTTGTGATAGCCGGTGCAGCGGCAGAGGTTGCCTTCCAGGCCCTCCCGGATCTCCTGCTCAGTCGGATCCGGATTCTCCGCCAGCAGCCCAATCGACGCCATCACCATGCCTGGCGTACAAAACCCGCACTGCAGCGCGTGCTCCTGCTGGAAGGCCCGCTGCATCGGATGCATCGTGCCGTCTTCGCTCGCCAGACCCTCCACAGTGGTCACTTGCCGGCCGTCCGCCTGAACGGCCAGAACCGTGCAGGACTTCACCGACTCCCCGTCGACGTGGACCGTACAAGCGCCGCACGACGAGGTGTCGCAACCGATGTTGGTGCCCTTCAATCCTGCGACCTCGCGCAGATAATGCGCCAGCAGCAGGCGAGGCTCGACCTCATCCGTACGTTTCACGCCGTTGACGGCGATCTCGACCTTCACGCGGTTCCTCCGGCGGCTTGCTGGATCGCGGACCAGACCCGCTCCGGGGTGGTCGGCATCTCGATATGTCTGACGCCCAAATGGGAAACGGCGTCGATCACGGCGTTTTGCACGGCCGGGGTGGCACCGATCGTGCCCGCCTCGCCGATTCCCTTGGCGCCGAGCGGATTGTACGGTGTCGGCGTCTGCATGGTGACCAGCTCGAAGCTCGGCAGCTCGGTGGCCGACACGAACGGATAGCTGGCGAAGGTCGAGGTCAGCGGATTTCCGTCCTCGTCATAGAGAACCTCCTCGAACAGCGCCTGGGCGACGCCCTGCGCGATGCCGCCGTGCCGCTGCCCGTCGAAGAGCAGCGGGTTGAGGATCGTACCGGCGTCGTCCACCGTGACGATCCGGCGCAGCTCCGCCTTGCCAGACTCCGTGTCCACATCGACGACCGCGATATGGGCGCCGAAAGGAAAAGTCGCACCGTCGGTGGTGAAAACCGTGTAGACGGAAAGCTTTTCCTGTGCGGCCAGCTCAGCGAAGCTGATCGTGGCGGTTGGTACGCCGGCGACCGCGATCGCGGCCCGCCCGGTATCCACCACCAGATCGTCCACATTGGCCTCGAGCAGGTCGGCCGCACGCGTCTTTGCCAGCTCCACCAACTCTTTGGTGGCCTGGTGCACGGCGGCGCCGCCCTGCTGCAGGCTGCGCGACCCCATCGTGCCGCCGCCTACCGGAACCAGGTCGGTGTCGCCGTATTTGACGGTGATCCGGTCCATCGGGATGCCGAGCTGGTCACTGACCAACATCGACCATGCCGTCTGATGCCCCTGACCGTGCGGTGACGTGCCGGTGAGGACGGTGACGCTGCCATCGGGATGCACCTCGACGGTCGCGTTTTCGCTCGGCGAGCCCCCTTCGCCGCCGGCGCCGGTGACTTCCACGTACGCGCAGACGCCGATGCCCATCTGGACGACGTCCCCGTTGGCGCGCTTTTGCGCCTGCTCAGCCCGCAAACCGGCGTAATCCGCCGCGTCCACCGCGAGGTCGATAGCGGCCGCGTACTCGCCACTGTCGTAGAGCGCTCCGCCTTTTGTCTTGTACGGAAAGGCTTCTGGTGGCAGCACGTTCTTCTTGCGCACCTCGATCGGGTCCATCCCGATCTCCGCGGCGAAAAGATCCATCGCCCGTTCGATCGCGGCTGTCGCCTCTGGCCGACCCGCGCCGCGGTAGGCCGCGACAGAGGTTTTGTTGGTGGCCACACTGCGAGATCTGTACTGCAACGTCGGAATGTCGTAGACGCCGGTGGCCATCGAGTAGGTGAATGCCGGCAGCATCGCACCGAAAAGCGGGTAGGCGCCGCAGTCCTGGATCACATCCAGCCGGTACGCCTGCAGCGTGCCATCGCGACGGCCGCCGAGCGTGATGGTCTGCACCTGGTCGCGGCCGTGCGTCATGCCGACGAGGTTCTCCGAGCGGGTTTCGACCCACCGCAACGGCCGTTTGAGCCTGCCAGCCATCCACGCGACCGCGGCGGCCTCCGGATCGGCGCCGATCTTGGCGCCGAACCCGCCGCCGGTGTCCGGCGTGATGACGCGGACCAGATCCGGGTCGATGCCCAGGATGGCGACCAGCCCGGCCTTGGTCATCTGGGCCGCCTGGTTGGGAATCCACGCGGTCAGCCGGCCGTCCTGCCCCCAAACCGCGGCCGCCGCCCGCACCTCCATGGGCGCCGGCGCGAGCCGCTGGTTGACGATCTCGCGGCTGATCACCACCTCGCAGCCCTCGAAAACGCTGTCATCGAGGTCGCCAGGGACGGTGAAGATCAGGTTCGTACCGGCCGCTGGGAACAGCAGGACCTCGTCGTTCAGCGCCTTGCGCGGATCGACCACCGCCGGCAGCGGATCGAAGTCGATGTCGACCAGCTCGGCGGCATCCTCGCCCTGGTAACGCTCCTCCGTGACGATCGCGGCCACCAGGTCGCCAACGAACCGTACGGTGTCGGCGGCCAGCAGCGGCCGATCCATCCCCTTGGTGAACATCGGCAGCGCTGGCGGGATCGGTGGGAGCTCGACGTCCTTCGCGGTGAAAACTCGTACGACTCCCGGCGCGGCCTCCGCCTCCGACGTGTCGATCGCGGTGATCCGCCCATGCGCGATGGGCGATCGTACGAACGTCACATACGCGGCGCCGGCGAGGCGCTCGTCGACGAGGTCCTCGGTGTAGGTGGCCCCTTTTGTCAGAAACAGCGGATCTTCGGTGCGGAGAACCCGCGTACCGAGAATGCTCACCAAACGCCTCCACAGGCAGTCGTAGTCCGATAGAAGATGTCTATCAGCCGGCGCGGTCTGTGTTCACCGGAGTCTCGACCTCCGAACCGCGGTGTTCCACGAAGAAAGGTGATCTGTCCGTGACCACAGCTCTGGACCGCGCTCGCGGACGTGCTGCTGGCGAGATCAGGACACTAGGCGAGCAGCGGTGCGAGACGGTCGGCATGTTTGCGCAGGAGGGCGATCATGTCGGTGTTGGGTTCGGCGATCCGATCGGGTGGGCCGCTGACGGCGAGGCCAGCGACCAGGGCGCCGGTGTCCTGGTCGCGGATGGGGACGGCCAGGCAGCCGCGGTCGGTACGCAGCTCGCCGCATTGGCGGGCGACGCCGGAGGCGGCGACCTCGCGGAGTTCGGTGTCCAGTTCGGTACGACCGACGATGGTGTGTTCGGTGAAGCGGCGAAGGTCCCGGACCATCGCCCGCCAGTCGGGTTGGTCGGCGAGCAGCAGTTTGCCCAGCGCGGACGCGTAAAGGTAGCGGGCGAGGACTACCTCGTCGCTCGGTGGGTGGTCGCGGTCCGGGTCCATGAGTACGAGACGGCCGGCGGTGAACGAGGCGAGGTGGACGCCCCACCGGACGTTGCCGCGCAGATGGCCGACAACGGCGCGTACGGCCGCAGGTGGGCGGGTGTTGGTGGGAGCGGCCAGCCGGGCGGCCCGGCGGCCGAGCGCGAAGCCGCGCAGGTCCGGCAGCCGGACCAGGTATTCCTCGCCGACCAGCAGGTTCAGCAGTCGGTACGTGGTGGCCGGCGGCAGCTTGAGGGCGGCGGAGATTTCCTTCGCGGTGACGCCAGGCCCGGCCGCGACCACCTCCTCGATGATCGCGAGCGTGTTGCGAAGGGCCCGCGGCTGCCGGCCGGGCAGCGGCGAGGGGTCCATGCCTGAGGTCATCTGTCGGTGCCACCCAGCACGTCAGCCGCCAACGTCTCGTCGTACACCCCGATACCGGACAGGGTGGCCGGCCGGCGCAGCCGCAACCAGCCGAACCACCCCAGCGCGGCCAGGACGAGGAGGCCGAAGGCGTACGGGTAGGGGCCGTTCCAGGTGACCATCGTGAAGGCGACCAACACGGCGACCAGCACCGGCGCGATCACCGCGGCGGTCAGCACCGCGCCCACGGTCAGTTCGCCGATCCGCCGCAGGAACACCGGCGCGGACACGCAGACCAGCAGATATGCCACCAGATAGCCGAAAACCGCGATGTTGATCAGGGTCACCAGCAGGACGCCGGCGGGCATCCCAGCCAGCAACAACACGGCCGGTACGGCGGCGGTGACCGGGATCGCCACCATGATCGCCACTCGCGGAGTCCGGTGCCGTGGATGGGTGGCGCCGAACTGGTGCGGGGCGATGCCGTCCCGGCCCATCGAGAACAGCACCCGGGTCAGCGCGGTGCCGGTTGCCAACGTACAGGCGAAAAACGAGGCCGCGATGCCGATGTCGAGCAACAGGGACAGCCAGGGCAGGTGCTGTGCGGTGGCAAGCGCGGTGACCGGCCGGCCCTGCCCGGCGAGGCCGCCGGGCAGCCGGCTGAGGCCGACCACCTGGGTGTAGGTGGCGGCCACGAACAGCACGCCGGCGAGCCCGGCGGTCCATTGCACGGCCCGCGGGATCGTCTGGAACGGCCGGCGGGCCTCGACGCCCAGAGCCGCCGCCGCCTCGAAGCCCACGAAGGCCCCGAGAGCGGGCAGTACGCCGGCACCGACGATGCCGAGGTTGGCCGAGGAGATCGCGAATGGCCGCAGGTCCAGGTGCGGCCCGATGCCGGTCAGGAGCACCGCGAAAATCACCAGCATCAGCCCGATCGACACCGCCTCGACGACCAGGATGACCTGCGCGGACAGTCGTACGGCCCGGAGTGTGCAGACGGTGGCGAGGGCACCGAGGGCGAGTACGCCCAGAGCCGCGACGGCCACTGTGCTGGGCCCGCGCGGCACCCCGAGGCGGGCCAGCAAGTCGCCCAGGTAGATGGCGCAGCCAGTCAGCATGCCCATCCCCAGCACCCCGTAGCCGACGAGCATCGCGCAGCCGCACGCGAAGGCCGCCGACGGGCCGAGGCCCTTGGCGGTGAGGCTGTAGAGCGAGCCGGCCACGGCCATCCGGCGGGTGAAGTAGGCGATGCAGCGCCCAATCAGCAGCGCGAGACCAGTGGCGATGACGTACGACCAGGTCACCGTCGCGCCGGCGGTCACCGCGGCCATCGCCGGGCTGGTCGCCATCGCGGCCGACGGTGCCACCGCCGAGACGGACTGGGCGATCACCTGGAGCGGCCCCAGCCGGCGCCGGTCCAGCCCGGACACCGGCGACCGGTGGCGCAGCTGCAGCTCCACCAATGGACGGTCCTTTCGTATCTGCGGGTGAAAGGTAGCGTCCGTCCGCTATGCCGAGGTGGGTCATTCCCGGGTTGTGAGAATGCCGCTTTCCGTCTTCCCGGCAGCCAGGTTGTGGCGAGCCCGTCGGCGTACGGTGAAGGCACTGCCGGATCCGGGCGGCCAAGTAGGCTGACGCAAACGTCGTGAAGAGGAGCTGAGAAGTGACGATCGTCGACGGGCTGGTGGCCGCCAGCCACCCACTGGACCGGGTCACGAAGGACGAGATTCGCCGGGTGAAGGAAGTCCTGGCCGAGGCCGGACTGCTCGGCGAGAGCGTGCGATATGCGTTCTGCGGTCCGGAGGAGCCGTCGAAGGCCGAGGTGCTGGCGTACGGCGAAGGGACCGAGCTGGACCGTCGGTTCCGGGTGCTGCTGCTGGACCTCGCGACCGGTGACTCGCACGACGTGCTCATCTCGGTCACTCGGTCCACAGTGGACAGTGCAATTCGGCTGGACACGGCCAAAACCGGTCAGCTGCCGATTATCGACAGTGAGTTCGAGCTGGTTGAGGAGGTCGTCGCGGGCGACCAACGGTGGGTGGACGCGCTGGCCAAGCGCGGGATCGACCCCGCGAGCGTACGAGCCGTGCCGTTGTCCGCCGGCGTCTACGACGAGCCGGACGAGACCGGCCGGCGGCTGCTGCGGACGATCGGTTTCCAGCAGTTCCACGAAAAAGACCACCCGTGGGCGCATCCGGTCGACGGTTTGTCAGCGTACGTGGACATGACCCGCAAGATCGTCACCAAAGTCATCGACCACCAGGTTTTCCCGGTGCCGGCCGAGCCGGGCAACTTCGACGACCCGGAGCAGGTCGGTCCGCTTCGTACGACCTTGAAACCGATCGAGATCACCCAGCCCGAAGGCCCCAGTTTCGCGGTCTCCGGCGGCGAGGTGAGCTGGCAGAACTGGCGGCTGCGGATCGGTTTCAACGAGCGCGAAGGCCTGACCCTGCACCAGATCTCCTTCGACGACCGGCCGATCGTCTACCGCGCGTCAATCGCCGAGATGGTCGTCCCGTACGCGGATCCGTCGCCGGTCCGGTTCTGGCAGAACTACTTCGATGCTGGCGAGTACATGTTTGGTCGCTACACCAACTCGCTCGAGCTAGGTTGCGACTGCTTGGGGGAGATTCACTACGAAGACGTGGTGATCGCCGACGACTTCGGTGAGCCGCAGACGCTGCGCAACGCGATCTGCATGCACGAGGAGGATTTCGGGGTGCTGTGGAAGCATTCCGATCTTTTCACCGGTTCCTCGGAAACCCGCCGGCAGCGCCGATTGGTGATTTCCTTCTTCACCACGGTCGGCAACTACGATTACGGCTTCTACTGGTATTTCTCCCTCGACGGTACGATTCAGTGCGAAGCCAAGGCGACCGGTGTGCCGTTCACGTCGGCCTTTCCGGGGGCCGGTCACCCGTACGCCACCGAGGTCGCGCCCGGTCTCGGCGCGCCGTTCCACCAGCATCTTTTCTCGGCCCGGCTGGACATGATGGTCGATGGCCTGACGAACGCGGTCGAAGAGGTCGAGGCCGTACGGGTCCCGGTCGGCCCGGACAATCCGTATGGGAACGCTTTCCGGGAGGCCCGGACGCGGCTGGAGCGGGAGTCGGACGCGCAGCGAATGGGTGACCAGAGCCGCGCGCGTACGTGGCAGATCGTGAATCCCGAGGTGCGGAACCGGTTCGGCCGGCCGGTCGGCTATGCGCTTTATCCGGAAGGCCTGCCGACGCTGCTCGCTGACGAGTCGTCGTCGATTCACCAGCGAGCGGCGTTTGCGACCAAGCATCTCTGGGTGACCGCGTACGACCCGGCCGAGCGTTATTCGGCCGGTGACTTCGTGAACCAGCACCCCGGTGGCGGCGGCCTGCCGGCATGGACTTCGGCTGACCGGCCGGTGGATGGCGCGGATGTGGTGCTGTGGCACACCTTCGGGCTGACGCACTTTCCGCGGCCGGAGGATTGGCCGATCATGCCGGTCGACTACGCGGGCTTCACTCTCAAGCCGATCGGTTTCTTCGACCGCAACCCGACCCTGGATGTGCCGCCCAGTAGCAACGGGCACTGCCACTGAAGGGCAATAGCTGAATAATCACATTGTGCCCGCCCAAATCGGACGCTAGCGTCGATAGTTAGGTATGCAAACTATCTGACGGTGGGGCGAGGTGGGCGCGATGGCGGCGCGGGTCGAGATGGCCGATGTCAGTTGGACGGCGCTGGGAGTGGCGGTGGGTCGCGCGGCCGAGGACGCGCGGCCCGACCCGCTGTTCCATGATCCGCTGGCCGCCGCCTTCGTCGCGGCCGGCGAGGCGCATGCGCCTTTTCCCAGTGGCGCGGCGGCCGATTCTCCGGATATCTGGCAACAGATGCAGGTGCTCATGGGCGAATATGTGAGCGTACGAACGAAGTTCTTCGACGACTACCTGCTGGCCGCGACCGCCGCCGGCTGCCGACAGGTGGTGCTGGTGGCGGCCGGGTTGGACGCCCGGGCGTACCGGCTGGACTTTCCCGCTGGCGTAAGGGTTTTCGAGCTCGACATGCCACCGGTCCTGCGGTTCAAGCAGCAGGTCATCGACGAGGTGGGCGCTCAGCCGCGCGGCGAGCGGATCGTGGTGGCGACGGACCTGCGCGAGGACTGGCCGACCGCGCTGCAGGCCGCCGGGCTGGATCCGGCCGTACCGACGGCGTGGCTCGCCGAGGGCCTCATCCCGTACTTGTCTCCGGCGGACAACGACCGGCTGATCTCCGGCATCACCGGACTGTCCGCGCCGGGCAGCCATCTTTCGGTGGAATACATCGACGCCGATTTCGCCAAGGTTCCGGACCTGATGCGCGATGTGGACCCGGAAATGACGAACTGGTTCGCTGATCTGTGGAAAGGCGGTGTCGGCAACGACCCGGTCAGCTGGCTGGCGGATCACGAGTGGCTCGCTCGTACGGCCGATCCAGCCGAGCTGAGTCGGCGCCATCACCGCGACCTGGCGCCACTTTTCGCCGGCACCGCGGGATTCACGCCGCCCCAGTTCATCACCGCCCAGCGCTGACCGAAAGGCCCACCAGCCGGGCACTCTCGTCCCACAGTCGGTCGCAGCGAGCCTTGTCGGTGGTGTGTGGGGCGGTGGGAACTTGCTTGCGTTTGACGAAGAACTTCCCGGTCACGCCAGCGACCTCGGGAGAGGTGGCCAACCACGCGGGGCTGTCGGCACCAGCGTCCACGCCCGGCATGAAGGGAGCGACAAGGCTGCTGAACACTCTCAGGGAGCCGCGGGCGTCTCGGGCCAGACCGGTTCCGCTGATGATGCCCGGATGGACACCGTTCACCTTGATCTGGCTGTCGGCGAGCCGGTCCGCGAGCGCGTAGACGAACATCGCGTTCATGTTCTTCGTCCGCCCGTACGCGGCGAACGGTCGGGCGCTGGGCAGCGGTCCGAGTCCGCGACCGGTGTGGCAGTCCAGATCGTCGAGATTCACCGGCGTACGGGCCAGCGCGGTCGGTGATGCTCCGACCACGATGAACCGCGCCGCCCGGTCGCCGATCGGTTTGACCAGCGAGCGCATCAACAAATAGGGCGCGAGATGGTTCGTCACCAGGGTCCGCTGCAGACCTTCGGAGGTGACGTCCCGAATCTCCGCGATCACTGCCGCGCAGCTGATCACCACGTCCGGCGGATTGTCGGCGGCCTGATCCGCCAGCGCTCGTACTTCGGAGAGCAGGGACAGATCCGCGCGTACGAGCCGGAGGTCGGCAGCCGGGTGGGTGCCGAGAATCCGTTGCCGTGCCTGCTCAAGTCGGCCTTGGCTGCGTCCGACCAGGTCAACGGTCATGCCGTTGGCGGCCAGTAGTCTCGCGATCTCCGCACCGATCCCGGAAGTCGCTCCGGTGATGACCGCCCGTTTCATATCATCGGTCCTCTCGTAGGTTGACAGCGTCAACCTAGCTCGCCAGGTTGACACTGTCAACCGGCGTTACGCTGCTCGCATGGCTCCTGGTACGCGTGACGCCCTGATCGAGGCGGCCGCCCATCTGCTCGATCAGGGTGGCGTCGACGCGGTGACCCTGCGCGAGGTCGGCCGCCGGGTCGGCGTCTCGCACAATGCCCCGTACAAACATTTCGCCAGCAAGGAGGCGTTGCTGGCGGCGGTCGCCGCGCGGGAGCTGGCGCGGCGAAGTGCGGTGCTGGCCGGCGCATCGGGGCCGCCCGAGGCCGTGCTGCGGGAAGCCACGCACGCATACGTCGAGTGGGCGAGCCGGTATCCGGCCCGTTTCAGGCTGGTTTTCGGTCCGTGGACGATCGAATCCAACGAGCTGGCGGCTGCCGCCGAAACCACCCAGGCCGCGCTGGTCGGGCTGGTCGCGGCGACCCAACGGGCCGGCGCGCTGCCGGCCGGCGATCCGGTCCGGTTGGCCTCGCTGATTCGATCGCTCGCCCATGGGGCGGCGGACCTCGCGGCGGCCGGCCACCTTGCCGCCGGCGGAAAGGGAAACGCGAGTCCGCGGCAGCTGGTCGACGACCTTTTCGGCTACCTGAGAGGTGCGGCTACGGAGCCTGGCAGGCCGGGGTGAGGGCAGCGATCCAGCGGCCGGCCTGCAGGAAGCCGCCGACGCCGTACGCGGCGGTGTCGGTGGCTTTCGCGGGCGGGCTGAACGGTCGAGCGGCGGGATTCTGGACGTAGCCAAGGAATCCGCTGGGCAGCAGGGCCTTGGACGTAAGTGCCTGCCACGCCTTCGTGGCGGCTGGTTCGTACGTGCGCGCGTCCAGGACGCCGGCCGAGACCCCCCAGGCGAGGCCGTACGTGAGCAGTGACGTGCCGGCGCTCTCCGGGCCGGGGGAGTCCAGCGGGTTGAGCAGATCGGTGTTCCAGAATCCGTCAGGGCGCTGGGTCAGCCGGATGGTGCCGGCCATTTTCCTGAAAACACGGAGATATTCGACCCGGCGTGGATCTGTGGACGGCAGCGCGGCGAGGACCTTCGCGAGCCCGGCGAAGGCTTCGCCGTTCGCTTGGGAAGAGAACGTGAACGACCCAGAGTCGTGTCTCCACAGCCCGACGGTCTCGTTGAAGAGCCCGCCACCGTCGACCTTTTCGGTGTAGTGGAACAGTTTCTGCATGGATGCGAGGATGGTGTTGTCGCTGTCCAGCACGCCGAGCCGGGCGAAGGACGGCATCGACCGGTTGATCGCCTCCGCCTGCCCCCAGTAGGTCGTCTTGCCCGTGCCGATCTCGGCGAGCACGTTGTTTCTGAGCGGGACCAGGTTTTCCGGTTCCGGGTGGAAATAGACGTGCAGGTCGAGGTACGCCTCGCCTACTGCCTGGGTGTCCGGGGCGAAGGGGTGGGACGGATCGCTGAGGATTGCGTAGCCGTTGGCATCGGCCCACGGCAGCGTGCGGTGGTTGGACTGCCCGGTGGCCAGCACGACGGCCAGGTTGCCGGTGTAGAAACTGCCGTTCTGCCAGGTGTTCGCGGCGAGTTCGGTGCCGTTGACGACCCAGTAGTTGGCCGCCGAGATCATCGCGTCGGTGACGGGACAGGGCAGCGGGGTGGCGCTCGCCGGGGAGGCTAACAACCCGCTGGCCAGGGTCGCCGTGACGGCCAGCAGGGCGGCGGTGCGGATTCGTCGAACGCGCATGCGCGGAACTCCTCGAAAGCCGAGCGGCCTGGTTTCACGGCTCGAAAAAAGGGTGTGCCGGGTCACTATGCGCACCTCGCGAGACTGTGTCAAGGACCGCGTTTTCCTTGTTCATACTGATGAAAGTTCACATCTGTGAAAGGGTTTGGATGGATCTGCCAGACCGCCGAACGGGCATTCCCGCGAAACCATGAGGGACCGTACGGCGCAAGGTGTTGCCCGATCGGCTGGCCGCTGGGGCGTTCGGCATCTTCGCCGGCCACGCCACACTGAATCGCCCGCCCAGTTGGTGCGGACAGACGTGACGGAGCCAGGAGCCCGGAGTGAGCCAGTACGACCCCCAGGGTGGTTACAACCCCTACCCGCAGAACCCCGGCGGCCAGCCGTACGGTGCTCCTACCCCGAATTCGGGTGTCCCGTACGGCTCCCCGCCGCCCAGCACTGGCGCTCCTTATGGCGCGCCGGCGCCCGGCGACCCTTACGGCGCTCCTGCCGCGCCCGGCACTGGCGCGCCGTACGGGACGCCGCCGGGTGGGCAGCCGTACGGCATGCCGCCAATGGGACCGCCGCCGAAACAGAAGCGCGGTGGCGGCGGCATCATCGCCGTCGTGGTGATCGGCGTCCTGGTGTTGGGCTGCCTCGGCGGCGCCAGCTACGGGGCGTACTACCTCTACACGTTGGCGAACAAGGCCACCTCAGCCGCCAGTTCGAACAGCCGGCCGGCCGCCGCCAACTCGCCGCGCAACAACCGGACCGGGGACGGCGACGAGGACCACCTGAAGGTCGGCCAATGCGTCACCACCCGGGACGAGGGTTCGGACTCGTATCTCGACCTGGCGCCGGGCTGCGGCAGTGGCACGTACAAGCTGGTCTCCCGCTATGACGGCACCACGGCCAAGAGCCTGTGCGACGACGACACGGACTACACGTATACGAACGAGGGCACGCCACCGTACGTGCTCTGCCTGAAATCGAATTGATCCACGGCATAGTTTCGGAGGGCCCATAACCTGATTGCCCACCTGGTGCGTCTCCTTTAAAGGCGCATCAAAGGGGATGGTCAGGTGGGGTTGCGGGCTCGGCGGGTGGAACTGACGCGGGCGGCGGGTACGACACTGCTGGTGCTGCTCGCCGCCCTTGTCCTCGATGTCCTGTTCGAAGGCTGGGTCCAACAGATTTTCGGCCATGCCGGACCAAGGGACGCCAAGGGGCAGCTGACCTGGGTGCTGGCCGGCTGGCCCAAGACTGTGAAGAGCGCGCTCTTCCTGGCCGTACTCGCCGTCACGCTGGCCAAGGTGGCACTGGACCGGAGTTGGCGTGACTTCGCCACCAAAACCGAGGCCGCGTTGGTCGCGCTGGCTATGGTGATGGTGGCCGCTGGTCTGTTCGGTGGTTGTGGTCCGGTCCTGATAGGACAGTCGCTGTTCGTCTATTTTCGTGGCGTAATCGTGTTTTTCGCTTGGCGGGCGCTGCGGCCGACGTGCCGCCAGCTCAAGCCGATAGTGATCGCCGTCGGGGTGATCGCGGTCCTCAACGCGTCGGTCGCGATGGCGGAGTTCGCCTTCGGTTTGCCGGTTTTCCGGGCGTTGGGCTGGACCGAGCTGACCTGGGCCCGGCTCGCGAGGGCCGACGGGTTCTTCAATCATCCCAACCATCTCGGCCATTTCTTGATGGTCGTGGACCTTGGATTGCTCTGTTGGTTCATGACACTTGAGCGGGTGTCCCGCAAATGGTGGCTGTTGTTCGGCTTCCTGGCTTTCGGCTTGTCCGCGACCCAGTCCCGTGAGTCCACGATCGGATTCGTCCTGGGCGCAGCGGTCATGTGGTGGTTCCGTCGCGGATCGGTGAAACCCGTCGTCATCGCCGCGGTCCTGGTTCTCGGATTCGCTGGCCTGCAGGTGGCTATCCCGAAGAACCAGGCGACCGTCGCCGACCGGCTCGCCGGCGTTTTCAACGCGATCGGCGGGGGTAAGCCAAAACCCAGCGGAAAGGACGATCCGGCCGCGAGCCGGCAGGAAACCCGGATCGTCTTTTTCAAGCAGGGCGCCGGGCTGTTGGTGAGACGGCCGCTGCTCGGTTACGGCGTCGGCCAGTTCGGTGGCACCGTCGCGTACCAGCACGACCCGTACTGGTACGACACCTTGGTAGACAACAAGCTGGACCCAGCCCACCCGGATTTCCCGCTGGCCGGTGCGCATCCCGACCAGGTCGACTCGTTCTGGCTGCATCTCACCGTGGAAACCGGCTTGCTGGGTCTCGCCTTCTATCTGCTTTGGCTCTATTTCCTGATTTCCCCGATCGTACGGGCACGGCAGCGCGACTCGTTGCTGCGATCGTGGGCTCCGGCACTCATCGCGGCCTCCGTGGTGATCGCGGTGTTGTCGCCCGCCCTGGAAGATCAGCTCTATCCGGTGTTGCTTTTCACCGTCCTGGGGTGGGCGTGGGCGGCACCTGGAGCCGGGTCGCCGCTGCCCGCAGCTCTTCCTCGCTCCAGGTAATGGATTTGTCGCGGAGCCCCGCCAGAACTTCGTCTATCCACCGCAGTTCCGCCTGGGTCAGCGCCCGCAGATACTCCGACTCCAACAGGGTGACCCGGGGGAGCTGAAAGCCTTCCAGGGCAGTGGTGAGCTCGGCGTCCCGTTCGGTCAGCTCCTGGATCAAAAGCTCGCGCCTTCGTTCGAAAAGGTCCGCTGCGGCCTCTGGAGTCAGCAGCGGCAGGAACGACAGTGCGGCGGGGAACTCCGGGAACTCGTTTCTGGGCGTGGACAGGATTTCGTCCATCCACTGCCGGGCGGCGGCTCGGCCGGCGTCGGTCAGCTCGTACGACGTCCGCTCCGGGTAGAGGTTGTCCCGGGTGGTCTCGCAGACCTTGATCAGCCGCGCCTCGGTCAGCCTGGCGATCATCTTGTAGAGGGTGGCGCGCTGCCCGACGTTGATCACCTGGTCCTTCCCCCATTCCTTGATCAGCTGCTGCATGCCGTACGGGTGCAGGGGGCCGGCCTCCAGAAGGCCGAGGATCGCCAGCGCCAGGGGTGAGCGCTTGAAGCTAGTGGTCATAGGACAAAGTTACACTAGTCACCGAACTGCTAGTTGCAATGCAACTAGTTTCTGTGTCACTATCTAGCCATGACAAACACAGAGAGCATCACCGCAGACGTTGTCCGCATCGCCGCAGACCACAACATGAGCAAGCACCTGGGAAACTGGACGACCGCGCGCAGCTTCGAGGTTCGAGCGCGTCGCGGCGCGGTGGTCATCGACCTGCGCTCGCCGGCCATCGCCGAGGGGGACATCGAGCTCGCCGTCGATATCGACCACAGCATGGTGAAACTGTTGCTGCCCAGCGACGCGACCGTCGATCAGTGGGGCATCGAGTGGACTGGCCGCGGCCGGATCAAGGATCTCGAAGGCGGCGGCGCTGGAGGTGGCCGCCGGGTGGTGATCACCGGCCGGATCCGCGGCGGGGAGATCCGCGTCAACCGCGGCGGGATCGCCATCCTGTCGGCGCTCTTCTCCCGCGAATTCGTGGCGGACGCGCTCCGGGCGCACCGGGAAGGCGCCATGACCACGATTGACGACCCCACCCGGGCGTTCTGACCACCTACCAGGAAATGTCCGTACCCAGATCGAGACCGGCGATCGTGATGGGCGTGCCGCTCGCGATGCTGTCGTTGGCCGCGATGCCAACAGCAACCGAGCGCACCCCGTCGCGATAGTCGGCGGCTCGGTGGAGTGGGTCGTCTCCAGGTCCCACGAAAATGTCCTTCAGCAGTTTGGCGTCGCCGCCACCGTGGGCGCTGCCGTCAGCCGGAATATCGATGTGCCGAGCCGATTCCCAGTGTTGTTGTACGACCAGTTTTTCGCCCTGTGGACGGGTGTCGGTGCCGACGACGCGGTCCGGGGTAGCGCTCGGATCCACGATGACGCGGCCATCGCTCACCACCGCCCCGCGTTCCACGACTGTCAGCTCGGCTCGGCCTCGGGTTCCGTTGACGGCGACTGTGTAGCCTTCCCAGGGGCTGTGTGCATTCAGTGCGTACGACATGGTCGCGCCGCTCGCGTAGTCGACGATGACGCACAGATTGTCCTCGATAGTGATGCCGTCGCTGAAAACGTCCTGGTCGCGGAGATAGCCGTCGTATTTCTCGTTTTCCAGGTAGAGCGAGCGCAGCTTCGGATCGGCGCGCATGTCCAGCATGAACGGGTCGCGGCTGGGTACGTCCACGCTTCCCCTCGCCGGCCTCGCGGCCAGGCCGCGCCCCATCGCGTTTTCGCTACCGTAGAACCGAAGACCGCCACTGGCGAAGACGCGGACCGGGGTGTCCTGGATCCACCAGTTCACCAGGTCGAAGTGGTGCGATGCTTTGTGTACGAGCAAACCGCCGGAATTCTTCTTCTCGCGATGCCAACGGCGAAAGTAGTCGGCGCCGTGCGCGGTGTCCAGGACCCACTCGAAATGAACCGAGGTGATTTTCCCGATGGCCCCGCTCGCGATGACCTCGCGAAGCGCGGAGTTTCTCGGTGAGTAGCGGTAGTTGAAGGTGACGATGATCGACCGGCCGGACTTCTCCCTTGCGGCGCCGATGCTTCGACAGCCTTCGGTGTCGATCGTCAATGGCTTCTCGACGATGACATCCGCACCGGCTTCGAGTGCGGCCACCACTGTCTGCGCGTGGGTGTGGTCAGGGCTGGTGACGATGACTCGGTCGACCCGCTCGTTCCTGACTATTTCCGCGACGGAGTCCGGTCCGTAAGTTGCCGCGCTGAGATGTCGTCCGTAGTAGTCGAGGCGCCCTCGGTTGCTGTCGGAGATGGCGACGAGGTCCGCGACGTCGCGGTGGACGGTGGTGCACGCGTCAACGTACATCTGAGCCCGGGATCCCAGGCCAATGATCGCGTACCGGGTCACGCCTTCTTTCTATCAAGAGCGCCCTGAGTAGTCCGATCGTGGGGGAGTCCCTAGAGTTGGGCAGTTGTGGAGTCCGATGAACCGAATCTGGACGGCTGGGCCGCCGAGGTCGCCGTCGTCGATGTCTACCGGCAGATCGTGTCGGTGTTGGGGCGTGGCGCGCGGTCGGTAATCACCGATCCGGCGATGTTCGACGTGGCGGAGACCCTCTTCGCGGCCTTCGCGGAGGCCGGCGAGCGGGGCCTCACAGTCGAGCAGATGCATGCGGCCTGCCGGCACTACCCGCGGGCCGTGGCCGAGGAGCGGGTACGGGTGTTGCGCGAGCTCAAGGCCATCCGACCGGCCTTCGAGAAGCCGAACGCGCGGGAGTTCCAGGCGTCCTTCACCGCGTACGTGTCGCTGCTGTTCGTCCAGCGGATGCTGCGTACCGGCGGGCAGGCGGAGCTGCATCAGCTGCTCGCGATCGAGCGGATCAATCTGGAGTCGCGGGACGCGACCGAGGGGGACGCGCGGCGGGTCGCGGCGGAGATCACCCGGGCTTTCCGGCTGCTGGCGAACGAGCTGGTCGGGCTGGCGGTCGGCGGCACGATCGAGTCGTTGCGGGAGCGGGCGCCGTTGCTGTGGAGCGCGGACGAGCTGATCACCCGCGCGACCGGCGTACACGGGCAGATCCTGGAGCGGTGGCCGTCGATGGGGCGGGCCTGCATGGAGATGCGGGCCGGCGTCGACGCGTACCGGGATGCTTCCCAGTCGGCTTCCGCGCGACTCGCGGACGACGCGGGTGCCACCCGCGCACTCGACCTGCTGCCGGTGGAGATGTGGAACTCGTTCGCGAAGCGAGCCACTGTACGAGAGTTGGCGGACGTGCTGGCCAACCACGTCTTTGACGCGCCGGCGGCGTGGCATGACGCGGTGGCGCTGGACGAGGCGTTGGCCACCACTGCCAAGCCGGTGCCGACGCGCATCCCGCCACCGCGTCCGGCGCTGCCCGACCGGCAGGCCGCCGAGGGTGCCGTACGCGTCGACGCGGACCTCGAGCGGCTGCGCGTACTGGCCGAGGATTTGCTTGGCGGCCGTGATGCCGTCAGCATTCCGGAAGTGTTGCGCGAGGTGGGGGACTGGACGACGGCTCGGCGGGTGTTCGCGGATCTGACCGCCGCGAGCAACAGCCCGGAGCTGGCGTACCGGATCGACTGGGAGGACACCGTGGAGCTGAGCGGCGTGGGTGCGGCGCACTGGATGACGCACGGCTGGTTCCGGCGGGCTGGGGCGGCCCGGTGACGCTGGACTCCGCGCTCTGGCTGGCCCGCGCCAGGGCCACCGGACCGCTGCTGGTGGACGCCGAGGAGCCGACTCCGCCGGGCCTGCGGCGGCTCCCGGAGCCCGGCTCCCAGAAGGCGTGGCTGATCGCTGGTACGCCCGACGACGTGACGCCGTCGGTGGTCAGCGAGCTGGGCCTGAGCCTGCTCACCGTCGACCAGCCGAACGAGACCAACCGGGTGCTGCTGTGTTGCCTGCGGTGCTGTTGGGGTGAGCAGTCGGACCGGCCCTGGCCAGGGATTCCGGCTTCTTTCGACGACATCCTGGATGTCGCCGGCCAGCTCGCGCCGGGCCGCTCGGCGGAGTCGACCCGGATCCTGACCGTCGGTGCGCTGCGGCGTTTGGCGACGCACCGCTGGCTGCTGCTGGACGAGCCGGCGAGTTCGGTCCGGCTCGGTCCCGCGGTCGCGCTGTGGCCGGAGTCCGACCTCGCCAGCCTGCGGGATCTGTGCCGGGACACGCCGGGGCCGCGGAGGCCCGAGTGACGGATCTGTACGCGCCGCTGCTGGACGCCCTGAGCGACCGGGAGCGGGATCAGGTGGTGGCCGCCTGGTCGGCCCTGGAATACAGCAGTGAGCCGGTGCCCGAGCTGCAGCTCGGTGCGTTGCGCGATGCCACCCTGCGCCAGCGGGTGGACGCACTGCTGGCGAAATCCGGTCGTACGCTCGTCTCGCTTGGCCCCGGTCTGTGGACTTCCGGTTATCGCGACGACATCGCCGAGCAACTGGTCGACCGTGGCTGGGGTGTGCTGCCGGAGCTGGACCGGGCGATCCTGACGATCATCCTGGTGCACTCGGTGGCGATTCCGCGATCGGAGGGGAAACTGCCACCCGGCACCTGGGTGTCGAATTTTCCCACTACTCCCACGCATTTGCGGCGAATCTCGCAGCTGGCCGGTGGTCGGCCGATGACCGACGCGCTGGCCAGGTTGCGCGGCGCCGGGTTGATCCAGATGGTCCGCGGCGCCGACCCGACCACCGAGGGTGCCTCGTACCAACCCGGTCCGCAGCTGCACCGGCTCACCCCGGCGGCCTCCCGCCGGCTGCAGGACGAGCTGATTCTCGCGGCCGGGCCGGCGACCCCGCTCGCCGCCGCCATCCGCGCCCGCCGTGGCACTCGTTAGTCTTTAACGGAAGGAAAATCTTGCCCGCAGCAGTGGCGCGTACGGATGACGGATACGACGATGACGTGGTCGGTGGCCGGGTCCTGGTCGGCCTGCAGACCGTACACATCTCCAGGCTGTCCATGCATCCGATCCCGATCAGCGCTGCCAGCCTGATCGCGGTCGCCGGTCAGGGGCCGAAGGATTCCAACGGTGCCGGCAAATCCTCGCTGATCGGTTCGGCGAGTTTCATCCACGCCGACGACCAGTGGCGGTTCAACTCCGGCGCCACCTCCGCGCTGGATCTGTTGTTCACCGCCGAAGACGCCGGCCAGGAAGGCCGGTGGTCGGACGCCAAGCATGGCTACATCATCGGTGTTTTCGCCGATCCAGCGGCAGACACCCTGCCGACCTTGCAGGACAGCGCGCTGACGGTGTGGATCCGGATCGACCGGGAACACAGCCCGCACGTGGTGTTCCGGTGGGCCGACGGGTTGAAGTTGCCGATCGGCCGCAGTGAGGCCGATCGGGAGAAGTCCGCCGACGAAACCTGGGCGACACTGCCAAAACGTGGCCGCCGGCGCGGTGACCTGTCGGCTCGCGAAATGCCTCGGGTGTTGTTCGGTGACCATGTCCGGTGCGTTTCGTTCCTTTCCACGTCCGTACGAGCCAGTGCCACCGCCAACTTGTTGGCGCAGCCGTTGAACGACTTGCCCGCGCACCGGATTTTCTCCGCGATCGCCGCGTTGACCGGGCTGGACCGGGAAATCGAGCAGGAGCGGGTCGGCCGGATCCGCGAGCACGAAGAGCAGCGCAAAGTCGCCCGGGCGGAGGAACTGCTGGGCGAGTGGGAAGAGCACGCGCGGGCTATCGAGGCGAGCATTGACGATCGCGACGAGGCCCGGGCCGCCGTCGTCGAGGCCGAGCGGGCCTGGCGGTCCCGGGTCGCGGTCGCTGTTACCAAGGCGTACGAAGAAAAACAGAGCCTCGACTTCACCATCGACCGGCTCGCCGACGAAATCACCGAGAAGAAGGACAAGATCCGGGAGATCTCGGCCCAGATCAACGAGGTTTCCAACGACGACGAGTTCCAGCAGAAGCAACGGCTGGTGATGGAAACCCACCGCGGTCTGACCGGCCGGGAGCGGTATCTGGAAAGCGAACTGGCCCGCCGGGACGACCGGATCGAGCAGGACCTGAAGAAGGCGGACACGCTCCAGGAAGTCGCCCGGGACGCGGACGGTCGCGAGGAGAAGGCCGCCCTCGTCGAGCTGGAAACCGCGGTCGCCGCCCAGCAAGACGCGGTGAAAGCCTGCGGAGTGGCCGAAAGTCGGGTCGCCGCTGCCGCTGTACGACTGCGCTCGGCGGAGGCTGGCGAGGACCTGGCGCAGCAGGAGCTGCACCTGCTCGCGACCGCCGGCATTGAGGCGATCGCGGTCGCTGACGCCGTCGGCGTGAGTGACGCCCAGCGGGCCCGCTGGGAGCCGATCCTCGCGCCCTACCGGCAGGCTGTCGTAGTGTCGACGGAAAACCTGGATGCGGCCGTACGAGCGTTGGTCGGCGAGCCGGGGTCCGTGGTTGTCCCGGCCAAGCCCGCGAAGGGCCGCAAACCCAAGGATGTGCCGGAAAGTACCGACCGCCGGTTCGACCTGTCCGGGTTTTTGGTGGCGCTGGCCGGACAGTACGAGCTGGGCGACGATCCGGAGCGGGTCACCGACATCGGCAGCGGCGCGGTGATCGTGGGTGGTTTCGCGGAGCCGACCACCGGCCGGGTGCAGCGTATCTCCCGCGCCGAGTTCGAGCTGGAGAATCTCCGGGACCTGTTGGTCGTTTCCGAGCAACGAAAATCCGCCGCCGACGTGGTCGTACGTGACGCCGAACGTCGGGTGCTTGGCTCCCGTGCTGCTGAGGAAGTCGCCACTATCCGAGAGGCGATCGAAACCAACCGGGTGGAGCGGGAGAAGATCTCCACCGAGCTGGCGGAAGTGCAGAGCAAGCTCGACGTGGCCGCCCGAGAGCGGGACAAGATGGTCGGCGACGCGGCTACCCGGAACGGGATCGTCGACAACCTGCTCAAGGAGCGGGACCGGTTTTCCCGGGACGTCACCACAATGCAGGACCAGCGCGGTGAGTTGGAAGCGCAGCGCGCGCAAACACAGCTGGGGGAGTTGCTCACCGAATGGGGCCACACCCTCGATGAGGCGCACACGTATGTGCTGTCGCTGGAAGAATCGCACCAGACGTGGAGCGAGAACGACTGGTGGTTGGAAGCCGACCGGCAGATGTCCACCGCGATCGCGAAATGCTTCCCGGACCGCGGCGACGCTGCATCACCAGACAATGTGGTGCCCAGTGAGCTGCGGAATCTGTTCCAGCAATACCACGGACATGGCGCCGGCCGGGCCGCGCAGGCTCGGCAGGCGTTTCCGGCGCTGCGCACGGCGGTCGCCGGTTACCTGCGCCAGCAGGAAACTTTCGACGGGCACCAGCGCCGGCAGATCGGTACCGAGCGTACCGACCGGCACAAGGACCTGGAAGGCGCCCGGCTCGGCCACGGCCAGGCAACGCAGGCGGCCGGCGCCTATCGATCGTCGCTCGCCGACGCGATCAAGAACCGGCTGAAGTCAGTGTCCGACGAGTTTGACCGGATCGACCGCAAATACGGCGGGTACGGCGCTTCTTTGCATTATCCGGTGCCAGAAGCGCCGAGCGACCCGACGCAGCCCTGGACCTGGGAGGTCACTCCGCAATGGCGCCGCGCGGAGGGAAAGCGGCTGATCGCGTACAACCGGCGCGGCAACACCGCCCAGATGGATGAAAAAGCCGTCAAGTTGGTCTGTGCGGCGGCGATGGCGGGTGCGCAAGACCGGCCCTTGACGCTGATTCTGGACGAGCTGGGCCGGAACCTGGGCAAGCAGCACCGGCGGGAGGCGGTGTCGCTGCTCGGCCAGATTGGGGCGGACAGCGGGATCACCGTGATCGGCGCGCTGCAGGACGACATGGAGCGCTATGCCATCGACGCCTGCGGGCAATACATCAAACTGCGCCGCAGTTCGGACTCCATGCCGTACAACGAGCAGCCCGTCATCATTGGTTACGAACCGCGGGCGGCGCGGCTGGAACTGCTGCGCGGGTGGCTCACCGGCAATGGCTACGTGGATCGCGACGAGGAATCCCACGCTGCGGGATAATGTCGGTTAATCCCATGCACCGGGATAATCCGCGGGGGTTTTCCTGGTTCTGGTGATAGACAGGGTTCATGGCACAGGTGGACCAGGCGAACGACACGGCGACGACGGTGAACGACCACTGGAAGCGCAATCTTGTCGTGTGTCTTGTCGGTTCCTTCACCACGATTGTCGCGATGACTTTGTTGCTGCCGTCTTTGCCGCTCTATGTTGAACAACTCGGCGTTCGCGGGCACGCGGCGATCGTGCAGTGGTCGGGCATCGCGTACAGTGCCACTTTTCTGACGGCCGCGCTGACCGCGCCGATTTGGGGCATGCTCGCGGATCGGTACGGGCGCAAATCCATGCTGATCAGGGCCAGCCTCGGCATGGCGATCGTGATCTCGCTGATTGGGCTGTCGCAGAATATCTGGCAGTTGGTCGGGCTCCGACTGCTGGTCGGTCTGGTCGGCGGTTATGCCTCCGGATCGACGATCATGGTCGCCGCGCAGACCCCGAAATCCCGGACGGCCTGGGCCCTGGGGGTGCTGTCCGGTGGCGTGATGGCCGGCAACATCGCCGGTCCATTGATCGGTGGGGTGGCAGCGGCCACTATCGGTATTCGGCAGGGGTTCTTCGCGGCCGGCGGACTGATCTTCCTTACGTTTCTGGCGACCTGCTTTCTGCTGAAGGAAAAGCGCGTCGTCCGCGCGGCGAAAAATCCGGGCGTACGAGTAAAACTGTGGTCGGAGATCACCCGTCCAGGCCAGGTGATCGTGCTGCTGGGCACCGCGAGCCTGCTGATGTTCGCGACCATGTCCATCGAGCCGATTATCACGGTTTTCGTACAGCAACTGACCGGCAGTACGGCCAATCTGGCCACCATTTCCGGAATAATCATGGCGGTCGGCGCCGCCGGCAGCATTCTCTCGGCCCCGCGGTTGGGACGGCTGGCGGATCGTGTCGGGCATATTACCGTCATCATCGGCTGCCTGCTGGCCGCCGGCGTCCTGCTGTTCGCCCAAGCCGCCGCCACAAACATCTATGAGCTCGGAGTTCTGCGGCTCCTGATGGGCTTCTGCCTTGGTGGTCTGCTGCCCTGTATTGCCGCCGCTATTCGGCATCGGGTGCCGAACTCGGCGGTCGGTCAGGTGCTCGGCTACAGCGTTTCCGCCCAGTATGCGGGCCAGGTCCTCGGCCCGATCCTGG
Source organism: Fodinicola feengrottensis (assembly GCF_039530045.1). NCBI lineage: Bacteria > Bacillati > Actinomycetota > Actinomycetes > Mycobacteriales > Fodinicola > Fodinicola feengrottensis. Next base: position 486,702 of record NZ_BAAANY010000020.1, on the reverse strand, counting down.
GCGGCCTGGTCGGCGGCCACCTGGGGATGCGGACGGTTTTCGTGGCCACTGCGGTGATTCTGCTCGCGGGTGCCGCTCTCACCTTCTTCTCTCGCCGGAAAGTGCCAGCCTAGGCTGCCGTACGGCGTCGCCGGCGGTGCGGTGCAGGCGAGCGGCGCCGATCGTAGCCAGGAGCGGGATGACCGCGAGGACACCAAAAGCGACGGTGTAGGCGGCCGCCGGACCGACCAACGTGTTGCCCAGGCTCAGCGCGACGGTCGCGACCGCGACACTCAGGCCGGCTGCCGTTTGCTGGGTGGTCGCGAGCAGCGTGTTCGCGTCGCGCAAGTGGTCCGGCGGGGTGTCGCTGAAGGCCATGGTGGAATAGCCGGTCAGTCCGACCGAGCGAGCGACACCGCTAAGGAGCGCCACCAAGGCGATCAGCGCGACGGGCGTGTCCGCGGTCAGGAAACAACACGCGATCACAGTGGCGGTTAGGCCAACTGTCGAGGCCAGCAGCAGCGTACGAAAGCCGAAACGGTTGAGCAGGTAAGTCGTCGCAGGTTTGATGCCAATGTTGCCGACGAAAACGAAAAGCACGATCGCGCCGGACTTGACCGGGCTCCAGTGGAAGATTTCCTGGAAAAGCAACGGAAGCAGGAAAGGCACCGCGCCGGCGGTCAGCCAGAACAGCGCCCCGCCGGTGACGGACGCTCGGAAAGTCCTGACCTGGAGCGTACCCAGATTGATCAGCGGAGCGGCGGTTTTCAGCAGGTGCCGCACCGCGATCGCGCCGGCCACCGCGGAAACCGCGATGATCGCCACCACCAGCGGCACCGCGGCATGCGGCTCGGACAGCAGATGCGCCGCGTACGTGAGGCCGCCCAGCGCCACCCCGGTGAGGACGACGCCACCGGTGTCCAGCCGGCCGGGCCGCGGGCCGGCGGTGGTGGTGATCAGTCGCCAGGCGACGAAAAACGCTCCGATGCCGAGCGGGATGTTGAGCAGGAACATCCACTGCCAGGTCGCGTACGTGGTGATGATCCCGCCCAGCAGGGGCGCGGCGACCGGCGCCACCAGGCCGGGCCAGACGATGTAGGACATGATCCGCGGGATGTCCGGTTTCCGGGTCTTGGACAGTACGACCAGGCGTCCGACCGGCACCATCATCGCGCCGCCGGCTCCTTGCAGGACGCGCATGGCCACCAGGACACCGAGACTCGTACTGGCGGCGCAGGCGACCGACGCGAGGGTGAAGATCGCGATAGCGGACAGGAACACCGGGCGCGCACCAAAGCGCGCGGTCAGCCAGCCACTGAGCGGGATCAGCACCGCGAGGGTCAGCAGGTACGCGGTGATGACGAGACCGACGGCGGTCGGCGGCACTCCCAGCGCGGTGCCGATCCGCGGCGCCGCGGTCGACACGATGGTGCCGTCCAGGTTCTCCATAAAGAAGCAGCCGGCGACCAGGAGAGCGGTCGCGCGGTGGCGTGAATCAATCATGGATCTAGACTCGCTGACACCACTACTGCGCACTAGTTCCGATATGTACAGTCAGGATTGCGCCCGATGCAACTGCCAGACATGAACCTGCTTCCGGCGCTGGACGCGTTGCTTCGGGAGGCGAGCGTCACCGGCGCGGCCGCCCAGCTCAGCGTGTCCGCGTCCGCGATGAGTCGCACCCTGAGCCGGCTCCGCCGGGTGGTCGGCGATCCCCTGCTCGTGCCGTCCGGGCGTGGTCTGACGCTGACCCCGCGGGCCTGCGAGCTGCGGCCGCGGGTGGAGGCCGCGCTGGCCGGTGCGATGGCCGCGCTGCAGCCGCGCTGGGAGGTCGCCATGGCGGACGTACGGCGGGATTTCGCGATCCGGACGAACGACGCGGTCGCGATTGGCGTCGGGGCGGCGCTCAGCGGGTATGCGGCGCGGGAGGCTCCGGGCGTTCGGCTGCGGATCCTGCCGGAGGGCGACGAGAATCCGGTTGACCTGCGGGATCGGATCGACCTGGACATTGGGGCGCTGCCGGACCTGCCGCACGACGTACGCAGCAGCGACCTTGGCGAGCACCACATCGTGGCCGTCGCGCGGGCTGGCACGTCGTACGCGAAGGATCCTTTGACAGTGGCCCGGTTCGCTGAGATTCCGCACGTCACGGTGTCTCGCCGCGGCCGCATGCACAGTGTTGTCGACGAGGTGCTGGCTGCTCAAAACCTCAGCCGCCGGGTGCTGGCCACCGTTCCGACAGCGAGTGCGGCCTGTTTCTTCGCGCTGGAATCGGACGTGCTGGCGCTGGTGTCGTCGGAATTCGCCGTACGGGCGGCGGCCGCCATGCCGTTGGTCGTGATGGACATCCCGCTCGACCTGCCGACCGTACGGCTCAGCCAGGCCTGGCACCTGCGGTTGGACGCCGATCCCGCGCATCGATGGTTGCGGGAGACGGTCGCGAGGATCGTTCGGCAGAGTGCCCCGAACAGTGCCCCAGACCAAGCGACCTCGGTGTCCGGCTGACGTCTCTGCGTACGATTGGGCCATGGCCGACGGTGAGTACGAGCGGGACCAGACCTATCTCCGAACGCGCATCACCGCCGACGGGCGGGACGGTTTTCCGGTGGAGCCTGGGCGTTATCGGTTGGTCGTCGCGCGCGCTTGCCCGTAGGCGAACAGGGCCGCGATCGTCCGCCGGCTGCTCGGCCTGGAAGACGCGCTGTCGCTGGCGATGGCCGGGCCGACGCACGACGAACGGAGCTGGAGTTTCGACCTCGACCCGGGCGGCCGCGATCCGGTGCTAGGGCGCGTCTCCTCATCCACCTGGAATGAGGAGACACGCCCTGGGCATCGAGCGGCTGCAGGAGGCGTTCTTCGCCAGGGATCCGCACTACCGCAAGGGAATCACCGTGCCGGCGATCGTGGACGTGCCGACCGGCCAGGTGGGTGACCAACGACTTCGCCCAGATAACACTGGATCTTTCCAGCGAATGGACCGCTTTTCAGCGACCGGGCGCGCCGGCTCTCTATCCGGAGCCGCTCCGCGAAGAGATCGACGAAGTCGCCGGGAAGGTGTTCACCGACGTCAACAACGGCGTTTATCAGTGCGGTTTTGCCAGCACACAAAAGGCATACGAGGAGGCGTATGACAAACTCTTCGCACGTTTGGACTGGTTGTCCGAGCGCCTCACCGACCAGCGCTATCTCGTCGGGGACACCATTACCGAGGCCGATGTGCGGCTTTTCACCACGTTGGCAAGGTTCGACGCCGTGTATCACGGCCATTTCAAGTGTAACCGGCAGAAACTCGCCGAGATGCCGGTTCTGTGGGCGTACGCGCGAGATTTGTTCCAGACTCCGGGCTTCGGTGACACCATTGATTTCGAGCAGATCAAACAGCACTATTACGAGGTCCATCTGACCATCAATCCGACCGGGATCGTCCCGGTCGGGCCGGACGTGTCGACCTGGGCGACTCCGCACCACCGCGAACGCCTCTGCGGCCGCCCGTTCGGCGACGGCACGCCACCGAGACCGCCGCCCGAACCTGAGCGAGTGGGCTGAAACCCATCCGGACGGGGGCCGATGACGAACGTCTGGGTGTGCGGATGACACGTCGATCGGCGCTGCGGTCTTTTCTCAGCGCCGCCCTGTTAGCTCCCACGGCCGGCTGCACGGTCGCGTCGGCCACCCGCTCGCCGGGGGTGCCCACGGCCGTACCGCTGCGCTATGGACCCGATCCGTCGCAGGTCCTTGACCTGCACCTTCCGGCTGGTACGAGCCGATCACTGCCGGTCGTGGTGGTCATCCACGGTGGCTACTGGAGCGACGCGTACGGCAAGGACCTCGGCGACCCGCTCGCGGTCGACCTGGCCAATCGCGGCTATGCGGCGGTGAACATCGAATACCGCCGGCTAGGCAGCGGCGGTGGGTGGCCGGCGACCCTCACGGACGTGGCTGCCGCCATCGACAGCCTGGACACCGTCGTACGACCGGCCGCCCACGACCGCCTCGACCTGACCCGGGTGGTCGCGCTCGGCCACTCGGCCGGCGGCCAGCTGGCCGTGTGGGCCGCCGCCCGACCGGGTTTTCCTTCGTCCGCACCAGGTTCTGGCCCGAAGGTGCGGCTGCGGGCGGCGATCAGCCAGGCCGGCGTGGTCGATCTGATCACCGGCGCCCACCAGCAGCTCGGCGGGGGAGCGGTGCAGGCGTTGCTCGGCGGCTCTCCGGAGGCGGTCCCCGAGCGGTACACGCTGGCGTCCCCGTCCGAACGAATCCCGGTCGGGGTGCCGATTTCGTTGGTGCACGGGGACATTGACAGCATCGTGCCGATCGAGCAAAGCGAGCGCTATGCCGCCAAGGCCCAGGCAGCCGGCGACAAAGTCACTTTCGTGAAGGTGTCAGACGCAGACCATTTCGCCATGATTAACCCCAAAACACCGGCCTGGCAGCGGTGTGTCGAACAGTTGGGCCGGCTGATTTAGGCGAGCGTGAAGCGGCGCTGCCAGGCGTCGATGACCAGGACCGTACGCATGCCGACGCTGGTGTAGAGGCCGAGCGCCGGAGTCACGTTGTTGGCGTCGACGTGCAAAATCGTGCCCTTTCGGCCGCGTGCGGCATCTGCCGCGAAGGCGGTCACCAGCAGCAGCCGGCCGAGTCCGAGGCCGCGGTATTTCGGCCGTACGCCCAAAGTCGCGACATAACCGCAGTCCTCGTCCTCGACGAACAGGTCGCTGCCGATGACGACCGCGGCGGGCTCGTCGTCGAGCCGGGCCACTTGCAGCTGCGTCCAGTCATGGGTGCTGGAGGACTCGTGGTGGGCGTACCAGCGCTCGTACGGGATCGGGACGAAGTCGTGGTGGTCGGCGAAGGACTCCTGGTGGATCAGGTACGCCTCGCGGCGGGCCCGGTCCGTGGTGCCGTCGTGCAGGGTGCAGCCGGGCGGCGGTTCGGGCGCCGCGCCGGTGTCGTTGAAAGCTGTGCCCTCGAAGTCGATCCGCTGCCGGTGATAGCTGGTGGAGGGGCTGAAGCCGTGCCGCTGCGCGAACGCGCGTTTGGTGTCGTCCGCGCGGTGAATGCCCACGTCGACCAGGCCGCCTGGGTGCCCCAGCTCGGTGGCAATTTCGCCGGCCCTGTCCTGCACGGCCGTCCAGAGGAGGTCGGCGACCTCGGCGTCGCCCATCCGGGCATTCACCTCGGCCAGGAAAATGTCACTGCCGCCCTTGCTGTGGACCATCGCGTGGCCGACCAGCTGACCAGCCGCGTCACGTACCAGCCAGCCGTCCTTGGTCAGGTCGAACTCGGCCGAGGCCAGGTCGTCGACCACGTCCGCAAGGGCCACATCCGGTGCGCCGAGCACGGCGGTGTCGTACGCGGCGATGAGGTCATAAATCTCGTGGGCGTTGTCGGGCGTGGGCCGGCTGACGGTGTACTTGTCCATGACCTCGATTCTGCTGAATTCCGGTGCCGGCCGCCGCTCAATTTTGGCCGCCGGCAGCGACCTCCTCGTCCTGGGGAATCGGGTGGAAACATCGAAAGAGATGCTCCGCGTCGCCGTCGGAAGTGTCCTGCTGGGGAGCCGGCATTTCGTTGGCGCAGGTGGCATCCGCGCCCAACGTGCCGCTGTAGCGCAGGGAGTCGCGGCGGCTGACGGGTTCGGGACAGGCACGGGTGTCTCTCCTACGGGATCATTTCTGGCATCAGATGTCCCACATCCCATGTCCAACGGTTAGGGTGGAGGCTAGGACGGCTCGTTGCCGGGGTCAAGAGGGGGTGCGGTCAGATGACGGCGAGGTTTCCCGATGCGCGTACGGACGGGACCGCGGCGCGGCGGCACCGGGTCGGCCGGGCGGTTGAGGTGCAGGAAGCGGTCAAACAGATCATTCTGGACCGTCGACTGGGCGCCGGTGATCCGCTGCCCACCGAGTTCGAGCTGATGGAGTCGCTCGGTGCCGGCCGGAACTCGGTCCGGGAGGCGCTGAAGGCCCTGCAGGCCGTCGGCATCGTGGAAATCCGGCACGGTTTCGGCATGTTCGTCGGCGAGATGACACTCAGCGGCCTGGTGGACGAACTCACCTTTCACAGCAGGATGACGCTGCCGGAGGGGGCCGCCCAGCTCGGGCACCTGATGGAGATCCGCGAGGTGCTCGAGGTCGGACTCGTACGGCGGCTTATCGAGCGGCATCCGGACGCGGATCTGGCGCCGGTCACCGAGGTCATCGACCGGATGGCGGCCGAAGCGCTGGCCGGAGCGGTGTCGGCGCAGACCGACCGGCTCTTCCACGAGGTGCTCTACCGGCCCCTCGGTAACCCGTTGGTCGGCCAGCTGCTCGGCGCCTTTTGGGACGTTTACTACCAGTTACGGGACCATCTCGGCGCCCCGCACGAGACGCCGGCCGGGGTCGTTCGGCGGCACCGCGACATCTATCTCGCGGTGGTCGCCGCCGACGGACCGGCCGCGGCGGTCGCGATGCGGGCACATTTCGACAGCATCCGGACCCGGCTGGCCCGGTTGCGGCAACAAGGGTGACGCGGGACTTCAGATGCGCAGCAGGACCTTGCCGACGTTCGTACGTTCCTGCAGCGCCCGATGCGCCTGGGCGACATCATCCAGCGCGTACACCTGCCCGACCACTGGCGTGATCAGACCAGCCGCCGCGTCCGCGAGCGCGCGCTTGGTGAAACGTACGGCCTCCGCGGCCGTGACCTGCGCTTCCGCGATGCCAGTGAGCGTGATGTTCCGCTCCCGAGCGCGTTCGGGATCAGCGGCGGTGAAACTGCCGGCCGGCGTACCGTGCGCGGAGAACCGGCCGCCGGCCGCGACGATTTCGAAGGCCGCCTGTCCGAGCGGTCCGCCAGCGCCGTCGAAGACCACGGCTGGCTGGTCAAGGTGGTCGGTCCAGCCCGGCTCGGAGTAGTCGACGGCGGCACCCGCGCCCCACTTCGTCACCATTTCCAGCTTCGCCGCCCCGCGGGCCGCGCCGATGACGTGGGCGCCGGCATTCCTGGCGAGTTGGACGAGCAGGATGCCCAGCCCGCCGGCGGCCGCGACCACCAGCACGGTCTCGCCCTCGTGAATGCCGACCTTCTCCCGCAGCGCGTACGCGGTGAGGCCGTCGTGCAGCAGCGACGCCGCGTCACGCTCATCCAGCCCAACCGGGACCTCGACCAGTATCGCCGCGTCTACCAGCGCCTTTTCGGCGTACCCGCCCCAGTTCTTGGTCCGGCTGGCGACCGACCGGCCGATCAGACCGGGGTCGACCCCGGCACCGACCGCGGCCACCGTGCCGGCGATCGCACCGCCGGGAACGTACGGCGGACGCAGCGGGAAATACTCTTGGCCGGCACCGCCTCGCAGCGTGGTGTCGAGAAAAATGATGTCCGCGTACGACACCTGAACAACCGCTTCGCCGGGACCTGGAACCGGCTCCGGCACATCGGTGCTGACCAGCACCTCCGGGCCGCCGAACTCCGTCACCTGGATGGCGCGCATGGCATCTCTCTTCGCTCGTTGAGGCTTCAGTCTTCAACCTCAAGCAAGTCTGAGGTCATGCCCAACGCTCGACGTCCTACGGCGCAGCCGAGGTGGCCAGCTGCGGCATCCCTCACCCCCATCCCTCCGGCTCGGTCACCGGGCGAGCGTCGGCGGCCGGCTGGTCGAGGGTGTGGCGCTCGTATTGAGTGGACAGCACGATGTACGTACGCAGTTCGCCGTGCTCGCCGAGTTGTTCTTGAAATCCCTCGAAATGTCGCAATGACGCGGCGCGCACTTTCAGCATCGCGCAGGCGTCGCCACTGAGCTTGTGGATTTCCACGATTTCCGGGAAATCTGCGGCCTTACCGGTTTTGAGCAGACACCGGCCGTGTGTGCAGCGGATCTGGATGAAAGCGGCCAGCGGGACGCCGGCCCTGGCCGGATCGAGCCGGGCCTGGTATCCGGTGATCACGCCGGTTTCCTCCAGTCGGCGGACCCGTTCGGCGACCGCGGGCGAGGACAAGTTCACCCGGCGGGCGAGCTGGTTGTACGACAGTCGGCCGTCCTCCTGCAGCTCACGCAGGATGTGCCAGTCCACGTCGTCCAGCGGTCGGTTCGGCTGCAAGGTCATCCGGGCCAAACTCCTTCCGATCGATAACCAGAATAGCGCTAACGCCTTTCGCTAGCCCTTCTTGAGAAAGCCTGTGCCTTTTTAGTCTGAGAACATGAAAATTCCCGGACGTACGGCTGGGCCGCGGCGACGGACCTTCGCCGCGTTGTTCGCCGGTGTCGTGCTGATAAATGCCGCGATGTCGACCACCAGCGCGGCCGGCACCCTGGTCTTCGCGACGGTGGCCGGCGCCGGCTGGGGTGGCGCGCCGAGCGCCGCCGCGGTCGCTGGTACGGCGGTGGGCGCGATCGCGCTGACGGCGGTGACCGCGCGGCGCGGCCGGCGTACCAGCTTGCTCGCCGGGTACGCGGCTGGCGTGCTCGGAGCGGTGTTGGCCCTGGTCGGCGTGTGCTGGCCGGCACCGATCGCCTTGCTGGTCGGGATGTTCCTGCTCGGGATGGCGAACGCCGGCGCGCTGCTGTCGCGGTATGCGGCCGCCGAGTGGTACGCACCAGAGCGTCGCGGGTTCGTGTTGGGCGCGATCGTGTGGGCCGGTGCGATCGGGGCGGTCGGCGGCCCGCTGTTGCTGGCACCGTTGGCGCGGCTGGTGGGCGGTGCCGGGTGGCCGCCGCTGGCCGGCGCCTTCGTGCTGGCGGTGCTCGCGACCGCCGGCGCGGTAGCGGCCGCGCTGGTAGTGGCGTACCGGCCGCCACCGGTGCCGACGGTGACACTTTTCGGCACTGGTACGCCCATCCATCGGTTGCTGGGCCAGCCGCACGTGAAGGTCGCGATGGCGAGCATGCTGACGGCCCAGGTGGTGATGGTGGCGATCATGACCGCGGCGCCGCTGGACATGCACATGCATGGCGATGGTTTGGGTTTGGTGGGCATGGTTTTGAGCGTGCACACCTTCGGGATGTTCGCGCTGGCACCGCTTTCGGGGTGGCTGACGGACCGTTTTGGTGGCGCACGGGTGATCGCGGCCAGCCTGGTGACCCTTGCCGCGTCCGCGCTCTTGGTGGTCACCAGCACCGTCGAGGGCTGGCCTGGGCTGCCGATTTCGTTGTTCCTGCTGGGATACGGGTGGAATCTGGCATTTGTCGGCGGCAGCGGCCTGCTGGTCCGAGGCCGGGTCCAAGCGGACCAGGCCCGGGTGGAAGGCCTGGTCGAGGCCATTTCGTGGGGCGCCGCGGCGATCGCCACCCTGGGCTCCACCGGAGTGCTCGCGGCCGGCGGATATGTGTTGCTTTCGCCACTGGCCGCCGCGTTGTTGATTGTTCCGGCGGCATTTCTGCTGTTGTTTCAACCGCAAATGGTCCGTACCATCAAGACCTCTCAAGATCGCGGCCAGCAAACAAAAACCGAATAGGCTGTAACGCGGTGACCGAATGGTCGGGGGCCTGGATGTCTGGTGCTATCCGGGCGCCCGAACGGCGCAGGTCTCCGGCTGTTCCGGTGAAGCGACAGGGACTTGCGCCCGGTGATGATGGATGCTGTGCGTGTCGTAGAGGTGTGGTGGAACGCTCTGGAAGAACCGGATTCCCGATGGCTGCGGCTGGTCGAGGACTCCGGTCGCTGGGGCGTGTTGCTCAGCGCGACACACCAGGCGGACCAGGACGACAGTGTGGATCACGACGACCTGGGCCTCTGGGTGTCCCGCGACGAGGATGAGGCCCGGGAGCGGCTGCGTTACCTGCTCGATGCCTGCCCCGCCCCGCATGGCTGGCGGCTCGCCGAGGTGGACTCCTTCCGCAAATAACGGCTGATCGTACGCGACCGAAAGTGCCGTGTACGCAGTGCCCAAAGGCCCTCCTGGAACAGGCGTTTGCACCCTGCTGCCAGGGATTTCTCTTCCGTACGGTCAAAGGATCGGTGGGAGGGGGATGTGGTGGCGGACCGTAACCCGGTGGTGGTCGGGGTGGACTCGGCCGCCCATCAGTTGGCGGCGGTCGGCTGGGGTGCGACCGAGGCGGTCAGCCGCGGGGCGGAGCTGCGGCTGGTCCGCAACGCGCCGCCGGAGCTGGCCAGCGCGGCATTGTCGACGAATCCGCATAGCGACCGGCATATCGCCCGGGCCGCGCGGCATTTGCTGGCGAACGCGCAGGCGTACGCGCTGGCCGTGGCGCCGAGTGTACGAGTCTCGACGGTGCTGCCGGAGGGGTCGGCGATCCGCCACCTCGAGGCCGCGATCGGGACGCCGTCCCTGGTGGTTGTCGGCCAGCCGGACAGAGATCGGCTGGGCGGTTCACAGTTTGCGTCCACCGGGCTCGCGCTGATGGGTTGTACGACGTGCCCAGCGGTGGTGGTGCGGACCAAGGCGGACTGGCGGCGCCCGTCGGACGCGCCGGTGGTGATCGGGCTGGACGACGACTTTCCGCCCGGTGTCACCGAAGACGTGCTGGAGTTCGGCTTTCAGTCCGCGCTGCGAACAAAAGCGCCGCTGGTGGCGGTCGAAGCCGGTGAGAACCACGAAACCACCGCGAGACTGCGGGCTTGCTGGCGCCAATATCCGGATATCCGGGTGTGCCGCCATATTGTCGGGGATCACACCAGCCGGGCCTTGATCGACTGGACACGCAGTGCCCGGCTGCTCGTGCTGGGGTGTCACCGGGAGGACGATCTCGGCCTGCTGACACCAGGAGCGGCGACTCGTACGTCCGTCGACTTCGCGCGCTGCCCGACCGTTCTGGTCAGGAGTCGTACCAAAAATGGCGCTCTTCAGAAGGATATGCGTTGAGGAGATAGGATGTTCTGGATCGCTCTCATGGTGGCCGCCGGCCTCTTCGCCGTGCTGGCATTGGTCTGGACATATCTGGACGGCGCCCGCAGATTTGACCGTACGATCGCGCAAACCCCGGATCGCCAGGAGAATGTTGGGAAAACGTCGGCCTCGGCGGCATCTCGCCGGCACCGCCGAGGTGCCTGATTAGCTGGACATTCACGTCCCACGGTCACCAAGTCGCCACTACCTGCTGCACAGGTTCGTTCCGCCTGCCAGACTGACATCTTCGCGGGACCGGTGATCAGGGGCGGTGTCTCATGAGCGAGCCCAGCGTGCACCATCTGGTGGACGCCGTCGCGGGCGTGGTGGGCGAGGATGACCTTCCAGACCTGTTAAGGAAAGTGGTCGACAGCGCGCGGGCGCTGGTGTCCGCGCGGTTTGGCGGCTTGGGCGTGCTGGCCCCGGACGGGAGTCTCGCCGAGTTCATTCATTCCGGTGCGGACTACCGGATGGGCACCTTCGAGGCCGAGCTCGGAAACACGTTGGACCATCCCACCATTGCAGGGTTCCCGCCGGCCCATCCGCTGTTGGAATCCCCGCTGGTCGTGCCGGTCACCACCGGCGACAGTGTCTTCGGAAATCTTTACCTGGCCGCGAAAACCGACGGCACCGCGTTCACCTCGGCTGATCAGGCCATGATGGGGATGTTCGCGACGGCGGCCGGCTCGGCCATCCAGTGCGCGCTCCGGCGCGCCGACCTCGATCGTCGTGAGCAGTGGCTGGAGGCGTCCCATCTGGTGACCACGGCCATGTTGGCCGGCAAGGGCCCGTCGATGGCGATGCGGTTGATCGCCGAGCGGGCCCGGAAGGTGGCCGGTGCACCGGCCGCGGCGATCACCCGGCCGAATGCCGCCCGCACCGAGCTGATCTTCGAGATCGTCGATCTGGGTGTCGATCTGGGCGTGCCGGTGCTGGGCATCACCGTGCCGATCGAGGGCAGCTCGACGGGGCTGGCGTTCACCACCGGCCGGCGGGTTCTCGTACGTGGTTATGGCGGCCACGTCGTCGCCAAGGAAGCGGCGGCCCGTGCGCGCCTGCCTACGGCGGTCACCGACCTTGACTCGGCCGTCTGCATTCCGCTGGTGGCCGGCGACGAGCCGATCGGTGTCCTCACCGTCGCCCGGTTCAGCGGTCAGCAGCCGTTCACCGAGCGGGAAGCGGACCTCGCCGAGATGTTCGCCAACGACGCCGCGCTCGCGGTTGAGTTCGCCCGCGCCGAGGACGACCGGCGCCGGCTCGCCGTGCTGGAGGACCGTGACCGGATCGCCCGCGACCTGCACGACTTGGTGATCCAGCGGCTGTTCGCGATCGGGCTCGGGCTGGAAGGGATCAGCAAACTCATCATGCGCCCGGAGGTGGCCGCCCGGATGACCGGTTTCGTCCGCGACATCGATCGGACCATGGACGACCTGCGGGCCAGTATCTTCTCGTTGCAGGAATCGGTACGCCGGCCGGACAGCCTGCGGTCCGAGCTGCTGCGGCTGGCTCTGGAGGCGGCCGCGGTGCTCGGCTTCGAGCCGCGACTGGATTTCGACGGCCCGGTCGACTCGGTGGTGCTCGCGGACGTACGTGCCGACCTCATCGCCGCGCTGCGGGAGGCGCTGACCAACATCGCGCGGCACGCCGGCGCCACCGCCGTGCTGGTGGAGGTGTCGGTGGACCGCGCCGGGCAGCACCTGACTATGGTCGTCGACGACAACGGGGTGGGAATTCCCGAGCAGCGGCACCGCAGCAGCGGCCTCGCCAACCTGGCTGATCGCGCCGCGAGGCACGGCGGGGACTTCTCCGCGACCCAGGTGCCGGCCGGCGGCACCCGGGTGGTCTGGACCGCGGCGATTCCCAGCACCACACCGGCACTGGCCACCCGAGGGCGGAATTCATGACGATTTCGGTGTTCCTGCTGGACGATCACGACGTCGTACGCACCGGCCTGCGGATGGTGTTGGAAGCCGAGCCGGATTTGCGGGTGACCGGCGAGGCGGGCACCGCGGCCGAGGCACTGGCCCGGGTGCCGGCGGTGAGACCAGATGTCGCGATTTTGGACGTACGGCTGCCGGACGGCGAGGGCATCAGCGTCTGCCGGGAGATCCGCAGCAGTGTCACGCCACCGCCAGCCTGTTTGATGCTTACGTCCTTTTCCGACGATGACGCGCTTTTCGGCGCGATCATGGCGGGAGCGGCTGGCTACATCCTGAAGAAGGTTTCCGGAAACGACCTGGTTTCCGCGGTGCGTACGGTCGCGGCCGGCGGCTCGCTGCTGGACTCGCACCTGACCACGTCGGTGCTGCGGATGCTGCGCGGCGAGGATGGCCCGGCGGATCCGCGCTATGACCTGCTGAGCCCGCAGGAGCGCCGGGTGCTGGACCTGATCGCGGACGGACTGAGCAACCGGCAGATCGGCGCGAGCCTGCATCTTGCCGAGAAGACCGTGAAAAACTACGTTTCCTCGCTGTTGCACAAACTGGGTTTCGCGAGGCGTACGGAGGCGGCCGTCTACGCGGCCCGGCGTCACCACCCGAAAAACGGCGACGCCTGGGGGTAAATCTGCTATTCGACGGTCACGCTCTTGGCGAGGTTGCGCGGCCGGTCGACTTCCCGGCCGAGTTCTTTGGCCCACGCCCACGCGAACACCTGCAGGGCCACCGAGGACAGCAGCGGGTCGAGCTGTGGTTCGCCGGATGGCACCCGGATGACCTCGTCGCAAAGCCCGGCTGGTAGGTCGGCTGAGGTCACCGCGATGACCGGGCCGCCGCGGGCCTTGATCTCCTCGACAGTGGAGATGTTGCGGGGGAGCAGGTCGTCATCCGGAATCACCGCGACGGTGGGCATTTGCGGGGTAATCAGTGCGAGCGGGCCGTGCTTGAGCTCGCCGGCCTGATAGGCCTCGGCATGCAGGTACGAGATTTCCTTGAGTTTCTGGGCGCCCTCCCGGGCCACTGGCCAGCCGCGTACTCGGCCGACATAGAATAGGTGGCGGGCGTCCCGATAGCGCCGGACGATCGCGGTGATGTGGTCCTCCTGCTTCAAAACTGTCTCGATCTGACCCGGGAGTTGGCGCAACGCGCCGATCAGGCGTTCCGCGCGGGCCGCCGGCAGGTCCCGGACCCGGCCCAGCTTCAAGCCCATCAAAGCGAAGGCGACCACCATCGTGGTGAAGGACTTGGTGGCCGCTACCGAGACCTCCGGCCCCGCGTGCAGGAAAACCCCGGCGCCGCAGGCCCGGGCGATGCTGCTGCTGGCATTGTTGACCGCACCGACCACGGTGGCGCCTTTGCGCTGTAGCTCGCGGACAGCGGCGAGCGTGTCATGCGTTTCGCCGGATTGGCTGACCGCTACGTAAAGCGTGTCGGGGTCGACAATCGGGTTCCGGTAACGAAATTCCGAGGCTGGCTCGGCGTCGGCCGGAATGCGGGCCAGCTCCTCCACCAGGTTCGCGCCGATTTGGCCGGCATAGTAAGCGGAACCGCAGCCGACGAAGGTGACGCGCTGGATCTTGCGACAGTCCCGTGGTTCCAGCCGCAGGCCGTCCAACCGGGCGGTCGCCGCCGCGTCGTCCAGCCGACCTCGGGTGCACCGGTCCACCGCTTCGACCTGTTCGTGCATTTCCTTGTGCATGAAGTCGGAGTGCTCGCCGAGTTCGTAATCCTCTTCGGGCGCTTCGATGACGGTCGGCATTTTGGTGGTACGCCGGTCGTCCAGGGTGCCGGTGCGAAACTCGTCGGCTCGTACGACCGCGATTTCGTCGTCGTCGAGATAGACCACCCGCTGGGTGTAGCGCACCAGTGCGGCGGTGTCGGACGCGACGATCATTTCCCGGTCACCGATGCCCAGCACCACCGGACTGCCGCGCCGGGCGGCGACGATCTCGCCGGGCCGCTGGGCATCGAGCACCAGCAACCCAAAAGTGCCCTGGACCTGCCGCAGAGCCTCCCGGACGGCACTTTCGAGGGTGTCAGCCGAGCTGAGGGCGACAAGGTGCGCCAGCACCTCGCTATCGGTCTCGGACATCAGCCGTACGCCGGCGCGTACCAGCCGGGCCCGCAGGTCGGTGGCGTTGTCCAACACTCCATTGTGGACAACCGCGATCCGGCCGCTGTTGTCGGTGTGCGGATGGGCGTTCGCGTCGGTGGGCGCGCCGTGGGTGGCCCAGCGGGTGTGCGCGATGCCGACGGTGGCCGGTGGATCGGTGGGCATCAGTCGGCGTAATTGCACGACGCGGCCGGCCGTGCGGTGCACTTCGAGGCGCTGATTTTCCACCAGCGCGACTCCGGCCGAGTCATATCCGCGGTATTCCAGCCGCTGCAGCCCGTCCAGCAGGACGGGGGCGGCCGCGCGATAACCTACGTAACCGACGATTCCGCACATGAGACCGCGTTCCCTTCGTTGCCAACGTCTTTGTCGTCTTCTTCGACCAGCCGCTCGGTCTTGGCCCACGAGTTGCGTCCGGTGAGGTGCCGGCCCAGAGCCCGCCAGGTGGCCGCGATCCCGATCACCAGGAAACCCGGATAGGCGAGGCCCACCAGCAGGGTCCGACCGAGCGGCTCGTCGGCGTTCTGGATCCGATGTACCAGACCCCAGACCACGCCTGGGAAAATCAGCGCGGCCAACCAGATCGCGATCGACAGCGGCCCGGAAGGGCCAGTCGCCACGAAACCGTCGAAGTCATAGCCGGTGGCCAGGCCCGCGGCGGTCAGTGCGGCAAGGCCGAGCACCAACAGCGACACCGGCGCGATCAGCCACGGCGCCAACAGATAGTAAAGAAATTCCAGCAGTGCCAGCGACGACACTGTGGGAGTGCCGATTAGTTTTGGTACGTAACGCAAACACTGCAGGTTCCCCTGGGCCCAACGGGCCCGCTGGCGGACCATTCGGCTGACGTCGACCAGGCCCTGTTGGGTGATGGTCGCCTTGCTGGCGTACCGAATCCGGTGGCCGGCCAAATGCATGCGCAAACCCAACTCCAGATCCTCGACCAGGCACGAGGACCAGGGCGCGTCGCCGAGGGTGGCGAGACTGCGTAACCGGACGAACTGGCCGTTGCCGCCCAATTCCGCGCTGCCCACGCTGTCCCGGAGAATTTGCGAAGCGTTCGCTATACAGCTGAATTCGAGATCTTGCAGGAATGCCAGCAGTCGATCTCGGTTGTGAATGCGTACGCGGGACTGAACACCGCCGACCGCGGGATCCGCGAAATAGCTGGCCACCTCGCCGAGCATGCCGGACACCCCGCGACCGTCGCCGTCGATAACTCCGACAATGAGACGGTCGAAGATGCCCTCGCGGCGCGCGGTGTCGCGGATAAATGTGTAGGCCGCATTCAGCGCTTCACCTTTGCCCTTACGGGCATTTGGTGGTTCACGCCGAAGGACATAAAGGCGTGGATCGTCAATGGTGGCAAGAACTTCCGGTGTCCGGTCGTCTGAACCGTCGTCCACGACGAGCACCCGGACTGGTGTTCTCGGTTCCTCGAGAGCGAGCGCGGCTCGTACTGTGGCGGCCACCACACGCTCTTCGTTCAGGGCCGGAACGACGATCCAGAAAGGGACGGAATTGCCGTTGTGGTCGGAAATCGCCGCCGGCCGCGGCCGCCACCAGGTAAATATCGCGAGGACGAGGTTGTAACACGGCCACAACAGCAGTAGGACGAGCATCAAGCTCGCCCAGTTCGTGCTGTCACGCACGATGTGCCCCCTCTCGGCGTATTGCCACCAGCTGGAACCAAACCCGGCGCGCGAACAGCAACATCGCCAACACCAGAAGCAGTTCTCCGAGCACGCCCAGTGCGCTTTCGCCGAAGTACGAGATGCCGATGATGCCGGCGGCCACCGAGACATTCCCAGTGCGGCAGAAAGACATGACGAATCTCCGTTGGTCTCGTACTTTTGTTTGGCTGTGCGGCACTTTTTCCTGAGCGGCTGACCGAAAGGCGGATATCCGGCCGTTTTCAGGGCAGCGGCGAGTAGCCCCCCGCGGGGAACCATAGCTTCGATGTCACGTCTTGGAAACAGGACTAGTCAAATAGAGCCGTTGGTCCTACCGGGCTCGCCGGATCGGCCACTGTTCGAATGAGCTCCCGACTGTGAGGCTGTGCGCCGGGGGCTGGTAGCGCTTGCACGGAGGAGATTTCCTCTCCAGGCAGAGCGAAGGCGACAAAGACATCAGGTCGACAGCGGCCGTTCGCCGAATGCTGCCCGGAATGGAGTTTATTCGTGCAAGCGAAAGTGCAGATTCACAGTGTTGGGGGCAACACCGCTGGGCTGCCGGAGATTTTCCTGGTGGCCGGCACCAGGCCCGAGTCGATCAAGCTGGCGCCGGTCGCCGCGGCGATCCGCCGAACCGGACGAATGCGACCAGTCATGGTCGCTTCCGGGCAACATCCGACCATGGTGCCCCAAGCACTTGAGGCATTCGATCTCATTCCGGACCACACCCTTTCGGTCAACCGCCAATCGGGGACCCAGGCCGAGTTGTGCGGCCAGTTGATGTCGGAGCTGGACGGTTTGCTGGAAACCCGACAGCCGGCCGCGGTGGTGGTTCAAGGGGACACCACCACTACCTTGGCCGGTGCATTGGGGGCGTTCTGGCGGCGAATTCCGGTCGTTCACCTGGAAGCGGGCCTGCGTTCGTACGATCTCACCTCGCCCTTTCCCGAAGAGGCAAATCGCAAGCTGGTCGGTCAGGTGGCGGCGCTGCATTTAACGCCGACAGCGGTGGCGGCCGCGAACCTGGCTGCGGAGGGAATTGCCAGCGAACGCGTGTTGACCGTCGGAAACACGGTTGTCGATGCGGTCCTGGAGGTCGCCGGTAAATGCCGCCCCTATCAGGACAGCCGGTTGGCCGCGGTCGATGCGGAAGTGCGTGCCGGCCGTCGCCGGCTGGTGCTCGTCACCGTGCACCGGCGCGAGTCGTGGGGCGAGCCGATGGAACGGGTGCTGCGTGCGGTGGCGGAGATCGTGCTGACCCATCCCGATATCGAGGTGGTGTTGCCGGCGCATCCGAATCCGGCGGTTTTCGGGCAGGTTCAGGAGATTCTCGGCCAGCTCGACCGGATCACCGTGACCGAGCCATTGAGTTATTCAGATCTTGCCCGGGTGCTGTCGGTGGCCACCCTGGTTTTGTCGGACTCCGGCGGAATTCAGGAGGAGGCTCCGAGTTTCGGGGTGCCGGTGCTGGTTCTACGGGACGTGACCGAGCGCATGGAAGCGGTCGACGCGGGGTGTGCGCGGTTGGTGGGTACGGACCGGCCGCTGATCGTCGCGCAGGCGCATCGGCTGTTGACCGATGAAACGGCCCGGCAGTCGATGGCCGCGGTCGGGAACCCGTTCGGCGACGGGCTCGCCGCCGAACGTACCGAACAGGCGCTCGGCTGGCTGATTGGCCTACAGGCCGAACGGCCGGCGGATTTCACGTCCCTCACAGGAAAAGACACGGCGGCCGGACAGGGCCTCGATGGTGGCGTCGCGATGGACGCGCAGGCAGTGGCCTGAATCCATCGGGCCGCGTACGCAACTCACGGAGAGAAGCAGAGATGAAAGGCATCGTCCGGAAACACCGGGTAGCGATCGGCATCGTCGCGATGAGCGCGGTCGCGCTGATGGTGACCACGCTGACCGGAGCCAACGCGTCGGCGACCGCCGACCGGAAAACAACGCCGGCGGCGCCGTCCGGCCAGGAGACCACCCAGTCACTGCCGGCCCCACCCCGCCCAGCTGCGGTAAAGCCGGCCACTGCAAATCCCATCCCCAAGCGGTCGAACCAGCCGCGGCTGGCCGTTCATCCGGCCGCTTTCGGCGCTGGGAAGGCTCAGGTGGCCACTGCGGCGGCGACCGCGGCCACCACGTCCGGCGGCGCGGCCCCTGGCGCCAGTACGACGCAGAAGACACTGATTCTTTATGACAGCACCGGACAGTGGGGCTGGCTGGGGGAGGCGTACGCGGTCAACGCCGCGAACCTGGTTTCCCATGGCAGCCCGTACGTGATGCAGCCGGTCAGCAAATACACGGCCGGCCAGATGGCCGCCTACACCGGTGTCATCTACATCGGCTCGACGTACGACGAGCCGGTGCCGTTGGCATTCCTGGACGACGTGCTCAGCGGTAGCCGGCCGGTGTTGTGGATGAACGACAACATCTGGCAGTTGACCGCGCGGGCCGCCGACTTCGGCACGCAGTACGGCTGGAACTGGCAGCAGTTCGACTTCGCCACCACACCCATCGTCACGTACAAAGGCGTTGCCCTGCAACGGGATCCCCTCGCCGCGCCGTCGGGGCTGCTGGCCACCACGGTGCTGGACCCCACCAAGGCGACTGTCCTCGCGACCGCGACCCGGACCGACGGCAGCACCTTGCCGTGGGCGATCCGGGGCGGGAATCTGACCTATATCGGGGAGATACCGTTCAGCTACGTCGGTTCGACGGACCGGTATTTCGCCGCCGCCGACCTGGTGGGCCAGATCGCGAACCCGGCGCAGGTCAGCCGCAAACGCGCGTTGGTACGGATCGAGGACGTGAGCGCGGACGACGATCCCGCCCAGCTGCGGCAGGTCGCGGACTACCTGTTCGCGCAAGGTGTGCCTTTCAGCGTCGCGGTCATTCCGCAGTACAAGGACCCGAACGGTTACTACAACAACGGAAAAGCCGTGAACAAGTCGCTCCTGCAGGTGCCGGCGCTGATTTCGGCGCTGCGGTACATGCAGTCCAAGGGCGGCACGATCATCATGCACGGCTATACCCATCAGTATTCGAACGTGGCCAATCCGTACGACGCGGTGAGCGCGGACGACTTCGAGTTCTACCGCTCGCACATCGACGCGTCCAACAACGTCGTCTATGACGGTCCGGTCGCTGGTGACTCGGCTTCCTGGGCGCAGGGCCGGATCACGTCCGCGAAGCTGAACTTCCTGCTCGCCGGGCTGAGCCAGCCGACGATCTTCGAACCGCCGCACTACGCCGCCTCGGCGGCGGACTACCAGGCTTTCCAGCAGACATTCGGAAAGCGCTACGACCGCGGACTCTATTTCGGCGGCTACTGTCCGAACGGCGCCTGCGGCACCGGTACGCCCGACTACACCAAGATCTATGGGCAGTATTTCCCGTACCTGGTGAAGGACATCTACGGCTCGACGGTCATTCCCGAGGACCTGGGCAACATCGAGCCGGTGCCGTTGAACAATCACCCGGCGCGGCTGCCGGCCGACATCCTGGCCAGCGCGGCGGGCATGAGCGTGGTCACTGACGGTGTGCAGAGTTTCTTCTACCACCCGTATTTGGGCACCAGTTACCTGCAGCAAATCGTGCCCGGTATCAAGGGCATGGGCTACCAGTTCGTCTCACCGGCTACTGTTCTTGCCGGGTGACCCACACGTGTCGCCGGGCGTGGCCGAGGGGGCCACGTCCGGCGACCGTTCGTCGATGACGGGGGCTGGGAATGCTTGATCGCCGGTGGATCGCCGGGTGTGCCGTCGTCGCGATGACGGCGGCCGCCGTGCATGGATGCCAGCGGGACGGCCAGGAGTCCTCCGGTGGCTGGAAAGTCACCACCTACTACACGGCCGTGGAGTCGTTGCACCAGGACGATCCACGGCAGGTGACCGGCTGCCCGAAGCTGGAATGCGACAACGGGCACGATGATCTTGGCTCTTATCCGGCCGATTTCGTGCAGGCGGTCCAGGACGAAGGAGCCGGCCGGATTACCACCGGTCCGCACGCCGGCCGCTATCTCAACTGGTCGTCCGGATCCGGATACTGGCTGGACACCGCCGCACGGGACACCCACGGCCGGCCGTTGCGGCCGTTCGTCACCGCGGCCGCGGATGGTTTTCCGGATGGCACCCCGATAAGGCTGGCTGGCTGCGGTCGGCAGGAGGATGGTACGACCGTGCCGGCAACCATCTGCCGGCGGCTTTCCTTGGCGCGCTGGAAGATCTTGGACGCTTTCACGCCGGGCCTGGGCGGCAAACGTCATGTCGACCTCTATCTCGGCGAGGAAACCGGACCCGACTTCACCTCCGCGCCGATCTACACGACGCTGGTGGATGCGGACGTACGCACCGGCGCCGGCAAATGACCTGCTGGGGCCGGTGGGCAGCAGGCCTGGCCTGGTTACTGCTGCTGGCTGTGGTGCCGGCGGCTGGAGCGCAGCTGCCCTTCCAGGAAAGCTGGGACCAGTTGCCGCTGTCGTCCTATGTGGACGGCGGCCGGATCGGCCCGTTGTGGGTGGACGCCTGGAACGGCGGTGGCACCGGCCAGATCGCCACCGCACCCGGGCACGGCCGGGTGTTGCAGCTCGCGCCGCCGTTCACCAGCAATTCCGCCACGCATTCGGCGTTGGCGCTGTCGGACGGGGTTTTCGGACATTCCGACTCGGCGGTGCAGGTGCGTACGCTCCGGCAGGTGAAAAGCCAACCCAATCCCTGGGAGGTGGGGTGGCTGCTGGTCGACTACCACCTGGACCACTGTGGAAACAAGGTTTTCTACTACCTGCTCTTGAAGCAGGTCAGTGGCTGGGAACTGGGCAAGACGTATTCGGACGGCCAATGTGGTTTCCGGCAACAGTTTCTGGCCACTGGCGCCGGGACCTTTCCGCTGGGCCAGTGGTACACGGCGCGGATCAAGATCTCCGGCGACCAGTTGTCTGCCTACGATGGAACGCGGTTGCTGGGCACCGCGGTGGATGACGGCGCCAAGGGCGGTTTCTACCGCAGTGGGCGGATCGGGTTCTACACCGAGGACGCGGTCGTCCAGTTCGACGAGGTGACAGTGCATTAGCGCAATATATTTGGTTTGTATGTGTCGGTCCCATACTCCGTCGCATGGACAAACCAAGGCCCCGGAAGAGGCGAATCTTCCTGCTCAGCGCGAGCACGGTCGCGGTCGCACTCGCTGTCGCGATGCCGGCGCAGGCCGCGCCGGTGCCAGGTCCCAGCGCGGGAGCCTGGCACGAAAACCTGTCCGCCACGGTGGCTGGGCAGGTGAACCTGACCAGCCGGACGGACGGGCTGACGATCGCCAATCGGGCAGTACGCCCAGCGGCGACCGGAGGCCAGCGGCCGTACGGCATGGAGATTCTCGCGCCCCGCACGCTGGCCGCTCCGGTTGACCAGATTGCCGTGCAGGTGACCGGAAAAGTGCCGGCCGGCGGGGCGGCCACGGTGGACGTCCGTACGACAACACAAGGCCAGCAGTGGTCCTCCTGGCAGCAGGCGTCCGGCACCGCGGCGACGCTGGACCGGCCAGCCACCCAGGTGCAGCTGCGGATCACCTTGTGGGGCAACGATTCTGGCGCCAGCCCTGCGGTTTCCGGCCTGGACGTGACGGCGAAGTCGATCGGCGTCCGCAAGGTTGCCGCGCCGGCCGCCGCTCTCAGCTATCGGGTTTACGCGACTCGCGAAGGCCTTGTCGGTGGCACGACCGCCAATGGTCACGTGATTGTGTCCAGCGACCATTTTGTGGCGTTGCCATCCGGACGCAATCTTTCGCCGAAGGGCAGCACCCAGTATTCGGTGCAGGTTTGTGGACCGACGCGGTGCGAAACCGCGCCGGTGTGGGACATCGGCCCGTGGAACACCAAGGACGACTACTGGAATCCGGGCAGCACCCGGCAGGAATTCAAGGATGTCGCCCAAGGCACGCCTGAGGCGCAGGCCGCCTACCTCAACGGCTACAACGGTGGAAAAGATGAATTCGGCCGGCACGTCAGCAATCCCGCCGGCATCGATCTCGCGGACGGCACCTTCTATAACGTCGGCATGAATGACAACGGCTACGTCACCGTCACGTACCTGTGGACCAGCGGCGGCGGCAGCGGCGGCACCACCGGCACGGTCAGCACCGGCGGCTCCGCGCTGAACGTACGCTCCGGCCCACACACCACGGACTCGGTCGTCGGCAGCGTCGCCAACGGCTCCACCGTGACGATCACCTGCCAGACCAGTGGCACCTCGGTGACTGGTACGTACGGCACCAGCACCCTGTGGGACAAGATCACGTCCCCGGTCGGCTACGTCTCCGACACGTACATCTACACCGGATCCGACGGCCAGGTCGCGCCGAACTGCTAGTGCGGCGAACCTCAGACGCAGGACGCTAGTGCATGGAAAGAAGCATCACGACCATGGCGGCGGCCATCGCGGCCTCGCAGAGTGAGACGGCCCGCGGGCCGAGCGGTGCGGTTCGGATCGGCGGCCCGTCGGCGACGGCGAGGCCGCCGATGCCGACTCGTACGCCGGTGGCCGGCAGCAGCGACCACAGCGCGACGGCGCCGAAATATGCCACCAGCGTCCAGGTAACCGCCGGAACCATCGCGGAGGACATCTGCATCATGTCCGTGCCGGACATCGGCATCTCGGTCGTCGTGAGCATGTAGAGCATCCCGCCACCGGCGACTGCCTGCCGCAGCCACATCCACGCCCGCCGGGAGTGCGACCGGCCGGCGGAAAAGGCGGCCCATCCGACTGCCACCGCGAAAGCGGCTTCCCAACCGGCCCGCGGGATCGGGCCGCCGATCGGCGACACCATCGCCGCCATGCCGGCACTCATCGCAGCTTCGATGGCGTTGTGCGTACGGTCAACGGCGCAATGAGCCCGTTGGGCGACCACCAGCCGGGCGACGCAGTGCCCCGCGACGCCCAGCAACACGATCGTCCACAACCACATCAAGAGCGCGGCCCTTCGCGGTCTGTTGGGCGGGTGATGAGGACATCATCCGCCAAACTTGGTCATCCGTCACCAAGACAGACCGCCGCCGGGACCAAAACTCATCGCTCAGCCGAGAGATTTCACCATCTGGGCGACGGTGTCCTGGTACGGCGTGGTCGGTCGGCCGATGAGTGCTCGCAGCTCACCGGAGGTCTGGCCGAGCAGGCCGTCGGCGGTGTTGCGGTCGAGCCCGACGACCAGTTCGACGACTGGCTCCGGCAGGCCGGCCGCGGCCAACGCGGTGCGATGGGCGTCCGGTGTCAGGTCTTCGTACGTGACCGCCTTCCCAGCGGCCTGGGCGATGGTCTCGGCGAGGTCCGCGTACGTCCACGCATGGTCGCCGGACAGCTCGTACACCCGGCCGTCGTGGCCATCGCTGGTCAGCACCGCGACCGCTGCGGCAGCGTAGTCGGCGCGGGTGGCAGTCGCGACGGCTCCTTGGCCAGCGCTGCCGGCGAAAGAGCCCCGCGCGACCCCGTCCTGGACTTTCTGCGCGTAGTTCTCGGTGTACCAACCGTTGCGCAGAAACGTGAACGGTAGCCCGGACGCCCGGATGATCCGCTCGGTCGCGGCGTGGTCGGGCGCGAGGACCAGCGCGGTGTCGTCCGCTTTCGGGGCGCTGGTGTAGATGAGGTGCTTCACACCGGCCTGCTGCGCGGCTTCGACGACGGCGGTGTGCTGCGGGATCCGCTGTCCCACCTCGCTGCTGGAGATCAGCAGCACCTGGTCGGCGCCGGCGAACGCGGCGGCCAGCGTGGCAGGCTTGCCGTAGTCCGCTTCTCTCACCTGTACGCCCAGGTCAGCGGCCTTTTCTGGGGTGCGGACGGCGGCCACGATCTGGTCCGCGGGCACCTTGGCGCGCAGGCCTTCGATGACGAGCCGGCCGAGCTGGCCGGTGGCGCCGGTAACGACGATCATGTGACTCTCCTCTGGGTCCCGAGTACTAACCACGAGTATGCACTAACTATTCGAAAGTGCTAGCTCAGGGTTAGCTCGAGGTACCTTCGGTGCATGGAAGAGTTCGATCGCATCCTGTTCGACGTGTTCGCCCGCGGCTGCCCGTCGCGCGACGCGCTCGAGCACGTCACCGGCCGCTGGGGGGTGCTCGCGATGGTTGCCCTGCGGGACGGCTCGCTGCGCTTCAACGCGCTGCGCCGCCGGGTCGACGGGGTGAGCGAGAAGATGCTGTCGCAGACCCTGCACGCGCTCGAGCGGGACGGCTTCGTCGACCGGGTCGCGCAGCCGGTGATCCCACCTCGGGTCGATTACAGTCTGACGCCACTGGGATCCGAGGTCGCGGAGAAGTTGTTCGCGCTGATGGATCTGGTCGAGTCCCGAATGCCGGCGGTGCTGGCGGCGCGCGATGAGTACGACGGCGCGAAGGCCGTCTAGCGGGAGCGGAACTGGGCGGTGATCGGGCACTCGAAGGGGTCGCTGTGTCCGAGGCCGACCCGGTTGAGGTAGCGGACCACGATGGCGTACGAGTGCACCAGGGTCGTCTCGGTGTAGGAGATTCCGCGCTCGGCGCAGTAGCGCTGGACGATCGGGCGAGCCAGTCGGAGGTTGCCGCTGGGCATGCTGGGGAAGAGGTGGTGTTCGATCTGGTAGTTCAGGCCGCCCATCGCGACACCCATGCCGCGGCCGCGGATGTTGCGTGACATCAGCACCTGGCGGCGCAGGAAATCGATATCGGCGGTCGGCGGGACGATCGGCATTCCCTTGTGGTTCGGGGCGAAACTGGCTCCCATGTAAACGCCGAAGGTCACCAGTTGGACGGCGATAAACGCCAGCCCGAGCGGAATGCCGAGAATCCACAGCACCAGCAACGGAAAAGCAAGCAAACGAATGGCGAGCAGAGCGAGTTCCAGATTTCGATGCTTTCCACGGTCGGGGGACAGTAGCGTACGAACCGCGGTGATGTGCAGGTCGATGCCGGCAAGTGTCAGTAACGGAAAGAAAAACCAGCCCTGCCGGCGGACCAGCCAGCCGGCCAGTCCGGTACGTTCGCGGGCCTCGTCGGCGGTGAAGACCAACGCGCCAGCCTCGATGTCACCGTCTTTGCCGACCTGGTTGGGATTGGCGTGGTGGCGCGAGTGTTTGTTCATCCACCAGCGATAACTCAGGCCCACGACCAGGCACCCGACGATCCGGGAAAACCACTCGTTGTGCTTGCCTGCGGCGAAAACCTGCCGATGCGCCGCATCGTGCGAGAGGAACGCGACCTGGGTGACCAGGATGCCGAAAACCGCGGCCACGGCCAGTTGCCACCACGAGTGGCCGAGAGTGACCAGCAACACCGTCGGGACGGCGAAAAGTCCGGCGAGTAAAGCGATCCGGGCGAAATACCAGCCTACCCGTCTGTTCAGCAGGCCTTTTTCCCGTACGATCTTCGCGAGTTCGGTGTAGTCGCTGATCTGGTTTCGCCGGATCGGGCGCTCGGCAAGGGTGGCTGCGGGCATAGAGAATTCTCCAGGTCGGCGGAATCAATCCAGCGGATGCACGATGAGCGTATGAATCGCGCGATGCCCGGCGCGTCACCCAGGAGAGTCCCTTCAAGACCCCCTACTCAAGTAGGGGGTACCGAGAAATCGGTCACAGAGTGCACAGGGTCACTGAGGCAATGGCGAATTCTCGTTACCATCGGAAGGCAAAGCGGCCGGACGGAGGAAAACGGTGTCGTTTCTGCGCGGTGGGCGTCGTTTTCTGTTGTTGAGCCTGCGAAATCTGGGCTTTGGGCGGAGTCCGATGCGGCGGCACTCGGACTGGATCGAGAGTGTTGTGCTGCGTGTCGGTCTGGTCGCCACGGTCGTCGTGATCGCGCTCGCCCCGTCGATCGGCACCGACACGTACACGCGCGAGATGCGCCAAGTGGCCACCCAGACCGCCAGCCGGCACCAGATTTTCGCGGTGGCGCTGGGAAATGCCGCCACCCAACCGCCCAGCGGCGCGGAGCCCAGCGGGATCGCGCCGCCGCCGGTACGAGTCCCGGGCTCCTGGCGTACCGCGGACGGCCGTACGCACCGGGGGTCCATCGAGGTGGACAGTGGCACCCTCGCCGGCGCGCGGGTGCCGATCTGGGTGGACCAGACCGGCCAGCAGGTGCCGGCGCCGGAAACCGAGTCCAGCGCGATGATCGGTGCGGTGGTGGCCGCCGGTGGGGTAGTCGCCTTCACGATCCTGGTGTTCGTGGCTCTCTACTGGCTGGTCCGCTGGCCGCTGGACCGGCTCCGGATGGCCAGCTGGGAGCGCGAGTGGCGGCGCACCGCGTCCGACTGGGCGCCCGGCCGCACTCCGCCGGCCGACGACACCTCAGTCTGAGAGTCCCGCCAGCACTTCCAGGATTTGTTCGCCGTATTTGGCCAGCTTGCTCTCGCCGACGCCGCTGATCGTGCCCAGCTCGGTGAGGGACGAGGGCCGCTCGACGGCGATTTGCCGCAGCGTCGCGTCGTGGAAGATGACGTACGCCGGGAGGCCCAGCTCGCGGGCCGCGTTGCCGCGCCAGGACCGCAGCTCCTCGAACACCGGCGTCGCCTCGGGCGTCAGGTCGATCGTTGCCTTGCTCTTGCTCGGCTTGCTGGTCCGGGCCGCGCGGGCCGGGCGCTCTGGCTCCCGGCGCAGCCGCACTTGCCGGCTCTCAAAAAGGACCTGCGAGCTGGCGTCGGTGAGCACGAGGGTGCCGTAGTCGCCTTCGACCCCGAGCAGCTGCTGAGCCAACAGCTGCCGCACCACACCGCGCCATTCGAGGTCTTTGAGCTCGGTGCCCTTGCCGAAGACAGTCAGCGAGTCGTGACCGTGCTGGCGCACCTTGTCGGTGGTTTTTCCCAGCAGGATATCCACAATCTGGCCGGCACCGAACTTCTGGCCGCGCTCGCGGCGGAGCCGGTAGACGGCGGACAGCAGTTTCTGCGCGGCGACCGTGCCGTCCCAGGACTCCGGCGGCGTCAGGCAGGTGTCACAGTTCCCGCAGGCCTGGCCGGCGTCCACTGGCTGCCCGAAATACGCGAGGAGTTGACCGCGCCGGCATTCGACCGTCTCGCAGAGCGCGAGCATCGCGTCCAGATGGATACCGAGCCGCCTGCGGTAGGCGTCGTCGCCCTCCGAGGTGTCGATCATCCGGCGCTGCTGGACGACATCCTGCAGTCCGTACGCCAGCCATGCGGTCGACGGCAGCCCATCGCGGCCGGCGCGGCCGGTTTCCTGGTAGTAGCCCTCGACCGACTTGGGCAGGTCGAGATGGACGACGAAGCGTACGTCCGGTTTGTCGATGCCCATCCCGAAAGCGATGGTGGCGACCATGATCAGGCCGTCCTCGCGCAGGAACCGGGACTGGTTTCGGGCCCGCGTACGCGAATCCAGGCCAGCGTGATAGGGCAGGGCCGGAATCCCGTTCTCCACCAGGAAATCGGCGGTCTTCTCCACCGATGCGCGGGACAGGCAGTAGACAATGCCGGCGTCGCCGGCGTGCTCGGACCGCAGTAGCTCGAGCAGTTGCCGCTTGGGCTCCTTCTTCGAAGCGATCCGGTACTGGATGTTGGGCCGGTCGAAGCTGGACACGAAATGCCGGGCCTCGACCAGCTGCAGCCGGGTCGCGATCTCCTGGCGGGTGGCGTCGGTGGCGGTCGCGGTCAGCGCGATCCGCGGCACGTCCGGCCAGCGTTCGTGCAGCGCCGACAGCTCCAGGTAGTCCGGCCGGAAGTCGTGGCCCCACTGGGCGACACAGTGCGCCTCGTCGATGGCGAACAGCGAGACTTCGCCGCGGTCCAGCAGCCGCATGGTCGCGTCGAGTTTGAGCCGCTCCGGCGCCAGGTAGAGCAGGTCGAGCTTGCCCTCGACGAAGGCGGTCTCCACCTCGCGACGCTGGTACGAATCCTGGGTGGAGTTGAGGAATCCGGCCCTTACGCCGACCGCCTGCAGCGCGTCGACCTGGTCCTGCATCAGCGCGATCAGCGGCGAGATCACCACGCCGACGCCGTCCCGTACCAGCGCCGGGATCTGGTAGCAGAGCGACTTGCCGCCGCCGGTCGGCATCAGGACCAGCGCGTCCCCGCCGCCGATCAGGTGGTCGATGATCTCCTGCTGGCTGCCCCGGAACGAGTCATAGCCGAAGACCCGGGTGAGAACCTCGAGGGCGTTGCTCACTTCCGAGGGGACGACGGGAGAGGCCACCCACCGATCGTACGGTCCGGGCCGGACGCTCCAGCGCCCGACTCGCGGGCGCCGGAGCGGCCATCAGCCTTCCGGCTGCTCGATCAGCTGCCGGACTTCCATGCCCCAGTAGCGCGCGTCCGGCCAGCGGCCGGCGATCTCCACGGCCCGTTCTTCGGAGGCCACATCGACGATGAGCAGGCCCGCGAGCTGCTCCTTCGCCTCGATGTACGGCCCGTCGGTGACCGCCGGGACACCGCCGCGAGTACGCACCGCCTTGGCCGTGGAAGCCGCGAAAAGCGCCTCGCCGCTCACCCACTCGCCACTGTCCGCGAGTTCCTGCCAGAGCGCGCCGGCCTCGTTCATGACCGCGGTCTGCTCGTCCTTGGACAGCGCCTCGAAAACGGCGGGGTTCTGGAAGATCATCAGCATGTACTTCATCGTCACGCTCCTGCCAGCTGGTGCGGCCCCGCTTGCCGGGTGCCTCTCGCGGATACGTCGGAACCGCCTTGCCGGTCTCTACATTTCCCGACTCGGCACCTCATCCGCGAGTCAGGGCCGTCGTACGAACTAGTTTTGGGCCTTGGTGGAGGACCATGACGAGGAGGCTGTGCGATGAAGCTCGGGTGGAGCATGGGCTACTGGGGAGCCGGGCCGCGGCCGGGTATCGAGCAGGTCGTGGCCGAGGCCGACCGGCTCGGCCTCGACTCGATCTGGACGGCCGAGTCGTACGGCTCGGACGCGCTGACCCCGCTGGCCTGGTACGGCGCTCGTACGACCCGGCCGCGGCTGGGCACCGGCATCGTGCAGATGAGCGCTCGTACGCCGACCGCCGTGGGAATGGCCGCGATGACGCTGGACCACCTGTCCGGCGGTCGGTTGATCCTCGGGCTCGGCACCTCCGGACCGCAGGTGGTCGAGGGCTGGTACGGCCAGGAATACGGCAAACCATTGGCCCGTACGCGCCAGTATGTCGACATCGTAAGGAAAGTCGTCGCCCGGGAGCGGCTCACGTACCAAGGTGCTGACTACCGGATGCCGATCGAGGGTGGCACCGGCCTCGGCAAGCCGCTGCGGTCCACGATCCGGCCGCTTCGTGACGACATCCCGATTTTCCTTGGTGCGCAAGGACCGAAGAACGTCGCACTGGCGGCCGAGATCGCCGATGGGTGGCTCACGTTGTTCTTCGGGCCGAAACTCAACGATCACTACCGGAAAATCCTCGCCGAGGGTTTCGCTCGTCCAGGCGCCCGTCGGGACAAGGACGGTTTCGAGGTGGCGGTCAGCGTCGACGTGGTTGTCGACGACGATATTGAGGCCGCGGCGGACAAAGTACGGCCGGGTCTCGCGCTCTACATCGGCGGGATGGGTGCCGCGGAGGTGAATTTCCACCGTAACCAGTTCGTCCGGATGGGATACGAGCAGGAGTGCGAGAAGATCACCGAGCTTTACCTCGCGGGCCGCAAAGACGAGGCGATCGCCGCGGTGTCCACGAAGATGGTGGAAGAGGTGGCGCTGATCGGCCCGAAGGCCAAGATCGCCGACGACCTGGCCGGCTGGCGGAACACCATCGCGACCAGCCTGATCCTCCAGCGCGGCGACATCCCGACACTGCGTACGATGGCGGAGCTAATGGAATAATTCAGGACAAAGTGCGGGAAAATGCAGAAAGCTCTGAAGCGCGTCCTGCGGACCGGGGTGTGCTGGGGCTGGCGTTACACCGGCTCCGGTTACGAGAGCCTCGGCCTGCCCTGCTTCACGATCGAGGTCTGAGCCTGGCCCGGCAGGCTGCCCGGGGAATGCTCAACCGGCGGCCTGCCGGGCGAAGCGGGCGACCACGTCCGGGCGGGTGGCGAGCTTGGGCGGATAGCCGGGTCCCATCGCGAACCGCACCTCGTCCGATGCCAGCGGGGTGTGGCAGTGCGAGCAGACCACCTCGGCGTGCGCGTCGTGGTCGCATGTCGTGTGGTGCATCGTGATCGGCGCTGAGCTCTCCTCGTACAGCCACCTATCGCCCCACGCGGCGATGGCGGCGAGCACCGGGAAGAAGTCCTTGCCCTTGCCGGTCAGCACATACTCGTACCGCACCGGCTCCTGGTGATAAGGCACCTTTTCCAGCAGACCCTCGGTGACCAGCCGGTTCAGCCGCTCGGTGAGGGTGTTGCGGGCGATCCCGAGTGCTGACTGGAACTCGTCGAAGCGCTTGATGCCGTAGAACGCCTCCCGCAGGACGAGCGGTGTCCACCAGTCGCCGAGCAGGTCCACGGTCTGGGCGATCTGACAGGGCCAGTTGGCGAACGACGTCCTTCTCATGGCCGAAATGGTACTCAGTTGTTCGACAGGACTGGCGGTATTTCGCCGTTGACTCCTGCGTCTATTTACGCAACTCTAGAGTTCAGAGCCGGGAAGGTGGAGGGAACCCATGCGGTACGCGGACACGCCGACGGTCGAGGTCGACACGTACATCCAAGCGGCACCGGACCTGGTGTGGGATCACGTCATCGATTTCGACCTGATGGTGAGCATGAGCCCTGAGCTGCGAGGGTTCGAGTGGGAAGGCGAGGGCGACGGGCCGGCGGTCGGCCGATCGTACGTGGGGAAGAACTTCCACAAGGACTTCGGCGAGTGGCAGACCACGTCGACGGTGATCGCGTACGACCCGCCGCGGGAGTTCGCGTGGGCGGTGTCCGATGTGGACTTCCCGTCTTCGATCTGGCGGTTCCGGCTGCGCCCGGAAGGCGGCGGGACAGTGCTCAGCCAGTGGATGCAGATGGGGCCGGCGCGGTCCGGGCTGAGTTTCGCGATTGACCGGATGCCGGACAAGGAGGAGCGGATCGTGGCCCGCCGGCTGGGAGAGTTCCGCACCGCGATGGAAAACAACCTGCGTACGTTCAAAAAGCTGAGCGAAGAGGCGGCCGGCTGATGCGTACCGCGACCACCGTGGAACCCGCAGGACACTTCCGCGAGACAATGGATTTCGCGGTGGAAGCGGAGAAACTCGGGCTCGACGTGTGCTTTGTGGCCGAGGCCTGGGGCTCGGACGCGGTGTCCGCGCTCGGGTATCTGGCGGCGGTCACGCACCGGATGCGGCTCGGCTCCGGCATCGTCCAGCTCGGCACTCGTACGCCGGCGGCCATCGCGATGAGCGCCATGACGTTGGCGGAGTTGTCCGAAGGGCGTTTCATTCTCGGTCTCGGCGGCTCCGGACCGCAGGTCATCGAGGGGTTGCATGGCGTGCCCTTTGCCCGGCCGCTGGGCCGGATGCGGGAAACCGTGCAGATCATCCGGCGGATTTTCGCCGGCGAGAAGGTGGATTTCCAGGGCGAGCATTTCCAGATTCCGTTGCCTGGCGGAGATGCCCGGCCGATGCGGCTCAGTATGTCGCCGAACGAG
The DNA here is from genome assembly GCF_039530045.1 of Fodinicola feengrottensis. Classification (NCBI taxonomy): domain Bacteria; kingdom Bacillati; phylum Actinomycetota; class Actinomycetes; order Mycobacteriales; genus Fodinicola; species Fodinicola feengrottensis. The sequence goes on along the minus strand of NZ_BAAANY010000020.1, from coordinate 454,642 downwards.
GACATTCCGATCTACCTGGCCACGCTTTCCCCGAAAATGCTCCGACTGACCGGGGAAGTCGCGGACGGTTGGCTGGGCACCAGCTTCGTGCCCGAAGGCGCGGCCGACGCGTATTTCAGCCATCTCGCCGAGGGCGCGCGGATTTCTGGCCGCAAGCTCGAAGACCTGGACATCTGTCAGGGCGCCGAGGTGTGTTTCGCGGCCGATGAAGAGGAACTGCGGACGATGGTCGGCAGCCGCAAGAAGGAGCTGGCCTTCAGCCTGGGCGGAATGGGTTCGGCCACCACGAACTTCTACAACGCGGCGTACAGCCGGCAGGGCTGGTCGGAGGTGGCGGCGCGGGTACGGGCGCGTTGGCTGGCCGGCCGGCGGGACGACGCGGCCGCTCTGGTGACCGACGAGATGGTGCTCGCGACGACCCTGATCGGCACCGAGCCGATGGTCCGCGAGCGGCTCCAGGTGTGGCAGAAGGCTGGTGTGGACACCGTACGGCTCTACCCCGCGGGCGCGACGCTGGCGGCGCGGCTGGACACCCTGGGCCGCGCGATCGAGCTCGTCCGGGAGGTTAGTCGGTCTCGGACAGCCGCCGCAGCAGCGGAGTGATCCGGTAGCCGACCATCTCCCGCATCACCAGCGCCGTACTCGTGCGTTCCACCCCACCGATGGCGAGGATCTCGCCAGCGACCCGGTAGAGGTCGTCGCCGTCGGTGGCCACCACCCGCACCATCAGGTCGGTCTGCCCGCTGATGCCCTGCACCTGCAGAACCTCTGGGATGTCCGCCAGTGCTGCGCCCACCTCGTCGAGGCGGCGCTGGGTGACCTGGGTCGTCACGTACGCCGTCAGCGGGTAGCCGAGCGTACGCGGCGCGATCCGCCGCTCGAACGAGTCCAGCAGGCCATCCTGTTCGAGCTTGGCGAGCCGGGCCTGGACGGTGTTGCGGGACATGCCGAGCCGGTCGGCGAGCGCGATCGCGGTGGCTCGCGGCTGGTCGGTGAGGGCCAGCAGGAGCCGCGCGTCGGTCTGGTCGACCCGGTCGCGGTTGGGCACGATGCTCACTCCGTATGGGCGCGTCGATGCTGGGCAGTGCAACCTGACCAGCCGGTGCTCATCACATTGTGCACTTCACCCGGACGTGGTCTGCTCCTACTCACCATATGCACTGCCGAAACAGGGTGAAGATGATGACCAGTGCCGCTCCCGCCGGCGCTTTGCCGCAGTCCGACGGCCCCGAGGTGCTGGCCGAGATCGAGAGCCGGGTGCTGTGGCTCGCGAGCGCGATCGTGCACCATGCGAACCGGGTCCGGCCGAACCCGTCCGGCCTGAAGGTGGGCGGCCACCAGGCGTCATGCGCGTCGATGGTGTCGATCATGACCGCGCTCTGGTTCAGGCACCTGCGCCCGCAGGACCGGGTGTCGATGAAGCCACACGCCTCGCCGGTGCTGCACGCCGTGAACTATCTGCTCGGCGAGCTGGACGAGTCCTATCTGAGCACGCTGCGAGATTTTGGTGGTTTGCAAAGCTATCCGAGCCGCTCCAAGGATCCCGACCCGGTGGACTACTCGACCGGATCGGTCGGGATCGGCGCCACCGCCCCGATTTGGGGCGCGCTGGCCCGCCGGTACGTACGGGAGAAGATCGGTGCCGGTGCCACCGGGCGGCAGTACTCGCTGGTCGGGGACGCGGAACTGGATGAGGGCGCGGTCTGGGAAGCGATCCTGGATCCGGCCGTCGCCGAGCTGGGCGAGCTGGTGTGGATCATCGACCTCAACCGGCAGTCGCTGGACCGGGTGGTGCCGAACATCGCCGCCGAGCGGCTGGAGGGCATGTTCGCCGCCGCCGGCTGGCAGGTCATCGCACTGAAATACGGGCAGCTGCTGGAAGAACTCTTCGCGCGGCCCGGTGGGGACGCGTTGCGGGCCCGGATCGACGAGATGTCCAACCCGGAATACCAGCGGTTGTTGCGGTGTACGGCCGAGCAACTGCGCGAGCGGCTTCCCGGCGATGGACCTGGCGGCGCGGCGATCGCGAGGCTGATCGCGGAAATCGACGACCCGTCGCTGGTCGCCGCGATCCGCAATCTCGGCGGACACGACCTGGCCGCGCTCGACGCTGCCTACGCGTCCATTGAGGACACTCGGCCGACCGCCATTTTCGCGTACACGGTCAAGGGATATCGGCTGCCGGTCCAGGGCCACCCACAAAATCACTCGTCGTTGCTGACCACCGACCAGATGCGAGAGCTGGCGGGGGAGTTGGGCACCGATCCCGACCATCCCTGGCAGGGCTTGGAAACGGACAGCGCGGCTGGCCGGCTCTGCGCTGCCACCGCGGCGAAACTTCGTCGTGCGGCCGAAATCCCGCAGCCGCCGCCAACCCTGCCCGTCGATATCGGGCGTACGCCCGCCGGGACCGCGACCACCCAGGCCGCCCTCGGCCGGGTTCTGCTCGATCTCACCCGGCAAGCGCCGGAGGCGGCCGCTCGGGTGGTCACCGTCAGCCCGGATGTGAGTTCGTCGACGAACCTCGGCGGCTGGGTGAATAAGGTCGGTGTCTGGTCGTCCAGGGAACGGGTCGACTGGTTCGCCGACGACAGCGAGACAATCCTGCACTGGCGGGAAAAACCCACCGGCCAGCACATCGAGCTGGGGATCGCGGAGACCAACCTGGTGGGTTTGCTGGGCGAACTGGGCGCGACCTGGAGCCGGTGGGGGCAGCCGCTGCTGCCGATTGGCGTGATGTACGACCCGTTCGTGGAACGGGCTCTGGAGCCGTGGTCATTCGGGATTTATGCCGGCGGGCAGTCGATTCTGGTTGGCACGCCATCGGGAATCTCACTGGCGCCCGAGGGTGGCGCGCACCAGTCGATCACCACTCCATCGATTGGCATTGAACAGCCGGGCTGTGTCGCGTACGAGCCGGCTTTCGCGATCGACGTGGAATGGACGTTGCTGGCGAGCCTTGCCCAGCTCGGAAAGCCGGACGGCACCTCAGCATATCTGCGGCTGTCCACTCGAGCCGTCGACCAGACGCTGGCCGAAGTCCCCACCGATCCAGCCGCTCGCGAGCGCCGCCGGCGACAGGTCGTCGCGGGCGCGTACCTGTTGCGTAAAGCCGAGAACCCGGGAGTCACGATCGCCGCGATGGGCGCCATGATCCCGGAAGCGCTGGCAGCGGCCGATCGGTTGGAGCAGGCCGGCGTCGGCGTGGACGTGGTCTGCGTGACGAGTCCAGGTTTGCTTTTCCACGCTCTGCGGGCAAAGCAGGGCCGGGAGGACGGGCCGAGCTGGATTCTCGACCAAGCCTTCCCGGGCTCCCGGGCCACCCCGCTGGTCACTGTCCTTGATGGACATCCGCACACTTTGGCATTCCTGGCCACTATCAACCGGGTGGCGAGCACCTCGTTGGGTGTCACCCGGTTTGGCCAGTCCGGATCTCCGGAGGACGTCTACCGCTATCACGGCGTCGACGCGGACAGCATTGTCCGCGCCGCGCTGGACATTCTCTAGATCTACTTGTCCTTGTTGCCGGTGATGCCGTCGACGAAGCCGGAGACCTTGTCCTTCGCGGTGTCCAGGGCATCCTTGGCTTTCGCCTTGGCCTGCTGGCCCTGCCCCTCAGCCTCGGTGCCACGGTCACCGGTCACCTTGCCGACGGTTTCCTTGGCCTTGCCAGCAAACTCGTCGGCCTTGTTTTCGACGTGATCGTGCATTCCCATGATGGATCTCTCCTTCTGACGTGGGTGGTGCCACCCTTGAGTGCCCGCGATGCGGGGTTTCTAATCACCCGTTCGCGAGTGAATCAGGCCACTCGCTGGCGGGAGCTGGCGCCGACGGTGAATTCCACCCTTGCCGGCAGGTCTGTTTCCAGGGCCTCGCGTACGTGCGCGATCGCCGCTGTTTCGATCCGATCGCGGAGCGCACCGAGGTCGGCGGTCGGTTCGGCTTGGATCTTCAACAGAAGTTGCGGTCGGCGGGTGCGGCCGATCATCCGAGCGCTCGCCCTTCGTACCCCGGAAATATCGGCGACCTCGGCTCCGACCGCGTCGAGCAGCGCTCGGCACATAAGTGTGGTGCCGCCAAGACTGGGGTCTTTCTCGAGTTCCAGCCGGGCCACTCGGTCCAGCCGGGTCTGGGCCACCACCCACCAGAGTCCGAGTGATGCCAACACAATGCTCCCGGCAACTACCGCTGGAAGAAGCCACGGCGGCACTGCTGGAACTACTTTGGCGCTCGCGCGAATGGCTTGGATCGAGCCAAAGCTCACCATCAGACCGGCGATCCCAGCGGCCAGAATGAGCAGGCTGAACAGGGTGAGGAGAACGCGGTTCGCGCGATCTGTGCGCGGGTTCACCGGGCATTCCGCAGGGATGTGCGGACCGCGACCGAGTCGATGCCGTTGGTGACCGGGGCCAGTCGGGTGAACCGCCGGCGGCGAGGCCAGAGTTGACTGCCCAGTAACAGAAAGCCGGCCGCGGTGAGGCCGCCCAGGGCTAGTCGTACGGGCAGGTCCTGCCAGGTTCTCATGGTCAGATAGGCGGTGACGGTGTCCAGGTGGACAAGCCAGGGTTGCATGCCGAGCGCCGTGCGCACCACTTCGGTGATAATGACCACGGCCAGTGCGATGGCGGCCAGGCCGAGGACGAGAGCAAGCAGTCGGTCGAAAACGCGCATGAACTCACACCACCCTTCGTTTCGCAGCGCCAGTAGTCGGCATTGCGGTGACGGTCACGTGGACAGCCGCGACCGCGAAGCCGGTGAGCAGTGGCACCTGTTCGGCGACTTTTTCGCGTACCCGCCGGGCCGTCGCGCGGAGCGGGGCCGGCCAGCGTACGACGACTTGCAACTCGATGGTGGCCCGATCGTCCGCCATTCGTATTCTCGCGCGCGGTGGACTTGTCGAAACCGCCTCGACCTGGGCGGCCGCGGTGGCCGCGATCCGCTCCACCACCCGGTTGTCGATGTCCAGCCGGCCACGAGTGTCCACAGTGGACTGAGCAGTGGCCTCAACAATGGCGGTCATCGCCGCTGCCGGTCTTGGCCGCCAAGATAACTGGCGATATCCAGTTCGCCGGCGAGAACCTTGCCGACACCAAGGCCGACGATCCCGAAGACAACGGCGGCCAGGAATCCGAAGAATCCGCCGGTGGTCGTCGCAACGGCGATCAGTAGCCCTGCGAACAGGCCTATCGTGCTTCGAGACATGATTTTCTCCCTCTAGAGCCATAGTCCGGGACCAGTTGGCGGCGCCGGAGCGTGCTGCCCGGCACCGCCAACCGGCTTGCCGGCAGGCAACCCCCCTCGCGATGCCTACCGGCGCTTCACCGCCGGGCCACCGCGGTCCTATTGCACGCGGGTCTGCTCCGGTTCGGACTCCTCGCCCGGAATGTGGATGTCGTTGACGGCCACGTTGACCTCGGTGACCTCCAGGCCGGTCATTCGCTCGACCGACTGGATGACGTTGCGCCGGATAGCTACCGCGAGGTCGGCGATGGAAACGCCGTATTCCACCACGATGTTCAGGTCCACCGCGGTCTGCCGCTCGCCGACCTCGACCGCGACGCCCTGAGTGATGTTGGTGGCACCGCCGGGAATCCGGTCTCGGAGCGCGCCCAAGGCGCGGCCAAAAGAACCGCCGAGATCATGGACACCGGAGATTTCGCGGGTCGCGATGCCGGCGATTTTCTGGACGACACCGTCGGCGATCGAGGTACGGCCGTCCGGTCCAGTCAGGCTTTCGATGGCGGCGGTGCCGTGCGGCTGCGTCCGGACCGCCGGCGCGGCGGTGGTTTTCGGTGCTTCCTTGGCAACTGTGGCGTTGTCGGCCATGGTGACGGTCCCTTTCTCGCGGTGCCGCCGGCGTCCTCGCCGTGCGGCTTCACTGGGAAAGAGGCCGCTCGGCGCGATTCGTCACGGGCACCGACTTGTGACTGCTGTCACAGCGGATTCCCGTTCGGAGCGTACGGGTGACCTTTGGCATCAGGATCCGGTGACATCGGGCAATTGTTTCCTTCTGTAGAGCCAAAATAGGCTGCCGGAAATCAAAATCGGCAGAAGGACCCATACATCGTGCTCTGGAAACACCTCGCGGCCGCCGGAGTCGTCGCCGCGGCTATTTTGGCCACTCCGACGGTGGCCACCGCGACACCGGCCGGCGCGGCAGTCGCCACCGCTGTGCCGTCCGTCGTCTATGACAGTGACATGGATTTTGACGACGCGTCGACGCTGGCCTTGTTATGTCAGGAAGACAAACAACACCACATCAAGCTCCGCGCCGTCACTGTCGTCAACGACGGATTCGGCACTCGGGGGCGATCACTCACCCACGCACGCGCGATTCTCGACCAGTGCGGGCTGTCGAACGTACCCATCGCGGACGGCTCGGACACCGGCGTCAACCCGCCGCCACCGGAGGCGCGCGAGATGATCGAGCGGGTGTTGACGGGCGCGCTGGCGGACGGCTCGCGTCCGGTGCCGCCGGCCACGGGTTCGGCGCCACAGCTGATCGCGGCCGCCGCGCTTTCCTCGTCGACACCGGTGACCGTGCTGGCCACCGGCCCGCTGAGCAACGTGGCGGCGGCACTGCGGATAGCGGGAGTGGCCGCCAAAATCAGCCGTTTGTACGCGATGGGCGGCGCCTTCACTGTGCCAGGAAACCTCTTCGGTTCCACGGTGGGTGGCTTCGACAACACCCAGGAAGCCAACATGTGGGTGGATCCGGCCGCGCCGGCCAGCGTTTTTGGTGTAATGCGCCGAGGTTCCGTGCGTCTCGTGCCGCTGGACGCCACCTCCCACGTGCCGATCACGCCTGCGTACGTCGACCGGCTTGGCGGTGCGGCGCGGACCGACCAGGCGCGACTGGTCCATTCGATCGTCACCCAGCCGGACGTGGCCTCGCTGATCACCCTGGGCGGACTCTTCTGGTGGGATCCGCTGACCGCTGTTTCCATGCTGTCGTACGTTGACAAAACAGGTGACGACCCGGTTACTTTCCAGCCGCAAAACATATCGGTGACCCCAACCGGCGCGTCCGCCGGACGTACCACCGTGTCCCCCGCTGGTGCACCGCAGAATGTCGGCAGCACGGCCGATCAGGCGGAATTCGAGCAGTCTTTCCTTGACCAGTTGAACGGAAACTGATCGTCAGGTGACGGGGAACTGGCGGGCCCAGAAGCCGTCCCACATCGAGGTGGGAAGCAGCCGGTACATCACCGGCATCAGTCTGGGCGCCACGCCGACCTTGTAGCGGGCCCGCGGCCGGGTGGCGGTCGCGGCCCGTACGACTACTCGCGCGACCTGGTCGGGAGTGGACATTCCGCGGGCGTTGTCGTTGGTCCATCCGGCCATCCGGGCACGGTGGTTCTGCCGGAACTTCTCGTACGGGCCGCTGCCGGCCGGCCAGGTTTCGTGCTCGGTGGCGGCGAATCCGGTGGTGATCACGCCACCGGGTTCCAGAACCACCACCCGGACCCCGAAATCACGCACCTCGTAGCGGAGCGCGTCCGACAGCGCCTCGACCGACCACTTACTCATCGCGTACGTGCCAGTGGCCGGCACTCCCATCAGACCGGCCGCGGACCCGATGTTGACGATCGTGCCACCTCCTTTTGTTCGCATGTTCGGCAAAGCCAGCTGACACATCCGGATCAACCCGTAAACGTTGGTCTCGAACTGCCGGCGGACCAGGTCCAACGGCACTTCCTCGATCGGGCCGGCCTGCGCATAGCCAGCGTTGTTGACCAGCGTGCCGATGGCGCCGTGTTCCGCTTCGACCGCCTTGACGGCACGTACGCGCGACTCCTCGTCGGTCACATCGAGCTGGACCAGTCGGCAACCGGCAGCCGCCAGGTCCTGGATCGTGTCCAGCCGACGGGCTGACGCCCAGGTCGGAATTCCGGCCTTGACCAGCGCAATCGCGGTGGCACGGCCGATGCCGCTGGAGCATCCGGTGACCAGGGCGGCGGGTGAACGACTCATCTGACGGCCTCCATCTTACTAAATGTTCAGTAAGTTGGACGCTAGCTTACTTACTGATTATTTAGCAAGTAGGCTGCAGGCATGAGCAAACGGTCCGGCGATACGAGCGAGCGCATCCTGTCCATCGCGCGGGAGCTGTTCGGCAGTCGCGGCTACACCGGCACGTCGATCGCGGACATCGCCACCGAGCTGGGCACCACCCCGGCCGCGCTGTACTACCATTTCCGTTCCAAGGCAGACATCTTGAACGCGCTGGTCGCCGAACCCCTGGCAGCGTACGTAAGACTCGCTGACCGAACCGTCGCCGGCAAGACTGCGCCGGCGGAGTTACTGCAGGCATTCCTGGACTTCACTGTGGAAACCAGGACCTTACTGCCGATCGTCGGCAGTGATCCGTCCGTACGAGCGATCATCGATCCGCAGCTGCCGCGCCGGCCGGACGAGATCTTCGCCGCGCTGCTGGCGGGCCTCGCCGGCCCGCGACCCAGTCGAGCCGGGAAAATTCGGGCACAGGCGGCTTTCGCGGTGGTGAAGGAGGCCACCGTCGGCGCGATGGGGTCCGCCCATGACTCGCTGCGACCGGCCGATCGCGCCGAGATCCTCGCCGCCGCCCTCCGGGCTTTGAACCCGCCAAGTGACGGTTAAGATCCGATCATGACCGATCAGGCGACCTCGCTTCAGCTGGCTGTCCACAATGCGGCGACTTTCTGGTGCGCATTGGGCGAAACCCGCGGGAATCAGATCGTACGCCGGCCCGGATTCCTTTGCGTGCACGGCAGCGAGCGTGGCGGGATGCGCATGATGGTGCTCTCGGCCGAACCGTCCAGTGATGACCTCGCCGAGCTGACCGCGCTGATAAAGGGCCGCGCGGACGGGAAAGTCACAGTCGAGGACGCTTTCGGCGTGGTCGACCTGTCCGCGTTGGGGCTGACCTCGCGACAGCTGCCGGTGATGATCCGGCAGCCCGGCGCGGCTCTTCCGCCGTCGTCTTTGGAGGTTACTCGGGTCGAGCTCCCGGAGCAGTTGGAGCAGGCCGAGCGCACCGTGGTGCACGGCTTCGCATTGGAGAACTTCCAGCCGTACCAGCTGGGTCAGGTGTTCCCGGCAAGCCTGCTGGCCCGCGACGGGATCGACCTTTTCCTGATATCGCGGGACGGAACGCTGGCGGGAGCATGCATGACGGTGGCTGACGGCAGCGTTGGTGGTGTTTATTGGGTGACCACCTTGCCCGAGCATCGTTCGCGCGGGGTTGGCCGGGAGCTCATGTACGCGGTTTTGGCTTATCTGAAGGACCAGCCCGTGACACTCAGCGCGTCACGGGCCGGCAAACCGCTGTACGATTCCCTCGGGTTCACCGAAATCGCCTCATCCACCTGGTGGGCATAGAGCGCGAGCCAGGAATTCGGCCTGCAGAGCGAAAAGATTCGCCACGACGTTGGTGTCGGTGGGCATGTGCGAGGCGGCCGGCAACGGCAGCACAGTGTGCGGTCGGCCGGCGGCCACCAGCGCCGCGGACAGTCGCAGGGTGTGCGCCGGCAGCACATTGTCGTCGGCGAGCCCGTGGATCAGCATCAGCGGCCGCGACAGGTTGGGCGCGTCGGCGATCAGCGAACCACGGTCGTAAACGTCAGCGTGTTCGGCTGGATGCCCGAGAAAGCGTTCCTGATAGTGCGTGTCGTAAAGGTAAACATCGGTGACGGGCGCGCCGGCCACCGCCACGTGGAAGACATCCGGGCGTCGCAGCACCGCGAGAGCGGACAGATAGCCGCCGTACGACCAGCCGCGGATGCCGACCCGGCGCAGATCCAGGTCGGGAAACGCCTCGGCGGCCGCGTGCAGGGCGACGATTTGGTCGGCCAGCGCCGCGTCTCCCTTGTCGAGGTGAATGCTGTGATCCCAGGCAGGGTCGCGGCCAGGCGTGCCGCGACCGTCCGCGATGACCACCGCATAGCCCTGGTTCGCCCACCACTGCGAACTCACATAGCCGTCCAGGGCCGCCAGCACTCGGCGTCCGGCCGGCCCGCCGTACGGGTCCATCAGCACCGGCAGTTTCCCGCTGCCTGGCACGTGACCGGCAGGGAAGAGCACCGCGGTGCGGAATTCCTGTTTGCCGGCCCGAAGGAAATGCGGCTGAGCTGTCAGCGCCGGCAATTCAGCCAACGAGGCGATCGCGGCGACCGGTCTTCCGTCACGCTGAACGGAAATCTCGACGCCATGGCGTTCGCCCGTACGGCTGGCGATGACCGTCGTACCGCCGCCGAACGCTCCACTGTGGACACCGGGAGTGTCGGTGAGCGCGACGACGCCGGAGGAAGCCGCATATTTCCACAGGTGGTCCTCGGTCTGTTCGTATGACGCGGTGAACAGCACGTTTTCACCGTCGACACCGAGAACTTCCCGCACCTGCAGCCCGACCGGGCTGACCGGCCGGCCGTTGACGACCAGCCTTCGGGTGTTCTCGCTGTCCGCGGCGGTGATGATGTCGCCGGCGTCGGTACGGGCCGGTACCCCGGCGACTATCGTTGTCCACTGTGGATCGTGGTCGTCCTGGACGACAGTGGACATGCCGGTGTCTGGGTTCACGGACAGCAGCCGCAGGGTCGTCTGCGGGCGGTTTTGCACGGCCAGCAGCAATCCGTGGGCTGACCAGTGGACGTCGACGACATATTCGTACGCGTCACGGTCCCATTCGACCGCGACCGAGGTGCCGTCGAGGTCGCGTACGGACAGCGTCACCTCGGCATTCGCGGTGCCGGCCAGCGGATAGCGCAGCATCGTGGGCGCAATGGCGGGATGGGTTGGGTCGCTGAGATAAAGCCGCTCCACCGGGCTGGTGTCGACGCGAGCGACCAGCAGCCGGCGGCCGTCCGGCGCCCACCAGTAGCCGCGGAACCGGTGCATGGACTCGGAGGCGACGTGCTCGGGCAGTCCGTACGTGAGGTCGGCCGCCTCGGACCGCGCCAGCACCCGGTCGGTGCCGTCCGCGAGGTCGATGACGTGCAATGACCCGGCCGAAACGTAAGCGACAGCAGTGAAGGCCGGGTTGGGGCGCGGGTCGGCAATCGGGCCGGCGGTTGGCCATTCTCGTACCGCGGCGGTGCCGACCTCGACTGTCCACAGTCGACCGGCCAGCGCGAAAACCGCGTGCTCGACGTCGGAATCAGTCGCGTACGCGGTGATGCCGGTCGACCGTTCCCGAGCGCGCTCCCGTCGTACCCGCTCCTCGGGAGTGAGGTCATCCGCGCGGTCGCCCAGCAGCGTGGACGGGTCGGCGAGCAGGGTTTCGGTGCCGGTGGGGACATCGAGCCGCCACAGGCAGCTGGCCGGATCGGTGCCCGACTTGGTGCGTACGAACAGGACTTGTTGTCCGTCCGGGCTCACGGTGAACTTTCGGGGCACCCCAAGGGACAACTGTCGGGTGCGGCCCCACTGGGCCAGGAACTCCTCAGTCATCTGTCATCGCCTTTCCGCGACAGCGCGGTCGCAAGGCGGTCGGCCGCCTCAATATGGTCGGATTCCGCCAGCAATTCCCAGCGTTGTAAGGCGAGCGGCACGTTGCCTTCCAGCCACAGCCGATCGTGGAATCGGCCGAGGTCGAAAGCCGTGCCCAAGTGCAGCTGCGCGGCCGCCAGGAGGTCGAGAATCTGCTGTTTTCCAGCCTGGTAACTCAACCGCTGCCCCGGCGTGGCGGCGAGCCCGGCGGCGTCGTGCTCGGCCATCCGCGGATCGACCGGGACCGTACGAACCAGCCGATCAGAGGCTTGCGCGAGGGTGATTTCTCCGAGTGCGAGCAACACGTCCAACTCGGCGCGAAGGGCCCGTAGGCGCAGGAAGTTGGCGATCCGAGTCGCGCTGTGCGGCCGGTCGTCGAAAAGGCCACCGAGCAGCGTCATTTCCTCGTGGTAAAAGGCGATGCCCTCGGTGGGCAGCGAGTCGTAATGGTGTCGCCGGATGGGATTGGGGTGGCGCCAGGAAAGTGCCTGCTGCTGGGCGTGGACGCCTTCGTGGATCAGGCCGCCGCACAGCGGGTCGTACGCCTTGGCACGCTCGAAGTACGGCAGTGTGTCGCTTGGCGGCGCCACGTAACGGAGAGCGTTCTGGTCGACGCGTGCCGCGCTGGTCAGGTCGTCCGCCAGCCCGTACCAAGCCAGTGGCGCGAGATAGTCCGGCATAGGGGCGAAAAGATAGCGCCGGAGGGTGTCCGGTTGGCTGAGCAGGTCGGTGTCGGCGTAGAACCGCCGAAGGCGCCGCTCGTCGTCATCCTCCCTGCGGACCTGCGCGTCCGTACTGGACGCGATGAGCTGCGGGGGAGCGTTTCGGTGCCGCTGAGACAGAATCGCCTCCGCGGCCGCCGCGCGTTGCCATTCGTGCCTTGCCAGCAGCACGATTTCGTCCGCCGGATGCGGATAAAGCGCGACCTTGTGCAGGAAGAAGCCGAAGGCGGCCGGGCCTACCGCGACTTCGCCGCGAAAGCTCGGCAGCGTCGCGGCCAGCCACTGCCGGTAGCCGGTCAGCGCGGCGACCGCGGCCTCGGCGTGGATGGCGACCGTTTTCCTTTGTTCTGCGGATAAATGCGGGGCCAGTGCGGCCATCGAGGCGGCCAAGCTGGTAGGCATCTGGTCGAGCTCTCGCAGCGCGAGGGTGGCGAACGGCCCGACGGCGTCCGGGCCCAGGTTCGTACGCGCCTGGGCCAAAATCTCCGGCAGATGTGCCAGCAGAGCCGCGATCCCAGCGGCTCGCTGGTCGTTGAACGGCCCTGGCGGGAGCATCGCCTCGAAGATCGGCACCACCGCCTGCTCGACATAGAAGCCCGGATGGCGCCGCCAGCCGCGCTGCAGGTCCAGCTCCCAGTACACCCGGTCAATCGCCGACTGGATCAGCCGGCCGTCCACCCGTACGGCCACCGGCTCGGCATCCAGTGCCAGCGCGGCGAGCCGTACGCGAAAGCCCGCGGCGGCCTGCCGGCGGGCGTCCACCGCGCTCGCCGACCAGTCGGGTAACCAGCCCGTCGGGCGGTCCATCCTGGTCAGGTCGTCGGTGCTGGCCGGCGCGGTGGCGGCCCGCCAGTCCCAGAAGTCCGCGGCAAGGCGCCGCAGCTCGGTGGTCATCGGCACCTCTCTCATGGCGTACAATTGGGTCACCCAGTGACCCACTATACCTCGGGAGCCAGTGGTGTCAGAGGACGTTTTCGAGCCGGTGACCGGGTCGCGGCTGTACGAGCTGGTGGTGGAGCAGATTCTGCGGTTGATCGCGACCGGGGAGATCCCGCCGGGCGCTCGGCTGCCGGTTGAGCGCGACCTGGCGGAGCGTTTCGGAGTCAGCCGGAACGTGCTGCGGGAGGCGATCCGGGTGTTGGAGGTGCGCGGCATCGTGCGCTCGCGGCCGGGCGGCGGCAGGTACGTGCGAGACGCCAACATCTCGGCACGGCTGTCACCGGTCGGGGTGATTCTCCGGCTGGAACGGGCCGCGATCCTGGATGTGCTGGAATCAAGGGAAATGCTGGAGGTCCAGGTGGCCCGGCTGGCGGCCCGAAAGGTGGCGGAGGGTGCCGATGGTCAGCCGCTGCTGGAGGCCGCGCGGGTCTCCAGCGGCAGCTGGGAGGACAACGCCCGCTTTCATACCGCGATCGCCGCCGCCACCGGCAACTTCATGGTGGAGCGGCTGGTCCGTCTGCAACTGGATCTGCTTCGGGACGTACGCCAGCGCGACCACTACTCGACTCGGGAGGCCCGCGCCGGGCTGGCAGAGCACCGCGCCATCGCGACCGCGATCAGTGGCGGCGATCAGGACGCCGCCGAGGCCGCTCTCCGGGCGCATTTCGCGCACACCCGTGCCAATGTCGAGCAGGGGGCCTGATGTCGGATGTGGTCGTTGTGGGTGGCGGGGTTATTGGCTGCGCGACCGCGGTCTTTCTGCTTCGGGGCGATCCTGGGCTGGAAGTGACGGTGGTGGAACCGGATCCCACCTATGCGGTCGCCGCCAGCCCGCGTGCCTCCGGCGGCATCAGGCAGCTCTTCAGTTGCCAGGAGAACATTCAGCTTTCCCGATATACGTTGGACTTCATCGACTCGTGGCCGGATTTCGCCGACACCGACCTCGGGTGGCGACCGAACGGCTACCTTTTCGTTGCCAGCAGCGACCAAGCCGGCGCCTTGCGAGAGAATCTGCTGGTGCAGCAGGAAGCAGGCGTACCGGCGTTCTGGCTGGCTGCGGCTGAGGTTGCCGACCGGTATCCGTTGCTGGCGACCGAGGATCTGGGCGGCGCGGTGCTGTCGCCGGACGACGGCTGGCTCGACCCGTACGCCTTCCTGATGGGATTCCGGCGGGCGGCCCAGCGGCTCGGGGCTCGATTCGTCCGCGATCGGGTGGTGAATTTTATCGTACGGGACAGGAAAATCACCGCCGTGGACTTGGCGTCGGGCGATGTCCTGCCGGCCGGCCATGTGGTCAACGCGGCCGGCTGCTGGTCAGCCGAGCTGGCGGCCAGGGTCGGCCTACCGATTCCCGTCGAACCGATGCGTCGCTACGAGCATTTCGTCCGCGCGGACGGCGACTTTTCCTTGCTCCCGTTCATCAAAGACCCGGCCGGCCTGGCCGTACGTCCGGCCGGCGACGGACTGTCGGTCGGGCTGGTCGACTTCACCCACCCGGGCGGCTTCGATGACAGCATCGACTCGAGCTATTTCGACACCGCTGTTTGGCCGGCTTTGGCGCACCGGCTGCCGGCGCTGGATCGCGCCCGGTTGCACTCGACAACGGTCGGCCACTACGACCAGAACCGCCTCGACGGGAACGCGATCATCGGGACCTGGCCGGCTGTGCTGCGGAATTTCTCCTTGGCCAGCGGGTTTTCCGGCCACGGCATGATGCACGCGCCGGGTGTCGGGCGGGCCCTGGCCGAGCTGATCCTGCATGGTGAATTCCGCACGATCGACCTCAGCCGTTTCGGCTACCGGCGAATAGCCGACGGACGGCCGTACCCGGAACGCGGCATCCGCTGACGTCTATGGACCAGTCCATCGAGGCGAGAATGGCCCTTAACTCCAGGGCCAAGCGGCTCGTACGTTGGCACCATGGGTGTGGACAAGATCCGTGGTGGGCTGTGTTGTGCGCTGGCGATGATGCTGGTGGGGAGCTCCTTTCCGGCTTCCAGCTTGCTGCTGCATTACCCGTACGCGGGCGGGCAGGCGATCCGGTACGCGCTGGGTGCGCTGATACTGCTGCCGCTGGCCTTCCGGCGCGGTGCGCCGCCACCACATCGGGTGACGGCCCGCGAGTGGGGTTTGCTGGCGCTGCTCGCGGCGACCGGGCTGGTCGGCTTCAACCTGGCGATCCTGTTCGCGCTCAGAACCGCTGAACCGGCCGTACCAGGCGTCATCGTCGGCTGCGTGCCGGTCGTGCTGGCCACCGTGGTGCCGCTGGCGGCCCGAAAACGTCCGTCCGGACGCATTCTGGTGGCCGCGGGCCTGGTGGTCGCCGGCGCCGCGATCGTGCAGGGTTTCGGCCGCAGCGACCCAGCGGGGCTGGCGTTTTCGCTGCTGGCGCTCGCTGGCGAGGCGGCCTTCTCGCTGTTGGCGATCCCGCTGCTGGGCCGCCTCGGGGCGCTCGGTGTCTCCGGCTATACGACCGCGCTGGCGACCGTACAAGCGCTCGTTCTTGCCCTGGTCCTGGACGGGCCGGCGGCTTTGCGGTGGCCGACCCCGGTGGAGGCGTTGGCGCTGTTGTGGATCGCGCTGCTGGTCACCGTGGTCGCGTTCATCAGCTGGTACACCGGGCTGCAACGGGTCGGCGCGGAACACGCGGGGCTGTTCGCCGGCATCCTGCCGCTGACGGCCGCCCTCGTCGCGCCGCTGGTCGGCGCTGGCACCTTGGGCCTGTCCCAGCTTGTCGGTGGCCTCGCGGTGGCCGGTGGCCTCGCGTTCGGTCTGGTGAGCGGCCGGCGGTCAGGACAACCCGCGGTCGAGCCGCCGGTGCCGGTGTGACAGATCAGTCTGCCGGGAATGAGGGCCGGCGTCGACAGGTTTGCGCCGAAAGGACACCTCGTAAGGAGCTTTCGATGGCAACGATTTCGGCCGCGCAGTCCGGGACGTACGTGCTGGGCGGCAAATACCCGATCAACCGGCTCGGTTTCGGCAGCATGCAGCTCACCGGTCCGGGCGTCTGGGGCGATCCGGAGGACCCAGCCGAGGCCGTACGAGTGTTGCGGCGCTCCGTTGAGCTGGGCGTGAACTTCATCGACACGGCGGACTCGTACGGCCCATTTGTCGCTGAGCAACTGATCAAGAAAGCTCTGCACCCGTACGCGGATGACGTGATCATCGCGACCAAGGCCGGTTTCACCCGCTCCGGGCCAAACGACTGGCGGGCGGTCGGCCGCCCGGAATACCTGCGCCAGCAGGTCGAGCTCAGCCTCCGGCACCTCGGCCTGGACCGGATCCCGCTGCTGCAGCTGCACCGGATCGACCCGAAGGTGCCGCTCGCGGATCAGGTCGGCGAGCTGAAACTGCTGCAGGACGAGGGAAAGATCGGTCTGATCGGACTGTCCGAAGTGGACGTCGATGAGCTGAAGGAAGCACAGAAAACGGCGACTATCGCGTCCGTACAGAACCTTTACAACCTGACGAACCGAAAGTCCGAGGCGCTGCTGGACTTCGTCGAGGCGAACGACATTGCCTTTGTTCCGTGGTTCCCGTTGGCCACCGGCAAGCTCGCCGAGCCGGGCGGCCCGCTGGGGTCGATCGTGAAGCGGCTCGGCGTCAGCGGCTCGCAACTTGCTCTTGCCTGGCTGCTGCAGCGGTCGCCGGTCATGCTGCCGATCCCGGGCACGTCCAGCGTCGACCACCTGGAGGACAACATCGCCGCGGCCGGCGTGAAGCTGTCCGCCGACGACGTCGAGGCCCTGTCGACCGTACGATCCTAACTCCCTATCATTCCCTATCGCTCCTTGCATAGGGTAGGTTAGGGAACATGGGGCCCCAGTTGTATTCGGTGGAGCAGGTCGCGGACCTGCTCCACCTGCATGTGAAGACGGTCCGGGGGTATGTGCGGGACGGCCGGCTGAAGGCGGTCCGGATCGGCAAGCAATACCGGATCTCCAGCGAGGAAGTCGAGACGTTCACCGGTGGCGCGCTGCCGGCGCCGGTACGCGAGACGGTGTCCCGTCAGCGGCACGCCGAGGTGTCGAGCATCGTGCAGGTCGACGCGGCCAGCCCAGCTCTGGTGAGCCGGCTGGCGACGGCGGTGATGAGCTCGGCGAACGGTCGCCCGTACGACGACGGCCGGCTGCGCATCGACACTGTGTACGACCAGGAGCGGGCAAGTCTGAAGATTGTTTTGTTGGGTGGTTTGGAAACCACTGGTGAAATGCTGAAAATGATCCACGTGATTCTGGAGGACACGCCATGATCGGCACCGTGCTGGAGCTGTCCGGCGTGAACGTGTTTGTCTGCGCGGAGGACGGTCCGGCGATGGTCGGCGACGCGGACGCGGTCGACGTGCTGGGCAGCATGTACGGCCTCGGTACCCGCTGGGCGGCCATCCCGGTCGGCCGGCTGGCTGGCGACTTTTTCCAGCTGAGTACGGGGATTGCCGGCGCGATGGTCGGGAAACTGGTCGGATACCAGGTCAGAGTGGCGATCGTCGGTGACATTTCCTCGTACGCGGCGGCCAGCGAGCCGTTCCGGGACTGGGTCCGCGAGTCGAACCGCGGCACCGATGTGTGGTTTGTCTCCGATCTGGACGAGCTGGCCGAACGGCTGACGCAGAACACCCGCGCTAGGTTGACCTAAACCCAAGGAGCGTCAGTGGACCTGTTTGATCTGAGCGGCAAGGTGGCGGTGGTGACCGGCGGCAGCCGGGGGATCGGTTTCATGATCGCCCAGGGCCTGCTGCGAGCCGGGGCGCGGGTGATTATCAGCAGCCGCAAGGAAGCTGAGCTGACCGACGCCGCCGAACGGTTGCGGGCCGACGGTGACGTGACCGCATTCCGGTCCGACCTGTCCACCGAGGCCGGCTGCTTCGCGCTGACCGCCCAGATCGCCGACCAGGAGCCGCTGGTCCATGCGCTTTTCAACAATGCCGGGGCCGCCTGGGGTGCGCCGCTGGAGGAATTCCCGGACTCCGGGTGGAGCAAGGTGCTCGACCTGAACGTCCGGGGCGTTTTCCATCTGACCCGCCTATTGCTTCCGCAGCTGCGGGCCGCTTCCACCCCGGACGACCCATCTCGGGTCGTCAACATCGGGAGTATTGACGGGATCCGGGTGCCGGCGCGCGGCTTCGACAACTATTCGTACAGCGCCAGCAAAGCCGCTGTCCACATGCTCACCCGTCACCTCGCCCGGGACCTCGCGCCGGACATCCTGGTCAACGCGATCGCACCCGGTCCTTTCGAGTCGAAAATGACGGCCGGCCTGCTGGCCCAGTACGGCGACGAGTTCGGCAAGATGGCTCCGCTTCGCCGGATGGGCCGCCCCGAGGACATGGCCGGCGTCGCGATCTATCTGGCCAGCCGCGCCAGCACTTTCGTCACGGGTGCGGTGATCCCCGTCGACGGCGGCATCAGCTCACTCGGCTAGTTTCCTGCGGCTTGGGACGTCCGCACCCATTGGGCGAGGGCGACCCGCGACTCCAGCCGCAGCCGGTGGTAGCTGTTCCGCAAGTGTGATTCGACCGTACGTTCGCTGATCGTCAGTCTCTGCGCGATGTGCGCGTTGGAGAGGCCGTCGGCGACCAGCGTGGCGATCTCAGATTCCCGCCGGCTGAGCGGTTCGAGCCGCTCGGAGGCCGGCAGGTGCATGCCGCGCGCGGCAGCGAGCCGCCGGCATCGCCGAGCCCAGGAATGCATCTCGGCGCGTTCGAACGTGTCCAGGCAGGCCACGATCGCGGCCCGGGTGTCGTCGGCCCGGTCGGTACGCAGCTCGGCCCACTCCAGCCGGGCCTGCGCGGCGAGCAGGTGCGCACCGACCGCGGCCAATCCGTCGGCGGCCGCGTCGAGCCGGCCTACGCCCCGCTCCACCTCGCCATAAGCGCCGGCCGACAACCCGTCGATCCGGGCGCCGAGCGCGGCCAGGAAGTCGCCGGTCCGGCCGGTCGTACGCAGGTGGGTCGCCATGCGTACGACCTCGTCTTCACCGGCGAGTGCGAGGAATCCCCGCTCGGCCACGCTGCTCGTCATGGATCGCCTCGCTCGCCGCCGGTGTGCTCTCACTCAGGAGGCGTAAACCGGCGACGAACAATCCGTACGGTCAGAACCGCCAGTGCGCGGCTTCGGCCACCCAGACCGCTGGCCCGGCGCAGCTCGGCCAGCAGCCGAGCACTAGGACCGCTTGTTCGCCTGGACGACAGCGAACGGCTGGATGACCGACAGGCTCGGCAACTGGGCGAGGCGGTCGAACAGGTCCTGTTTGAAGCTCGCCAGCCGCTCGTCGTCGAGCTGTTCGAGGAACCACCGGTGGCCATGCGACCAGTGCCACTGCCACACGTCGTCCGCGTTCGCGAACGCCAACGTGAACTGGTCGGGCATCACCTGCATGTCGACCAAACCGGCCTTCGGTAGCTTGGCGGGAATGTCGGCGAGGTCTGGCACTTCTCCGATCGGCAGCGGTTTCAGGTCGTACTTTCGGCACAGTTCCTCGAAGATCTGGAAAGGTTCGGTCACCGCCCCGGGGGCGGTGACCAGCAGCCGGCCGCCGGGGCGCACCACCCGAGCGATCTCGGCCAGCCCGCCGTCCAGACCGACGAAGATCAACGCCATCCCGCAGAGCACCACGTCGAAGGAGTTGTCCGGGAACTCCAGCCGGGAGGCGTCCATCTCGATGACCTCGGCGTGGTCGGCGCCTGCCGTACGCAACGCGCTCCGGGCGGCCGCGACCATGCTCGGCGCGTAGTCGACGCCTACCGCCCGCCCGGTCGGGCTGACCGCCAACGCGGCTGGTACCAGCGAGGTCCCGGTCCCGCAGGCAACATCGAGCACGTGGTCGCCCGGCTTCAGCTCGGCCCGCTCGGCCAGCCGCCGGCCCATGGGCTGGAAGAACGGGGTGATCGTTTCGTACGTTTGCGCGGTGCGGTCTCAGACCGCCATGAAGTCTTCGTTCATGACACGGAGCGTAATCGTCCCCGGACGGCCGGGAAAGCCGACGCGCTCTCGTACGATGGTGTGAAAGACCAGGTGGCGGCCTCAATGTGACGCCACCGAGGCTACCGAGGCCGGCGCGGTCAGACCGCGCCCGGCCTGTCATGAGGGCAGCCGGATTCAGTGCTCGTACGGACAGTCGTCAGCCGCCAATCCGCGGATGCGGGACTGGGACCCAGATGACCTACGGTCGCAGTCCTTTCGCACGAGTTTTCTGGCAGGTTTGCCCTACCGCTGGCCGGGATCGGGCCGGTCGGCGAGCAGTGGCAGCAGCTGATTCCAGGTGGTGCCGTCGCGGGCATCCCGGCGACGGCGGGCGATCGCGCTGAGCGACTCCAACACGACCCGGTTGGCCAGCGCGGCGGTGATGTCGGCGTGGTCGTACGGCGGGCTGACCTCCACCACGTCGACGCCGACCACCGGCAACTCCAGGCAGATCCGCCGGACCGAGTCCAGTAGTTCGCGGGCGGACAGTCCGCCGGGCTCGGGGGTGCCGGTGCCGGGCGCGTGTCCCGGATCGCAGACATCGATGTCCACGGACAGAAAGACGCCGTCGCAGTCGTCCATCGCGATCGCGAAGGCATCGGTGAGGCACTCGTCCAGGCCGCGCTGGACCACCTCGGTCATCTCGTACGAGCGCATGTTCTGCTCGGCCATCCAGTTTAGCGTCGCCGGCTCCGGCCAGTAACCGCGCAGGCCGATCTGCAGGAACCGGTCGGCCCGCAGCGCGCCGGACTCGATCAGCCGGCGCATCGGCGCGCCATGGCCCCACAGTGAGCCGAACTCGATGTCCCCGGTGTCCGCGTGCGCGTCGAAGTGGATCATCGAGACTCGGCCATGGCCGAGCACGTTGGCCACACCTTTCGCGTCCGGGAAAGCGATCGCGTGGTCGCCGCCGAGGATCACTGGAATCGCTCCGGAACCGGACACCTGCTCCACCGCCGCTTCCAGGTCCGCGAGAGATTTCGCCGCGTCACCGGAAAACATCTCCACATCGCCGGCGTCGAGCACCCGTAGGTCCTTGAGCCCGTCGGTGCGCAACGCGAGGCTCGGTCGCGACCCGTCGTGCGGCAGGTAGTCGGTGGCCCGGATCGCCTGCGGCCCGAACCGGGTGCCCGGCCGGTGCGAGGTGCCGCCGTCGAATGGGGCGCCGAGGATCACCACGTCAGCGCCCTCGTACGTCGTCGGGTCAGTCAGATCGCACCGGTCAACGCCGAGAAACGTGAAGTCAGGTCCGTATTGAGCGCCATAGCGGGTCATGCCGCGATCGTGTCACGCCGGCCTTGTCGCCGTCACCAGACTGGTGCCCGTCCACGGTCCGCCGTACCAAAAACGCCACCCCAGTCCGCGTACGCGAACATCGTTCGCGCCGAGCTCGCGTAGTCGGTTGGCGTATGCCCGCACGTGCCGGAAGTCCGCGATCGCCAGCTGGCCACCGGGGCGTACCACCCGCAGCGCCTCGTCGATCGCAGTCAACCGGCTCTTGCCGGGGATGTTGTGGATCGCGAGACTGCTCACCACTAGATCGAAGCTCGCGTCCGGAAACGGCAGCTCGGTCATGTCGCCGGTGCGTAGCTCGATGCGGTCCCGTACGCCTTCGGCCGTGGCGTTCTGCGCGGTGACTTCCTCGGAGTTGCCGGATTGGTCAACGGTCCGCCAGAGGTCGACGCCGACCGCCTGTCCGGTGGGCAGTCGTTTGGCGGCCTGCACGAGCACCATGCCGCGTCCGCAACCGAGATCCACCACCTTTTCGTCGCCGCGCAGCGCCAGCTGGTCGAGCAGCGCGGCCCACACCCTGACCTTGCCGCGCCGGGTCGTGTAGAGATAGCTGGCGGCCATGGCGAGCATGCCGACCGTCCACACGGCCCACCAGATCGTCAGCGCGGCTGGCCAGTGAAAGAGCAGCGATATCACGAAAAGTATGGCGAAGATGACGCCCATGAGAATCATCGAAAAAGGAGCGTAGGGGGCATCGACTCCATAGTCGGCCCGCGGTTCTGTGGTCATGGCGGGAACTGTAGCGGCGCCTGCGTGTCTCGGCCTGTTCGCTTCGGCGGCCGCCGGCCATGACGGTTGTCATGGATTCTCGCGGCTACCACCCAGTGGGGATGAAGTCGAGACCTTGGTCACGCCTCACATGGTGCCCCGTTAGAACGGTGGTGGTGGATAGTCGTCGTTGGGTGTGACGTCGTAGATGCGTCCGGTGGGGCTGGTCCAGAGGAATCGGCCTGGTGTGGGTTGGGTGACGGTCCAGCCGTGTTCTTTGATGTCGTTATGGAATTTGCATGCCGGTCCGGCGCTGTCGTACGCGGTTTTTCTACTCGCCTTTCGGAGACCAGTTTCTTGCGGCGGGTTTCGGCGGCTGCTGGGTCGATTTTGATGACCTCCCGGCGGGCCTTGTCTCGGATCGATCGAGGTGTTTTCGAGTCGGCGCCGGGTGGACCTTTTCTTCGACTTTGCGGGCGTCTTGGGGTGAGAGGTGGCCGACCTGGTCCGCGAAGGTGAAGGCTTTGCGTAGGTTAAGGTGACCGTGAGACATCCCGGCCATGGTGCCGGGGAGTTCGTGGACGAGTTGGTACGCCAAGTTCAGTTGTTTCTGGGCCGCTGACAGGCTCCAGGTCAGCATTGCGGCGATTTCCCCGGCCGCGTATTTAGAGAACGCTGCGCCAACAGCGGGGCGGGCGTTGGTGAAGCGGTCCATAAACCGCATCTGCATCGCCTGCGTATACGAAATCACCTTGTCCAGCGCCTCGACCGCGGCCAGCGCGGTGTCCGCGTCGGCTCGGCCGTACCGGTCGAGTTCTTCCAGCATCTGCAGGGGGACCCCGCTGGGTGGCATGGTGCGCCACCACTGCTTGTTCGGGTCGGTGAATTCCGGTCGCCTTCGCTTTCTGCTCATGACACGATTTTACCGGCCACTACCGACAATTGGGCCACCAATTTCGGTTCTGTGGATAACAAACATAGCCTTGGTCGCCCTGTGAATAACGTCGAGTGCGAGACATTGGGCTGCGTTCGATGAGCCTGTGACTGTCCAGCGGCGCGAAAGTGAGCACGACCGCGACCGCCACGGTCGCCGTCACCGCGGCACGTAAGCCGCCTTTTGAAGGCATCGCTAGGGCTCCACCCTGTAGACCTCGACAGCTTTACTTCAGGAGCCGCTCGGGTTCTGGGCATTCCGACTCGCGGCATAAAGCCGCCTACGGTTGCGGGTCAGCGCCCGGTTTTGACCGGCTTCCCCCCAGAAAGCGAGCAATCTGTAGTTTTCTGTGCCGCCAGCCGGCGGCCACGTCACGTCCGCTTTTCGGTCAGCCAGAACAGTAGCGCGAGAATCGGCAGAATAGCGCCGAAAACCACCAGCCCGGTCCAGCCGGTGAGGTCGTACGCCAGCGACCCGAGCTCCGAACCGGCCGCGCCACCGAGAAAGAACGTGGCCAGATAGACGCTGTTCAGGCGGGCCCGCGCGGACGCGTCCAGCCGGTAGATTGTGTGCTGCCCGAAGACCAGAGTGCTCTGCACGGCCATGTCGATGGCGACCGCGGCGACGGCCAGCAACACAATGCTGTGCCGGCCAAATCCGGCGACTCCGAAGGCCACCGCCGCGACTCCGAAGGCGGTCGCTGTCAGTGGTTTGGACAAGCCCCGGTCGGCCCACCGGCCGGCGAGCGGCGCTGCGAGGGCGCCACCGGCTCCGACCAGGGCGAACAGGCCAACGCCGAGCTGTGAGTAGCCGAAAGGAGGCGAGGTCAGCACGTACGAGACAGTCGTCCAGAAAGCGCTGAAGGCGCCGAACATCGCCGCCTGATAGAGCGCGCGACGGCGCAGTTCCGGGTGTGTACGGGCAAGCCGTACGGTCGATCGCAGGAGCGCGCCGTAGGCGACCGTGGTACTGGGCGCGCGGCGCGGAAGCGCGAACCGCAGTGCGACGGCCAGCACGGCCATAAAACCGGCCGCGGTCAGGAAAACCACCCGCCAGCTGGTCGCCTCGGCGAGCCAGCTGCCGATCGTACGAGACAGCAGGACGCCGGTGAGCAGGCCCGCTACGACCCGCCCCACGATCCGGCCGCGCAGGTGATCGGGTGCGAGGCCGGCCGCGAACGGCACCAGAATCTGTACGACCACCGAGGTCGCTCCGCTGATCAGCGCGCCCGCCAGCAGGACCGGGAAGCTCGGCGCGAAACCGGCCACCGCCATGCCGATCGTGGTGATCACCAGTAGCACGGACACCAACCGGCGGGTCTCGGCCCGGTCGCCGAGCGGCACCAGGAACAGCATCCCGGCCGCGTAGCCGACCTGGGTGGCGGTGATCAGGCCGCCGGCCACCACCTTGCTGATGCTGAAGGACTGGCTGAGTTCTGCCAACAGCGGCTGTGCGTAATAAAGGTTGGCGACGGTCAGCCCGCAAGCGACCGCGAGCAGGGTGATCAGCCAGCCGGGCGGCGCCTGAGTGCTGATGGACGACTTCGTCAGGGTCACGGAAAGCCTCTCGCCAATGGAACCTGTTTAACCGGTTCCAGAACCGTACCAGTTAAACCGGTGCCACGGGTATGGTGTGTCCATGACTGTGGTGTTCCGGCAGGGCGCTGGGCGGCTCTGCCTCGACTTCGTCCGCACGCTGCGCCTGCGCGGCAAACCGGGCGTTGTCGAGGAGCTCCCGGACGCGGCCGCGCTGGCTGAGTGGGTCCGCCAGTGCGGCCCGGCCGAGCCCACTGGCGTACCGGACTTCGTCCAGGTCAAGGCCGCTCAGGAGTTGCGAGAAGCGGTTTTCGGGCTGATCGCGACCGAACCGACGGCGACCGACCGCCAGGTGATCAATGCCGCCGCCGCGCGGCCGGTGCCGGCGCCGCGGCTGGAGCCGTCCGGCCAGCTCACCTGGGCCGCCGAAGACGTGGTGAACGCGACCTTGGCGCTGGTGGCGCGGGACGCGCTCGACCTCGCCACTTCGCCGGCGCTCGTACGAGTGCACGCCTGCGCGAACCCGGACTGTTCGGCGTTGTTCCTGGACAGTTCCCGGCCCGGTACGCGTCGGTGGTGCTCGATGGACACCTGCGGCAATCGCGCGAAGAAGGAAACTCTGCGCAGCAAGTCCTGAACGTGAAGCACGTGACAATACTTGCGCAAGTGTTTGACTATCGACCTCTGGTGGGCTCTACTGGTCGGGGCTGAGAGGGAGGTGGACGGACATGACCACCCTGGAAATGGTGATCAGAGTCGCCGCCGGACTCGGTTTCGGCGCGGCGATTGGATTTGAGCGGCAATACCGGGCCAGGATGGCGGGATTGCGTACGAACGCACTGGTGGCGGTCGGTGCCACTCTGTTCGTGGTGATGTCCTCGTACGGATTCGGTGGCCTGTCCGGCAGTGGTGCGGCGGACCCGACCCGGGTCGCGGCGCAAATCGTGTCCGGCATCGGATTTCTGGGCGCTGGCGTGATTATGCGAGAGGGATTGACCGTCCGAGGGCTGAACACCGCGGCCACCCTTTGGTGCTCGGCCGCGGTCGGCTCGCTGGCCGGCGCCGGCCTCTTCCAGGTCGCGATCACCGGTACGGCGGCCGTGCTGTTGGTCAACATCGTGCTGCGGACCGTCGCGCGGGGGATGGACCGTCGACCGCACCGCGGTGCCGAGCAGCCCCCGTGCGCCGAGGACGAAGAATAGGCCGTTTAGCCTATTCTTCGCCGGTGTCTGATTACTTCGGTTTACGCTCGGCGTCGCTGCGTTCGACGCAGAATTCGTTGCCTTCCGGGTCGGCCATAATGACCCAGCCGCTGCCGTCGGGCTTGCGGTGGTCGGCCACCTGGCTGGCACCGATGCCCAGCAACCACTGGACTTCCTCGTCACGGGTTCGTTCGTCCGGGATCAGGTCGAGGTGCACCCGGTTCTTGCTGGTCTTGCTTTCCGGCACCAGCACGAAAAGCAGGTTTGGGCCACTGGGTGAGACGAGCCCCCACTCAGTGTGCTCGGGCAGGTTCGGATCGTCAGGATCCTCCTGCCAGCCGGACACCTGCGACCAGAATGCAGTGAGTTTCGCCGGGTCGACGGCGTCGAACGTGACGTGTTTGATACGCGCGGTCATCAACAATCCCTTGCTGTAACGCGCTTCCCGCGAAGAATGGCGTCGATCAGGACTTCGCGGGAGGCGCGGAAACGGTGGTGGTCATCTCCGTACCTCCTCTCGTCGCCGCAACGCCGCAGCGATCATGCCACACCTTTGCGGGGCGGATCAAACATGGTCGATCTTCGTATCGTCCTGAGTGTGCTGGAATCCGTTGACTTTCAGGCCGAAACGCCGCGCGAGGTCTCCGGCCAGCAGCTGAATGGGCAGGATTTGCAGGATTGCCCTGGAGAGTCCGCTGACCGCCGGGATCGGTACGACATGGAGGTTCTTCGCCGCCGCGACGGTGGCCGAGGTGACCAGCACGGTCGGCACCTTGGCGGCGGCCAGGTACCGCGCCAGCCGCACTTCCCGTTCCTCGCCGAAAAGAACGCATGCCCGCTGGCGAGTGAGTGCCTCCATCGGACCGTGCAAAAACTGGTACGTCTCATAGGCGGCCGTACTGATCCGGGTCGACTCCCGGATAAGCAGCGCCGACTCAGAGGCGGAGGCGCGCGCCAGCCCCGCGCCAACCACGTCGATCGAGGTCACTTCGGTCAGCGCGTCGGCGATTTCGAAGGCCTGGACAGCGAGATCGGTGAGCGTACGATCCACCAGCGCCGGCAGTGCCGGCCAGTCGTCGCCATCGCAAATGCCGTCGAGCGCGGTGGCCAGCAGCCCGAAGGCCTGCAGGGTGGCGGTGTATCCGACGGTATAGACCCGACTGTCCTCGCCGTGCCCGATGCCGAAAGTGGCATCGACCACCTGGGACAGCGGCGCGGTCGGGTCGTTGGTGATCCCCAGCCGCTCGTTGCCGCCGATTTGTTGGGCGGCCGCGATGGTTTCCCTGCTCCGGCCGCCTTCCGACACGAAGACATAGCCGTCGGCCACGTCAGATTTCGGGCCCAGCGCGAGGATTTCCGAGGCGTCCACGTTGATCGCCCGCCGGCCGTACCGGCCCAGCCGGTGGACCAGCGCGTGACCGGCGTGCGAGCTCGCGCCCATCGACGCCACCGCGAGAACTCCCAGCTGCCAGCGGGAAAGATCGAGGGCGCCGAGCTGCTCGCGAACGATGTTCGCGGAGCGCTCGAGGTTGGCGGCCTGGGAGGCGACCGCTTGGTAGTAGTCCATGGGAACCTTTCGCCGGTCAGCTGGCTGTTGGTACGGGCAGGCCGCTGGCGATCGCGAGCGCGCCGATCACCGGTGGCCGGTCCAGCACTCGCGCGTCTACCCGCGGACACAGTTCTTTGAGCGTGGTAAGGAACGAATCACGCAGGAGTGGTTGGGTGGCGATGACCGCTCCGCCGGCGACCACGCTGGTGATGGGTATGCCGCGGGCCAGCAGCCGCTGGACGACGGTGGCCAGCTGCCGGCCGCCGTCCCGGATCACCGCGGCCGCGACTTCGGATCCGTCCGCCATGGCGGCGAAAACCTCGGTGGCGTGGCTGCCCCAGTAGTCGGCGGAGTTCGACCGGCTCAACGACATCGCCAGCTCAGGGCCAGTAGGCGCTTGGAAACTGGCCATCAGCCGAGTGGCCAGTTGGTCTGGCGGGTGGCCGAGGTCCAGCTCGGTGAGCACCGCGCGGACAGCCTCGCGGACCAGTCCGGAGGCACTGCCCTCGTCGCCGAGCACCCACCCCCAGCCGCCGGAGGTGATCAACTGGTCGGCCTCATCGCGTACCGCGGCGATGGAGCCCGTCCCGCACACCACGCCGATCCCGCCGGGGACTCCCATCGCCGGCGGCATGAGTTCGGCGTCGTTGACCACCCGCACTGGGCCGCCGAAATGCTCGCCGAGCTGGGCCTGGAACCGCAGGCATTGGTCAGTGTTGTCGCACCCGTGGGCGCCCACCGCGAGTGGCAACCGCAGCGCGGCGGCACCGAACGCATCGGACACCAGGCCAGCGAGGGTGGCCGCATTCGCGGCGGATTCCGGAATCCGCCACGCCTTCGTACGAACGATGCGCTCGTCCACGATTGCGCTGGCTGTCCCGATCGCCGTCGTACCCAGAGCAAGGTGGGTTTTGGTGGCGCCGATGTCAATACCGACGACGGCATCGTCCATGGAGGGCTGACCGTGCCTTCGGTCGCAGGAGTGAGTGTTTTGGAGGTTAACAAAGTTCGCCGACCTCGGCAATGTCCGCCGTCAGGCGAGGCGGTTCAGGGCGCGGCTGATCGCGAGATGAACGGCGCCAAGGACGGTGGCGCGGTCACCCAACGCGCCGACGGTGACCTCGGTGTCCCAGGCCAGGGATCGCAGCACCCGCTGGACTTCGGGCAGCACCAGCTGGTTCTGGCCGACGCCGCCGCCGAGCACGATGAGGCCTGGGTCGAGGACGCTCAACACGCCAACCGCGAGTCGCCCGATGTCCTGCGCATGCCGGTCGACCATTCGCCGCGCATGCACGTCGCCGCGTGCGGCCGCCTCGAAAAGTGCCTTGGCGTCTCGCGGCGGCGGTCCAGCCGATGCCGGCCACGCGGCCGCGCAACGCTCCAGTAAAGCCTCGGAGCCGAGATAGTGTTCAAGTCCAGCGCGCCGCGGACTTTCGTTCTCACCCCACGGAAACGGCATCCTTGACACCTCACCGGTGGCGCCGTGGGCGCCATGCAGCAACTGGCCGTCGAGCACGATCCCAGCGCCGATCTTCACCCCGACTTGCAGGTACGCGAACATCCGCTGGTTGCGGGCGACTCCGAGCCGGTGTTCGGCGAGGGCCGCGCAGTTGACGTTGTTTTCCACCACCACCGGCACTTCGGCCGGCACTGGCAGCGAGGAGACGAGCTGTTCGGTGCCGTCTACCCGCAGGCTGTCGACGCGGTCGCTGGAATGTTCGGTCGGGGCGGTTGGTGCGCCGATGACGACGTCCCGCAGCGGCCCGTGCCGGTGGCCGACATCGGCGCGTACCTTCCTGACCAGCTCGATGGCCGCGGCGGTGGCCGCCGCGGTGACATTGCGCCGGCGGGCCGACATCCGCTCTTCGCGGGAGCTCAGCTGACTGCCGTCCAGTGCGTGCGCGGCGACCCGAACCCGGGTCGCGGCGACCTCCACTCCCAGGACGTGCCCGGCGGCCGGCGCCACCGAATAAATGACCGCGCTGCGACCGGTGCTCCCCTTGGTGGTGCCCTGGCTGGTCACCAGGTCCAGCTTGGCCAGCTCCGCGATCGCCACCGACATGGTCGGCCGGGACAGGTCGAGTGTGTGGCCGAGCTGTGGCCGGGTAGCCGGCCCGTCGGTGACGAGCGCGCGCAGGACCGCGCGGGCGCTCTCTGGCAGGTCCAGACGCTCGGCTGCCGGTGGCATCCCCATCGCGCCCTCCTTTGAACGATCACGGTCAACGTCGTAGTAAACCGCAGAGTTGTCGTACGAGCCTTGTGGGGGTCCTAGGTGTTTGTTAACCTCCCAAACATTGAGCCCAGAAATGAATGCCGATGAGTGTGGACGTACACATGACTGATATTCGAGTGGGCCTGGTCGGCCTGGATCACTGGTATTCGGCGATTCCGCTGGCTGAGGGCATCGGTGGCCGGGACGGCGTGCGGCTGGTCGGCATCGCCGACGCGGAACCAGCACGGGCGAGTGAGCTCGCCACTCGGTGCGGGGTTGACCTGGTGGACAAAGATTGGCGTGCACTGGTCGAAGATCCGACCGTCGACGCGATCATCAGCCTGGTCAGCCCGGACCGCAATGCCGAGGTCTGCCGAACCGCCGCTGAGGCCGGAAAGCACATCATCTCCAACAAACCACTGGCTCGTACGGTGGCCGAGGCGACGATGGTCGTGGCGGCGGTCCGGCGGGCCGGGGTTCGGTTCCTGCCGGCTGAGTCGCGGATGCGGCTCGGCCCGCGCAGCCAGTTTCTCAAGCGCTGGATCGAACAGGGCCGGCTCGGCCGGTTGTTAAGCGCCTCGCTGTCGATTTGGGCGGGGTTGCCGCGGCGCTGGCCGGACGACCCGGATCCAGGGTGGTTTGTCGATCCGGGCCGGACCGCCGGCGGCGGTTGGATCGACCATGCGGTCTATCAAGTCGACATGCTCCGGTGGCTGCTCGGTGAGGAAATCGTTGCGGTGACTGGACAAACCGCCAACCTGGCCTATCCAGAGCTGGCCGTGGAGGACTACGGGGTGGCGACGGTGACGTTCGCGGGCGGCGCGGTGGCCACCCTGGAAGACACCTGGACAGCTCCCGGCGCCGGATTTCAGTCCAGCG
Organism: Fodinicola feengrottensis; assembly: GCF_039530045.1. Classification (NCBI taxonomy): domain Bacteria; kingdom Bacillati; phylum Actinomycetota; class Actinomycetes; order Mycobacteriales; genus Fodinicola; species Fodinicola feengrottensis. Next base: position 424,241 of record NZ_BAAANY010000020.1, on the reverse strand, counting down.
GAACCTATGTTGGCAGTGACGGCGTCTACCGAATGGACGGGATCAGTGACCGCAGCCTGATTCTGGCGGACTTTCCGCCGCTGCAGGGATGGGTGCAAACAGCCCTCCCGGGGCACCACGATCAGGCTGCCGATATCGATCACTGGACGGCGTCGATTCGGGACGAGGTCGAGCCCGTCGCCACCGTCGAGGACGCGTGGCACAATCTCGCTTCCTGCCTGGCTTTCTACGAGTCGGTGCGGACCGGTCGTACGATCGAGCCGGAAGTGGCGCCGTGGTAGCCGGGCAGCCGCTGCGGCTGGGCATTCTGGGTGCCGGCACGATCGCGACCGTCAGCGTCGGCGTGCTGCCGAACCTGGCCCAGATCTCGGACAAGGTGACGCCGGTGGCGATCGCCGATCCGGTGCTGGAGCGAGCACGGTCGGTGGCTGACACGTACGGCATCCCGAAGGCTTTTGGGACGCTGGAGGAAATGCTCGACGGTGCTGAACTGGACGCGGTCATCAACCTGACGCCGATCCCGGTGCACGGCGAGACCTGCCGCAAAATCCTGTCTGCCGGAAAGCACCTTGCCACCGAAAAGCCGCTGGCCACCACCATGGCGGACGCGAACGACATCTGCGATCTGGCCGCCCAACGTGGCCTGACCGTGGTGTGCGCGCCGTACAACATGCTGTACCCAGACCGGATGCAGGCCCGCCGGCTGATTCGGCACGGCGCGATCGGAAAAGTGGCGTTCGCGCGGGTACGGTCATCGCACGGCGGGCCGGCTTCGGGAAACTGGCCGCTGGACCCTACGTGGTTTTACCAAAAGGGATCCGGCCCGCTGTATGACATGGGCGTGTACGGCATTCACGAAATCACCGGGCTGCTCGGCCCCGCCAAGCGGGTGGTGGCTTTCGCGGGCATCACCGAGCCGGTCCGGACCGTACGTGGCGGTCCCTTCAAGGGCAAGAAAATCGAGGTGACCGCGGATGACAACGTGCTGATGATGCTGGACTTCGGTGCGTCGACCTTCGCGGTGGTGGACGGCACCTTCAACGTGAACGCGGCGCGCGGCCCGAAAGTGGAGATCTACGGCCGCGAGGGCACGATCAACATCGCGGGCGCGCCCTACGGCGGTGAAGGTCCGCCGCTGGAGATCTTCCAGCTGGACGCGGTGCCCGGACTCGGCGGCTGGATCACCCCGACCCTGCGCGAGGTTGAGGCGCAGACGCAGCGCGCTTTCGGCCTGCACAGGGCGATCCTGGCCGATCACCTGGCGGACTGTGTGGCCACCGGCGAAACTCCGATGCTCAACGTCGACCATGCCCGGCACATCCTGGAAATCATGCTGATGGCCGAGGAGTCCAGCCGGACCGGCCAAGCCGTCCCACTGACCACCACCTTCGAGCTGCCGGATCGTGAGGAGTGACGCCGATCGCAGTGCAGCTCTACACCGTTCGGGAGCAGGCGGCGAAGGATCTTCCCCGGGTGCTGCGGAGCATCAGCGAGCTCGGATTCGTCGGGGTCGAACTCTACGGTCGGTTCGATATCGCCCCGGCTGACCTCAAAAAGGTGATGCGCGACCTGGGGTTGCGTTTTACCAGTGCTCACGTGCCTTTCCCGTCCGGTCGGGAGGCCAGCAGGATTTTGGACGAGCAAGCCGAGCTGGGGGTGCCGGCGATCGCCTGGAGCCTGGAACCGGAGGAATTCCGTACGACGGACGCCATCGCGCGGGGAGTCGACCGAGTGAACGAGGGTGCCGTCAACGCGCGGGACTACGGGATCCGGTTGGCGTACCACAATCACGAGGCCGAATTTTCGAATACCTTCAACGGCCTGACCGCCCATCAGATTCTGCTGGATCTGGTGGAACCAGATGTGTTGGTGGAACTGGACCTTTACTGGGCCGCGGTCGGTGGCGCGGATCCGGCCGAAGTGTTGCGAGATTTGGGAGATCGGGTCCCGTTCGTACACGTCAAGGACGGTCCGGGCAAATCCCGCGACGACGTGATGGTCGCGGTGGGCCAGGGCAGCCTGGATATCGCGGCCGCGTTGACCGCGAATCCGGCCGTACGATGGCACATCGTGGAACTGGACCGGTTCGACGGCGACATATTCGACGCACTACGGGACAGTTATGACTTTTTGGTCGGTGGCGGGTATTCCACCGGACAAGCAGGTTCAGCTACCAGCGATTGACGTGCAGGATGTCGTCGAGCGGTTGGCGACGGGCGGGCTTGAAATCGGTCCCGATGGTGTGGGCGGTCGGGATCAGCGCGGCCTGCCGGACATTGTCCGGAAGTCCCAACAGTGCGGCGATTTCCGTTTCGTAGCTCAGATGTAGGGTAGTCCAAGCGGTGCCGAGCCCACGCGTACGGGCGGCCAGCATGTAACTCCAGGCCGCCGGCAGCACCGAACCCCAGAGTCCGGCCTGATTTCCTTCCGGCAGCTCGCCACCGCGCAGGGTCAGGCACGGCAGCACCAGAACGGGTGCGCGGCCCATGTGTTGGCCGAGGTACGCGACGCTGTCGCCGACGCGGTTCTGCACGGAGGCGCGGTTCGGGTTGTCAGCGAACAGTTTCCCGGCCGCTCCCGGCGAATCCAGGTAGGCGTCGACGGCCTGCCGGTAATAGTCACCGATGGCCGCGCGCTGGTCCGGATCGGTCACCACGACCCACTGCCACCCCTGCACATTGGACCCGCTCGGCGCCTGCAAAGCGATTTCCAGGCATTCGCGGACAACACTCAACTCGACTGGCCGATCGAAGTCCAACCGCTTGCGCACGGAACGAGTGGTGGTCAGGAGTTCCTCAGGAGTCACCGTGTCAGCCTAACGCGCTCTATTCTGGTGCGATGCGCAGGGAAAAGCCCGGTCCCGGGCAGGAGTCGGTGTGGGACTACCCGCGGCCGCCGCGGGCCGAGGTGGTCCGGCGGCGGGCGGTGGTGACGTACGCGGGCACAGTCGTCGCCGACACCGATGACCTCGTACGAGTGCTGGAGACGTCTCATCCGCCCACGTACTACCTGCCGCGGACCGCTTTCGGGGAGCACTTGCGGCCGGCGGACCGGGAGACCTTCTGCGAGTGGAAGGGAGCCGCGCGGTATGTGGACGTGCTGGTCGAAGGCGCGCTGCCGTTGACCGAGGTCGGTTGGTGGTATCCGAGCCCAGATCCGCGCTATCCGGCCCTGCTCGACCGGGTCGCCGTCTATGCCGGACGCTTCGACTCGGTCACGCTGGACGGTGCGAAGGTCACTCCGCAGCCGGGGGAGTTCTACGGCGGCTGGATCACCTCGGATGTGGTCGGTCCGTTCAAGGGAGCGCCGGGCACCTGGGGCTGGTAGTCCGCATAAGGTGACTGCCGTGACGGTGACTGTGGTCGGGGTGGGTGCGGACGGCTGGGACGGCCTGTCCCCGTCGGCCCAGGAGGCCATCCGCCGGGCGAAGGTGCTGATGGGCAGCGAGCGCCAGTTGGCCTTGGTGCCTGACACCGCCGCCGAGCGAGTCCGCTGGCCGTCGCCGATGCTGCCCGCGCTGCCGGCACTTATGGCCGCCCATCCGGATGCTTGTGTGTTGGCCAGCGGGGACCCGATGTTCTACGGGATCGGTGCGACGCTCGTACGACTGCTGGGGCCGGAGAACGTGACGGTGGTGCCGCATCCGTCGTCACTGTCGCTGGCTTGCGCTGGACTCGGGTGGGCGTTGGATGAGGTCGCGGTGGTCAGCGCGGTCGGTCGGTCGGTGGCGGCTGTGCATCCGGAGGTGCAGCCGGGACGCAAGGTGCTGGTGTTGAGCGCCGATGCCCGTACGCCCGCGGAAGTCGCCGCGCTGCTGACCGCTCGCGGCTACGGCGACAGCCGGTTGTGGGTGCTTGAACAGCTTGCCGGACCAGCTCGGCGTACGCTCGAAGGCAGGGCCGCTAGCTGGGAAAACGCCGTGGTCGACGGGCTCAATGTGGTGGCGGTCGAATGCGATCGCGAAGGGCCGGTGCTGGCGCGTACGCCCGGACTGCCCGATGACGCGTACGACCATGACGGGCAGCTGACCAAACGGGAGATCCGGGCGGTGACGCTGGCGCGGCTGGCGCCGGTGCCGGGGCAGTTGCTCTGGGACGTGGGCGCTGGCGCCGGCAGCATCGGCATCGAGTGGATGCGGCACCACCGGTCGTGCCGGGCGGTCGCGGTCGAAAGCGATCCCGAGCGGGCCGCGCGGATCGGTCGCAACGCCGAAGCGCTCGGCGTGCCCGGGCTCACGATCGTGGTGGGGGCTGCTCCAGAAGCGCTTCACCACCTTGAACGACCGGACGCGGTGTTCGTCGGCGGCGGGGCGACGGTGCCCGGCGTGGTCGAGATCTGCTGGCAGGCTCTGCTGCCTGGCGGTCGGCTGGTGGTCAACACGGTGACGGTCGAGTCCGAAGGCGTGGTGGCTGGCTGGCACCAGCGCCTGGGTGGCGAGCTCGTCCGGATCGCGATCAATCGAGCCGGGCCGCTCGGCGGGTTCACCGGATGGCGGCCGCAGCTGCCGGTGACGCAATGGGCCATCACGAAAGGGACAGCGTGACCGTACATTTCATCGGTGCCGGACCCGGCGCGGCGGACCTCATCACGGTCCGCGGCCAGGCGCTGATCGCGGCTTCGCCGGTGTGCCTGTACGCCGGCAGCCTGGTCCCGACCGAGTTGCTGGCATGGTGTCCACCGGGGGCGCGGCTGGTCGACACCGCCGATCTCACGCTGGATCAGATCGTCGCCGAAATGGTGTCCGCCGACACGTCCGGCTCGGATGTGGCGCGACTGTGTTCGGGTGATCCGTCGATTTTCAGCGCGGTCGCCGAGCAAGCCCGTCGGCTGGACGCGGCTGGCGTCGCGTACGACATCACGCCCGGCGTAGCTGCCTTTTCGGCCGCGGCCGCGTCTTTAGGACGAGAGTTCACCGTGCCGGGAGTGGGACAGACGGTGATTCTGACCCGTACGTCCGCGCGGGCCACGCCCATGCCCGCGGGCGAGGATTTGGCTACCCTCGGCCAAAGTCAGGCCACCATGGTGGTGCATTTGGCGGTCCAACGGATCGATCAGCTGGTCGCCGAACTCACCCCGAACTACGGCACCGATTGCCCGGTGGCCGTGGTCGCGATGGCGAGCCGCCCGGACGAGGTGATTTTGCGCGGAACGTTGGCGGATATCGCCGCGCAGGTGCACGAGGCCGGCATCAAACGTACGGCTGTCGTCATCGTCGGCCAGACCCTCACCGCCGCTTCTTTCCCCGACAGCCACCTGTATTCCGCCGCTCGCGTCCGTACTTTCTGATGGGTTAGGTCCTAGGCAGTGTCTGGTTATTCCGCCGGGCGATAGCCGAGCCCAGAAGCCGGCTGCAGGCACCGTGGGAAAGCCCCCATAGCGCTGCTATGAAGGCTTCCCCACGGCACCAGCAGCCAACTTCTGGATCTCGACTCTCATCCCCCCGGAATAACCAGACACTGCCTAGGCGCGGCCGACGATGGTGCCGGCGCGGTCGATCACGACGATGTCGACGGTGACGGGCGCTCCGCGGAGGACCTCGAGGGCGGTCGTGAGCGCGCGTGCTGCGATGAGGTCGCCGAGGGGGAGGTTGGCGGCTTGGCAGAGGTGGAGGGCGGCGAGGGCGGTGTTGGCCGTACGCACCTGTTCGACCAGTGCGGGAGAACCGCCGGCGAGGGCGGTGAGGGTGGCGAGCAGGTCAGGGTTCACTTGCGAGCGGCCGGAATGCAGGTCGAGGTGGCCGTCGGCGAGTTTGGAGAGTTTGCCGATTCCGCCGGCGACGGTGAGCCGCGGCACCGGATGTCGGCGCAGGTATTTCAGTACGGCGCCAGCGAAATCTCCCATGTCGAGCAGAGCGTCAGCGGGTAGGTCATAAAGAGCGGCGGCGACCTGCTCGGACGTGCTGCCAGTGCAGCCGGCGACATGCTGGTGGCCGGCGGCGCGGGCCACGTCGATGCCGCGCCGGATGCTGTCGATCCAGGCCGAGCACGAGTACGGGACGACGATCCCGGTAGTGCCCAGGATCGACAGGCCACCGAGGATGCCGAGTCGTGGATTCCAGGTCTTTCGGGCGATTTCCTCGCCGTTTTCGATCGCTACCTCGACAACGACGTCACCGGAGCCGCCATGCAGTGCTGCGACCGCGGCGAGGTGTTCGGTGATCATTCGGCGCGGCACCGGGTTGATGGCCGGTTCCCCGACCGGCAGCGGGAGGCCCGGTTTGGTCACCGTGCCGACGCCCGGGCCGGCGACGAAGGTAATGCCAGCGCCGCCGGGGCGTACGGTCACGCTGATCACCGCGCCATGCGTCACGTCGGGGTCGTCGCCGGCGTCCTTCACGATCGCCGCGGTGGCCGCGCCGATCCGCAGCGATTCACGGGTGAGCGCGAAGGTGGGCCGCTGGCCGCGCGGCAGGGTGATCTGGACCGGGTCGGGGAAATCGCCGGTGAGCAGCGCCGTGTAAGCGGCGGTCGCGGCGGCGGTCGCACACGCGCCGGTCGTCCAGCCATAGCGCAGGCCCGTCGCTTTCATATCCTTGTACGGTATGACCAGGGGTGATGCGGTGAGAGCGCGGGTCCTGTTGCTCGGTGGCACCGGCGAGGCGCGCCGGCTCGCGGCCGCGCTGGAGCACCATCCCAGAGTCGAGGCGATCTCATCGTTGGCCGGTCGGGTGCGGGAGCCGGCGCGGCCCGCCGGCGCGGTCCGGATCGGCGGCTTCGGTGGCGTCGAAGGCCTGTTGGATTGGCTGCGTACGAACGAAATCGCGGCGGTCATCGATGCCACCCATCCCTTCGCCAGCACCATGACCCGGTCGGCCGCGGCGGCGACTGAGCGGCTCGCCCTGCCGTACGTGGTGCTGCAACGGCCCGGGTGGGAGCCGCGCGACGGCGATGACTGGCACTGGGTGGACCGGGTCGGCGACCTGCCGGTGCCGGGGGAGCGGGTGTTCCTGACCACCGGCCGGACCGATGCGGCGGCCTTCGCGGCCAGCGACCGATGGTTCCTGCTGCGGTCGGTGGACCCGCCGGAGCCCCCGCTGCCGGCCCGGCTGACCGTGCTCCTGAATCGTGGACCGTACCCAGTGGACGGTGAGCTGGCGCTGCTGCGCGAACACCGGATCGACTTGCTGGTGACCAAAAACAGCGGTGGTCAGCAGACTGCGGCCAAGCTGACGGCGGCCCGCGAGCTGGGGCTGCCGGTGGTGATCGTACGTCGGCCGAAACTGCCCGCGGTGGCGATCGTCGAGACCGAGGCGCAGGCCGTTGCTTGGCTGGAAAACGTCATTCCGGATAGCGGCGGGGCGTGAAGACGACCGTTTCGCCGCCGCGCTGCACCGCGCGCGTACGGGACGACCCGACGATCAGCAGCGTCCGCATGTCCACATCGGACGATTGCAAATCGGCCAGCCGGACGACTCGTACGCTTTCGCCGGCGCCGCCGACATCGCGGCCGATGACCACCGGCGTGTCCGGATTTCGGTGTTTGAGCAGGACATCCCGGGCCGCGGTGACCTGGTGCGTACGACTGCGGGATCCGGGGTTGTAGATCGCCACCACCAGATCGGCCTCGGCGGCCGCGGCCAGCCGCTGTTCGACCACCGACCAGGGTTTGAGCCGATCGGACAGCGACAACACGCAGTAGTCGTGCCCGAGCGGTGCGCCGATCCGGCTGGCGACCGCCTGGGCGGCGGTGACTCCGGGCAGCACGCGTACCGGTACGCCGGCGAAGTGCGGCTCGCAAGCCACTTCCAGAACCGCTGTGGCCATCGCGAAAACGCCTGGATCGCCGGAGGAAACCACGGCCACCTGGCGACCGCTGGCGGCTAGCTTCAGAGCCACCGCGGCGCGCTCCGCCTCTACCCGGTTGTCGGATGGATGCCTTGTCTGGTGCGGATTCGGTGGCACTCGATCGAGATAAGGTCCGTATCCGACCAAATCGTCGGCCTCGGCCAGCGCGGCTCGCGTTTCCGGCGTCAGCCATGGCTGTCCGGCCGGCCCGAGGCCGACCACGACGACCCCTGCTTTCTTTGGTGCTTCGGGACGGCCGCTGGGAAGCAGGGCAAGGGAAAAGTAGGGCACATCCGCCGGATCCACTGTGGACAATGACGCGGTCCGTTGCTGGTCCGTAGTGGCTTTCTCGACGTACCAGGCGTCGTCCAGCCGGCCTGCTGCGGCGAGTGCGGCTCGTACGCCCGCGAAGGTGCGGCCCAGCTTCACAACCGCGGCCGTATCGGTGTCGGCGAGCCGGCGGGCGAGTTCGGCCGGCGGCAAAGTTCCCGGCAGAATGGTCAAAACCTCGTCGCGCTCGGCCAGTGGCCGCCCTAACTCAGCGGCAGCCGCGCTGACCGAGGTCACGCCCGGCACAACTTCGGTGGGGTAGCGATCGGCGAGCCGTTTGTGCATGTGCAGGTAAGAACCGTAGAAGAACGGGTCGCCCTCGCAGAGCACGACGACATCGCGGCCGGCGTCGAGGTGGGTGGCCAGCCGAGCCGCCGCGGCCGTGTAGAACTCGTCGATCGCGCCTTGATAACCACCTGGATGGTCGGTCGTCTCGGTGGTCACCGGATAGACGAGTTTTTCCTCGATCTGGCCGGCGCGTACGTACGGCTCGGCTATCCGCCGCGCGATGCTCCGGCCGTGCCGGGCGCAGTGGTAGGCGATCACGTCGGCGGCGCCGACTAACCGGGCTGCCTTGACCGTCACCAGCTCCGGATCGCCCGGCCCGAGGCCCACGCCGTAGAGCCGGCCGGCCGGTTTTCGTTCTGCCACGGAAGGAAATCACTCCTGTTCGGTTGCGAGGGCGTTGACCGCGGCCACCGCCATCGCGCTGCCGCCACGGCGACCGTGGACGACGATGTGTGCCAGGCCGCTCGGATGTTCGGCGAGTGCGCGCTTCGACTCGGCCGCACCGACGAAACCGACCGGCAGGCCGAGCACCGCGGCGGGCCGGCCAGCGCCCTCCTCGATCATTTCCAGCAGCCGGAACAGCGCGGTCGGCGCGTTGCCGATCGCCACCAGCGAGCCTTCCAGCCGGTCTCGCCACAGCTCCAAGGCAGCAGCACTCCGGGTCGTACCCAGGTGTGCGGCCAGTTCTGGGACCCGCGGATCGGTCAAGGTGCAGATAACCTCGTTGCTGGCCGGCAACCGGCGGCGGGTGATGCCACTGGCCACCATCGCCGCGTCACAAAGGATCGGCGCGCCGGCTCGCAGTGCTGTCCGAGCGGCCTTGCCCGCATCTGGTGACCAGGCCAAATCCGCCACCAGGTCAGTCATGCCGCAAGCGTGGATCATCCGTACGGCGACCTTCTCCAGCTCAGCCGGCAGATGGCTGAGATCCGCCTCGGCGCGGATGGTCGCGAAGGACCGCCGGTAGATTTCCGGCCCGTCCTTGAGGTAGTCGATCATCGAACCGCCCTGATTACCTGTGCTGCGACACCGACACCGACACCTTCGCTTCGCATCTGTCCGTCGACGGTCACGTGGTAGCCCAAGTCGGTCGCCACCACGTCCACCAGCGAACCCGCCGGCCGGCCACATCGTCGGGCACAACCCGACCAGTGCACCGGTCGCCGGCCCGGCGCCAACGCCTTCGCGGCATCGGTGCGTACGTCCGCCAGCGCCTGCGCGCACCGCGGCTTTCCGGCGCAGGCCGTCACGCCCAACCAAGGTGAATCCGGGTCGGTGATCAGGCCGGCCGTGGTCCGAATGCGGCCGCGGAACGCGACGCTTCGCCAAGGTGTGACGCGAAACTCGTCGGCGGCACTGATCAGCGTGGCCACCTGTTCGGCGTCGAGGCGGCCCAGCGGCACACCGACGACCGACACGCCGTCGTACGCGCCAACGGGGGTTGGCTGGCGGCCGCTGAGGCGCGGCATCGAGGCTGGTGGGCGGCCCATCCGGCGGCCGATCGCAGCCGGACCATCGGCCAGTTCGGCCAGCCGCCACGCTGTCGAGCCCTGTGCGGCTCGCTCGGCCAGGAACGCCTCAGCCGCGCCACGTACGACATCGACGGCCTGGTCCGGGCGTACCCGCAGGCCGGTGTCCAGGCCAGCGAGTACGAGCGCGAGCTGGTCGCGGGCGACCGAGAGCAGCCCGATGTCCGCGCCCAGCCCGATCACATCGCGGCGTCCGTCGTCCACGACGAGCAGGAACCGGCCCGGCAGCTCGGCCAGGCCAGCCGTGTCACACAGCACCGTGTCGAGCATGCTGACCAGCGGAAATATGTCCAGCAAACCCTGGCCATCCCACCCGCTGAGCGGGCTGGCGATGATGTTTCGTACCCGCTCGTGGGACTCGGACGGCAGCAGGCCGGCGCCGGCCAGCCTTTCGGCGAGGTCACCCGCGCCGGCCAGCCCCCGGACCTGCACGTTTGCGCGCGAAGTCAACTCGAGAGTGCCGTCGCCCAGCTCGACCGCCGCATCGCGGAGCAAGGCAAGCTGCGCGGCGCTCAGGCGGCCGCCCGGGACCCGTACGCGAGCGAGGCCGCCGTCCGCGGCGGCATGCAGTCGGAGCGCTCCCGGACACCGGTCGACGGCGCCGTCACGCGAGGCAAGGGCGGACACCTGCCGGATACTACGTGCCCGGTCCGGCCTGTCGTCGCTCCCTGACTGACCGGTTAGAGTTTGGCGGTCAGGCCCAACTTCATACCGCCACCACAGCGACGACGGTGCAGGAAGCCGGTGCGAATCCGGCGCGGTCCCGCCACTGTCATCAGGTCAGCTTCAGCTGACCCGTGAGCCAGGAACTGGCCGCCGTCGCTCTCTCGACCCGGGGCGCGGACCCCGAGGGAGGATCCGCGATGTCCAGCGCCCGCGGCCAGATCTTGCTGCTCTCCACGTCGGATACGGACCTGCTGTCGGCGCGCGCGGCCGCCGTTGGCTACCGGCTGGCGAACCCGGCCCGTACGACCGTTGACGACCTGCCGGCGCTGCTGGCCGGCGTGCGGCTGGTGGTCGTCCGCATTCTGGGCGGCCGGCGGGCCTGGGAGGACGGCCTGGACCACCTGCTGGCCGGATCGCTGCCGGTGGTCGTGTTGAGCGGCGAGCAAACGCCGGACGCCGAGCTGATGGAGCTCTCGACCGTCCCCATCGGCGTGGCCGCCGAGGCGCATGCGTACTTGGCGCATGGTGGTCCCGGCAACCTCGCGAACCTGCACCACTTTTTGTCAGACACGATTTTGTTGACTGGCTTTGGTTTCGTGGCTCCGGAACCGATGCCGCTGTGGGGCGAGCTGGAGCGTACGAGCAACGGCTCCGGCCCGGTGGTGGGTGTGCTCTACTACCGCGCGCACCACGTGGCCGGGAACACCGCTTTCGTGGAGGCGCTGTCCAGCGCGATAGAGGATGCCGGTGGGCAGGCTTTGCCGCTGTACTGCGCGTCTTTGCGGACCGCGCCACCGGAAATGCTCGCTGTCCTGCGTAAAGTCGACACGCTGGTGGTGACTGTACTGGCAGCTGGCGGAAGTACGCCGGCGGCGGTGACGGCCGGCGGCGAAGATGACGCCTGGGATGTCGGCGCCCTCGCCGAGTTGGACATTCCGATTCTGCAGGGCCTTTGCCTGACCAGCGACCGGGCCACCTGGGCGGAGAACGACAGCGGCCTGTCGCCCATGGACGTGGCTACTCAGGTCGCGGTGCCGGAGTTCGACGGGCGGCTGATCACCGTCCCGTTTTCCTTCAAGGAGACCGATGCGGACGGCCTGACGCATTATGTGGCCGATCCGGAGCGGGCCGCGCGGGTGGCCGGCATCGCGGTCGGGCACGCCCGGCTGCGCCATCTGCCGGCGGCTTCGCGCAAGGTCGTACTGATGTTGTCGGCCTATCCCACCAAACACGCGCGCATTGGCAACGCGGTCGGCCTCGACACACCGGCCAGCGTGGTACGGCTGCTGGAAAAGATGCGGTCGGCCGGGTACGACTTGGGAGACGGGTTTCCGGGCTTGGCGGCCCAGGACGGCGACGCGCTGATGCATGCGCTGATCGCGGCCGGCGGCCAGGATCCGGACTGGCTGACCGAAGAGCAGTTGTCCGGCAACCCGATCCGGATCGCTGCTGAGGTTTATGGCTCCTGGTACGCGACTTTGCCCGCCCAGCTAAGGCAAAGGATCGAGGAGCACTGGGGTCCGCCGCCAGGCCAGCTTTACGTGGACACCACCGGTGAAATCGTGCTGGCCGGCCTGCGCGCTGGCAACGTGGTCGTCATGGTGCAGCCGCCGCGTGGGTTCGGCGCGAATCCCATCGCGATTTACCACGATCCCGACCTGCCCCCAACGCACCACTACCTCGCCGCGTATCGTTGGCTGGCCGAGGAATTCGGCGCGGATGCGATGGTGCATGTTGGCAAGCACGGAAATCTCGAGTGGCTGCCCGGAAAAACTGTCGGAATGTCCGCTTCCTGTGGCCCGGACGCGGCTTTGGGCAACCTGCCGCTGATCTATCCGTTCCTGGTCAACGATCCGGGCGAAGGCACCCAGGCCAAACGGCGGGCGCATGCCACCCTGGTCGACCATCTGGTGCCGCCGATGGCCCGCGCGGAAAGCTACGGAGACCTCGCCCGGCTGGAACAACTTCTGGACGAGCACGCGAATATCGCCGCGATGGACCCGGCGAAACTGCCGGCCATCCGGGCGCAGATCTGGACGCTCATCCAGGCCGCCAAACTCGACCATGACCTCGGTCTCGACGATCGGCCGCATGACGCCGAGTTCGACGACTTCCTGCTGCATGTCGACGGCTGGCTGTGCGAGGTCAAGGACGCGCAGATTCGGGACGGGCTGCACGTTCTCGGGGCTGCGCCGAGCGGGCCGGGCCGGGTCAACCTCGTCCTCGCGATGCTGCGGGCGCAGCAGATCTGGGGCGGCCGGCAGACCCTGCCCGGACTCCGCGAGGCGCTCGGCCTCGCCGAGGACGGGTCAGCCGCGCGGGTCAGCGTGGATGAGCACGAAAACACCGCACGCGCGCTCGTCGAGGCGATGGAAGACCGCGCTTGGGATGCGACCGCGGCAATGGAGACAGTCCACGCCGTTCTCGGTCGGCCCGATAAGACCGTGGCCGAGATCCTCACCTTCGCGGCCACCGAGATCGTGCCGCGGCTGGCTCGTACGACCGACGAAATCGACGCTGTGCTGCACGCCCTGGAGGGCGGTTATGTCCCTGCCGGGCCGAGTGGTTCGCCGTTGCGTGGCCTGGTCAATGTGCTGCCCACCGGACGCAACTTCTATTCGGTGGACCCGAAAGCGGTGCCCAGCCGACTTGCTTGGGAGACCGGCCAAGCGCTGGCCGACTCGCTGGTGGCCCGCTATCGCGCGGACACTGGAGAATGGCCTCGCTCGGTGGGTCTGTCGGTGTGGGGCACCAGCGCGATGCGTACGTCCGGCGACGACATCGCCGAGGTTTTCGCTCTGTTGGGCGTCAGGCCGGTCTGGGACGATGCTTCCCGGCGAGTCACCGGGTTGGCCCCCCTCGACCTGGCTGAGCTTGGCCGGCCGCGAATCGACGTGACCGTGCGGATCAGTGGCTTCTTTCGGGATGCGTTCCCGCACGTGGTGGCAATGGTGGACGACGCCGTCACTTTGGTCGCTGGCCTGCAAGAGTCCGACGAGGACAATTTCGTCCGTGCGCACGTACGCGCCGATGAGGCCGAGCACGGCGATTCCCGGCGGGCCACGCTGCGGGTTTTCGGTTCCAAGCCAGGCACCTATGGCGCCGGCCTGCTGCCTTTGATCGACAGCCGCAATTGGCGTGATAACACCGATCTCGCCGACGTCTACGAAACTTGGGGCGGATATGCGTACGGGCGCGGCGTGGATGGCGCGCCCGCGCGCGAGGCGATGCGCACGGCGTACAAACGGATCGCGGTGGCGGCGAAGAACACCGACACCCGTGAGCACGATATCGCTGACTCCGACGACTATTTCCAGTATCACGGTGGCATGATCGCCACCGTCCAGGCTCTCACCGGCAAGGCGCCGGCCGCGTACATCGGTGACAGCACTCGCCCGGAGTCGGTCCGTACCCGGTCCCTGGTCGAGGAAACGGCCCGGATTTTCCGCGCCCGGGTGGTGAATCCGCGCTGGATCGCGGCGATGCGACGGCATGGCTACAAAGGTGCGTTTGAGCTGGCTGCGACCGTCGACTACTTGTTCGGCTATGACGCGACCGCGGACGTGGTGCCAGACTGGATGTACGAGCAGTTGGCGGCCACGTACGCGCTGGACCCGGAGAACCAGAAATTCCTGAACGAATCCAATCCGTGGGCGTTGCACGGAATTACCGAGCGGCTGTTGGAAGCGGCAAACCGGCAGATGTGGCGCGAGCCCGATCCGGCGACTCTGCAGGCCCTGCAACAGATTTTCCTGGACACCGAAGGCAACCTCGAGGACGGCGGCCCGTCGAGCTGATCGGTGGTGGCTCGAGACTCGGCGCTGTTGATCTTTACTAGTGAATCACGTTGACCGTGGGACAATGTCCCGCACTCGACGTCGAGTGCGGGACACTATCCCGCACTCACCAACCCACACCACGCCAGTTTCGTAGCCAGGACAGTGATCAGGCGGACTGCGGATAGAGCGCCGCCACCCCGCCGGCCAAACCGGCCTGTACGTGCTGGCTCAGCTCGTCGGCGATGATTTCCGGCTCACCGGAGGCGAGGCCGTCCAACGCGATCTTCGCGATCGATGCGGGATCATGCTTCGGGGCGTCGACCTCGCTGGCCATATCGGTGTCCATATAGCCAACGTGCAACGCGCTGACCTGGGTGTTCTGCTTCGCGAGAGCAGTACGTACAGCGTTGGTCAAAGACCATTCGGCGGACTTGGCGGCTGCGTAGGCGGAGAACTCGGGGATGTTGACCCACGACAGCACGGACAACACGTTGAGTATCGCACTGTGGTCGTGTTTTGCCAGCTCTGGGGCGAAAGCGCGGATCATCGCGAGCGTACCGAAGTAATGGGTGTCCATTTCCAGGCGGATGTCGTCGAGTGAACCGTCGAGCATGCCGGATCCGGTGGCCGAACCGGCGTTGTTGACCAGGATGGAGACACCGGTGGCCGTCTTCGCGGCGGCGGCGACCGACTCCGGGTCGGTGATGTCGAGGCGGACCGGGATGGCACCCGGCAGGTCGATCAAGTCGGGGTTGCGGGCGCCGGCATAGACAGTGACACCGCGTTCGATGAGCTGCTGCGCGAGATGCCGGCCGAGGCCGCGGTTGGCTCCGGTGACGAGCGCGGTGTGTCCAGCGAGTTCCATGGCGGGCTCCCAAGAATATCTGAGTTGGTAGTTCCTACTCAGCCAAGAGGGACGCTAGCAGGCTGGATATGGAAGTGCAAGTCAGGGTAAGGTAGGTCTTGTGGTTACTCCGAAGATGCTGGACTCGGCCTGTTCCATCGAACGCACCCTCGGCGTGCTCGGGGAGCGATGGACATTCCTGATCCTGCGCGAGGCGCTGGCTGGTACGACCAGGTTCGCGCAGTTCCGCGAGGCGCTGGGCGTCGCGCCGGACGTGCTGACGGCCCGGCTCAACACGCTGGTCGACTACGGCGTGATGGCCCGAGAGCCTTATCAGGAACCCGGCAGTCGGCCCCGTGACGCGTACCGCCTCACCGACTCCGGCCGGGAGTTGATCCTGGTGCTGGCCGCCCTGCAACAGTGGGGTGACCTACATCTGCCCTGGCCGGCCGGGCCGAGCATCCAGCGGCGGGTGCGGGCTACCGGACGGCCAGTCCAGGTCGGGTTCGTGGACGAGAACGGCCGCGAGGTGGCGCCCGCCGACATCGCGATGATCCGTACGGCCGCGTACCCCAGCTAGTACTAGGCCGACACGCGCGAGATGCTGCGGTCCCAGACTCTCACTACCCCCACATGTAGTATTCCGTCCGTCGATGGTTCGCCGCACCATCCAGGTGAGGCGAGGCAACAGGGAACCCGGTGCGAATCCGGGACTGTCCCGCAGCGGTAAGGGAGAACGACAGCCGTCATCAGCACTGGACGCTTCGGCGTCTGGGAAGCGACGGTCAGTAGGTCCGCCGGTACGCGTACCGGCGGGTGCTCCCGAGTCCGAAGACCTGCCGTCGGTGTGCACACCGTTCCGGTGCCTCGTGGAGGGCGCCCGCGAGCAGCCGCCAGTGGGCGGTCGTTTGCGTTCCCCGCGACAGCGCCGGCAGCAGCCGAGCTCACGAGGGGGAGCCGACATGATGTACGACCGCAGCAGTTCCGCGCCACCTTCACCAGATCCGTAGCTCTTGCCGGATTCCTGATGTCACACCTTCGTCCTTGGGTGCGTTTCAGCGTGCCCATTTACTGCTGTGGAGAATGCGCATGTCCGTTCAGTCCGAAACTCGGCCGACGGCCGGCACCATTTCGGTGATTCGCCGGACCGGTGAGGTTTCCGCCTTTGACTCGACCAAAATCTCGGTCGCGCTGAGCAAGGCCTTCCTGGCCGTGGAAGGCGCCGACGCGACCGGGTCCAGCCGCGTACGGGAGTTGGTCCCCGAGTTGACCACGCAGGTCGAGCTGGCCCTGCTCCGGCACGCCGGCCCGGATCGTCCCTTGCATATCGAACAAATTCAGGATCAGGTCGAGCTGGCGCTGATGCGCGGTGGGCACCACAAGGTCGCCCGCGCGTACGTGCTGTATCGCGAACAACACGCCCTGGCCCGCGTTGAGGCGGAAAAACCGGCACCGGAACCGGCCATCGGGGTCACTCATCAGGACGGCCGCGTCGAGCCGCTGGATACCGACCGGCTGGCACTGGTCGTACGGGAGGCGTGCGCCGGCCTGGATGCGGTGTCGGCGGACACTGTTTTGACCGAGACCAAGCGAAACCTGTATGACGGCATCACCGCTGGTGAGCTCGCGGTCGCGCCGGTGATGGCGGCTCGTACGCTGGTCGAGACCGATCCGCAGTATTCCTTTGTCAGCGCCCGACTGTTGCTCGACAAGCTGCGCGCCGAGGCGCTGTCGTTCCTGGCTGGTGAGCCGCGGATCGCGAGCCATCGGCAGATGACCGAAGGATATGCCAGCTATTTCGGCGATTTCGTGGCCCGTGGCGTCGACCTCGGCCAGCTGGACCCGGAGTTGGCCAAGTTTGACTTGGAAAAGATCGGTGCGGCCTTGGCGGGCTCAGCGGACCTGGAGTTCCAGTTCCTCGGGCTGCAGACGCTGTATGACCGCTATTTGCTGCACAGTGACGGTCACCGGTACGAGCTGCCGCAGGCATTTTTCATGCGAGTCGCGATGGGGTTGGCGCTGCGCGAGGACCACCGCGAGGACCGAGCCATCGAGTTCTATCGGCTGCTTTCTTCCTTTGACTTCATGTGTTCCACGCCGACCTTGTTCAACGCTGGTACGACCCGGCCGCAGCTTTCGTCGTGCTTCCTCACCACCGTCGAGGACGACCTGAGCAGCATCTTCCACGGCATCAGTAACAATGCGTTGCTCTCCAAATACGCCGGTGGGCTGGGCAACGACTGGACTCCGGTCCGCGGCATCGGCGCGCATATTCGCGGCACCAATGGAGAATCGCAGGGTGTCGTGCCGTTCCTCAAGATCGCGAACGACACCGCGGTCGCGGTCAACCAGGGCGGCAAGCGCAAGGGCGCGGTCTGCGCGTATTTGGAGACCTGGCACATCGACATCGAGGAATTCCTCGACCTGCGCAAAAACACTGGCGACGACCGCCGTCGTACCCACGACATGAACACCGCGAACTGGGTGCCGGACGAGTTCATCCGGCGGGTGCGGGCGGACGCCGACTGGACGTTGTTCACCCCGAACGAGGTGCCCGAGCTGCATGACCTGGTCGGTTTGGCGTTCGCGGAGCGCTATCGCCAGTACGAGGCGGCTGCGGACCGTGGCGAGATCAGAGTCTTCCGTCGGGTGAAGGCGAAAGACCTGTGGCGGCGGATGCTGACCATGCTGTTCGAGACCGGCCACCCGTGGATCACCTTCAAGGACCCGTGCAACCTGCGGTCCCCGCAGCAGCACATCGGGGTGGTGCACTCTTCCAACCTGTGCACTGAAATCACCCTCAACACCAGCCCGGACGAGGTGGCGGTCTGCAATCTTGGCTCGATCAACCTCGGCCGGCTGGTCGGCCCGGAAGGGGTGGATCACGAGCGGCTGGCCCGTACGGTGCGGACGGCCGTACGGATGCTGGACAACGTCATCGACGTAAACTTCTACACGATCCCGGAGGCTCGCAAGTCCAACCAGCGGCACCGGCCGATCGGCCTCGGCCTGATGGGATTCAGCGACGCGCTGTTCGCCTTGCGCATTCCGATGAGCTCGCCGGAAGCGGTTGAGTTCGCGGACCGCAGCATGGAGGAGATCAGCTACCACGCCATTTCCGCCTCTGCCGACCTCGCCCAGGAGCGGGGAAGCTACCCGTCGTACGAGGGATCGCTGTGGAGCCAGGGAATCCTGCCGATCGACTCGATCGAGCTGCTCGCCGCCGCGCGCGGTGACGACCTGGACCTGGACCGGGCGCAGACGCTGCAGTGGGACGCAGTGCGCAGCCGCGTACGGAAAGTTGGCATGCGCAACTCGAACGTGATGGCGATCGCGCCGACCGCCACCATCGCCAACATCTGTGGCGTCGGCCAGTCCATCGAACCGCTTTACCGCAACTTGTACGTGAAATCCAACATGTCCGGTGACTTCACCGTCGTCAACGCGGCACTCGTACGCGACCTGAAAGCGCGCGGTTTATGGGACGAGTTGATGATCAGCGACCTGAAGTATTTCGACGGCAGCCTCGGCCCGATCGCTCGAGTGCCGGCTGACCTGAAGACCTTGTACGCCACCGCCTTCGAAATCGACAGCCGCTGGTTGATCGAGGCGGCCGCCCGCCGGCAGAAGTGGATCGACCAGGCGCAGTCACTGAACCTCTATATCGCGCAGGCGAACGGCCGCAAGCTCGACGAGATGTATCAGCACGCGTGGATTCGCGGCCTGAAGACCACCTACTACTTGCGGGCCACCAGCGCGACGCACGTGGAGAAGAGTACTTTGCGCGGTACGGACGGGAAACTCAACGCGGTGGCCGCGACCGTACCGACCGTCCAAGAGCCGTTGGCCTGTTCGATCGAAGACCCCGACTGCGAAGCCTGCCAGTAAGAAAGGCACCACAAGATGACGACAACCACGGACGCCACCGGACTCGGCGCGATCGAGCGCGGCGGCGCGCGGGTCAGCGTCGACGACAAGGCGATGATCAACTGCCGCGCCGACGTGAACCAGCTACTGCCGCTGAAATACCACTGGGCGTGGGAAAAGTATCTGGCCGGCTGCAGCAACCACTGGATGCCGACCGAGGTCTCGATGCAGGCCGACATCGCGCTCTGGCGGTCCCCGAACGGCCTGACTGACGACGAGCGACTGATGATCAAGCGCAATCTCGGCTTTTTCGCCACCTCGGAATCGCTGGTCGCGAACAACATCGTGCTCGCGGTCTACCGGCACCTGACCAACCCCGAATGCCGGCAGTACCTGCTCCGGCAGGCCTTCGAGGAGGCCGTTCACACGCACACTTTCCAGTACGTCTGCGAAAGTCTCGGCCTCGACGAGGGTGAGCTCTTCAACATGTACCGCGAGGTGCCATCGATCACCGACAAGGCGGCCTGGGCACTGGACTACACCCAGCACCTGGAGAACCCGGAGTTCTCCACCGGTACGCCCGAACGCGACCAGGCGTTCCTGCGTGACCTCGTCGCCTTCTACGTGATTTTCGAGGGAATGTGGTTCTACACCGGCTTCGCCCAGATCCTGTCATTGGGCCGGCAGAACAAGATGGTCGGCATCGCCGAGCAGTATCAGTACATCCTCCGGGACGAGTCGATTCACCTGAACTTCGGTATCGACACGATCAACCAGATCAAGATCGAGAACCCGCACCTGTGGAGCGCGGAGTTTCAGGCCGAGGTGCGGACGATGTTGAAGGACGCCTGTGACCTGGAGGTCGCGTACGGGCGGAACACCATGCCGCGCGGGATTCTCGGCATCAACGCCGAGCTTTGCGAGCAGTACATGCATTTCATCACCAACCGCAGGTGCGCGCAGCTGGGTCTGGAACCGGTTTTCGGGCCGGCCGAGAACCCGTTCCCATGGATGTCCGAGGCGATGGATCTGAAGAAGGAGAAAAACTTCTTCGAGACCCGGGTCATCGAGTACCAAACCGGCGGCTCACTGGAGTGGGACTGACCTGGATCAACACCGCAAACCCACTAAAGATGCCAGCACATCCGTACGACGGTGCCGGTCGCGGTCGTACGGATGGACAGGTCGTCGCTGAGCTTGCGCATCAGGATCAGCCCGTGGCCCCGCGCTCCCGGCCGGGCGGCGGGCTGCTCCCAGCGGCCGTGGTCGCTGACCGCGACGGTGACGTGATCGCCGGCCACTTCGGCCTCAAGGAGCAGGTCCGGCCGCAGCGGCGGCAGGGTCCCGTACGCGTGGTCGACGACGTTGGCGAGCGCCTCGTACGACGCGAGGACCAGCGCGTCGATCTGGCCGGACCGAAGATCGGTGGCGGTGGCCCAGGTCAACAGGCGGCGGCGGATCCGGGTGAGCCGGGCTGGGGAAGCCGCTGTCCAGCCCGTCGTCAACCGACCGACGGGCCCGGCGTCGGTGAGTGGGTCGATGGACGTACTCGTCAGAGGCCTTCCGTCGGCGTGGACAACGGTCGCGGAGTGCAGTACCCGCAAGTCGACCTTTTTACACACCTTGCCGCTGGCAGTTTCGGGTCGCGTCGAGCCCCTGACGAGAATCACCTTTCCGCGCGTGCCGCACGCCTTGGGTGTCCTCGTACGACATGTGACCGGCTCGCGTCCGCAAGGCTGCCCCCATGATGCGGACCAGCCGCCGGCGCCGCCTGGTGGGAAGGCTTGGCGGCGATGGCGCTGCTCCTTGCCGGCCTGAGCTTCGGGTAGTGACCGGGACCATGGACGGGCCCCGACTACGCGCTTTACGGTGAGGTGGTGATCTCTGTCGCGACCGCGGTGTCGTTTCTGGTGGTGGTGGTGCTGCTCGGCGCGATGTCGCCCGGCCCGGACTTCGTGGTGGTGACCCGGAACTCGCTGTCCGGCGGGCGCAAGGCCGGGGTTGCCTGCGGGCTGGGGATCGCTTGCGGAGTCTTTGTGTGGGTGGTCGCGATCGCGCTCGGAGTGGCCGGCCTGTTGGCCGCATCCGCGGTGGTGTTCACGGTGGTGAAACTCGCCGGCGCGGCATATCTGGTCTACCTCGGCGTACGGGCGTGGATTTCGGTGCGGCGCGGGGGATATCACGACCTGCAAGCGACTGAGCTCACCGGCGTGTCGCTGCCCGTCGCCTTCCGGCAGGGCCTGCTGTGCAATCTCCTGAACCCCAAGGTCGCGGTGTTCTTTCTGGCCCTGTTGCCGCAGTTCCTGCCGTCGACCGCGTCCACGGCGCAGACGCTCGAGCTGGCGGTGATCGCCACCTTCACCAGCGTGGTCTGGTGGATCACGCTCGCGATGGTCGTTGGTTCGCTGCGCCGGTTCTTCAGCGCCGGTCGGGTGCGCCGGGCGATGGACGGCGTCATGGGCACGCTGCTGGTGCTGCTCGGCATCCGGGTTGCTACCCAGGTCAGCTGACGTATTTGCTGGTTGACAATCGTAAACACCGAAAGGATGTCAATGAGGACGCTGCTGCATGCCGGTTGGACTGTCCGAGCCGCGAGTCGTACGGACGAGGTCGACGCCGTCGTGCCGGCGACCGTACCGGGCTGCGTCCACACCGACTTGCTGGCGGCTGGGCTCATCCCGGATCCGTATCTGGACGAGAACGAGGCCGCGGTGGCCTGGATCGGCCGGACGGACTGGCGGTACGAGACGACTTTCCAGTGGCAGCCGGCCGGCGACGACCGCGTCGACCTGGTGTGTGACGGCCTGGACACGGTGGCGACCGTCGAGGTCAACGGTGTCGTGGTGGGGGAGACCCGCAACATGCACCGCGGTTATCGCTTTGACGTCAGGCAAACGCTGCGGCCCGGCGCGAACCGGCTGGCGATCACCTTCGGCTCGCCGATCAGTTTCGCCGAGCAGCTGCGGGAAAAGCTGGGTGCCCGGCCCGGCGGCGACCGCTTCCCGTACAACTTCATCCGCAAGATGGCCTGCAACTTCGGCTGGGACTGGGGCCCGGAGCTGGTCACCGCCGGCATTTGGCGGCCCATCGCGCTGGAGTCATGGTCGACCGCACGGCTCGCGTCCGTACGCCCGCTGGTGACCGTCGAGGGCAATCGCGGCCTGGTCGCCGTGCACGTCGAGGTGGAGTCCGACGAGGCCGTCCCGGTGGTAGTCCGGGTCGCCGATCAGGTGGTCGAGGCCACCGTACGCACCGAAGGTGTTATCGAGGTAGTGGTGGAAAACCCGCGGTTGTGGTGGCCGCGTGGGTACGGTGAGCAGCCGCTTTACCCGCTGCGAGTGGAAATCCCCGGCCACGACTCGTACCAGACCGAGATCGGGTTCCGTACCGTCCGGCTGGACACCACACCAGACGACATCGGCACCGCTTTCACCTTTGTTGTCAACGATGTTCCGGTGTTCGCGCGCGGTGTCAACTGGATCCCGGATGACTGCTTTCCGCACCGGGTGGATCGCGAGCGGTACGAGCGAAGGCTGGGACAGGCCACCGACGCTGGCGTGAACCTGGTCCGGGTCTGGGGCGGTGGCATCTTCGAAAGCGATGATTTCTACCAGACCTGCGATCGGGCCGGCATTCTCGTGTGGCAGGACTTTCTCTTTGCCTGCGCGGCCTATCCGGAGGAAGAGCCGATCCGCGGTGAGGTGATCGCGGAAGCCAGGGAGGCCGTCACCCGGCTCTGCCCGCACCCGAGCCTGGTGCTGTGGAACGGCAACAACGAGAACATCTGGGGCTACTACGACTGGGGATGGCGGGAAAAGCTTGGCGACCGCACCTGGGGCCTCGGCTATTATCTTGACATTCTGCCGAAAATCGTCGCTGAGCTGGATCCCACCCGGCCGTATTGCGCCGGCAGTCCGTGGTCCCTTTCCACCGACATCTACCCGAACGATCCCGATCACGGCTGCATGCACATCTGGGATGTGTGGAACCAGCGGGATTACACCGGCTACCTCGACTATGTGCCGCGGTTCGCGTCCGAGTTCGGCTTCCAGGGCCCGCCGCGTTGGTCGACCCTGACCCGTGCCGTCCACGACCGGCCCTTGACTCCGTACGGGCCGGAGATGGTCGCGCACCAGAAAGCCCAGGACGGGATGGCCAAGATCGACCGATCGTTGACCGAGCATTTCGGGGTGCCGGCGGCGATGGACGACTGGTTCTGGGCCGCTCAACTGAACCAGGCCCGGGCGCTGTCGCTGGGCATCGAGCATTTCCGGTCGTGGGCGCCGCGCTGCGCGGGCACCGTCGTATGGCAGCTGAATGACTGTTGGCCGGTCACCTCGTGGGCGGTGGTCGACGGCGACGGCGGCCGCAAACCCGCTTGGTACGCCCTGAAACACGCGTACGCCGATCGGCTGGTCACTGTGCAGGCGAGGGATGGCGGCCTTGCGGTGGTCATCGTCAACGACACCGCCCAAGCATGGGAAGACACTGTCTCGGTTCGCCGGATGTCCTTTGAGGGCAAGGTTCTGGCCGAGCAGGACCTCACGCTTTCCGTCGGCGAAAGGAAAACCGCATTGCTGGCAGTGTCGGACCGGCTGTCCGAACCGGCCGACCCGAGCGGGGAACTCCTGGTAGTGGAGTCCAGCGCGGGCCGGGCCTGCTGGTTTTTCCGGCCGGACAAGGATCTTTCGCTGCCGGTCGACCGGTACGACGTGAGCAGCTCGACGATGGCCGGCGGCTACCGGGTCTCGGTGACCGCACGGTCGCTGCTGCGCGATGTGGCCGTGTTGGCTGACCGGGTCGCTGTCGACGCCGAGGTCGACGACATGCTGGTCACGTTGCTGCCGGGCGAAACTGTCATGTTCGAGGTGCGTACGGCCGTGGACCTGGATCCGGCCCTGCTGACCGGCCCAACCGTCGTACGCACCGCGAACCAGCTGGTTTCGGGCGGATAGACGTCAGTCGTGGTCGGCGCAGCAGGGAGTGGGATTCGGCACTTCGAAGGGCGCGATGTGGCCGTCTGGCGCTGGAGTTGCCACCAGGGTCAGCACGCCGTCGATCCACTGTGGACGGACGAAGGCGCGGGTGTCCAGCATGGTCTGCGTGGTGGCCGCGGCACCGCCGATGACCGTCACCTTCTCGATGGCGCTCTTGGCCAGCAGGTCCGCGACCGTCATGGTGCCGGTCAGCAGCTCGACGCCCGGGTAGATGACCGCTCGGCCGGTGCCATGGTCCGCGACCGAGGTGCCACCCGATGGCAGCTCGGTTTTTACCGGTGCGGCAATGGTAATGGCGACCCGCGGCCGGTCATCGCGGACGAGCTGCGTACAAGCGACCATGCCGGGCACCGGCGGCAGGCTCGCCAGCCACTGCTCGGCATCGCGGACGCTCCGATGGCCAAGATCCCAGCGGAGCACGGTCATCGGCTCGGCACCACCCAGATCGGGTTGGTGTAGAACCACAGGTCGTTCCACGGATCCGCGGCGCCGACCACGTCCATCGCCGGTCCGGCCGGGTCGACCGTCGCGCCGTGATAGCCCGGCGCCGTCCGGTTGCCGTCGGTGCCCCGAAGCCGCAGATAGAAACCCTGGTCGAGCCGGCCCAGGTCGTACGTGAAGGTGGCCTGTCCGGTGGATTTGCCGATCTGGAAAGATTTCGCGACCGCGGTGTGTGGGGCGCTGAGGGTGTCCCGGTCCGAGACCGGGCCGGTGATGGCGCCGCGGACCACGTCCACCCGGGCGAGTTTCGGGACGAACTGGGCCCAGTTCGGGCCGTTCGCGAGATCGATGGTGACCTCGAGCTGAACCTGGCTTCCCTTCCTGGCCACCAAAGTGTCGCCGAGGGTCACCCAGTTGCCACCGGCCCGCACCCGTACGTCCAGGCCGCTGATCAGGCCGCCGTGATCCACCCAGACCCGGCCGGCGCGCAGGCCCGCCATCACCGCCGCGTACGAGAACTCGGTCGAACCGACGTGCGTCTTGCTGTAGTAGCCGGGCCAGAAGTCGGTGTTGGTGCTGCCCACTTTGCCGCTGTAGACCGGATCGTTGTAATAGCCGTTGGTCTCGAAGTTGCTGCCGGGGCCGCGATCGGTGCTGTCGTTGTAGATCCAGTGCGAGTCGGAGTTCGCGGTGATCCACCACGGTTTGCCTTCGGACAGCATGCTGTCCCAGAAGCCGCCGACCGTGGCGGTAAGCCAGTCGAAACCGCCCCAGGTGCGGTAGCTCTCCAACGGATAGCCGGCAAAGGAGTCGGCCGACGGCGAGTTGTCGTAGCCGCCGCGGCCACTGCCGGGGCCGAGCGGCTTGGCAATGCCGGCGGCTTGGTGGCCCGGCGCGCCTTCGAATCCCACCGCGATCCGGGGTTGCGCGTCCCGCCAGCCGCGGATCTCGTGCGGCGAGTCGATGCCCTTGCGGGCCGGGTGGTTCGCGAGGAACAGGGCGTCCTGGACGTGCCGCTTTTTGACGGCGGAGGCAAGAAAGTTGACGCCAGAGATGGCCAGTGCCTCGTTCGCTGGTGTCGAGGGACCGGCGTTTTTCACCGTACCGTCGAAGGAGTTCTCAAACTCCTTGAGCACCGACACCTCGTTGCGGCCGGGGTGGACGAACACCGTGCCGTGCTCGGCGGCCGGGATGTTCCATTCAAAACCTTGGAAAACCAGGGTGTCCTTGATTTTGGCGCGAGCCGAGACAATGTCCGGGTTGACCTTCTCGACGCCGATCTTCGCGTGCTGGACGCTGCCGTGGTCGGTGATCACCATCCAGTCCAGGCCGTAGGCGTTCGCGTGCCGCACATGATCGATGACCCGGTAGACGGCGTCTGGGCTGTACTGCGTGTGAATGTGGTGGTCGCCGGCCAGCCAGTGCAGGCCGCCGCGCTGGGACGAGCCGGACCACGAGCGACCCGCGGTCGCCGCGGCCGCCGCCGGAAGGCCGAAGGCGCCGGCAGCGGTGGCCGCCGCGCCGGCGCTGAGCAGGCCCGCACTGCGCAGGAATCCGCGCCGGGAGACCTCGTCTGGCGACAGTTCGTCGTCCGGGATCTCGGTGTCCAGCACCGCGGGAAGATCCGCTGGGTGATCGTGGTGATGATGGTCGTGCGGGTGGCCGTGCCCCATCTGGTGCTCCGTTCCGGACCTCGGGTGTCCGGACCAATCTCGGGGAGCGGGGTAAACGGCGGTCAGACGGCCGAACAAGTCTGGGGAAACATGCGTACACGCGAATGATTTTGATGTTGCTTTACCAGCGCTTTTGCTGATCTTTCGGGCGGCGGACCGTTGTGAGGCGGCGCACAACACGGCTGGCCGCCCGCATCGGATACGCTCGGTAGCGCTGATGGTTCGACCGGTCCGTGAGGGCCGGCCGAGGCAACAGGGAACCCGGTGCGAATCCGGGACTGCCCGCGCAGCGGTGAGTGGGAACGAAAGCTGTCATCAAGCACTGGGTTCCGGCCTGGGAAGCGACAGTCGGTAGGTCCGCCGGGTTTCTCGGCGGGTGCCCGCGAGTCCGAAGACCTGCCGTCGGTACGCGTGCCAACCGGCGCGCGTGGGTCCGCGACCGCGTGGGATGGTCGGCAGGGCGTACGCCGGAATGTGGCGTGCTCGTTGCTGTCTTCGCTGTGGTGGGCCTCGGCATGCTCGCGAGGAGAGAGCTATGGCAGACACGACCCCGATCGGGGCCACCGTTCTCGGATATCCGCGGATCGGACCGCACCGGGAACTCAAGAAGGCGCTGGAAAATTACTGGAGCGGTCAGGCCGGCGAGGCGGATTTGCGGGCGGTGGCGGCACAACTGCGCCAGCAGACCTGGACCCAGTTGCAGGAAGCCGGCTTGGATTCGGTTCCGGGCAACACCTTCTCTTTCTACGATCAGGTGCTCGACACCGCAGTCATGGTTGACGCGGTGCCGTCGCGGTTCCGCGATCTCGGGCTTTCGCCGCTGGACACGTATTTCGCGATGGCCCGTGGCACGGACGGCGTGCCGCCGCTGGAAATGACCAAGTGGTTCGACACGAACTACCACTATCTGGTCCCGGAACTGGCGCCCGACACTCGCTTCCAGTTGGTGGCCAACCAGCCGCTCGCGGACTATCAGGAGGCGCTCGGCCACGGTGTCACCACCAGACCCGTGCTCGTCGGACCGGTGACTTTTCTGTTGCTCGCGAAGGCATCCGCGCAGGCACCGGCCGGTTTCGCGGCGCTGTCGCTGCTGGATGACCTGCTTGACGTTTACTTGAGAGTGCTCGCCGAGTTGGCGGACGCGGGCGTGCAATGGGTGCAGTTGGACGAGCCGGCGCTGGTCGGCGACCGCACGCCAGCGGAGCTGGACGCGGTCCGTCGCGCGTACGAGCGACTGGGTGCCGAGTCGAATCGGCCGAAGCTGTTCGTGCCCACCTATTTCGGCCGGCTCGGCGAGGCACTGCCAGTGCTGGCCAGCACGCCTGTCGAGGCGATCGGGATCGACCTGGTCACGCACCCGCAGGCGCTGACCGAGGCGGCCGCGCACTACCGGCTCCGCACCAAAGTCCTGGTCGCCGGGCTGGTCGACGGCCGCAACGTCTGGCGGACGGACCTGCGTCTCGCGTTGACCACCGCTGCCCGCCTGCTGGGTTCGGTGGGCTCGCTCGCGGTGGCGACCTCGTGCCCGCTGCTCCACGTCCCGTACGACCTGGACGCCGAAACCAACCTCGAGCCGGACGTACGGCGGCGGCTTTGCTTTGCCCGTCAGAAAGTTGATGAGGTGGTGGTGCTGAGCCGGGCGCTGCGGGACGGCACCGAGGCGGTGGCCGCCGAGTTGGCCGCCGGCGACGAGGTGGTGCCGGTGCTGCGCGATGATCGCGTACGCGCCCGGATTCAGGTCCTGCGGCCCGAAGATCGGGTCCGGTCCGATTACCACCAGCGGGCGGCGGCGCAGCAGGACCGGCTCGGCCTACCGCGCCTGGCCACCACCACGATCGGCTCTTTTCCGCAGACCGCGGACATCCGGCGGGCGCGGGCCGGTTTGCGGACCGCAGAACTGGACGCTGGCCAGTACGAAACCGCTATGCGGGCCGAAATCGAGCGGGTTATCCGCCTGCAGGAGGAAATCGGCCTCGACGTACTCGTCCATGGCGAGCCCGAGCGCAACGACATGGTGCAGTATTTCGCCGAGAACCTGGACGGTTTCGCGGCCACCGACTACGGCTGGGTGCAGTCGTACGGATCCCGCTGTGTCCGCCCGCCGATCCTGCATGGTGACGTGTCCAGGCCCGCGCCGATCACGGTCGGCTGGAGCCAGTACGCGCAGTCGCTGACTTCGCGACCGGTGAAAGCGATGCTGACCGGCCCGGTGACGATTCTCGCGTGGTCGTTCGTACGAGCCGACCAGCCGTTGGCCGACACCGCGGCCCAGGTCGCGCTCGCTTTGCGGGACGAGGTCGCTGACCTGGAGCGGGCCGGTCTGCGGATCATTCAGGTCGACGAGCCGGCACTTCGTGAGCTTTTGCCGCCGCGCAAGGAAGAACACGAGTCCTATTTGGACTGGGCGGTGATGTCGTTCCGGCTCGCCACTTCGGGGGTGGCCGAGTCGACCCAGATCCACACGCACCTGTGCTATTCGGAGTTCGGTGACGTGATCACCGCGATCGATACGCTGGACGCGGACGTGACCACCATTGAGGCAGCCAGGTCGCGAATGGAGATTTTGGACGACCTGCACGCGATCGGGTTCCGTCGAGGCGTCGGGCCGGGCGTTTACGACATCCACTCGCCACGGGTCCCGGTGTGGAGGAAATGCGGGATTTGCTGGCTGCCGCTCTGAAGGCGGTGCCGGCAGACCGGCTCTGGGTGAATCCCGACTGTGGCTTGAAAACTCGCGGCTATGCCGAGGTCGAGCCGGCCCTGCGCGCCCTCGTACGCGCCGCCGCGACCGCCCGTTCCGTGGGTTAGTGCCAGAGCAGGTGCAGGTCGCCGAACTCGTGCCAGAGATAGCCGGCGGCGAGGGCTTCCTCGTACGACTGGGAAAGGAGTTCGGGTCCGGCGATGGCGGCCAACATCTGCAGGTGCGAAGCCGCCGGTTCGTGCCAGCCAGTCAAGATCCCGTCCACAGTGGACACTCCGGTGGCTGGCGTGACGACGTGGTCGGTCCAACCGTTGGCGGAGGTCAGCCGGCCGGTCCGTGCGGCCGATTCCAACGCTCGTACGACGGTGGTCCCGACCGCCAGCACGCGGTGGCCGGCGGCGTGCGCCTGCTCGATGGTGTCCACTGTGGAAGCTGAGACACTGAACCACTCCGGATAAGGAGGTTCGCCGGATTCCTGCGAGGAAACTCCGCAGTGCAGGACGAGAGTGGCGATTTGTGCGCCGATCGACCGCAGGTGCCGGAGCATCCGGGCGCTGATCGGGCGGCCGGCGGACGGCATTTCGGCGCTGCCCGGAGTGTCGCCATGTTCGGTCCGGTAGGCCGAAATCGGCCAGCGAGCGGACGCGTAGTCATAGCGGATCGGCTCGCCGTGTTGGTTCAGCCAGGCCAGCAACGGCAGGGGAGTACGAACAGTGGCCGCACGGAGGCGTTGCTGCCCGGTCGGATGCGGGCGACCCACCGCGACCTCGCCGCCGCCGCGCAGCCGTACGACCGTGCCGTCCCAGTCCACAGTGGACGGTCGGCTGCCGATCGGTAGCGGAGTGCGGATTTCCACTACCCACTCCGATTCCGGCTGGCCCAGCGCGGCGGACGGGTCGAGTCCAGCGGCCGGCAGCGGAGTCGACAGGTGCACTTCGACCCGCTCGCCGGCTTCGGTCACGCCGGCCGTCGCGGCCGGCAGGGTGTCCGATGTGTTGAGAACCAGGACATCGCCGGCGGACAGTTCACGATGCAGGTCACGGGCCCGTACGTGCCGCAGCGGCCGACCGGGTTCGGCGACCAGCATCCGCACGGCGTCCCGTCGCAGGCCGCGGTATTCGGCCGGGCTGGTCGCCAGCGGAATGTCCGATGTGGACAGATGGAGCGGACTCTCGGCGAAGACGGTGCTCATGACGACACCACTGTCGACAGCTCGCTGGCCGCGTAACGGCCGGATGGCAGCTCACCGCGCAAAAGTGGGTCGAGCCGGGCCGCTGCGGTGGCCGGGTCCAGCAGGTCGGCCGGGTCGGCGTCGGGGTCCGCGGCCGCGTGCATCGCGGTACTCATGTCGCCAGGATCGACCGCATAGACCCGAATCGCCGGTTCTTCCTCGGCCAGCACCCGGGCCAGTTGGTCGGCGGCGGCCTTGCTGGCGCCATAAAGTCCCCAGCCTGGGTAGCCGGTCACCGCCGCGTCGCTGCTGATCAGCACGATGGTGCCGGCCGCTGCCCGTACGTGCGGCAACAGAATCTGGATGAGCGCCAGGCTGGCGACGGTGTTGGTTTCCAACACACCGCGGAAAATTCCCAGATCCGCGGTCGCGAGTGTGGGCAACGGTGTCTCGCCGAGTGCTGACGCGTTGAGAACGAGCAGGTCCAGCTTGCCTTCGGTGGCCGCGGCGAGTTCGGCGCGGTGGCCGGGGTCGGTGATGTCGCCGGCAATCGCCACGGTGTCGGTGCGGTCGAGGAGGGTGGTGGTGGCGGCGTCGAGGTCGGCCGGCGTACGCGCGTCCAGCACCAGGCGGGTGCCGTGGCCGGCCAATCGGTCGGCGATCGCGTACCCGAGACCTTGGGACGCTCCGGTGATGAGGGCTGTTTGGCTCATAGGCCAAGACTTGCGCGCACGCGGGCCGGCGGCATCGGGCCACGGACCCGGCGACCCGAGACCTTTGTCCTAGGACCCGGGGCTTGGGTCGGGGAAGTGGCGGACCGCCCACAAAGCGGCCTGTGTACGGTCCGCCGCCCCGAGTTTTCCCAGGATGGCACTGACATGCGCCTTGACCGTCTTCTCGGACAGGGCCAGTTCGCGGGCGATCAGGCGGTTCGAGAGCCCGCGGGCGATCAGGCTGAGCACCTCACGCTCACGCGGGGTGAGGTGCTCGGGATCGGGTTCTGACACATTCCGCATGACGGCTGCGGCGACGCTGGGATGCAGCGGCGCCCCGCCGGCATGCACGGTTCGTACGGCGCCGGCCAGCTCGGTTGGGTTGACGTCCTTCAAAAGATAGCCGGCGGCGCCGGCTCGGACGGCTTCGATCACCGTGTCATCGCCGGCATAGCTGGTCAGCACCAGCACCTTGACGCCCGGATGGTCGGCGCTGATCCGGCGGACCGCCTCGACGCCGGACATGCCCGGCAACATCAGGTCCATCAGCACGACATCGGGTTTGGTTGTCCCCATCAGGGCCAGTGCCTGTTCGGCGGTGCTGGCCTCGCCAGCCACCTCGATCCCTTCCTGTACGTCGAAAAAGCTGCGCAACCCGGCTCTCACCATCTCGTGGTCGTCGCACAGCAGCACTCGTACGGGCGGGTCAGCAGTCACCGAGGACCTCCAGCGACACCGTCGTCCCGGTCCCCGGGCTGGACTCCACGTGCAGGTCCGCGCCAAGCGCGGCGGCCCGCTCGGCCATCGATGACAAGCCCATCCGGCGTGATTGCCTGGCCGTGATCGCCGGGTCGAATCCGTCGCCGTCATCCGCAACGGTGAGCCGCAGTTTTCCTTCTGTGTAAGTGAGAGTGACCGCGATGCGACCGGCGTTCGCATGTTTGAGGGCGTTCGACAACGCTTCGGTGGCGATCCGGCCGACCTCGTATTCGGTGGCCGCGGACCGGGTCTGCTGGGCGCCTCTGATGCGCAGGTCGATCGGTACGTCGTGGACGCGACCCAGCAGTTCGACCCGCCTGCGCAGCAGGGTCGCGAGGTCGTCCCGGCGGTCCTCGGCGAGGCGCAAGGTGTCCAGTAGTGAGCCGAGCTCCTCGGTCGCGGTGCCGGCCAGCGCCCGGATCCGGTCCACCTGCTCGACCAGCCGCGGGTCCGCGCCGGTCGCGAGGCTGGCCGCGGTTTCGGCTGACAGGGTCAGGCTGAACACCGTTTGTGTCACCGAATCGTGCAGGTCACGGGCCAGTCGGGCCCGCTCGGCGGCGATCGACAGCTCCCGCAGCCGGGACTGCCGTTGGGCGCTGACCACCGCCAACGCGGCATGCGCGGCCAACGCCTCCACCACTCGTACGTCCGCGGTGGAGAAGTCGTCCGCCTCGATCTTGTTGGCCAGGAACAGGGCGGCCACGATGTCGCCGCTCGCGATCACCGGGATGCCCAGGAACGAGGTCATCGCCGGATGGGCCCGGGGCCAGCCGCGAAACCGTGGATCGTCCCGCAACCGGTGCAGCCGCAGCGGTTTCGGATCGGTCAGCAGGCTGCCCAGAACGCCGTGCGTACGCGGGAGGTAGCCGATCGCGTCCCAGGTCCGGGCGTCCACGCCTTCCACCAGGAACAGCGCGAAACCGCCGTCGCCGTCCGGCACCCCGACCGCCGCGTACCGGGCGCCGGCCAGGTCCTTCGCCGCCTTCAGGACCGTGCGAAGCACCGATTCCGGCCGTCGCTCGCCCTGCAGCTCCAACGCCACGTCGAGCAGCCGCTGCAGCACCGCTGGTTCGGTCTCTCCCACGGTCCTATCTTGCTACGGTCCGGGCTTGCGGGCGTGGAAGGTGAGGATGACACCAGGGTCGACGGTCACGTCGATGTCCGTGAAGCCGGCGGCCCGGAGCCGGTCCGGGAAGCTGTCGGGCTCGACGACGACCATGATGTCGCCCTCGTGCAGAGCCCGGAAGCCTTCGCTGTCCTGCCCATCGGCGCCGGCGACAACGCCACCGGGGCGCAGAAGTCGGTACGCCTCAGCGAAAATCTGGTCCTGGAGCTCGACTGACGGTACGTGGTGCAGCATGGTGAAACAAACCACACCGGAATAGCTCGCCGACGCCAGCGGCACGTCCGCGCCGCTGGCGTTGATGATGGTGACCTGGTCGCCGAATTCCGCCCGCAACCCAGCGGCGAAGTCCGGGTCGATTTCAATGGCCGTCAGCCGCTCGCAGTGGCGTACCAAAACACGAGTGGTGGCACCAAAACCGGGACCGATCTCGACGATGTCGTTGCCGATGTCACGGCCGGTGGTGGTCAGCCATTCGTCCAGTCTCTCGCCGACCGCGTCGGCCCATTCCTGCGAACTGCAGAGTTCCTGATGGCGAAGGTTCATTGGCATGCGGCCAGCGTCGCAGCGTGCGCGTACTGACCGCAATGCCGTGCCCCGACAATAAATGTCGAGAATCCGCCACTACACCAGATCGTTGGCGGCGGGGACGATCTCCCGTCCGATGATCTTCAGTTTGTCCAGATCCAGATTCGTCGGGACCCGGCCGATCGCGGTCTGGATGCCGAGTCCGTGCAGCTTTTCCAGGTGCTCGATGGTCGCCTTCACGTCGCCGTCGAAGGTGTACATCGAGGTCTTCTCGATCGCGTCGAAGTCGGTGCCTTCGCGTTCGCAGTGCTCGCGCAGCACCTGCAGCTTGTGTGCCAGCTCCGGACCGGGGAACAGGTTGCACGCCTGCGCGTACTTCGCCACCAGCCGCAGCGTCTTCTTCTCGCCGCCGCCACCGATCATGATCGGCGGGTGTGGACGGCTCAGGGACTGCGGGGAGTTGAGCGTACGGCCGAGCTGGTAGTGCTTGCCGTCGTAGCCGGCCTCGGAGTCGGACCACATCTGCAGGCAGATCTGCAGGGTCTCCTCCAGCCGCTCGAACCGCTCGGACACCGGCGGGAAGGGCAGTCCGAGGCCGGTCGTCTCCTCCTCGTTCCAACCGGCCCCGATGCCCAGCCAGGCCCGGCCGCCGGACAGCACGTCAAGCGTGGTCACGGCCTTGGCCAGCAGCCCGGGCTCGCGGTAGACGGCAGCGGTGACCAGCGTTAGCAGCCGTACTCGAGAGGTGTGCGCGGCGAGGAAACCCAGTGCTGTGTACGCCTCCAGCATGTCGTTCTCGCTGGGGCCGACGACCGAGATCTGGAACAGGTGGTCCATCACCGTGATGGTGTCGATCCCGGCGTCCTCGGCGCGCCGGACCAGGTCGGCGAGGTCCGCGCCGAGTCGGGCCGGTCCGTTCGGGTACGTGAAATCGCAAATGTGCATACCAAGTTTCATGCCTGCCAGCCTACGGAGCTGAGCGGAGCTAACCAGGGAGCGTCGCTCCGGGGATAAATAGCCGGCGGGCCAGCAGGCTTCCTTGCTACAGTCCCGGGCATGTTCTTCACCTTCCCCCTCGGCTAGCGATCCGCCGGCCTGTCGTGGCGTCGCGGTAAGTTTGTGCACCGCTGAAAGCCCGCCGCCGGCGAAGCGGAGCGGCTGCCTGCCGTTCCGTGTCGCGACGCGGGAGGAACGTAACCGTTGGTGCGCCTTTTGGCGCGTACGGTCCGTGGCCTGGAATCGTTGGCCAGCGCGGAAATTCACCAAGAGGGCATCGGCCGGACGGAAAGCGTCCGGCACCGGGAGGTCGTTTTTCGGCCGAGCGGGACTGATCCGTTGTTGTTGCGGACAGTCGATGACGTGATGGTGCTGGCCGCCGAGGTGACCGGGATCGGGAAGTCCACAGTGGACCTTCGCCGGTTCTCGGCGATGGCGGTGGACGTCGCCGCGGTTTTGGCCGTACGCAAACGTTTTGGTGGTATAGACGTGACGTCCGATGTGGACGTTTCAGCCTCGGTTGTCGGGCTGCGGCGGTTCGGCCGGTACGACGTGGAGGACGCGGTCGGCGCTCGACTCGCGGACTTGTTGGGCTGTCGCTATCACTCTCGACGGGGTGGTCGGAGGCCGCCGGCGGGCAGCGTCACCTGGCGGGTGTCCCTGGAGGGCCAGGTTGCCCGGGTCGCGGTCCGGATCGCGGACCGTCCATTGCATCGCCGCTCGTACAAGATCGGCTCGGTGCCGGGCACCCTGCATCCGCCGGTGGCCGCCGCGATGGCGCGGTTGGCGGACATCCAGGAGCGGCACTTGGTGCTGGATCCGTGCTGTGGCGCTGGTACGACCCTGCTGGAGGCCACCGGGCGGCGGCTGGGTTTCGATCTTCAGCCGTCGGTCGTACGGGTAGCGGTCGGGAATGCTGGTGGTGCGGTCTCGCTGGGCGTCGCGGACGCGGCGGCTTTGCCGATCGCTGGCGGCAGCGTCGACCGGGTGTTGGTCAACCCGCCCTGGGGTGTCGCGGTCCCGGTCACGATCGGTCCGGAGCCGCTGTGGCGGGAGATCCGTCGAGTGCTGCGACCGGACGGCCGGGCGGTGGCGCTGCTGCCGGACCTCACAGCCGGCCCACGTACAGGATTCCTGCTGCGGCGGCAGATCGATCTTCGCCTGCACGGTCGGCTGGCGGTGCTGGCGGTCTTCGACGGCGGGACGGCTGTCTGACGAATTCGGCGTTGGCCGCTCTTGGCCGTTCCCCTGATTGACGATCCGGATTATCGTCACTCTCCATCGTAATAAGGCGCATCCATACAGGGGTCTGAGATGACAAAACGGGTAAGCCTGATCCGAATCCTGCTGGCCGTCGGGGTCGCCCTCGTGCTGGCCGCTGGCCTGTCTCCAGGTCTGCCTCCGGCGTCGGCCGCGGAGGCCCTGCCCGCGGTGCTGCCCGCGCTCCGGCAGTGGCAGGCCGGTGCCGGCGCCGGATACGCATGGACCGCTGCCGCGCGGGTGGTGGTCAACCCGGCCGACGCCGCCACGCTGACAGCGGCAGCGCGGACTTTCGCCGCGGATCTCGGCTTGGCTTTGAACGTACCGTCGCCGCCGGTGGTCACCGCGACTGTCGGTACGACCCAGCCTGGCGATATTTTCCTTGGCCTGGGATCAACTGACCAGCAACTGGGCAACGAGGGTTACGCTCTGACCGTCGGGCCGACGCTGCAGGTGAGTGCCCAGACCGTCGCCGGTGCGTTCTGGGGCAGCCGTACGATCCTGCAGCTTGTGCGGCAGTCGACGGCATTGCCGGCCGGTACGGTCCGGGACTGGCCGCAGTATGCGGTGCGGGCTGTCCTGGTGGACACCAATGCCAGGCATTTTCCGCTGGGCTGGTGGTTCAACGAAATTCGTGACTTGTCCTACCTGAAGCTGAACGAGCTCCAGTTCGGTGCCAACACCTCCGCGCTCAGCGCGGCGGAATCGCAGCAGATCGACGCCTTCGCCGCCACGTACAACGTAAAGCTGACGCCAGTGGTGAACATGCCGGGACACCTGAACCAGGGCGATGCCCCGCTGCCGGACCAAGACACGCTGCGCAACGACAGTGGAACCGAGCTGCCGGGGGCGTTGGACTTGGCGAGTCCGGACGCGGTGAACTGGGCGCGCGGCCTGATGTCGACGTACCTGGCGAGGTTCGGTGGATCGACCTGGCACACCGGCGGCGACGAATATCCGGAATATAACCAGCGACTGAACGACACTGGAAATCTCGGCTCGCTGACCCGAGCGGCGGTCAGCCAGTTCGGCGCCGGCGCCACCGCCGAGGATCTTTATCGCGCTTTCATGAACGGGAACGACGCGATTGCCCGCCAGCATGGAAAATCCATGCGAATGTGGGGCGACGACCTGTTTCCCAGCAGCAAAGTGCCGCTCAACAGTGACATCACCGTAACGGACTGGCTCGCCATGCCCGGCGGCCTTTCGCCGGCGGACTTGGCCGCCAACGGTAACCAGGTGATCAACGGCGACAACACTTTTCTCTATTACGACGAGGGCAGTACGAGTCTGCCCAACACATCTGGCCAGCGGATCTGGGAGCAGTTCGATCCCGGAGTCTTCAACGGAAACCGCACTTTGCCCGGTGGTCGTACGGACCCACACCTCGCCGGTGTTCTGCTCTGTGAGTGGGACGCTCAGGCCGAGGATCCGGGCAGGCTGGAGCGGGATCTGGCACCGCTGAACCGGGCACTGGCCCAGAAATCGTGGGGTACGACGCCACTTTTCGCTACCTGGAACCAGATGCAGCCGACCCTGAACCTGGTTGGCCAGGCACCTGGTTTTCTCGCGACGCCGGCGCCAGGTGATCCTGGAGCGGGTTCGGTGGCCGGGTCGCGGACGGAGGTCTTCGGCACCTCGCAGAACGCTTTTGTCATTCATCCGGACGGAAGTCTGACGCACAGCTGGTGGGCGCCCGGGATGTCGGCCACTGAGTCCGAGCAACTCGCGCCGGCCGGCTCGGCGGCCGGCCAACCGGTCGCGTACGTCACCGCCCACCAGCAGCATGTGATGGCCCGCGGCACCGACAACCACCTGCATCAGTGGTGGACCAACGGGGTGTCCGGCGGGTGGGACACCCAGGACTGGACAGTGGGAGCCGGCGGTCCGGGCTTGGACATCGTCGGCGACCCGGCCGGTTTCGCGTACGGCGAGGAGCAGCACGTCTTCGCGCGCGGCTCGGACGGGCACCTGCATCACTGGTACTACCTGGCCGTACCGGGCCAGCTGCGGGCCGACGACTGGGGTGGGCAGGTGACCGGCGGTGCTCCCGTCGCTTACGTGTGGGGAAGCGTCCAGACCGTCTTCGCTCGCGGCGCGGACGGTGCGTTGCACCGCTGGTGGTGGCAGCCGTCCGACCCGGTCTACGTTCACCAGGCCAGCTGGGGCGGGCAGCTCGCGACCGACGCGGCGCCCACCGGTTTCGACTTCGGCGAAGCCGAGCAGCACGTCTTTGCCCGCGATCAGAACGGAAACCTGCAGCACTGGTGGTACGACGAGGGGACCGGTCAGGTGACACAGCAGGACCTGACCAGCGCCACCGGCTTCAGTATCGCCGGCAACCCCGCCAGTTTTCCTTACGTCCAGCAGAAACACGTCTTCTTTCGGGACTCCGTCACGGGTCATCTCGACCACGTCTACCTCAACGGCACCGGTATCGCGCACGAGGACTGGACCACCCTTGCCAACGGTGGCCTCGCGGTCGGCGACCTCGCCGCCTTCAACTACCGGACCGCTGAGCAACATGCTTTCTCCCTCGACACCACCGGCCACTTTCAGCATTGGTGGTACCAACAAGTCGACGGCACTTTTCACCACGACACGTGGAACTAGGATGCGGACAAGCTCCGTTACTGGGGGCGGGTGAGCGCTGGGAGGGCGCTGTCGGGGTCACCCAGGAGCAGGTCGGCGAGGTGGTCAAGGGCGTACTGGACGGCGCCCTGATGGACCGCGTCGGGGCCGAGCGTGGACACCTCGACGCGTGGCACGGTGATGCAGCGCAGGTGGAGCTCGTCGAGCAGGATTGGTCGTACGAGATCCGCGTAGGGCGCGAGAGTGCCGGTAATCAGCAGCATCTCGGGGTCTATAAGTGAGACTGCGGCGGCGGCGACCTGGCTGACTGCACGTACGTATCGGCCGACGGCATTGACGGCGGCCGGCTGGCCCTCGGCGGCGGCGGTGAGTACGTCCTGGATCCGGTCGCCGGTGCCGCCGGTGGCCGGCACGGCCGGGCACAGGTCGAGGAAGTCGACGGCATGATCGCAGCTCAACGCACTGAAGCTGGACACGTCGGCGGCCGCGCCACGGTGTCCGTGCCGCACCGCCCCGTCCAGCACCAGGCCGAGCCCGACCCGTCGGCCAGCCTGCAGGACCACCAGGTCGCGGACCCCACGGGCCATCCCGAGCCGCTGTTCGGCGAGGGTGGTCAGCCGTACGTCGTTCTCGACCAGCACCGGCCCACCGAGCAGCTCCGCGAGCCTGCCGGCCAGGTCGAGCCCGGCCCACCCGGGGATGGCCGCGGACAGCAGGATCCGGCCGTTCCGGTCGATCCGCCCGGTGGTGCCGGCGGTCGTCATCCACACCGCGTTGGCGGGCAGCTCAGCGGCCCGCAGGCAGTCGCCGACCGCGTCGACGGTGGAATCCAGCCGCTTCGCCCGCGAGTCCGCCGGTCGGGTCTGCCGCCGTGCCTCGCCAAGTACGGTGCCGGCCAGGTCTCCCACCGCGGCCTTCACCGCGTACGCGCCGATGTCGAGGCCGACCACGTGGCCAGCCTCGGCGTGGAACCGGTAGCGGTGTGCCGGCCGGCCCCGACCTGCGGTCATCGCGTCTTGCTCCACCACCCAGCCCTTGTCCCGTAGACCACGGATGACCTCGGTCAGCGACGCGCGGGTAAGGCCGGTCAGCGACACCAGCTCGGCAAGCCGCAGCTCGCCGCCGACCCGGATGGCGGCCAATACCGCCCGCTCGTTGATCTGCCGCAGTCGGGTCAGATCGCCGGCCGGCACGACAGATCGCGGACCGATCACGGGATGACCTCCGGTTCAGTGATTATCGCCAGAGACCATCGTAATGTGGTCAGCCACGCGGACCCACGTACAATGGTTGAGTCGCGCTGCCGAGATAGCCGTGCTCGTCGTAGAGGCGCGCCTCGCTCATGCCGCCGCCGTCAGCGGACAGGTGGGTGCGGCAGTCGAGGTAGATCCAGTCGCTCTGTGGATAGCGGAAAACCGTCACCGTGAGCGTGGGTGGGATGAAAAGCCAGTCGCCCAGGAACATCTGCGCGCTCAGGCCGTTCGCCGAGTCGGCCAACAAGAGGAGCCTCTGGAGGCCGACCAGTTCCGGATCGGAGTCCGCCAACAGCGGCAGCCGTACGTGCGCCCACACCTGGCTGGGACCCGGCACATCCCAGCCACCACTGACAAAACGCCACTCGGTCGCCTCGCCATAGCCCCACCGGCCGATCCCCGGAAAGTAGCTCTGCGGCTGCGGATCGGGTAGGGCCGGCGGGGAATCGGACGGCGTTGGCTCGATGGCCGCGCCGACGGCGATCTGCCAGGCCCGGGCGACGACCGCCGCCTTGCCGTCCACGACCATCGTCGCCTCAGTCAGCTGCGTACGCCGACCCGGCCGGACAATGTGGACGGCGACCTCTGCGTCCGACCGGGGAATTGGGGCCAGGAAATCGACGGTGATCCTGGCCAGCCGCAGGGGCGGGCCGCCGGCCTGCCGGCAGATTTCGGTCGCGAGCAACGCCGTTGGTGGCCCGCCGTGCTGCATCCGCTGGTCCCACGGGCTGGTCGTTGCCTCGGTCGGGCGGAACTTGCCGCCGCCAAGCTCTTCATAGAACAGGTCCGTCACGTACGTACGATATGGCACCTGTTTGGTTTGTGGTCAAAAGCGGGAGATGCGATCAATATCCGCGGGTGCGGCGGGCGGCGGGGCGGCGCCAGTTGCTGGCGACAGCGGCGATCGGGGTGCCGCGGAAGGCGCGTACGAGTTCGCCGCCAACGCAGATTCCGGCGGCGAGAGCCATCCCAATCGCCAGCGCCTGCGTCAAATGGAGCAGGCCTTGGCTGACATTTCCGCCGCCCAGCTCCAATAGTCCGCGGTAGAGCGCGGTGCCGGGCAGCAACGGTCCGATCAGCGGGACGACGTACGGGAGGGCGGGGCGGCGGGCCCAGCTGGCGGCGAAATGGGCGATGGTGCCGATGGCGGCGGCGGAGACGCCGGCGGCGATGATCGGGGAAAAGGCCGCTTCGCGAAGGAGGGTGTAAAGGACCCAGATGAGGCCGCCGCCGATCGCCGCGGCCAGCAGTTCGCGCGGTGGAGTGTGCATCGAGAGGGCGAAAGTGACGGTCAGGACGACCGCAGCGCCGATCTGCAGAGCGTTGAGTCCCGGTGGGGTAGCGGGCAGGCCGGCGATGGACAGCGGCAGTCCACAGTGGACGGCGGTGTAGACGACCAGGCCGACGCCGGACACGATCGCTGCCAGCGCGAAGAAAACCTCGAGCATGCGAGCGCCGGCGCTGACGTACGCACCGGTGATGCCATCGGTGACGCTGGCCACCAGGGCGCGACCGGGGAGCAGCGTGATGATCGAGGCGGTGACCACGGTCGAGCCGTGCAGCGGGAGTCCGGTGGCCATCAGCAGGACGGCGGTCAGCGAACCGATCGCACCGGCGACGGCGAACTGGTAGAACTCCGCGATCCCACGCCGAGCCAGCAGCACAGTGGTCTGGTCGGCCAGCAGCGCGGCCAGGAAGGCGATGCTGGAAACCAGCAGACCACCGCCGGACAGCATGGCCGCGGCGGCGGACATCAGCGGCAGCGAGAGGGCGATCAGCCAGCGCTGGTACCCGCCTCGGCCGTACTTGATGTGGTTGAGCTGCGCGAACGCGTCGTCCAGAGACAAGGTGCCGGTGGCGGCCGTACGGATGAGCGTGTGGACGGCGACCAGCTTGGTGTAGTCGGGGGAGCGGCGGCGGACCAGTCGCTCACCCGTCACGGGCGCGGCGCCGCGGCCGGGCAGGCAGGAGATGGAGATCGCGGTGAAGTTGACGATCGCCTCGGACCGGGGCAGCTCGTACGACTGCGCGAGGCTCACCATCGCCTCCGTGACACTCTCGGTCGATTCGCCGCTGGCGAGCAACAGTTCGCCGACTCGCAGGGCGAGATCCATGGCCCGGTACGTTTCGGGCGCAC
Source organism: Fodinicola feengrottensis (assembly GCF_039530045.1). Lineage (NCBI taxonomy): Bacteria > Bacillati > Actinomycetota > Actinomycetes > Mycobacteriales > Fodinicola > Fodinicola feengrottensis. The sequence goes on along the minus strand of NZ_BAAANY010000020.1, from coordinate 382,810 downwards.
CCGGCTCTTCCTCGGCAAGGTCGATCAGGTTGTCCAGCCGACGGGCGGCCGCGCGGTCCAGCAACCGTCCCCAAGCGGTGCGCGCGTTCGATCGCCGGGTGCGCTCCACCAACGTCTCCATAGTGCTGTGCTCGACGCCGCCTTTCTTTGACTCGGTACGGACCGCGGGCGCGATGACGCGGCCGCGAGCCGCGGGAATGGCGAAAATGGATGGCCGAAGCCGGGTAATGGCGTTGTTACGCGGCCGGGATATGTCGTCGATCCGCGCGGCCTGGGCAGCGCCGCGACGCGGAGACTTCAGGTCGCTGGAAACGCGCGAAAACCGCGACCGGCCGGATGGTTCCGTCGGTCGCGGTGACAGCGTTGTCACAGCGAGGCATACGTTTATCGTAGGTGTCGACGCGGCCTGGACAAGCATCGCGAAGCTGTCACGTGCACCACAGTGAAGACCAGATTATGGGAACGTTCCCGGACCACCGCTGACCACTGCCGGCAACCCCGCGCAAAGGTGCCGGACCAGTGGTTAGTGTGGACCATGCCACTAACCGGCGGACAGTGCGGCCGGGTCCAGAGTCCCGGCTGAGAGAGGACACCCTTGTGCACGACGATCGCGCCCTGATCGAGGAACGGCTGAGCCGCGCGTTGCGGCAGCGCATCCGGCCGGCCCTCTATGTGCGGACCGCGCCGTTGCAGGTGCGTGCCTGGCACGTGGACGGGGAGCCGGTGCCGGCGTCCGACGCGCTGGCCGCGCATGCCGACGGCAAGTACGAGTCTTTCGAGATCGGCCAGCCCTGGGGCTCACCGTGGTCGACCACCTGGTTCGAGCTGACCGGCCAGGTGCCGGCGGACTGGGCAGGTGAGCGGGTCGAGGTGGTGATGGACCTCGGTTTCGACGGCGAAGGCCCGGGCTTTCAGGCCGAGGGCATGGCGTATGACGCCGACGGTGTGCCGATCAAGGGCATCGCGCCGCTGAACGCGTACGTCCCAGTGGCCGAAGGCGTGGAGAACGTCCACCTCTTCATCGAGGCGGCCGCCAACCCGAGCATTCTGCACGACTTTCTGCCCACCGAGATGGGCGACCGGCTGACCGCACCGGACGCGAAGCTGTATCGCCTGGTCAAGGCCGAGTTGGCGGTCCGCCACGAGGACGTGTGGCAGCTGATCCATGACGTCGAGGTGCTGGACGAGGTGATGCGCCAGCTGCCGGTCACCGAGCCGCGCCGGCACCTCATCCTGCGCGCCCTCGACCGCGCGCTCGACGCGCTTGACCTGCATGACGTGCCTGGTACGGCGGCGGCTGCTCGCGAGCAGCTGGCCGACGCGCTCGCGTCGCCGGCGAACGCCAGCGCACACCACCTCTCGGCGACCGGGCACGCGCATATCGACAGCGCATGGCTGTGGCCGCTGCGCGAGACCGTCCGCAAGGCTTCTCGTACGTTCGCCAACGTGACAGCGCTGGCAAAGGACTATCCCGAACTCGTTTTCTCGGCGTCGCAGGCGCAGCAATACGCGTGGGTGAAGGAAAACCAGCCACACATCTACCAGCGGATCCAGGACGCGGTGAAATCCGGGAACTGGTCGCCGGTCGGCAGCATGTGGGTCGAGTCGGACGCCAACCTGCCCGGCGGCGAGGCGCTGGCCCGCCAGCTGGTGGTCGGCAAAAGGTTCTTCGCCGAAGAGTTCGGTGTGGACACCCAGGAAATCTGGCTGCCCGACTCTTTTGGCTACACCGCTGCTTTTCCGCAGCTGGCACGGCTGGCGGGCGTACGCTGGTTCCTGACCCAGAAACTGTCGTGGAACCAGACGAACCGGTTGCCGCACCACACTTTCTGGTGGGAGGGCATCGACGGCAGCCGCGTTTTCACGCATTTCCCACCGGTTGACACGTACAACGCGGTGTTTTCCGGCGAGGAGCTGTCCCGGGCGGTCAGCCAGTACGCCGAAAAGGGCTTCGGCTCGACCTCGCTGATCCCGTTCGGGCACGGCGACGGCGGTGGCGGCCCCACCCGCGACCACGTCGAGCGGGCCCGCCGCCTCGCGAACCTGGAAGGCGCGCCGCGGGTCACCATTGAGAAACCGTCGGCGTTCTTTGCCAGGGCTGAGGCCGAATATCCGGACGCCCCGGTCTGGTCCGGCGAGCTCTACCTGGAGTTCCACCGCGGCACGTACACCAGTCAGCACCTCACCAAGGCCGGCAACCGGCGCAGCGAGCACCTGCTCCGGGAAGCCGAACTGTGGGCAACGACGGCCGCCTTGCAGGGCAAGGACTATCCGTACGAGAAGCTCGAAGAACTCTGGAAAACCGTTCTGCTGCACCAGTTCCACGACATCCTGCCGGGCAGTTCGATCGCCTGGGTGCACCGCGAGGCGCGCGAGACGTATGCGCGAGTGGCCGGTGAGCTGGAAACACTGATCGCCGGCGCGTTCGGCGACGGCGAGGGCGACGGGATCCGGGTTTTCAACGCCGGTCCGCAGGCTCGGTCCGAGGTCGTCGCGGTGCCGGTCGAGCTGGCGCATGGTGTTGAGGCGGACCAAAAACTCGCCGATGGGCGAGTCGCGATGTGGTCGCAGACGCCGGCCCTGGGCACCGGTACGGCCGAGCCGTCGCTACCCGGTGGCGTCACCCCCGTGAGTGTCACCGACCGCGGGCTGGACAATGGTCTTGTACGCGTCCGGCTTGACGACAACGGCAACCTGCAATCTGTTTTCGACCTGGAAAAGGGCCGCGAGGCACTCGCTCCGGGCACTGTCGGCAACCTGCTGCAGCTGCACCCGGACCACCCCAACCAGTGGGACGCCTGGGACATCGACAAGTTCTACAAGCACAAGCACACCGATCTGTCCGATGTGGACAGCATCGAGATCCTGGACGCCGGCCCGCTTTCCGGTGCGATCCGTGTTCGCAGGTCGTTTGGCGAGTCGAAGATCTCGCAGGTGCTGCGACTGACCGCGGGCAGCCAGCGGCTGGACATCGAGACCGAGATTGACTGGCACGAGTCGGAAAAGGTGCTGAAGGCCAGCTTCCCGATCGACGTGCACGCCGACCGGGCCGCCTCGGAAATCCAGTTCGGCCACGTCTACCGGCCGACCCACGCGAACACCAGCTGGGACGCCGCCCGGTTCGAGGTCTACGCACACCGCTGGGTGCACGTGGCCGAGCCCGGCTATGGCGTCGCGATCGTCAACGACGCGACTTATGGCTACGACGTTGGCCGTTCGACCCGTGCAGGCGGGGGTACGACCACGACCGTACGACTGACCCTGTTGCGTGCGCCCAAGAGCCCGGACCCGGAGACGGACCAGGGAATTCACCAGTTCACGTACTCGATCCGGGCCGGCGCGCAGATCGCGGACGCGGTCTCCGAGGGCTACTCCCTGAACCTGCCGCTGCGGGTAGCGGCCGGCTCCAGCACGGACAAGCCGCTGGTCAGCGTGTCCGGTGCGGGCGTGATGACGGAGGCTGTCAAGCTTGCCGAGGACCGCTCCGGCGACGTGATCGTCCGGTTCTACGAGTCGTCCGGCTCGCGTACGACCGCCGCCGTGTCCACCGGCTTCGACGCCGCTTCGGCGAAGGTCGTCGACCTGCTGGAGCGGCCGCTCGCCGATGCTGCCGGCGAGGTCGTGGACGGCGAGCTGCGGGTTCCGTTGCGACCGTTTGAAATCGTCACCGTACGCCTGAAGGCTCGTTAGGCTTCGGCGGTTGATGGCCCATCCACTGTTTGCCATACAGTGGATGGGCCATTGACTTTTCTTGGAGGCCAACGATGAGCGGCGCATATGCGGACGTAAACGGTCTGAAGATGTATTACGAGCTGCACGGCGAAGGTCGGCCGCTGGTGCTGCTGCACGGCGGGGTGCACACGATCGACCTGACTTTTGGCCCGATGCTGCCGGCGCTGGCGGCGAACCGTCAGGTGATCGCGGTGGAGATGCAGGGCCACGGCCACACAGCGGATATCGACCGCGACTTCACGATCGAGTCTCTCGCCGGCGACATCGTCGCGCTGCTGGATCAGCTGGGGCTCGATCGGGCGGATTTCTTTGGATTCAGCGTGGGTGGGCTGACCGCGCTGCGCATCGCGATGCTGCATCCCGAACGGGTCGACCGGCTCGTACTGGCCAGCACACAGTACCAACTTGCCGGTTACTACCCGGAAATTCAGCACTCGGAGTTGCCCAACGGACACCTACGGCTGCCAACTCCGGCTGATTTCCAGGAAATGCGCGAAGCGTACACCGCGGTTTCCCCGACCCCGGACGCTTTCATGACATTTCTGCCACGAGTGTCGCAAGCGCCGAACACCATCGGTGAGTGGACCGCGGATGACCTGCGCAATGTCTCGTCGCCGACGCTGATGATCATCGGCGACACCGACTTCGTACGCCTGGAGCACGCCGCCGAAATGCACGAGATTCTCGCCGACTCGCGACTGGCCGTACTGCCCAACACCACGCACATGGCGGTGATGCGCCAGCCAGAGCTGGTTCTGCCGATGGTGTCGGCTTTCCTGGAGCGTTAGCAAAGATTCTGCTCGGTGTACTTGCCGGCTGCGGCGAGTGACTTTCCCCTTCGCCCTGCTCCGACGAGGTGATATGAGGTTGTCCGGTGCGAGTCAACTGGGTGACGGCGTTTTTGGATCTGCCGCGTAGGGCGGACGTACGGGCGGCCGAGGCGTTCTGGCTGGACGTGACTGGCACGACGCTGTCGGCTCGGCGCGGGGAGTTCCTGGAGTTCGCCACCCTGTTGCCGGCCGAGGGCGACGCCTGCCTGCGGTTGCAGGTGGTGGACGGGGACGGTGGCTGTCACCTCGATCTGCATGTCGAGGACGTACGCGCCGAGATCGCCGGAGCCGTCGCGTTGGGCGCCGAGGTGGTCGACGACAAAGGGACCCTGGTCGTCTTCCGGTCGCCGGGCGGATTTCCGTTCTGCGTGGTGGCGCACCACAGCGAGAGCGTACGACCTGAGCCGGCGATCTGGCCGGACGGCCAGCGGAGCGCGGTCGACCAGCTGTGTCTGGACATTCCGCCGGCCACCTACCAGCGGGAGGCCGATTTCTGGTCGGCGCTGACTGGCTGGGAACGGCATCCCGCAGGGGAGTTCGAACACCTCGTACGTCCCGACCGCATGCCCATAAGACTGCTGCTGCAACGGCTGGAGGAGCCGGAGCCGTTCGTACGAGCGCACCTGGATTTGGCTTGCGACGGGCGGGAGCCAGAGGTGCGCCGGCACCAGGCGCTCGGGGCCTCTTTCGTACGAGCAACCGACGACTGGCTTACCCTGCTGGACCCCGCTGGACTGCCGTACTGCATCACTACCCGGGTGCCAGCTGGCGGGGCTGGTGGGTAAGGTAAAGAGTGCCGTGACTGGCGTACGAGCGGATCGCGCGGACGTGGAAGCGACCACGAGGAAGCGGCACACCTGGCTTGCGCTGGGGAGTTTTCCGGAGTGCCGTTCGCCTGGGCACGCCGGGTCCGTTCTCGCTGCGCCGGCAGCGGATCGACCCGAGATCGCCAGGAGAGCCGATGACAGACACCCGTCACCCCGCCCTGTCCGCCCAGGACCCGGAAATCGCCGCGCTGATTGGCGCCGAGGAGCAGCTGCAGGCCGACACGCTGCGGATGATCGCGTCCGAGAACTACGTGTCCGCCGCTGTCCTTGAGGCCACCGGTACGGTCCTGACGAACAAGTATTCCGAAGGATATCCGGGCAAGCGTTACTACGAGGGCCAGCAGAACATCGACCCGATCGAGACGCTGGCGATCGACCGCGCGAAGGCGCTTTTCGGCGCCGCCCACGCCAATGTCCAGCCGTATTCGGGCGCGCCCGCCAACCTCGCGATCTACCTGGCATTCCTGCAGCCGGGCGAGACCGTGCTCGGCATGTCGCTGCCGATGGGCGGCCATCTCACCCACGGCTGGGGTGTCTCGGCCACCGGCAAGTGGTTTCGCGGCGTGCAGTACGGCGTCCGCAAGGAGACCGGCCGGATCGACATGGACGAGGTCCGCGACCTGGCGCTGGCCGAGCGGCCGAAGCTGATTTTCTGCGGCGGTACGGCCGTGCCGCGCACCATCGACTTCGCCGCGTTCGCCGAGATCGCCCATGAGGTCGGCGCGGTGCTGGCCGCGGACGTGGCGCACATCGCCGGTCTGATCGCCGCTGGCGTGCATCCCTCGCCGATCCCGCACGCGGACGTTGTCTCCACCACCACGCACAAGACTCTGCGCGGACCCCGCGGCGCGATGCTGATGGCCAAGGAAGAGCACGCCAAGGCGGTCGACCGGGCGGTTTTCCCGGGCCTGCAGGGCGGCCCGCACAACCACACCACCGCGGCGATCGCGGTGGCGCTGAAGGAAGCCGCCACCGAGGACTTCCGTGCGTACGCGCAGCAGGTGGTCACCAACGCGAAGGCGCTCGGTGAGGAGCTGGCCGCCCGCGGCTTCGAGTTGGTCTCCGGCGGCACCGACAACCACCTGCTGCTGATGGACGTGACCAGCAAGGGCATCGCCGGCAAGCCGGCGGCGCAGGCGCTGGACCGGGCCGGCATCGTGGTCAACTACAACACCGTGCCGTTCGACCCGCGCAAGCCCTTCGACCCGTCGGGCCTGCGGATCGGTACGCCGTCGCTGACTTCGCGGGGTCTGCGGGCTTCGGAGATGGCGACCGTCGCCGGATGGATCGACCGGGTCGTAGAGGCCGCCCGGGACCAGGACGAGGACACCATCGCCAAGGTCCGTTCCGAGGTCAAGGCCCTCATGGACGGTTTCCCGGCGCCGGGTTTGCCGGTCGCCTGATCGGGGTATCCCGAAAGGTCACGGGCGGTCGGCGCAGATGCCGGCCGCCCGTCGGCCAAGCTGGCCGCTGAAAAAGCTTGCACGAGGTGACCGTCGGCGCGTGCAATGGGGAAATGACGCTGACCGTGACGTTCGCGGGCACCGGCGACGCCTTCGGCAGCGGCGGCCGGCTGCAGGCATGCATCCACGTACGCCGGGAATCCGGTGGCGTCTTCCTGATCGACTGTGGCACCACCTCGATGGTGGCGATGCGGCGCCTGGGCCTGGATCCAGGCGAGGTGCGTACGGTCTTTCTTTCGCACTTGCACGCCGACCATTTCGGTGGGCTGCCGTTCCTGATCCTGGACGGCCAGTTCACTGGCCGGCTGGACAACCTTTTGGTCAGCGGACCGGTCGGCACCGAGGACCGGCTGGTCGCCGCAATGGAGGTCTTCTTCCCTGGATCTTCAGCGGTCAGACGAAAATTCCGCACCCGTACGGTCGAGTTGGCGGAGCAGGGTGCCGGCATCGACCTGCCCAAGGACATCGACGGCGTACGAGTGCGGGCATGGTTGGGCGATCATCCCAGCGGTGCGCCGGCCTTCGTGCTGCGGCTCGAAGTGGACGGCAAGGTGATCGCCTACACCGGCGACACTGCTTGGACGGACGGGATCATCGAGGCGTCAGCTGGCGCGGATCTGCTGATCGCCGAGTGCTACTACCGCGCCAGGGCGGTTCCGTATCACCTCACTTATGAGACTTTACTTTCGTACGCTGGGAAACTCACCTGCAAGCGGGTGATCCTCACCCACCTGTCCTGCGATGTCCGCGATCACCGCGCTGATCTCGCGTACGAGACAGCCGACGACGGACTGGTCATGCGGGTCTAGCCGGCGAAAACCTGGATCTCGGACAGGCCGTTGTTCAGGCTGCCGGTGCCGCTGGCAGTGACCTGGAACCGGATCGAAGTGGTTGTCCTGGTGGGGAAAGTGACCACCTTGCCGAGCCCGGTGTTGTCGATTCCGGACACCGCGACCGTGCTGCCGTCGCTGAAGGTGAGAGTGCCGCCCATCGTCCAGTCGATCAGGTTGTTCCGGTCGTAAAGGACAACACTGCCGACCGTCTGCACGGTAGGCCAGTTCAGCTGGATCCAAGGATTCTTTTCGCCCTGCGATCCCCATTCCCCGGCATACCACTGATTGATGATCTCGTCGGTCGCTCCGGTGGCCGGCAGAGTGCCGTCGGCCGTGGAGGAAAAGACCGAGGAGGCCGAGACATCGGCGGCCGAAGCCAGGTTCGCGGCCTGGAACACCTGCAATTCGGAGAGTCCGACATCGCTGCCGGTCCCACCGTCTGCCTGGAATTGGACCCAGCCCACCGATCTGGCCGGAAAGGACACCGATTTCGGCGAGCCGTCGGTCGCGATGCCGGTCACCGGAACGGAACTGCCGTCGCTGAAGGTCAGCGTGCCGCTGTTCGCGTGGCCGCTCCCGCCGACCTGGTCGCGAAGGACAACTTCGTTGACAGGGCGAGGATTGATCCAGGTCGTACGAATCCATGGCGTTGATTCGGTGGACACCCACTGTCCGTTGGCCTGTCCGGAAATGCCGTCGACCGCGTTCACCTGGGAATGCGCGCCGGTGTCCAGCTGCGAGGAGCTGGTGACGGTCGCGTCCGGCGCCACGTTGTCACCGTGGAAAACCTGGAATTCGGACAGCCCGCTGTTGAGGGTTCCACTGGAACTGCTGTCGACTTGCAGCCGTACCGATGAAACATCGCGTGGCGCGAAGGAAATCGCTTTGCCGGTCCCGTCATCGGACAGTGCTGGTACGGGTACGGAGCTGCCGTCGCTGAAGATCAACGTGCCGGAGGTGACCCGGTCGGTAGTGTTCGAGCGGTCATAGAGAACAACCCTGCCGATGGATTGCGCGGTCGGCCAAGTGAGCTGCACCCACGGGGTTTTCTCACCGTTGGAAGCCCATTCACCGAGGCCCCATCGACCGATGATGCCATCGGTCACCTCAGCCGCTACGAACCCGCCCGAAGACGAGGAAGCCGTTGCGGTGGCCGCCGGGGCGAGGTTGGTCTCGTCCGCGATCGGGTACGAGGTCAGGCGTACGCCGACAAGTGATTTGGCTGGCGCACTCAGCGGTACGGTCACGGCACCGGCACTGACGGCCAGCTGCGTTGACGAGCGCGGCGAGCCGACGGCCTGGTTGGCGCTGGCCTCGAAAACGTTCGCCTGCACCGAAGACCCGCCGCCAAGCCCGGTTAGCCGGAGGTCTATTTGCAGCGGGCTGGTGCCGTCGTTCACGACCCAGGCCACGTTCTCGCCGGCAGCCGTGGTGGCCGCCGCCGCGTTCGTCACCGGAGCCGCGTACGAGATGCCGCGGATCGTGCCGGGGCCCGCTCCGAGCCCGAGATCCTGGGACAGCAGGTGGTAAGCGCGTGACTTCGGGGTCATGGTGCCGTTGGCGTAAACCCCGAAGAAATCCGGGTTGACGGAGTTGTCATTGTCCGCGTAGAAAAGCGCCCCGTCGGTATGTTGCAAGTACATGTTCGTCAGCCGATTGCTGTCAAAGCTGATCATGTTCGGGTGGTCGTTGTTCATCGGATCGAGGTTGAAGGCGGGTGTCCAGTTCCACTCGGTCACGTAGACCGGGAAGGTCGGTCCCCGGCCGGCGGCGGCCGCGATCGACTTCCAGGTCGGCACCACGTCGTTTGCCGCTGTCGAATAGTGGTGGTAGCTCAGGAAGTTGATGTTGGCGGCGGGGATATTGGGATCCTGGAAGAGTGCGGTGGCCCAACTGGTGAGCGTCGGGTTGGAAACCACCGGGCCGCCGATGGGAATGGTGCTGTCCACCGAGCGGACGGCATGCGACGCGTGCTGGTAGATGTCTTTGTACGCTCGCAAATTGTCGCCCTGGTAGGGGCTGCCGGTGGTGTTCAGGAAGTGGTCGAGGTCCGGCTCGTTCCAGATTTCCAGCATATCGACCTTGCCCTGGAAATGCTGGTAGATCTTCTTGACGATGTCCTCGTACACGTCGAAATCCTGCGGTGGCGAGAAATAGTCACAACCGCTGCAGCCGTAGCCGAGCCACGGCGTGTCGTAGCTCATGATGAGCAGCACTTTGAAGCCACGGCTGTGATAGGTGTCCGCCCAGCCGTATTTGCTCCAGTCCCAGGTGGATGGATCCTGGATGTTGTTCACGTTGTTCTTGTAGTTGGCGACCGTGCTGTTCGGCAGGATGTCGTTCAGATAGGCGTCGCGCCGCAGCATGGTTACGCCGGACTGGCGGAGGGCATCGACTTTGCTCGGATTGTCGAGGGTGTTGATCCCGCCGCCGAGCACGTAGGGCGAGCCGGTGCCGTTATTTGCCGAGAAATCGGCCGTCACGGTGGACACCGGGCCGTCCGCGGCCGCCGGAGTATTCGGGAGAAGAGCCGCCACGAGGCCAAAAGCGGCCGTAAGGAGGGCGGCAAGCAGGAGTCGGGGCAGCGCTTTCCGAGGCATCTTGGTCCCTCTTCTGGGCTCGGGTGACTTGGCACGCTAACCAGAGCGCGTTAACGTGTCAATGGATGTCCTCGTGGTGGTCCAAAAGCGCACTAAGATGACAAGTTAACCAGGTCCGCGAGCTTGGACCGGAGCGGAGCGGACATCAGCGGTCAGCCGAAAATCCCCCGGTACGAGCAGGTCAAGCAGGACCTGCTGGGGATGGTCTCGCGCGGCGAGTACGTGCCAAATGAGCCGTTTGTCAGCCAACGCGAGGTCTGCGAGCGGTTCGGAGTGAGCACCACGACCGCGATCAAGGCGCTCAACGATCTGGTCTCTGACGGCGTACTGATCAGGCAACAGGGCCGGGGCACGTTCGTCGCGGAGCGGCCGGCGCCCGTCAAGCCGACCCGCCGGGGGAGTGTGCGCTCGATCGCCTGCGTCATCCACGGCATGGGCCCGCACCTGTCGGCGATCGTCAGCGGAGTCGAGTCCGTGTGCGCCGATCTGGGCATCCAGCTGGTGTTGTCGGACAGCAAGGCATCGGTCGAGGTGCAGGACCGTTCGATCCGCCGGGCACTGGACAACGGAGTCAGCGGAGTGGTGCTGTATCCGGTCGACGGCGACTCGCCGTCGCCGGCGGTGGCCGAGCTGGTCCGGCGACAGGTGCCGCTGGTCACCGTGGACCGCTATTTTCCCGAGCTGGCTACGGATGCGGTGATCGTCGACAACTTCGCGGTGGGCTTCGAGCTGACCAGCTATCTGCTTGGCCAGGGGCACCAGCGGATGGCGACGCTGTGGGACGAGGCGGACTGTACGAGCGTGCGTGACCGGCTGAGTGGACACGTTCACGCGCTCACCACTTACGGCGTGCCCGTATGCCCCGACTTCACCTTGCTCAGGTCCTATCGCCAGCTTCCGGAGCCGGAGCGAAAGGCGATCCTGAGCGGGTTGCTGGATGGTCCGGAGCCGCCGACGGTTTTGCTTTGTGCGCACGGATACATGGTCGCCACGGTCGCGCACGATCTCGCCGCGCTCGGCCGCGAGGTGCCGGGCGAGGTCGAGCTGGCCGGGATGGACGACGCCGGCCCGTTCAACGTTCTGCCGCTGACCATCGCGGCCGCCGCCCTGCCGGCCACCGAAATGGGCCGGCAGGGGATGCGGCTGCTAGCCGAGCGCATCGACGAGGGGAAATCGGAGCGTCCGTGCCGCCGAGTAGTGCTGCCGGTCAGTATCCGTACGCGCGAATCCGCGCTCGGCTACCTGAAGGTCGTCAGCAGTTAGGCCCCGTCTGGCTATCGCCCGGCGGAATAACTAGACAGGACCTAGACGACTTCGTAGCGGACGGTGATGACGCCGGAACCGGTGGAGGCGATCTTCTCAAAGGCCGCGGTCGAGAGGTCCAGGCAGCGACCGGCCACGTACGGGCCGCGGTCGTTGATGCGGACGGTGACCGACTCGTTGTTGCGGATGTTGGTCACCCGCACGTGCGTGCCGAAGGGCAGCGTCTTGTGCGCGGCGGTCATGGCGTTGGGGTTGAACCGCTCGCCGGAGGCGGTGTTCTGGCCGTCGCCATAGAAGGACGCTTTGCAGGTGCTGCCGCCGGTGACCGGCGCGCCGCCGTCGCCGCTGCCCGAGCCCGAGCCGCCGGTGCTGGAGCTCCTGGTGGACCGGTCCGAGCTGGGCGAACCGCTGGGCGACGGGGTCGCGGTTGGCCGGCCAGCCATCGCGCGGGAGGCGCGGTCGCCGTCGAGATACCGGCGTGCGTCCGGGGACACCGACGGTGTCGGAGCGACCGTCTGCTTGGGCGTCGTCACGTGCACCTGGGTGGACGGCTCGGCCGCGGAGCTGTAGTGAACGGCTGCCACGCCCGCGCTGGCGATGGCCAACACGCCGACAGCGGCGGCGCCGGCAATCAGATAGCGCGTACGCGGCACCCGGCGAAACGCGCGTGGCGGCTGCTTCGGCTGATCCTCGACAGGAGTCTGCTGGTCGTGGACGGAGGGAACGGCTTCGGTGCCTTCCTCCGGGACGACCACGTTGAACTCTGCGGTGTCGGTGGGATCGAACGGCTCGTCGTTGCTGTGCCTACCGGACAAAGCGGACCTTCCACTGGAGTACGGGATGATCTGCGCAAGTCCGGTGCTTGACCAGAATCCCGCTGGAAGGGGATATTCACCGGCGCTGATCGGGGTCGCCACCGGCGGCACTGGCGGCTGGCGACCTGGCAAACTCTGGCACGTCGATGGGCCTTTGTTCGCCGTTCCGATCAATCTGTGAACCTTGTCGCAGACAACGTCGAAACTGTAACGCTGGTGGCATTCCCAGACGATAAGGAGCTATTTCCTATCTGTGGCGCGCATGAAGAGTCGTGGACCACACCGCAGCGCCGGAATTGTCCCGCAACCGTACCGTGAGGTCCTTGCTGGCGCCATTGATGGACACTTGACCGAAAAACTGGAACTCGCTGGCCGGTGAGGTGTTGGCGACCGTCGGTGCCTTCACGAACACCTGCTGTACGCCAAAAGTGCCGTCCAGTTTGTCCGGCGGGAATGCGCCGGCGTTCAGCGGCCCGGCGACGAACTGCCAGAACGGGTGGAAATCGGGGAATGCGGCCTTCTCCGGATCGAAATACTGGGCCGCCGTGTAGTGCACGTCGGTGGTCAGCCACACGACGTTGCGAATGTCCTGCCTCTTAAGGAAAGAAAGGATGTCCGCGATCTGGATCTCACGGCCGAGCGGGTGTCCGGGGTCACCCTGGGAGACCGCCTCGAAATGGTCCGTACCATCGGGTACGACCATTCCCAACGGCATGTCGTTGGAGATGACTTTCCAAGTCGCGGTCGAGGCAGCCAGCTCCCGCTTGAGCCACTCCGCCTGGTAGCGGCCGAGAATGCCGCCGTTGTCGTACGGCAGCGCGTCAGTGGAGTTCGCGTCCCGGAAAGTCCGCATGTCCAGCACGAAAACGTCCAGTAACGGCCCGTGGTGCAGAACCCGGTAAACCCGGCCCTGCGGATCATAAACTGGATTGATCGGGGTGAATTCGTGGAACGCCCGCCGGGCCCGGGAGGCCAGCACGTCCATTCGCTTTTCGGTGTACTGCGGGTCATCCAGGATCTGACCGGGATACCAGTTGTTATGTGTCTCGTGGTCGTCCCACTGCTGGATCTGCGCGACTTGTGAGTAGAACTCGCGAAGGTTCTGGTCCATCAGGTTGTACTTGTAGTTTCCGCGATATTCGGTCAAAGTCTCGGCGACTTTGGATTTCTCCACGGTGACCAGGTTGCGCCAGGTGCTGCCGTCCGGCAGCGGGACCGTCTCCTTGATGGGGTTGTCCGCGTAGATGTTGTCGCCGTTGCAGATGTAGAAGTCGGGGTTCAGCTTGCGCATCGCCGAGAAAATCCGGAAACCACCGCGCGCGGTGTCGATTCCCCAGCCCTGGCCGGCGAGGTCGCCGGCCCACAGGAACGAGACATCACCGCGGGCGATCGGCGCGGTACGGAAATGACCGGTCTGGGACTGGCCGGTGAGCGTCGAGTCGTGCAGGTCGATCGGGGTGATCCGGTAATGCACGTCCCGAGCCGGCGGCAGGGCCGGCAGGATGGTCTTGCCGGTGAGGTCGGTACGTGGGGTGACCACCGGGCCGAGGATCCGCCGGGCTCGGCGGAACTCGGGATCCGATCCGTACTCGACCAACAGCCGGGCCGGCCGGTCGGCGCGGGCCCACACCGTGCCACTGGTGGCGGTCACGTCACCGGACTGCAGTCCGTGCGTGAGGACCGGGCGACCGGATCGTACGACCGCCGCGGCCGCTATTCCGGGAACCGCCAGCGCGCCCGCGACCAAGCCTGCGCTGAGCACCGACCGCCGGCTCACCGAGCTCCGACCGTTTCTGGACACCATGCCGAGACCTGCCTTTACCTGCGCGAATGTGGCCGCAGGCAGTCTTACCGGGCGGAGTCGACCGGCAGGTGGACAGTCGGTGTCCGTCAGGTGGCGATGGTGGGCAGGATCGCCGGGGTGCTGCCGGCGATCAGCCGAACCGCCTCGGATTCGGTGACATCGATGACGAAGTGCCCACCGTGCGGCGTACCAGTGGTCGCCACCAGGGTGACCAGGCCGAGACGGCGCTGGAAGAACGACCGGTGGATCCGCCAGCCGATGATGCCGTCGATCCCGATCGCGGTGGTTTCCCTTTGCAGACTGCCCTTGCGACTAACCAGGTAGCGATCGGTCAGCGCGTGCCCGAGGCTGCGGGCCCGGTCCCAGCCCAAAATCGCGGCCAGCGGCAGCAATACCAGCGAGATGGTGAAGACCCAGGCTGGCAGGATGGCGAACCAAGCCAGTGCGGCGGCGATCACCACCAGGATCGCGGCGACCCCGATCGCCCTGGTGAAGCGCCGGCGAATGGCCGCTGCCGGGTGCTTCAGCAGCGCAGTGGTGGTCGGGTCGGTGGTTTCCCGCAGCACCTTGGCGGTCACCTTGTGCGCCTCGGCGAGCGGAGCCGGCGGCAGCAGCAGGCCGCCGCTGGATCGCTCGGCGCCCTTGCCGCCGCGGCTGAGGCCGGCCGCGATCGCGCTGACCCGGGCGCCTCGGACGATCCGCAACGGCAGCGGTTCCTTGATCTCGATGCCGCGCAGCCGGCGTTCCTCGATGGACACCGACCGGGTGGTCAGCAGGCCGCGGCGGATGTGCAGGGTGCCGGCCTGCTCACGGGTGAGCCGGAAATTCCAGTACGCCAACACATAAGCGACGGTCGAGCAGATTGCCACGACCACCACCAGAATGACCAGAATAACGGCGACGGCGGCCAGCACGCCCATTTGCTCGACTGTGGTGATGGCCTGTTGCACCGGGCCGTACCGCTCCAGGGCGATCCGGAAGTCGTTGACCGAATGGCCGAAGATGCCGACCGCCGCACCGACCGCGGCGAGGCCCGACAGGGTGAAGGGAGCAAAGCGCAGCCATCCCGGATCCAGCCGGACCAATTCGGTCTCGGTCTCGTCCCCGGCCGCGTCCACTGGGAACTGTTGAGTCGTTTTGGTGGTGGAGACGGATGTACGGTGCAGCAGCTCGGTCCGCATCGCCGCGGCGGCTTGCGCGGTGATGGCGTCGAGCTTGAGTTTGTCGTGCCGTTCGGTGGTTTGTTGGCCGGTGCCGATAGTCACCGCCGACAGCTTGAAAAAGCGGTGCATGAGGTCGGAGGACATGTCGACCGTACGGATCCGGTCCCGCGGCACTCCAATATGCCGGCGGCGGAGCAGGCCGGTGCGCAGCTCGACCTGGTCCGGGCCGATCCGGTACGACGTGGTGAACCAGTGCAGGATGCCGAGGAAGATCACTATGGCGACGCCGATGAAGCTGTAGTACTCGTACTGGAATCCGCCGGACACCCTGCCGGCGACGAAAATGGCGAACAGCGGCACAACGAACTTGACCAGCTCTCGTACCGGCCGGATGAGCAGCATCTTCGGGTCGAGCCGGCGCCAACCGTCGTCTTCAACCGCGGTTTCGGCCGGCTCGTGCTCGGAGGTGTGGGCCTGGGCGGTCACGTGGCATCCCCGCGGGTCGCCTGCGTGGTGGCGGTCAGCTCGTCGACCAGCCGGGCCGCCACGTCCGCGTCCAAGCCTTCGATGCTGACCGGGCCGGCCGACGAAGCGGTCGTGATGGTCACCTTGGAGAGCTTGAAAAGTTGCTCCAGCGGGCCGCGCTCGGTGTCGACGGTCTGGATCCGGGACACCGGGGCCACCCGGAACTCCTGGTTGATCCAGCCGGCCTTGGTGTAGACCGCCTCGGCGGTGGTTTGCCAGCGGTGCACCCGGAACCGCCACTGCGGCATCACGACGGCATGGGCCGCACCGATCACCACAGTGACGGCGATGGTCGCCCACAACCACGGCTGCTGCGAAATGACGAGCGCGACGACTTGGCCGGCAATCAGGACGAGCCAGCCGAGGGCAACTCGTACGGTCCAGTAGCCAATCGCCTTGCGACTGACGAGGTTTTGAGGCGTAGCCAGCCGCATGCCGCTCGGCTCGGCAAGAGATCCGGTCGTTGTTTCGGTCACGCTCTCACTGTCTCCCACCGCCGAGGTCGCCGCCAGTGCCAGGGCGACCACTGGAACCCCTGTCATTTGTCATTGTCCACGGCGGTGCGGATGTCCGTTACGCGACTGTGCCCGCCTTGCGCAAATCGCTGATCTGGTCGCGTAGGCCCAGCTCAGCGAGCACCGCGTCGGTGTCCTGGCCGGCCCGCGGCGGGGCGGCCGGGGTAGCCGCCGGTGTACGGTCGAAGCGCGGCGCCGGCGCCGGCTGCGTAACCCCCGCGACCTCGACAAACGTGCCGCGCTCGGCGTTGTGCGGGTGGCTCGGCGCCTCGCCGGGAGTCAGGACGGGCGCGAGGCACGCGTCGCTCGCGGCCGCCAGCTCCGCCCACTCGTCGCGGGTCTTCGTCTTCACCGCGGCGCCAATCCGCTCGCGCAACCGCGGCCACTGGCTCGGGTCCATCCGGTTCTCGACGTCCTCGAACCGAAGGATGGTCAGCAGTTCCTGGTAGAACTTCTCTTCCAGCGCACCAATTGCGACGTATTTGCCGTCGGCTGTCTCGTACGTGTCATAGAAAGGCGAGCCGCCGTCGAGCAGATTGGTGCCCCGCGGCCCATTCCACATGCCCACTGCCCGCATCCCGTGCATGAACGTCGTCAAGAGTGCGGCCCCGTCGACCATCGCCGCGTCCACGACCTGGCCTTTGCCGGAGCGCTCCCGCTCGAACAGCGCGGCGAGAATGCCGGTGGCCAGCAGCAGCCCGCCGCCACCGAAGTCGCCGAGCAGATTCAGCGGCGGGACGGGCGTCTGGCCGGCGCGGCCGATCGGCTCCAGCGCCCCGGCGATCGCGATGTAGTCGATGTCGTGGCCGGCGGTGGGCGCGAGCGGACCCTGCTGCCCCCAGCCGGTCATCCGGCCGTAAACCAGCCGCGGGTTCCGCGCGAGACAGTGCGCCGGCCCGTACCCGCCGCGCTCAGTGACACCGGGACGGAAGCCTTCGATGAGTACGTCCGACCTCTCGACCAGCCGCAGAAGGATGTCCACGCCCGCGGGATGCTTCGTATCCACCGCGATTGACCTGCGGCTACGCGCGAGTGGATCGCCAGGGGCGCCAGCGACCGACGTTCGCTCGACGCGTACGACATCCGCGCCGTAATCGGCGAGGACAGTCGCCGCGAACGGCGCCGGCGCCAGCCCGGCGAGCTCGATGACTGTCAGTCCCTGCAGCGGTCCACTCATGCGCTCCACCCTCCAGCTGACACCTGGGCTAACCTACTGAACGTACGCTAACCCAGGTGTCTGGCAGGGTGCAGCAAGCCTCTTACGGGTCGCAGCTCTCGATGTGCACGACCGCCGGCGAGATGTTTCCCCAGACATGGTGTTCGTACGAGTAGAGGTCGCTCGGGCCTTTGCCCCAAAGTTCGTTGTTGGCGGCCTCAAAATAGAAGACGCCGCTGGCGTTCATGTAGGCACCGGGCGAGTCGACTCGCCAGATGCAGTTGCGGGAACCATGCTGTGCCGCGCTGGCGGCGACCGGCGCCATCGTGGCCGCGCCGATGGACAACGCGAGGGCGGTGGCCACCACGGCCGGGACAAACTTGTTCACCAGAATCACCTTTCGCTGAAAAATGAGCGATATCAGCAAAGCAGGTGCCGCTTGCACGACGCTGACGATTCGCTGTCACGATGCCGCTGGCCAGGCCTAGGCGATGCGAACCCCGCGTCGTACCACCGCGGCGGGCTTGCCCAGCACCGAAGGATCCTCACGGGGATCGTCTTCGTACGTCACCACGTCCGCCGGCTCTGCGTCGACGAAACCGGGCCGGCCGAGGAAGGTGCGGGCGGTGGTGGTGGCCGATCGCAGGGCGTCCACAGGGGACAGTCCACAGTGGACAAGGTTGCTGACTTCCTGAGGAAGGAAGCCGACCACGTCCGTACCGGTCATGATCGGTACGCCGAGCCGATGGGCGAGTGGGATCATCGTCTTCATCCGCTCGATGCGGGCGGCCCGGCGGCGAAGGAAATATTCGGAGTCGGTGGCACGCGGGGGAGCCATCGTCATGCAGAGCGTCGGCGTCCAGCCGGCACCGGTGGCGGCCATCGTGTGCAGGCTCGCCTCGTCCATCTCGTCGCCGTGTTCGACGCTGTCGATCCCGAGCGGGACCAGGTTCGCCAGGTGAGTGGACTGCGTGTGGGCCGCTACCCGGCCACCGGCGGCGTGGACGGCGTCGACCATCGCTCGTACGGACTCCAGCGGGTAGGTCGGCGTGGACGGCACGCCTCTCTGGAGTTTGTACGGGAAGTCGCCGACCAGCTTGACCCATTGCGCCCCGAGCTGGATCTGCTCGACCGCCGCCGCGGCCAGATCGTCGGCGTGGACGGGCGTGTGCGCGCCGGGGAAGTAGTAATCCTGTGACGAAAGGAAGCGCCCGGCGGCGAGCACGCCCGACGAGGGATCGCGGGCCAGTTCCAAGGTCAGCGCCGGGTCGCCGCCGACATCGCGGATCAGCAGGGTGCCGGCCGTACGCGCGGCGGCCAACGTCGCATCGCGGAAGGCGCGGTCGGCCAGCACCATCGTGCCGTCCCGCAGTGTCAGGGTGAGGTGAGCATGCGCATCCACCAAACCGGGCAAAACATATCGACCGGGGAGTATTTCGGCACTGTCATGAGGTGTACGCGTTAAGCGGCCGTCAGAAATCCAAAGCTGGTCTTCCAGGCCGTCGGGCAGGAGAGTCGTCGGTAGGCGCCACATGACCCACAATGATCACACTTATCGCGAGCAGCAGGTGGAGGCAGGCATGGAGTTGTCGGGAGCCGGGATTGTGGTCACCGGGGCTGGGCGGGGGATCGGGGCGGCGTTGGCGCGCCGGTTCGCCGCCGACGGCGCGCGGCTGGTGCTGGCGGACCTCGACGGCGACGCGGTCGGCGAGGTGGCTGCTGAGCTGGGTGGACTCGGCGTCGGAGCGGATATCTCCAGTGCCGAAGGCAACCGTGAGTTGGTGGCCAAGGCAAGGGAAAACCTCGGTGAGATCGACATCTTCTTCGCCAACGCCGGCACTCCGGCCGGCCGTGGCATCGATTCGCTGGACAGTGACTGGCAGCTTGCGTGGCAGGTCAACGTGATGGCGCACGTGTACGCGGCGCGCGAGTTGATGCCAGCGTGGGTGCAGCGCGGCCGCGGCCATTTCGTCAGTACGGCGTCCGCCGCTGGCCTCCTGACCATGATCGGCGCGGCGCCCTATTCGGTCACCAAGCACGGCGCGGTGGCCTTCGCCGAATGGCTCTCGATCACGTACGGCGACCAAGGAATCACCGTTCAGTGTCTGTGTCCGCAGGGCGTACGCACCGCGATGCTGGCCGGCTCCGGCGAGGTCGGCAAGGCGATTCTCGGGGACAGCGCGATCGAGCCCGAGGAAGTCGCCGACACGGTGGCCGCCGCGTTGCAGACCGGCGAGTTCCTGATCCTGCCGCACCCGGAGGCGAAGGGTTACTACGAGTATCGGGCCGCCAAGCCCGACCGCTGGCTGGCCGGCATGCGTGATCTCCAGAAGCAGGCCACTGAGCAGGGCAACCAGGACCTGACTGACCGGTAGGGTGTGACCGGAATCGCCGATGACGGGATGGGGGTGGCCCGGTGCATCTCGACGCCATCGGCCGTGAACTGGCTGGCCACTGGTTCGTGTACGCGTCGATGCCGATCATCGCGGCGATCATTGGCTATGTGACCAAACGGGTCGCTATCGAGATGATGTTCCGCCCGATGGAGTTCATCGGCATCCCGCCATTCCTGGGCTGGCAGGGCATCGTGCCCAAGAACGCCCGCCGGATGGCCACCATCGCGTGTGAGCTGCTGATCGGCCGGCTGCTGGATCCGCAAGAGGTCGTCGACCAGCTTGATCCGGATCGGCTCGCCAAGGAGATGGAGGAGCCGCTCCGGCAGGTCGTACAGGACGTGGGCAGTCACGTACTGGCCCGCTATCAGCCCAATCTCTGGGAAATGTTGCCGCCGGTGGCGCAGCGGCTGCTGCTGTCCAACATCGAGTCGCGGGCGCCCGCGGTGACCCGCAAGCTGCTCGCCGAAGTGATGGCCGATGTGGACAGTTTCGTCGACATCAGGTCGATGGCGATCGAGAACATCACTCGGGACAAACATCTCTTGAACCGGCTGATCCGGGACATCTCCCGGGCCGAGTTCACCTTCATCGCCCGCTGCGGCCTGGTTTTCGGACTAGTCCTGGGTTTCGTACAGGTGGTGCTCTGGGCCCTCACCCAGCAGCCGCTGATCATGCCGATCTTCGGGCTGGTGGTGGGCGGGGCGACTGACTGGCTCGCGCTGAAGATGATTTTCCACCCGCGGGAGCCGAAGAAGTTCTTCGGTGTCGGCTGGCAGGGCCTGTTTCACCGCCGCCGCCAGGAAATCGCCGGCGACTACGGCCGGTTGATCGCCGAGGAAGTGCTGACCACCGACGCGGTGGTCGAGTCGCTGCTCACCGGACCTCGCTCGGATCGGCTGTTCGGCCTGGTCCAGCACGAAGTGCAAACCGTGATCGACGAGCAGAGCAGCATCGCCAAGCCGTTCGTGGTGCTGACCGTCGGATCGCGGCGCTACCAGGAAATGAAGGCGAGCGCGGCGCAGCTGGCGATGGCCCGGATGCGTGAGGCGATCATGCCGGCGGCCGGCTATGCCAGCGATGTGCTGGACATCGGTACGACGATCGCCGAGAAAATGCAGATGCTCAGCCCGATGGAGTTCGAGGAGCTGCTCCGGCCGGCCTTTCGTCAGGACGAGTGGAAACTCATCACGGTCGGCGCGATTATCGGCTTCCTGGTGGGGGAACTTCAGGTCCTGCTGTTGCTGGGCTGACTGGCCGGCTCGGCGTCGAGGGCGAGGCTGGTACGCCGCTCGGCCAGGTTTCGGGCGTCGGCCGGCAGGTCGTCGGCGTTGAGCAGCAGCGGTAGCAGGTCCGGTTCGACGGTCAGCGCCCGAAAGACCATCGCGATCGTGATGTCGTGCGCCGGCTGGTGGACCACCGTGACCGGATCACCGGAGCGGAGTTCGCCGGGCCGTACGATCCGCAGGTACGCGCCGGGCGTCGCGCGGCTCACCCACGTTTTGATCCATCCCCGCTGGTCCATCCACACCGCGAACGTTCGGCACGGGATCCGCGGCAGCGTCACCTGCAGCTCGACTTCGTCGCCGATCCGCCACCGCTCGCCGACCAGCGCGCCATTGACGTCGATCCCGGTCGTGGTCAGGTTTTCGCCGAAGAATCCCGGTAAAAGCGGCCGGCCCAGCTCGGTCGACCACACGTCCAGGTCCTCGCGCGCGTACGCGTAGACCGCCTGGTCGTCGCCGCCGTGGTTCGCCACGTCGATGATTTCGTCGCCCACCAGGCCGCTGCCGAGGCCGCCGTGTTTGGGTCCAGGGGAACGCAGCATCACCGGGCCCGCGACCGGTCGCTTGTCGATGCCGCTGAAGCCGGACTTGGCGGCGACCGGCCGCTTCTGGCCCACATTCAAGGACAACAAGAACCCCATTTGATCGAGGCTATGCGCCCCGCCTGCCGGCTGTCACACGATTTACCCCGGTGTGAGCCGTGCTGATGCTGGTGACAAGGTGATGACAACGACCTGACATCTGCGAAGAGCACCATCTGCGTGCAGTTGTTACCACTCTTATAAGGAGTCCCGTGGTCTCGCATCTCAAGGCATTGTCGCGGAATAGTCTGCTCGCCTTTTGTGTCGGTGCCATTGTCGGCACCGCCGTTCTCGCTGGCGCCACCGCGCCGGCCTACGCCGGTGGTCGCACCTGCGCCGTGATCTGCACGGATGTTGCCGGCACCAAACTGCACATCGACTCGATAGGAGCGGTGATAGCTGTCGCCACCTCGGAAACCGCGAAGGGGCACGTCCAGGTCCGGTGGCATCAGGGCGGGAAAGACCACACGGCGAACGGCGCGACCAACGCCGTACTGAACAGCAACACCGACACAAAGGTCAGTTTGAACGTCAACGTCGACGAGAACAGCTTCGCCTGTGCCCGGTTCTGGGTGCTCGGCGCGAACGGCTCCTTCTCCCTCTACCACGGGAGGGATTATGTCTGTCTCACGATCCGCAGCTAGTTTCGAGTTCGGCGTCAGCAGTGAGGTGGCTGGCTGCTAAGCCTCATCAGCGTTCTCCCGGATGGTTGCCCTGCCGGACCTTGACAGCGTCACGCGTACACAGGAGTGTGTGTAACACGTAGTATCTCGTACGTGTGGCGCCGTGGGAGGCGTGATGACCGGCCAGGTGCAGAACCGAGAGCGGACCGCGAGCCGACTGCTCGACTCGTCGGCCCGGAACTCATTCGATCCAGATGTGGACATCGACTGGGAGTCCGCGCTGGATCCGGACATGCCCTATGCGCCCTTTGAAAGGGTGTCGCTCTACGGCACACCGCTGTGGGAGCGGCTGAGCCACCGGCAGCGGGTGGAGTTGTCCAAACACGAGGTCGCGAGCATCGCGAGTGTGGGCCTGTGGTTTGAGGTCATTCTGATGCAGGTGCTCGCTCGCTATATCTATGACCGGAATCCGCGCACCTCGCATGCTCAGTACGCCCTCACCGAGATCGGCGACGAGACCCGGCACAGCCTGATGTTCGCCAAGATGACGGCGAAATTCGGCACGCCGTCGTACCGGCCGGCCCGGATGGTGCACGAACTCGGCCGGATTTTCACCATGGTGGCCGGTGGTCCGAGCATGTTCGCCGGTGTTCTGGTGGCGGAGGAGACCCTGGACCGGCTGCAGCGGGAGTCCATGGACGATCCGCAAATCCAGCCGTTGGTTCGGATGGTGAACCGCATTCACGTGGTCGAGGAGGCCCGGCACGTACGATTCGCCCGCGAGGAGTTGGCCCGCCAGGTGCCCAAGCTTTCCAAGCCAGCACTGGCCGTCCACCAGCACATGACCGCGGTAGTGGCGTATTTCGTGATGGACAGCCTGATCCAGCCGACGGTGTACGCGTCGGTGGGCCTGGATCCCGTGCGGGCGCGCAAAGTCGCCCGTGCGAACCCGCACTATCTGCGGACTCGGCAGTGGATGGGCGAAAAGATCATCGGCTATCTCGACGAGGTCGGCATGATCAGCTCACGCGAGCGGGTGTGGTGGCGCCGCGCCGCGCTCATTCGCTGACAGTCCCCAGGGAAGTTCGTCCGAGGGACAGATTGTGCCAGGTGCCGGCAGGGTTTGGGCTGTCAGGTAGGCGAGTTCGTACGCGTCTGCGCAAACACTGCGAGGACGGAACAACGCCGTGTGGCCAGCCGCCTCGACTGGAAGCAGGCGCGCGTTTTGAAGCTGCGCCACAGCTTTGACCGCACCGGACAGTGGGGTGGACGGGTCGTGCGTGGAGTTCACCACCAGGATCGGGCTGGCTGAACGGTTCCACGGCCCGACGAAGCGGTCGCGGTCGACCACTGGCCAGGTCGGGCAGGGCATCGGGTCGAAGACCTGCATCCGGCCGAAGGCCGGGATCCGTGCGTCCTCCGACTTTCCCAGTGTCGTGTAGGTGGACAGGCGCTTCGGAGCGGCCGCGTCCTCGCACTGGACAGCCACGTACGCTTCCGAGCCGTTGTCTTGGTAGGCACTGTTTTGATCGTCACTATCCACAGTGGATGGTGCGGATTTGTCGTACAGCTGCTGCAGAAGCGTGCCCAGTGTCGGCCAATCGAGCATCGGTGCGGTCAGGTCGTTGTAGACCTCGCCGGACAGTGTCGGGTAGTCGTACGTGATACCCCCACTGGTGACCGGCGCACGTTTGGCTTCGGCGAGCAGGTGGGTCCATTTACCGGGCAGGTCGCCGCCCGCGCTGAACGGGCATGGGGCTCCGGCTTTCGCGCACAGCAAGAAGAACTGCGACAGGACTTCTTGCCCCGCGTCGGCGACGCCCTGTCGGGTGCCGATGGAGAGCGTGCTGCCCTCGTCTCCATGACCGACCGCGTTGCCCACCATGTCGAGCGTGCCGTCCAGAATGATCGCCCGCACTTTGGTCGGGAACAGGTTGGCGTAGGTTGCGCCGACGACTGTGCCGTACGAGAATCCTTGGTAGGTCAGGCGATCATCGCCGAGTGCCTGCCGCAGCCGGTCCAGATCGCGAGCCACGTTGGCGGTTGACATGTGCGCCAACAGGGGACCGGCATGCTGCTCGCAGCGCCGGCTCAATTCGGCTGCCTGCCGGTAAAACCGTAGCTCAGCGGCACGGTTCAGGTCAGGAAAATTGGGTAGCTGGCTGAAATAGGCCTGCTGTTCGGCGTCGGAGGAGAAACAGTTGATGGGGGTCGACCGTCCGATGCCGCGCGGATCGAAGCTGACCAGATCGAAGCGATCCCGTACGGCTTGCGGAAATGTCGCCGTACGCGCGAATTTTCGCAGGCTGCGGTAGCCATCGGCACCCGGACCACCGAAGTTCGTGACCAGTGAACCGATCCGTTCTTCCGGGCGAGCGGCCGGCAGCCGGATCAGCGCGAGCGAGATCTGCCGACCGTGCGGTTGCCGGTAGTCCATCGGGACGGTCATGGTGGCGCACTGGAAGCCGGCGAAGTCGGTGCCGCAGTCGGCCCAGTGCAGCGGGCTCGTCGTTGCGCCAGCGGCCAGCGTGGCCAGCAGGAACAGGGTAGCTGCGAATGCACGTGAGATCACCGGCCGCAGAATAGAGCACGGACGCGACGGTTAGTGAGACATGACCACTCTCGGTCAGATGTTCGCCGAAAACTGTTGACCACGTCACGGTTTGAAATGTGAAAGACCTGGTGAGAGTACGTCTGCCGGGTTTCCCGAAATGAGCCCACCGGGACCCCTTGTTAGGGTCCTCTAACATGCCAATCCAACCGGAAACTCGCTCCGGCGGGCTGGTCACGCGGCTGCCGTCGCGGGCCAAGCTCGTACGCATCGACGTGCCAGTTCTCGCCGATGGCGCCGACATGTGGCGGATAGCCCGCGATTCGAAGGTGCTCGACGTCAATTCGTCGTACGCCTATCTGCTGTGGTGTCGCGACTTCGCCGACACGTCCGCGGTGGCCCGGATGGGTTCGCGGACCGTCGGTTTCGTGACTGGCTATGTCCGACCGTCCACTCCGGACACCGTCGTGGTCTGGCAGATCGCGGTGGACGAGCAAGCTCGCGGGCACGGCGTCGCCGGCGCGCTGCTGGACCGCCTGGTGGATCAGCTGGCCGTCCAGGGCGTCCGCCGGATGGAAACCACCATCACCCAGGACAACCTCGCCTCTCGACGACTTTTCGAAGCGTTGGCCGGCAAATTGGGCTGCGATTTCGGCCGGTCCGAGCTGTTCGAGGACCAACATTTCCCGGACAACCACCAAGCCGAGGACCTTTACCGCATCGGTCCCTGGGTGATCACACCCGTTCGGCGGGGAACCACGTGAACGGAGTGAGATGAGCATTTTCGAGTCGCTGGAATCGCAGGTGCGCAGCTATTGCCGGGGTTGGCCGACGGTGTTCGACCGGGCCACCGGCAGTCACCTTTACAGCGAGGACGGCCGAGAATACCTTGATTTCTTCGCAGGTGCGGGCGCGCTGAACTACGGGCACAACAATCCGGTGCTGAAGGCGGCGTTGCTGGAATATCTCGGCCGTGACGGGGTCACCCACGCCTTGGACATGACCACGGTGGCGAAGCGGGACTTCCTGGAGACCTTCCAGGACACTATCCTGCGTCCACGTGAGCTGGACTACAAGGTGATGTTTCCCGGGCCGGCCGGAGCGAATGCCGTTGAGGCGGCTCTGAAACTGGTTCGCAAGGTGACCGGCCGCGAGTCGATCATCAATTTCACCAACGCGTTTCATGGGATGACGTTAGGCGCGTTGTCGGTGACCGGCAACTCGCTGAAACGCGGTGGCGCGGGCATCCCGTTGGTGCATGCGACCCCGATGCCGTACGACAACTATTTCGACGGCCAGACCCCGGACTTCCTGTTTTTCGAGAAGCTGCTGCAAGACAGCGGCAGCGGGCTCAATGAGCCGGCCGCGGTGATCGTGGAGACCGTGCAGGGCGAGGGCGGCATTAATGTCGCCCGGATGGAATGGCTGCAGGGCCTCGCGGAACTGTGTCAACGGCATGACATCCTGCTGATCGTGGACGACGTCCAGATGGGATGCGGACGTACCGGCCCGTTCTTCAGTTTCGAGGCGGCCGGCATCACGCCTGATGTCGTTTGCCTGTCCAAATCCATCGGCGGCTACGGGTTGCCGCTGGCGTTGACGTTGATCCGGCGGGACCTGGACATCTGGGAGCCGGGGGAGCACAACGGCACTTTTCGGGGCGTTAACCCGGCTTTCGTGACCGGGACGACCGCCCTGCGGGAATACTGGCAGGACGACAAGCTGGAGAAGTCGACGCTGGCCAAGGGCGAGACAATCGGTCGGGCGTTGAAGGAGATCGTCGAGGCCCATCCGAGCGTACCGATGCAGCCGAAGGGCCGCGGACTGGCCCGTGGCCTCGCGTTTGACACCGGTGACCTGGCTGGATCGGTGTGCTCACAGGCCTTCGAGCGTGGCCTGCTGATCGAAACATCCGGACCGGACGGCGAGGTCGCGAAGCTGATGCCGGCCCTGACCGTGACCGATGACGAGGTCGAAGAGGGCCTGCGGCTGGTGGCGGAGTCGGTCGCCGCCGCGGTCGGCTGACCGCAGAGGGGAGAGCGATGATTGTTCGTACGCTGGAAGAAATCGACGAGACGGACCGGGACGTACGGACGCCGAACTGGCGGAGCAAGCGCATTGTGCTCGCCAAGGAAGGTGTCGGCTTTTCGATGCACGAGACGGTGCTTTATGCCGGCACGATCAATGATTTCTGGTATGCCAATCACATCGAGGCCGTGTTGTGCGTCGAGGGGGAAGGCGAGCTGGTCGACAAGGACAATGACCAGACGTACAAGATCGGCCCGGGCAGCCTCTACCTGTTGGACGGCCACGAGCACCATCAACTGCTGCCCAAGACGGACATGCGCACGATCTGTGTTTTCAACCCACCGGTCACCGGCCGGGAGGTGCACGACGAGAACGGAGTGTATCCGTTGATCGCCGAGACGGAGGTAGCCCCATGACCACCACCGAGCCAAAAGTGTCCGATCCGTATCCGACCAGGGTGGGTGATCAGCCGCGGCTGATCCCGCGGGTCGATCCGACGGTGTGGGGCCAGCGGCCCGGGCCGATCGAGGCTGCGACACTCCGATCGTACGAGTCAAAGGGATATCTGACCGTCGGCGGGTTGCTGACGCCGACGGAGGTGCGGTTTTACCGGCAGGAGTTGGAGAAGCTGGCGACCGATCCAGCGCTGAAAGCCGATGAACGTACGATTGTGGAGAAGGAATCCGCGCAAGTGCGGTCCGTCTTCGAGGTGCACCAGATCAGTGAGCCAATCCGGGAGCTGATCACCCAGCCGCGAGTGCTGGACCGGGCCCGGCAGATTCTCGGCTCGGATGTCTACGTGCACCAGAGTCGGGTAAATTACATGCCCGGATTCACCGGCAAAGGCTTCTACTGGCATTCGGATTTCGAGACCTGGCACGCCGAGGACGGCATGCCGGCGATGCGCGCGGTCAGCATGTCCATCGCGTTGACCGACAACTACCCGTTCAACGGCGGCCTGATGGTGATGCCCGCCTCGCATCGCACTTTCGTTTCCTGTGTGGGCGAAACGCCGGATGACCACTACCGGGCTTCGCTGAAGGAACAGGAAATCGGCACCCCCGACCAGGCAAGTCTCACCCAGTTGGCGGCAGACCACGGCATCGACCAGTTCACCGGGTCGGCGGGCTCGGCGTTGATGTTCGACTGCAACATCATGCACGGATCGGCGAACAACATCACTCCGTATCCGCGCTCGAACATCTTCGTCGTTTTCAACAGCATGGAAAACACCCTGCGAGCCCCCTACTCGGCCCGCAAGCCCCGTCCCCCGTACATCGCTTCCCCTACTTTCACGCCTCTCCAAAACCCCGGTCTCTGAGCGCGGCGGAGAACGCGTCAAGGGCGGCCTTCAGTTCGGGCTCGGCGAGGAAACCGAAGCCGAGGCGAAAGACGCGGGCCGGTTCGCCGAACCAGGTGCCGTTGGCCACTCGTACGCCGTGATCTTGCAGTGTTTGATAGAAGCTTTCGACTGCCTTGTCGTCGAACGCAGCCGGTTTGAGGCGTACACAGCAGATCGCGCCGGCGTCTGGGCGTACCCACTCGACGAATGCGGCGTTTTCTGCCACCCATTGCTCCACCATGGCCAGACCTGTGCTGAGCGACTGCCGGCGGGACGCCAGAATGTTCTCCAGGTTCTGGAAAATGCGCAGGGCCAACGTCTCACTGACAGATGAGCAAGTGACGACGGTGTTGAATTTGGCCAGCACCAAGCTCTCTCGCAGCTTCGGATCACGGGTGATGGTCCAGCCGATCCGAAGTCCAGCCGCGCCGTGGCATTTTGACAGCGAGGCGACTGAAATCACTCGGTCGTTGAGACCTGCCGCGCTGGCGGTCACCTGATCGGAACCATAAGCTGCCTCGCGATATGTCTCGTCCAGCAGCAGGTACGCGGCTGGGCATTGCGTTGCCATGATGGCGAGCACCTCTCGCACGGTATCCGGCGAAAAAGCGACGCCGGACGGGTTCTGCGGCGACGCCAGACTGACGAGTTTTGTCGCGGGCGTCAGCAAAGGGCGTAGCCGGGCCGGATCCAGCCGGTAGCCGTCCTCGAAAGTCAACGGCAACACGCGTACGTCCGCACCCATCGCGTCAAGCGCGTTGCGGGACATCGGAAACAGCGGGGACACGGTCACCGCTTCGTCGCCGGGGGAGCACAGCAGAAAGGCGATCAGGAAAATCGAGTGCATTCCACCGACGGTGACGACGACCTCGTCCGCGTCGACGCCGTTCGAGGTGGCGATCGCCGCGCGCAGAGCCGGATCACCGGCAGCGGTGCCGTATCCCAGTGACAGGTCGGAAAGATCACCGGACAGCAGGTCACCCAGGTGCAACTCCGGGCTGACGCTCTCGCCGAGATCATGCGGGGGCGTCTCGCCGACCAGGGACATGATGGCGTTCGGGGCAAATCGAGTCATGTCCCCATCGTGTGGCACCCCGGCTGGCATTCCCAGAGCCAATCGGCCAGAATTGGTTTGGAGATGGAGCCAATCGAGCTGAGCGAGCGATTGGGCCGCTGGTCGACCGGCCGCGGCCCGCTCTATGTGCTGCTGGCGAGCCGATTGCGGCAGATGATCGATGACGGCGAGCTGCCGCCGGGCACGCCGTTGCCACCCGATCGCAGCCTTGCGGCGGCGCTCGCGGTCGGGCGTACGACCGTGGTCGCCGCGTACGAGCAGCTCACCCAGGACGGCCGGATCGTCCGGAGGCAGGGCAGTGGCACCAGAGTGGCCGGGGAACGGCGGACGACGGCCCTGGAAACCACCGCGGCGCCGATGTTCCTGCACCAACTGGAGCCCAGGGACGGCGTGATCCTGTTCGCCTGCGCCGCTCCGGACGCGCCACCGCCGGAGGTGGCGCAGGCGTACGCGCGAATAGTGCCCGAGCTCGCGTCGATCAGCAACGACATCGGCTATCACCCGGCCGGCCATCCGCGGCTGCGGGCGGCGATCGCGGAACGCTATACGCAGCGGGGAAATCCGACCACCGTTGAGGAAGTGCTGGTGACCAACGGTGGCCAGCAGGCGCTTTCGTTGACGGCGCGTGGATTCGTACGCCCGGGGGAGCGAGTGCTGCTGGAGGCACCCACCTATCCGGGCGCGCTGGAGGCATTCCGTGAGGAGGGAGCCGTGCTCCGGGCACTGCCCGTCGGACTGACTGGCTTTGCCGCTGCCGTAAGGGAAGAGCGGCCGGCGCTGGCGTACGTGATCCCGACTTTCCACAATCCGACCGGATCCGTGCTTTCGGCGCCGGACCGGGTTCACCTCGCGGCCGTCGCCGCGGCCACTGGAGTGCCGCTGATCGCCGACGAAGTGCCGGCGGACTTGGGATTTCCGGGTGAGCGGCCACCGCCGGCGATGACCGGCGAAGCGGTGATCGCGGTGGGATCGTTGAGCAAGACACTGTGGGGTGGGCTGCGGATCGGATGGGTGCGGGCCGCCGCGCCGGTGATCGCGCGGCTGACCCGGCTACGGGCCGTGCATGATATTGGCGGTGACACGCCAGGTCAGCTTGCGGCCGCCGAGCTGGTCGGGCGTCTCGACGAACTTTCGTCGCGGCGGGCCGAGGAACTTCAGCGCCGTCACCACCATCTGCAGGCTGAACTGGCCCGTCACCTGCCCGATTGGCAGGCGCCGGCGGTTCGCGGCGGTCAAACCCTGTGGGTCCGGCTGCCGTACGGCGATGGCACTTCTTTCGCGCAGGCGGCGATTCGGCACGGAGTCGCCGTGTTGCCCGGCGCCGGCTTGGACGTGACCGGCGGCGGCGAAGACCACATCCGGCTGCATTTCCGGTTACCGCTGGACACTCAGGCCGAAGCGGTCCGCCGGCTGGCGGTGGCATGGCGGACCTACCGGCCACCAGGTCGGCGCGTACGAGCGTCGCCCGCCCTCGCTGTTTAGCGGCCGCCGCGGACGAACTTGTCGAACCCGAACAGGCAGAGCCTAAGGATGGCCGCCACCATGAACACCACATTGGACAGCGTCCGGATGGCGGTGGCGTGGAAGTACGTGGTGAGCAGCGAGACCAGAAAGGCCACGATCGCGACCTGACCGGCCGTTTGGCGCAGTTTGCGTGCGGGGTTCACATCGTCCTTGTCTTTTGCCGGGCTGTGCGGCACAAGTCTGCCCAATCCCACCGCGCGACGCCAGAGGGGGCCGGCGGCGGTCAGGGCCAGTCGCAGGTCAGCGAAAGGACACCCGGCTGGATGTCGTCCTCAAGGATGTGGACGGCTGAATGTGAACTGACCGGAATTTCCTGCGGTTGCGGGTCTCGCCGTAGCGACCGGTAGAGGCAGCGGCTGGGTCGACAGCCCGGGTCGAACTGCAGGAACAGCAGATATTGCCCACCGGAGAAGGGAAAACCGCGCTGGTGGCCGGGGAACGGGGTGTCCGCGGTGCCGTCGAGGAATTCGTAGCGCATGGCGTGCGTTTCGCCGTCCGACACCTCTCGGCCAAACAGGATCTCGGCGGCGACCAGGCCCTCGACGGAGTCGCGGCGGATCCGGCCGATCTGGCAGTTGACGGTGGCTCGTACGTCGATCCGGCTCGCATCGCAGCCTGGGTCGCCGGCGTACAAGGCGACCAGCCGGTCCGTACGCCCGGAGACCGCCCGCACGACGTGGTGCAGCTCGGATCGCGCCAGCCGGCCCTGACCGTCCAGGAAAAGGAACTCGTGCAGGCTCGCTACCCGTACTTTGCCCGGCGCGCCGCCAATCTCGGTGAGCAGCCGGTCCACCGCCTCTCGCGGGCCGGACATCACCTCGGCCAGCGCGCGCGATCCGGGCAGGTGGTTGAGCCAGCGCCCGCGTGGGCGGCGGGAGCCCAGCAGGATCGTCAGCGAGCCATTCGGCAGCCGGAGGATCTCCTCCAGCATCGTGACCGCGCGGAGAGACTCCGCTCGCTCCGGTCGGCGGATGCCCTGCTGCCAGTAGCTGAGGGTGGACTGAGCGACCTGGATGCCCTGTTGGGCGAGTCGGTACTGGAGCCGAGCCAAGGACAGTCCGCGACACTCGATCGCGCTGCGTAGTGCCAGGTGAAAGGGTCCGGTACGGAGCGACCGGGCCAGCTGGTCCTCCCGGTCGAGCATGGTCCCACTAGGTCGCGCAGGCATGTCGCCCCCATTGCAGCGCGATATTGACCGCCCCGATCGGCCGCATTTGACGGGAAAACAACACTTACCACAGGGTTGCCGCGGTTGGGGGCGATCTGCGTGATCCGTGGCGTCTCGATCGTTGGAGAGGCAGAAAACAAGCAGGCGTGCTTGCTTTTTTCGGCGCGACCGGGCAGGCTCCACGCATGACGGCTGGCGCACCCATCCGGATCGGCAACGCGTCCGGGTTCTACGGCGACCGCTTCTCGGCGGTCCGCGAGATGCTCACCGACGGTCCGCTGGACGTGCTCACCGGCGACTACCTGGCCGAGCTCACGATGCTGATTCTCGGCCGGGACCGGATGAAGGATCCGAGTCTTGGGTACGCCAAGACTTTCCTACGACAGCTCGAAGAGAACCTTGGATTAGCGCTCGACCGCGGAGTCATGGTGGTCAGCAACGCCGGTGGGCTCAACCCGGCCGGGCTGGCTGAGCGGCTGCGGGAAGTGGTCGGCAAGCTCGGGCTGACGGCTTCGGTCGCGTACGTCGACGGTGACGACCTGTTGGCCCGCGCGGGCGAGCTGAATCTCGGGAAACCGTTGACCGCGAACGCGTATCTCGGCGCCTGGGGCATCGCCGAATGCCTCCGGGCCGGCGCCGACATCGTGGTCACCGGCCGGGTCACCGACGCGTCGCTGGTGGTCGGGCCAGCGATCGCCCGGTACGGCTGGACGGCGGCCGACCATGACGCGCTGGCTGGAGCGGTGGTCGCGGGTCACGTGATCGAGTGCGGGACGCAGGCAACCGGCGGCAACTACTCCGGATTCGGTGAGCTGGACATCAGCCGGCCCGGCTTCCCGATCGCCGAGATCCATCCGGACGGCTCGAGTGTGATCACCAAACACGACGGCACCGGCGGTGCGGTCACGATCGGAACGGTGACCGCGCAGCTGTTGTACGAGATAGGTGCGCCGCGCTATGCGAATCCTGACGCCACCGCTCGCTTCGACACCATCCGACTGTCCGAAGTGGACAAAGACCGGATACGGATCAGTGGGGTGCGAGGTGAAGCTCCGCCGCCGACTGTGAAGGTCTGCCTCAACACTCTCGGGGGCTTTCGCAACCAGGTCGAGTTTGTGTTGACCGGCCTCGATATCGACGCTAAGGCGGAGCTGGTCAAGGCACAGATGACCGCCGCGTTGGCTGCCCAGCCACCGGCCGAGCTGACCTGGACGTTGACGCGTACGGCGGCCGCCGACGGGGAGACCGAGGAGCAGGCGAGCACGCTGCTTCGTTGTGTGGTCAAGGATGCGAACCCGGACGTGGTGGGACGGGCGTTCAGTGGGGCCGCGATCGAGCTGGCGCTGGCCAGCTACCCGGGGTTCTTTGTCACGGCTCCACCTGGGAAAGCGTCCCCGTACGCCGTCTACACGGCTGCCTTCGTCGACGCGAATATGGTTCCGCACAACGCTCACCTGCCGGACGGAACGGTCGTTGCCTTGCCAGCGGCCAGAGAGACGCTCGCGCTCGCCGACCTGGCCACGCCCGCGTTGCCCGACCCGCTGCCGACTGGTCCCACCCGCCGGGTCCCGTTGGGATCGATCGTGGACGCACGCAGTGGCGACAAAGGCGGCTCGGCCAACGTCGGCGTGTGGGCAAGGTCGGACGAGGCGTGGCGCTGGCTTGCCCACACGCTAACCGTCGACGAATTCCGCAGACTGCTGCCGGAGGCCGCCGATCTGCCGGTTTCGCGTTATGTGTTGCCAAATCTGCGCGCGCTGAACTTCGTGGTCGAGGGGCTGCTCGGGCAGGGAGTGGCCTCGCAGGCCCGGTTCGATCCGCAGGCGAAGGGCCTGGGCGAGTGGTTGAGGGCCCGGCACGTGGACATTCCGGAGTCGCTGCTGTGATCGACACCTTTCGTACGCCCGAACAAACCGCGCTGGCCGAGTCGGTTCGGCGTTTCATGGCCGCAAAGGTGCTGCCGTCCCTTACCGAGTGGGAAGAGGTCGGCGAACTTCCCCGCGAGTTGCACAAGGAAGCGGCCACGATAGGGCTGCTGGGGCTGGCGTTCCCGGAGTCGGTCGGCGGCAGCGGCGGGGACATCCTGGACTCGCTGACCGCGGTGGAGGAGATTTTCGCGGCCGGCGGCTGCGGCGGGCTGATCGCCTCGCTGCTGACCTGCGGGATCGCCGTGCCGCACCTCGTTTCGGCCGGAAACTCTGAACAGATCGACCGGTGGGTCCGACCGACACTGGCCGGTGAGCTGATCGGCTCGCTGGCGATCACCGAACCGGACGGCGGATCTGACGTGGCTTCGCTGCGGACGAGTGCTCGCCGGGATGGCGACTCGTATGTCGTTAATGGCAGTAAAACCTTCATCACGTCCGGATGCCGGGCGGATTTCGTCACCACCGCCGTCCGGACCGGTGGCGACGGCGCGCACGGGATCTCGTTGCTGGTGATCGAAAAGAGCACCCCCGGGTTCACCGTGTCCAAGAAACTGGCGAAGATGGGATGGCTCTGTTCAGACACCGCCGAGCTGTCCTTTGTGGACGTACGAGTGCCGGTGACGAACCTGGTGGGCGCCGAGAACACCGGTTTCTACCAGATCGCCGAGCATTTCGTGACCGAGCGGATCTCGTTGGCGGTGCAGGCGTACGCGACGGCCCAGCGGGCTCTCGACCTGACCGTCCAGTGGTGCCGGCTGCGGGAGACTTTTGGGCGGCCGCTGATCTCCAGGCAAGTCGTCCAGCACACGCTGACCGAGATGGCCCAACGCACGGACGTGGCGCGCACGTACGTACGGGACATCGCCCGGCGGTATGTGGCCGGCGAGACCGACCTGATCGCCCAGGTGTGTTTCGCCAAGAACGCGGCGGTCGAGGCCGGCAGCTGGGTAGTCGACCAGGCCGTACAACTGCACGGCGGGATGGGATACATGAGGTCTTCCGAGGTGGAACGGCATTATCGCGACATGAAAATCCTGGATATCGGCGGTGGCGCCGCGCAGATCATGACCTCGTTGGCGGCGCGGCGGCTCGGATACACCTCATGACCGTGCTGCGGTCCCTTTTGGACACTCGATCGGACGAGTTCGCCGCGAACGCGCAGGCGATGATGGCCAAACTCGCCGAGGTCGACGCCGAACACGCCAAGGCGGTCGGCGGCGGTGGCCCGAAATACGTGGAGCGGCATCGCAAACGCGGCAAGCTGCTGGTCCGTGAGCGGATCGAGCTGCTGATCGATGAGGACAGTGCCTTCCTGGAGCTGTCGCCGCTGGCCGCGTGGGGCACCCAGTATGCCGTCGGCGCGAGCGTGGTCACCGGGGTCGGTACGGTGTCCGGGGTCGAATGCGTGGTGGTTGCTCACGATCCGACCGTGCGTGGCGGTTCGAGCAACCCGTACACCGGGCGCAAGGTTCGCCGGGCGATGCAGATCTCCGAAGAGAACCGGCTGCCGCTGATCAACCTCGTCGAGTCCGGCGGCGCCGATTTGCCGGCCCAGAAGGAGATCTTCATCCCGGGCGGGCAGATGTTCCGGGATCTGAGCCGACTTTCCGCCGCCGGCATCCCGACTGTCGCGGTGGTGTTCGGAAATTCGACGGCCGGCGGCGCGTACGTGCCGGGCATGTGCGACCACGTCGTGATGATCAACGAGCGGTCGAAGGTGTTTCTCGGCGGGCCGCCGCTGGTGAAAATGGCCACCGGCGAGGACTCCGACGACGAGTCACTGGGCGGCGCGGACATGCATGCCCGCGTCTCCGGGTTGGCGGATTACTTCGCCGTCGACGAAACGGACGGGCTGGGGATCGCCCGGCGAATCGTCGCGCGGCTCAACTGGTCTAAAGAAGGCCCGCGTCCTGCCGTGCGGCAGGATCCCCGCTATGGCGCGGATGACTTGCTCGGGGTCGTGCCCGTCGACCTGAAGACACCTTTCGATCCACGTGAGGTGATCGCACGGATTGTCGACGACTCGGATTTCGACGAGTTCAAGCCGTTGTACGGGTCGAGCCTGGTGACGGGGTGGGCGCGCATCTACGGTTATCCGATCGGCATTCTCGCCAACGCCCGCGGGATCCTTTTCAGCGAGGAGTCGCAGAAGGCGGCCCAGTTCATCCAGTTGGCGAACCGGTCCGACACGCCTTTGTTGTTCCTGCACAACACCACCGGCTACATGGTCGGGGCCAGCTATGAGCGCGGCGGGATTATCAAACACGGCGCGATGATGATCAACGCGGTGTCGAACAGCAAGGTGCCCCATCTTTCGGTGCTGATGGGCGCGTCGTACGGCGCTGGCCACTACGGCATGTGCGGTCGTGCGTACGATCCAAGGTTCTTGTTCGCCTGGCCCAGCGCGAAGTCCGCGGTGATGGGCCCGCAACAGTTGGCCGGTGTGCTGTCTATCGTGGCCAGAGCTTCCGCGGAAGCGAAAGGTTTGCCGTACAGCGACGAAAACGACGCGGCCATGCGGACCGCGGTGGAGAACCAGATCGAGGCCGAGTCGCTGGCGATGTTCCTGTCGGGGTGGGTTTACGACGACGGGGTGATCGATCCGCGGGACACCCGTACGATCCTGAGCCTGTGTTTGTCCGCCATCCACACCGGTCCCGTTCGCGGTGCGGACGGCTTCGGCGTCTTCCGGATGTGATGAGGATGGCTGTGATTTCCACCGTACTGATCGCGAACCGCGGCGAGATCGCCCGGCGGATCATCCGGACCTGTGCCGCGCTCGGGATCGGCACGGTCGCGGTGTATTCCGATCCGGATGCGGGGTCGCCGCACGTACCGGAGGCGGACTCCGCCGTACGGCTGGCAGGAGAAACGCCTGCGGAGACCTATCTGAATGTCGACGTGCTGATCGCGGCGGCCAAAGAGGCCGGTGCGGACGCGGTGCATCCTGGCTACGGATTTCTCTCCGAGAACGCTGGGTTCGCTCGCGCGGTGGAGGCCGCGGGCCTGTGCTGGATCGGCCCGCCACCGGCCGCGATTGACGCGATGGGCTCGAAAATCGCGTCCAAGCAGTTGATGATCGAGGCGGGCGTACCGGTTTTGGGCCAACTGGAGCCCGAGCACGTCACGGATGCGGATCTTCCGGTGCTGATCAAGGCATCCGCTGGCGGCGGCGGGCGCGGGATGCGGGTGGTGCGACGGCTCGAGGACCTCGCCGGCGAGCTGACCGCGGCGTCCGCTGAGGCCGCGTCGGCCTTCGGTGACGGAAGTGTTTTCTGCGAACGATATCTGCCGACTGGCCGGCACATCGAGGTCCAGGTGATGGCCGACGCCCACGGCACGGTGTGGGCATTGCAGGAGCGGGAGTGTTCGATCCAGCGGCGACACCAGAAGATCGTCGAGGAGACGCCTTCGCCCTTGGTTTCCACGAAACCGGCGATGCGAGCCGCGCTGATGAGTGCGGCGACCGCGGCCACCAAGGCGATCGACTATCGCGGTGCTGGCACAGTGGAGTTCCTGGCCACCGATGACGGCGAGTTCTTCTTCCTGGAAATGAACACCCGGCTGCAGGTCGAGCATCCGGTCACGGAGTGCGTGCATCAGGTCGACCTGGTCCGGCTACAGCTACGGATCGCCGAAGGTGAGCCATTGCCGGCCATCGCACCGGTCGCGCAGGGACATGCGATCGAAGTTCGGCTCTATGCGGAGGATCCCGGCAATAGCTGGCAGCCGCAGACCGGCGTCCTCTATCGGTTTGAGCTGGCCCAGCCGGCTCTCGAGTTTGAGGTCTTGCGGTCGTACGGCCTGCGGTTGGATTCGGGCGTACAGAACGGATCCGAGGTCGGCATTCACTACGATCCGATGCTGGCGAAGGTGATCGCCTGGCATCCGGATCGGCGGGAGGCGGCCACGGCTTTGGCCGGA
This sequence comes from Fodinicola feengrottensis, assembly GCF_039530045.1. Lineage (NCBI taxonomy): Bacteria > Bacillati > Actinomycetota > Actinomycetes > Mycobacteriales > Fodinicola > Fodinicola feengrottensis. Next base: position 344,861 of record NZ_BAAANY010000020.1, on the reverse strand, counting down.
GCGCTCCGAAGGATGACGATTCACGGTCTGAAGACCAACCGCGACTTGCTCGTACGAGTGCTCAGCGATCCGGACTTCCTGGCCGGCGAGACTCGTACGGACTTCCTTGAGCACCACGATCTTTTCCAGCCACTGCTGGACAAGGACGAGGTCAAGCTGGCCGCGTTGGCCTGCGCGGTGGCCGACGCCGAGGCGAACCGACGGGACGCCGGTGACCTGTCCGGCCTACCGGTCGGCTGGCGGAACGTGTTTTCCACACCACTGCGGAAAAAGTACGCCGATGGCACCGATGAGCACGTGGTGTCGTACCGACTCTCCCGGGATGGGCTGGCCGCGCCGGACCATCCGAACGTTGGGCTGGTCGAAGCGAGCGCGGCCGGAGTCGCGTTGGTCGTCGGGGGAGTCCGGCGATGGTTTTCGGTCGCCCGGTACGAGGATCTTCGATGTGTGGACTCCGCATCTGGCTCGGTGCAGGTGCACCGGATCGGACGCTTCGCGCCCGCGGATTCGGGCGCCGCCTCCGGGTCGCTGACCGCGCCGATGCCCGGCTCGATCGTTCGGCTGGCGGTTGCCGTCGGAGATCGCGTACGAGCCGGCCAGCCGCTGCTGTGGCTGGAGGCGATGAAAATGGAACACCAGGTCAGCGCGCCGGTGGCCGGAGTGGTGGACGAGCTGACCGTCCGGATCGGACAGCAGGTGGAGATCGGCGCCGTGCTTGCGGTCGTACGTCCGGAAACCGACGAGGAGAGTGGATCGTGAGCTTCAACGAAACCGAGGAACAGAAGGCGCTTCGCGCCGCGGTCGCCGAGTTGGGCAAGCGCTACGGCTACGACTACTACGTGAGGAAAGCGCGGGCCGGCGAATACTGCGACGAACTCTGGCAGGAGGCCGGGAAACAGGGCTTCCTCGGCGTGAACCTGCCGGAGGAATACGGCGGCGGTGGCGCTGGCATGACGGAGCTGGCGATCGTGTTGGAAGAACTCGGCGCGGCCGGCTGTCCGCTGTTGATGATGGTTGTCTCGCCGGCGATCTGTGGCACGGTGATCAACCGTTTCGGGACCGACGAACAGAAGCAGCGTTACCTGCCGGGCATCGCGGACGGATCGTTCACGATGGCTTTCGGGATCACCGAGCCGGACGCGGGCTCCAACTCACACCGGTTGACCACCACCGCCCGCCGGGACGGCACCGAATGGGTGCTGTCCGGCCGGAAGGTCTTCATTTCCGGGGTCGACGTGGCCGATGCTGTGCTGATCGTCGGGCGCACCGAGGACGCCAAGTCCGGCAAGCTCAAGCCGGTGCTTTTCGTCGTACCCACCGACGCGAAAGGCTTGGAACGCAAGCAAATCGACATGGAACTCGTGTCCGTGGACCGCCAGTTCATGTTGTTCCTGGATGACGTGCACTTGCCGGCCGATGCGTTGATCGGCACCGAAGACGCTGGCCTGATGCAGCTTTTCGCCGGCCTGAACCCGGAAAGAGTGATGGCCTCGGCGTTTTCGTCCGGCATCGCACGACACGTGCTGGAGAAGGCCGTTCGGTACGTGAACGACCGCACGGTCTGGAAGACGCCGATTGGTGCGCACCAAGGCATTGCGCACCCGCTGGCGCAGATCAAGATCGAGTTGGAGCTGGCCCGGTTGATGATGCGGAAGGCCGCTTTCCTTTATGACAGCGGCGACGACATGGGCGCCGGTGAGGCAGCGAACATGGCGAAATATGCCGCCGCCGAGGTCGCCGTCCGAGCCGTCGACCAGGCGGTGCAGTCGATGGGCGGCAACGGCATGACCGCCGAATACGGGGTGGCTTCGCTGATCGCGGCTTCCCGGGTCGGCCGGATCGCGCCGGTAAGCCGGGAAATGATCCTGAACTTCATCGCCCAGTTCTCGCTGGGTCTTCCGAAGTCCTACTAGGAAAGGGAAGACGTGTCAGACGAGCTGGTTCATTGCGAGGTGGACCGCGCGGTGGCCACGGTGACGCTGGATTCGCCGGCCAACCGCAATGCGTTGTCCAGCCGGTTGATGACCGACCTGGAGGGTCACCTTGCCGCGGCGGCAAAGGATCCTGGCGTACGAGCGGTGGTCCTGACCCACACCGGCGGCACGTTTTGTGCTGGAGTGGACCTGAAAGAGGCAAGTCAGGGCGGCCCCGCCGGCGGCACTGGGCGAATGCTGGCGCTGATGCGGAGTTTGGTCGCTATGCCCAAGCCGGTGGTGGCCCGGATCGACGGTCACGTACGGGCCGGCGGGCTCGGTCTGATCGGTGGCTGCGACATCGTGGTGGCCGGCCCGGCCAGCACTTTCGCTTTTACCGAGGTGCGGCTCGGGCTCGCGCCGGCGGTGATTTCGTTGACCACTCTGTCGCGTTTGGACGAACGGGCGGCCGCGCGCTATTTCCTCACCGGCGAGAAATTCGGAGCGGCCGAGGCGGCCCGGATCGGCATGGTCACGGTCGCGGCGCAGGACGCGGGGGCCGAGACCGAGGCCGTGCTGACCGGACTACGAGCTTGCTCGCCGCAGGGTTTGGCGGAATCCAAGGCATTGACGACCCGATCCGTGCTGTCCACAATGGATAGTGAGGGAGACCGCGTACAAGAGCAGTCGGCGCGGCTGTTCGCCTCTGCCGAGGCCGCCGAGGGAATGCAGGCATTTCTGCAGCGAAGGCCACCGCGCTGGGCCGCCGAGGCCGGCTGATGGGCAGCCCGGCCGTACGGGAGCCGCAGCAGGATCGCAGCCGGGCGACCAGGCAGCGGTTGTTGGAAGCGGCCGTGGAATGCCTGGCCGAGCGCGGCTTCGCCGGCAGCACGGTGACCGTGGTGGCCGAGCGAGCCGGGGTGTCCAGGGGAGCGGCGCAGCATCATTTTCCTACCCGCGAAGAACTTTTCCTGGCCGCCGTACGGTATGTCAGCGAAGTACGGATGCAGGAGATCGGCCGGCAGGCAGCTACTCTTGGGGCCGGGAGTCGGCGGACTGAGGCACTGATGGAGTTGCTCGCTGATCTCTACACCGGTCAGCTTTTTCGGGCGGCGCTGCATCTTTGGGTGGCCGCGGCCGCCGAACCGCAGATGCGCGAGGCGATCGTGTCGCTGGAGGCCGAGCTCGGCCGGGAAGCGCATCGGGCGGTCATCCGGATGCTCGGTGTGCCGGACACGCCCGGCGTCCGGGAAACAGTCCAAGCCACCTTGGACCTGCTCCGCGGACTTGGTCTCGGGAACCTGCTGACCGACGACAGCGCGCGCCGCGCCGGCATCGTCCGGCAGTGGGCGCGCATGCTGGACTCGACGCTGCCCAAAAGCTGAGCGTTCCTGTCGGTGCCGCCGGCTATGGTCAGAGGTAACGAGAGGAGCAGCCGATGCCCGTCGAGCCGTCCGTTCTGGCCGCGATGCAGGACATGCCACCGCTGGTGACTGAGGGTGCTTCGGTGGCCGACATCCGCGCCGCGTACCGGCGGCAATGCGTCGTGGAACCGGTGTCTGACCGGTTGCCGGTGGGCGGCGTCGAGGATCGTACGATCGGCGCCGACCTGCCGATCAGGATCTACCGTCCGCAGGGCCCCGGGCCGCATCCGACAATCGTGTATTTCCATGGCGGTGGCTGGGTTTTCGGTGATCTGGACACCCACGACAGTCCGTGCCGCGCGCTGTGCCAACAGGTGGATGCGGTCGTGGTGTCGGTGGACTACCGGCTCGCGCCGGAGCACCCGTTTCCGGCCGGAGTGCAAGACGCGCTCACCGCGACCCGCTGGGTCGCCGACAACCTCGACGAGCTCGGCGCCGATCCGGCCCGGCTGGCGGTGGCCGGCGACAGCGCGGGCGGCAATTTCGCCGCGGTGGTGAGCCAGCAGTTGCTCGATGACGGGCCACCAATCGCCGCCCAGGTGCTTTTCTACCCCACCACCGATGTTTCTCGCCGCTACCCGTCCGGACCGATGTTCGCGGACGGTTACCTGCTCGATCGGCGGGCCCTGAAACTCTTCGGGCAGGCCTATCTGACGGGTCCCGCGGACGTGACGGATCCGCGGATTTCGCCGCTGCTGTTCGACCGGCTCGGCGAGCTGCCACCGGCCGTCGTGGTCACCTCCGAGTATGACCCGATCCGTGACCAAGGGGTGGCCTATGCGGCGGCGCTGAGGGACGCCGGCGTGCGGGTCGAGGAACTGCAGTTCGCCGGGATGATCCACGGCTTCCTGACGATGCCCGGCGTGCCGGCGGCTCGCCGGGCCATCGAGGAAAGCTTCGCGCTGGTAAGAAAAATCCTCTAAACCCGCGCCCGTACGATGGCGCTGAGCACCACCGCCAAAGCCATCAGCAGCGCGCTGATCCAGAGCGGCGACCCAAACCCGAGCCCAGTGGCGAGGGCCAGCCCGCCGAGCCACGGTCCCACCGCGGCACCGACGTTGAGCGCGGCGGTGGCGAACCCGCCGCCCAGCGTCGGCGCCTCCGTCGCCAGATAGAGCACCCGGGAGACCAGAGTGGACCCGGTACCGAACGCGAACGCGCCGAGGCCGAAGACCAACACCGCGGTGACCAGCGGATTTTCCGCTGTCAGCGCGAGAACCGCCCATCCGACGAGCAGGCCGTAGCCGCCGACGGCGAGCAGCGCATGCGGCCGTACGTCCGCGATCCGGCCGCCGATGCTGACACCGGCGAAGGACCCGAGTCCGAACAGCGCGAGCATGACCGGCACCCAGCCGACCGCGAAACCGGTGACATTCGTCAAAATCGGTGCCAAATAGGTGAAAGAGCAGAAGGTCGCGCCGTTGACGAGAGCGCCCAACGTCAAAGCCACCACGAGTCGGGAGTTTGCCAGTGAGCGCAGCTCTTTCCCAAGACTGCCCCGGTTGTTCGGGGCGTGATCGGCCGGGATTGCCCGTACGATCGCGAAAACGGCCGGCACCGAGACCAGCGCGACGGCCCAGAAAGCGGCCCGCCAGCCGCCGTACTGGCCGAGCAGTGCGCCGGCGGGAACTCCGGCGACGCACGCGACAGTCACGCCGCCGACCACGATGGAGGTGGCCCGGGCCTTGGCATTCGGCGCGACCAGCGTGGTGGCGGCCGCGAGCGCAGTGGCCCAGAAACCAGCGTTCGCCAGCGCGCCCACCACACGAGTGCTGAGCAGCACGACATAGCTGCTGGTCAGAGCCCCGATGACGTGTACGAGGACAAAGGTGGCCAGGAAGGTGACCAGCGCACGGCGGCGCGGCCAGCGCCCGCTCCAAGCCGCCATCAGCGGCGCGCCGACGATCATCCCCAGCGCGTACGCCGAGGTCAACAACCCCGCGGCGGACAGGGAGACGTGCAGGTCAGCGGCGATTTCCGGCAGCAGGCCGGACAGCATGAACTCGGACGTCCCCTGCGTGAAGACCGCCAGTCCGAGCGGTAAAGGGCAAAAGGCATCACGAAACCCCGCAACTGACCGTGTTTCCAAGTTGACGCTGGGAAACACGGCCTGAGTCGTTCATTGACAGGAAGGCAGCCGGGTACGAAGCGGCCGCCGCGCGAGGACCGGCGTTCCGGTGGTGATGGTCAGGGACAGTGGCCACCGGATGGCCGGTGGCTACGCTCTGTCTGACTCGGGGCTGGACACCAGAGCAGATTAGTCAGGTGAGCCGATGGTGTCGACATAAATACAGATGCAGCCAGCTGCTTCGTGGTTGGCTGTCCGGGAGCAGATGGGGTCGAGCCGAGAGGCAGGGTTGTGCAGCCGCTGGAACCGGGGGATCCGGCGTGGGTGGGCGCCTATCGGGTGTTGGCCCGGTTGGGGATGGGCGGCATGGGCGTCGTCTACCTTGGGCGTACGCCCGGCAGCAGGCTGGTCGCGATCAAGGTGGTGCGCGGGATGGGCACCGATCCCGAATACCGCCGCCGGTTCGCTCGCGAGATCCGCGCCGCGAGGTCTGTGAGCGGCACTTTTACCGCCCCGGTGGTGGACGCCGACCCGGACGCGACCCCGCCCTGGCTGGTCACCGCGTACTTGCCGGGACTGTCCCTGGACGAGGCGATCCGCGGCTTCGGTGGGGCGCCGGTCGGCTCCGTACGGGCCCTCGCGGCCGGGATGGCCGAGGCGCTCGCGGCGATCCACCGGGCCGGCGTGGTGCACCGGGATTTCAAGCCGTCGAACGTGATGCTGACCGCCGGCGGGCCGCGGGTGATCGACTTCGGCATCGCTACCCCGGAGGACGCGACCTCGATCACCCGACCCGGCGCTTTCGTTGGTACGCCTGGATTCACCTCGCCGGAACAGATCGCCGGCGTCCGGATCGGGCCGGCCAGCGACATTTTCACCTTTGGCGCGGTGCTGGCGTACGCGGCTACCGGCACGGAGGTTTTCGGTGCCGGTAGCTGGCAGGACCGGATGGAAAGGGTGTCCGCCGGCAGGGCGGAGCTGAGCGGTGTCACCGACGGCGACCTGCATCGGCTGATTTCCCAGTGCCTGCGGCTGGATCCGCGGCAGCGTCCGAGCGCTGAGGCGGTGCTCGCACAGCTCGGCCCGAGTCAGTTTTCGTTGCAGGGCACCGGATGGCTGCCGGCCGCGGTGGCCCAGGAGATTGACCGGCGGACGGCGCTGGCCCGGCATCCGCCGTCGCCGCCGGTCGGGCAGCTGTCGGTGCTGACCGGCGAGCCGACGGCCGATCCCGTGGTGATGGGTCTGCCAACGGTGGATCCCACCATCGTGCCGGCGCCGCCGGCGCCCCGAAGCCCGCTGAGCCGGCGCAGTTTCGTCATCGGCGCGGTCGGTGCGAGTGTGCTGGCCGGCGGTGTCGCGGTCGGGCTCGCGACCACCCAGCACCGCGCTCGGCAGCCGGCCCCGTCGACGACCGAGGCAGCCAGGGCGCTGCCCTCGGTGTCGGTGCCGCTGGCGAGTCTCAAGTGGACAGTACGGCTGGGTGGCTACTTTCCTGACGTGGTCACGATGGCCGGCGGGCTGGTGCTGGTGTGGATCGACAAGACCATCCACGCACTGGACCCGGCGACGGGTCGCCAGCGCTGGTCGCGGGCCGGCTCGCGGGGCTCGGCCACCGGCGATCTGGCGTATACCTCCGATGCCACCCAGCTGCAGTTGCTGACCGCCATCCACGCGTCCAGCGGCGCGACCGCGTGGACGTACGTGGGTGAGCCCGACTACCCGGATTCCGATGTCGTCGTCGCCGGATCGGTGGCCTGCTTCGGATATGAGCGTACGCACGGCCTGAGCGTGTCCAGCGGAAGTCCACTGTGGACGGCCAACTTCGGGGCCAAGGAAGGCATCGACACGACGGCCGGGGTGGTTGTCGTTCTTCAGGACGTGTTGGTGGGGCTGGAGGCCAGCACTGGCCGCAAGAAATGGTCGTACCAGATCGCTGACGCGCTTTTCCCGCTGGCCGGTGATGCGATGGTTTTCGTCTGTGACAAGCAGGGAACCCTGCACGCGCTTCGCGCCGACAACGGCCAGCATGTCTGGCAGCGGTCCGACTACGACCTCACATCTGGATTTCAGTGCGGCAGCGGAATTCTCTACACCACCAGACCGGATGGGCAGGTCCGGGCGCTTCGGACGCGTACCGGCGAGCTGGTGTGGTCGCAGCAGGTCGGTCACGGCGAGGGCCGAGTGGCTGGTACGAGCAATATGCTCACGCTGACCGGGACGATGCTTTATGTTGCGGGCACTGACAAGATGACGTACGCGCTGGATGCCACCTCCGGGCGGGTCCTGTGGACTTACGCCGCTGACGTCATGCACAACGGTGGGCCGGTCGCCGCCGGCGCGCTGGTGTTCATCGGGACCCGGGACGGGTCCGTGCAAGCCATCAGCCCGCCGACGCCCGTGGGAGCCGCCAGTGCAAGCCCTTGAATTCGGGGATCCGGCCTCGGTCGGCCGTTTCCAGGTGCTGGCCCGGATCGGTGCCGGCGGCATGGGCACTGTCTACTTGGGACGGTCGCCGGCCGGCCGGTCGGTGGCGGTCAAGGTGGTGCATCCCGTGCTCGCCGCCGATCCGGAGATTCGGGACCGATTCCGTCGGGAGGTGTGGGCCGCTCAGGCCATTGGCGGCGCCTTCACCGCGCCGCTGGTGGACACCGACCCCGATGCGGCGGTCCCATGGCTGGTCACCGAGTTCCTGCCGGCGGTGTCTTTGCGTGATGCCGTACGGGATTTCGGCGTGCTGCCGCCGACCGCGGTGTGGCCGTTGGCGGCGGGCCTGGGCGAAGCGCTGGTCGCGATTCACGCGGCCGGGGTTGCCCACTTGGACCTGAAACCGTCGAACGTGCTGCTGACCGCGGACGGTCCGCGGGTGATCGACTTCGGTATTTCCCGCCCGAGCGGGGAAATCTCCGGACCGACGCTGCCAGCTGGATCACCCGGTTTCATGTCGCCGGAGCAGGTGGGCGGCCGAGCGCTCGGACCGGCCAGTGACGTCTTCTCGCTGGGATCCACCCTCGCGTACGCCTGCACCGCGATGGAGCCGTTCGGCGAGGGACCGCCGCACGTGAAGATGTTCCGGATCGACCACGAAGTCCCACCACTGGTAGGGATTGCCGACGAAAACCTGCGAATTTTCCTGGCCAACTGCATGATCCGGGAACCGGCCGGTCGGCCGACGGCGGTGCAGCTGACCAGCTACTTGGCCTCGGTGACCAGGTCCAGCGGGTCGTCTTGGCTGCCGCCAGCCGTGGTGACCGAAATCGATCGGCGCGCGAGCGAGGCCCAGAATCCGCCGGTGGAAAGGGCGATAGGTCCGCGGATGGCGGTCGAGATGCCACCGCGTCGGCGGATGAGCCGGCGGGCGCTGCTTTTCGGCGGCATCGGCGGCGCGGTCGTGCTGGCGGCCGGTATTGGCGTCCCAACGCTCTACGCCCTCGATACGAAGCCGAAGCCAGCGCCTACCCCGAAACCCACCCCCAAACCGACCGCCTCGCCGGCGGCCGTGCACACGCTGGAGTTCTACTTCACCGGCAACGTCGCGCTCACTTCGGTCACGTACACCGTGAACGGGCAGGCGATGACCCTGAAGAACGTCAGGCTGCCGTGGCGGCAAGTGGTGAAGTTGCCTTCTGGGAAGGGAAAGAACACCTGGCAGCTGACGTATGGCTTCCCGCCGGGGGAGATCCAGCACCGAGTCCTGGTCGACGGTTTCCAGGTGACCACCGGTGTCGACGGGGTCTCCGGTCAACAGGGCAGCGGCAAGGACAGCGGCTACACGTACACCTGAATCGGGACCCCTCCCGGATGGCGGCGGTTAGCCTGCATTCATGACGCTGTCCATCCCGGGATCGTCGAGCAAGGTGACCTTGCTGCCGAAAGACGCCCGCAGCCTCGCCGGGGGCTTGCCGCCGGCCGCGCCCGGCACGCTGTTCGTGCTCGGCGTGAATGGCGGGATGAGCGTCGCACCGGATGCCGGCTTCCGGGTGGTTTTCGGCCGCAACGATCCTGCGGTGCACGTCTGCGTCGGTGCCGACGATCCGCACGTCAGCCGCGAGCACGGCTACATCACGTACGAGCGATCCGGCTGGGTCGTGGACAACGTGGGTCGGATGCCGATTTGCTTTCCCGGGCCGCGCCTGCTGCTGAGCGGCCACCGCGAACACCTGCCGGTCGCGTACACGCCGTTGTTCATTGTCGGACCGCGGCGCGAACACCTCCTGGAGGTCCGCGTCGCCGGTCGCGCCAGCACCAACCCGGCGTCCGCGTACGAGCTGAACACGATCGATCCGGACGCGCATTCTCTCAGTCCGGTGGAAAAGCTGGTGCTGGTCTGTCTGAGTCAACGCTATCTGCGCTCCGACCCCCAACCGCAGCCGCTCACGTGGGGACAGGTCGCCAGCGAGCTGGCGGAGGTGCGGCCGACCGAAGAATGGGGCGTCCGCCGGCTCGGGCACGTCGTCGGTAAGGTCCGGCGTCGGCTCAGCCCGATCACACCCGGCCTTTTGGAAGAGGAAGTCCCGCCACCAGTGGGCAACGCGCTGAACCACAATCTGATCACCGCGTTGCTGGTGTCGGGCACCCTCACCCCGGCAGACCTGGCCCTCCTCGAGGGCTGAGGTTGCCAAGGCCACACTTTTGCTGCCACTGCACACGTCGCGTGCTCATCGACTGCCGCGCTGGAATGAGTGAATCCAACGCCGGAATTGCTGACGGCCGTCCCTTTCGGGGCCGAAGTCTGCTTTCCCATTCTTGGACGATGGTCTTGTGTGGGATTTCCCGAGCCGCCCCGACAGCCGTTGACCCGATGGCCATCCGGCGGCTAGCCTCCACGCGCGGAAAACGATTTCTAGCGTGGTTGTCCCGCATTTTCTCAGGAGGCCGACCGTCATGGATCCGACTCAGCCGAACGACCCGTACTGTTGCGACGGCCCGAAGGGTGCGCGACTGCCCATCGGCGCGGTCTCACGGCGGGCGTTCCTCACCTCGTCGCTGTCGGCGGCGGCTTTTGGGATTCTGGCCAGTCGAGCCGACGTGGCCGCCGCCTTCTCGGCGCGGCCTGACCAGATCGAGCGGATCGGCGCACCGGCCGAGCTGGACGCGGTGACCGCGAAGGCGTTGACCGACCGCGGCGTGCCGACAAGTTGGTCCGGGGCCGCGTTGGCGCACATCGGCATGCCGGTTGGCGGCATCACCACCGGGCAGCTCTACCTCGGCGGCGACGGCCGGCTGTGGTGGTGGGACATCGACAACGGTCCCACGCTGGTCGCGCCTGGCGCCAACGACTGCGGTGGCCCGCACTATGTCGCGCCGGCGTCCTACCTCGACCGCACCACGTACGCGCCGCGGTTCCGGCAAGGCTTCGTCATTCGTACGGTGTCGGCCGGCCAGACGGTGACCCGGGCGCTGGACTCCACCGGGTTCGACCCGGCCGGCATCACCTTCACCGGTCGCTATCCGCTCGCCCACGTCGACTACCCAGCCGGCGGTTTGCCGGTCAGCGTCTCGCTGGAGGCATTCAGCCCGTACGTGCCGACCAACGTCGACGACTCCGAGCTGCCAGCGACGGTGATGGCGTACACGGTCAAGAACACCTCGACGCAGCCGGTCACCGTCACCCTGGCCGGGTGGAGCGAGGCGCCGGTGTGCCTGGCCAGCCGCAATACGCAGCCGGTCCAGCTGCACGGCCGCGGTTTCACCGTCAGTGGTGGCGCCGGGGTGGAATTCAGTGCCACCGACCCGGGTGACTTTGTCTTTGAGGACTTCGAAACGGCTCGCTATGTGGGGTGGACAGCGACCGGAACGGCATTCGGCGCTGGCCCGGTGACCGTTGGATCGACGCCGGCCTACCTGAGGCGTTTCGGCGATTTCCAGCAGATCGGTACGCATTTCGTCACCTCGCACAACTTCATCGCGGCCGGCGGGGACCTGGCCACCGCTGACTCGTACACCGGGACGCTGACCAGCGCCGCCTTCACGATTTCCCACAATTACGTCCGGGCCCGGGTCGGTGGCGGCAACTGGCCGGCCGAGGAATGCCTGAATGTGGTGGTGAATGGCACGGTCGTCGGCTCGGTCACCGGATCTACGCCTGGGACCGGAAACGGCACCGAGCAGATGGTGGACCAGTGGATCGACGTGTCCGCCCACAAAGGACAGTCGGCCACTATTCAGATCGTCGACTCCAGGCAGGGCGCCTGGGCACATATCAACGTCGACCAGATCGTCTTCACGGACCACGCGCCGGACATTCTTTTCGAGGACTTCGAAGCGGGAACGTACGCTGGTTGGACGGTGACCGGGACGGCCTTCGGCGCCGGACCGGTGGCGGCTTCTTCGGTGCCGGACGGGATGAAGCGCTTCGGTGACCTCAACGCGAACGGCACGAACATCGTGACGTCGTATAACTATCGCGCCAACAGTGGTGATCCGGACTCCTACACCGGCACTTTGACCAGCCAACCCTTCACGATCAGCCGCGATTTCGTACGAGCGCGGGTCGGCGGCGGCAACTGGCCTGGACAGGAATGCGTCAACGTCCTTGTCAACGGTACGGTCATCGGCTCGGTCACCGGAGCCGGCGCGGGCGTTGGCGACGGCACCGAGCCGTTGATAGAGCAGTACATCGACGTGTCCGCCCACAAAGGACAGACGGCGACCATCCAGATCGTCGACTCGCGGCAGGGCGCGTGGGCGCACATCAACGTCGACTACCTCGGCTTCACCGACACCCGTGCGGACATCGTCGTCGATGACTTCGAATCCAGCACGTACGCGGGATGGACGGTGACCGGGAACGCGTTTGGTGCCGGGCCAGTGGCCGTCGCTTCGGTGCCGGACGGAATGAAACGCTTCGGCGACCTCAACGCACACGGTGCGAACTGGGTGACCTCATACAACTATCGGTCCAACAGCGGTGATTTTGACTCGTACACCGGCATGCTCAGCCGGACTTTCACCGTCAGCCGGCAATATCTGTCCCTGCGGGTGGGCGGTGGCAACAAACCCGGCACCGCTTGCGTGAATGTCCTGATCAACGGCACGGTGATTGGCTCGGTTACCGGCGAGGACACCGAACTCCTGAAGCCGCGCGTCATCAGCCTCGCTGGATATCAGGGACAAACCGCGACCCTGCAGATCGTCGACAACGCGCAGGGCGGGTGGGCGCACATCAACGTCGACTACATCGTGCAGACCGACCAGCCGCCGACCCAGGTTTTCAGTCGTATCCCCGACCAGGGCACGTTCGCGATCACCGCGCTCGCCGCCGGCGCCGACGCGCATCCGGCGCTCAGCCGGTCGGCGACGGTGGACGATATTTTCGATTCACCAGACGGAACGGCCGACACCGCTCCCGGGCAGGCCGGGCCGGTCGGTGCCGTACGGGTGCCGGTCACGCTCGCGCCGGGCGCATCCGCGACCGTACGTTTCGCGGTCACCTGGCGGTTTCCGGTGCCCCGGCGGGACCTTTTCGCGCTGCTGGCGGACGCCGACACACTCACCCACCACTACGCCGGCCGCTTTGGCTCCGCGCAGGCGATCGCCGGCTATCTTGGCACAGACCTGGCTCGGCTGGAGGCGACGACCCGCTCGTGGGTGGACGCCGTCTATGACAGCTCCACGCTGCCGTACTGGTTCCTGCAACGAACCATGAGCCCGGCGTCCACCGCGGCCACCTCGACCTGTTACCACTTCGGCAGTGGCCGTTTCTACGCCTTCGAGGGCGTGTATTCCTGCGACGGAACCTGCGAGCACGTCTGGTCGTACGCGCAGTCCATCGCCCGGCTTTTCCCGTCGCTGGAAAGGGATACCCGAGAGCGGGTGGATCTCGGAGTCGGCTTCCACCCGGACACCGGCGCGATGGGTTTCCGGGCTGAGTACGACATGACCACGGCGGCCGACGGCGACTGCGGCACCATGCTGCGGATTTACCGCGAACACCAGATGGCCCCGGATGCCAGCTTCCTGCAGCGAAACTGGCCGACGATCAAGGTCGCGATGAACTACCTGATCGGTCAGGACGGCAATAACAACGGGATCCTGGAAGGAAAGCAGCACACCACTCTGGACGACGACTGGTACGGCGTCATTCCCTGGATCAGCGGCCTTTACATCGCCGCCCTGCGGGCGGTGGCGGCGATGGCGACCGAGATGGGCGATACCGCGTACGCGAACCAGTGCACGACCCTGGCGACCGCGGGCAGCAACTACCTGAACACGAACATGTGGAACGCCCAGTACGGCTACTACATTCAGAAACCCGACACCTCGCACGGCCAGACGCACAGCAGCAACTGGGGCAGCTACATCGACCAGATGTTCGGGCAGATGTATGCCTCGCAACTCGACCTGCCGCGGGTTTTCCCGGCGGACAAGGCGCAAACAGCGCTGGCGAACCTGTTCCGCTACAACTTCATCGCGGACCCGGTGGGTTACCTCAGCACCAGTCCGGCCGGCAGCGGTGCGCGGACGTACGCGGCGAAGAACGAGCCGGGGATGATCATGTCGGTGTGGCCGCACGGCGTCAGCCCGGACGCCGGCGGCGGTTGGATCGGCTGGTATTTCAACGAAGTGTGGACCGGCCAGGAATACCAGGCGGCGGCGCACATGATGGCCGAGGGGCTGGTGTCGCAGGCCCTGTCGGTGGTGAATGCGGTGCATGCCCGCTACGACGCGGTGAAACGCAACCCCTACAACGAGATCGAGTGCGGGGACCACTATTCCCGGGCGATGGCGAGCCACGCCGTTTTCCTGGCCGCGTCCGGGTATGCGTACCACGGGCCGCGCGGTCATCTCGGATTCGCGCCGAAAATCACCCCGGAGGCATTCCAGACCGCGTTCACGGCGGCGCAGGGCTGGGGTTCCTATCGCCAACTCCGGGACGCCACCTCGCAGACCTGTCAGGTCCAGGTCCGCTACGGGCAGGTCACACTTTCCTCGCTGGCCTTCGAAACCGCCACCGCCGCAACGACGGTCGCGGTGACCCTCGCGGGTCAACCGGTCGCCGTAGCGCAGAAGACCGTGACTGGGACGCGGGTGGACATCACGCTGGCCAGCCAGGTTACCGTGGCCGCCGGCCAGCAGCTGGAGGTGGTCCTGAGCTGATCAGCTCTTCACCGCGTAGCAAGACTGTTCGATATCGGTCACCGGCAGCCTACTTCCAGATGGTGCGACGTAGCGGGCGGTGAACTCCTTGCCGCCCAGCTGCTCTTTCACCATCCAGGAGTAGTCGGCGAGAAATCCTTCGACCTGGTCCGGGTTCATGCCGAACTGCCAGAGACGGTTCTTCATCACGAAGTCCAAGTAGGCGCCCTCGGCGCCGTAGAGCGTGATGCCGTCGAGGAAGTCCTTGCGGACGTACGTGAAAACCAGCTCGCTGCCAGCCGATGCCTGGGAGAGAAAGGTGAAACAGCTCCGGACGGCGTCTTCGGTCAGGTACTGGGTGACCGCCTCCCAGACGAAGAAGGTCCGGCCGCCGGACCGGTAGCCGTGCGCGGTCAGCACCTCGCGGAGGTTCTCCTTCTGGAAGTCGATCGGCACCAGCGTCACCGTGGCCGGCATCTTCCCGAGCGCCCGGGTCACCGCTTTTTTCTTGTACGAGATGGTGTCCGGCTGGTCGACCTCGAAAACCGCCGTACCGGCTGGGACAGGACGGCGATAGGCGAGAGTGTCCAGGCCGGCGCCGAGAATGACGACGTTGTCCACGCCGGCGGTGACCGCGGCCCGGAGCTTGTCGTCGACATACCGCTTACGGCACAGCATTTCCGCCCACAGGCCCTTCGCCCGCGACTCGGTGGCGTTGAAGAGAGCGCGCCGCGCGGGTTCCCACCGGGTCAGCGACACGATGGCTCGGGTGGCGGCGGGCAGGAAGCCGTACGCCAGCTTGTCCTCATGTATCCGGTGCTCCTGGGGACCCCACTGGGCGGCCGCGACGATGGTCATCGGGCCGACGGCCGTACGGGCGGCTGGGTTCGGCATAGCTGGTCCCTGTTCGTCCTTTCCGGCTTCGCGCGGTACGGCCACCGGCGACTTTATCCTTGATAACAGGCAGCTCAGTAGTGGGTCCGGAAGGGAATCCGGGTCGCCGCGCGGAAAGCCCCGTTCGGCGGTCCGTCGTGCGGCGCGCTACGGTTTTGAGGTGGATGTTCCCCAAGCGGTCGAGGTGCGAGTGCCGGCCGAAGCGACCCAACTCCCGGTGTTGCGAGCCGTGGCCAACACGATCGCCATGCGGGAGGACTTCGACCTGGACGCCATCGCGGACGTGACGATGGCCGTCGACGAGCTGTGTTCGCAGCTGATCGTACGGGCCGCCGGCGAAGCCGTGCTGGTGTGCCGGTTCATTGTGGACAGTGACCGGATCACCCTGCATGGCAGCGTGGGAGCCAAAAAACCGGATCCGCTCAGCGTCACCTCGTTCGGGTGGCGAGTGCTGTCCACTTTGGTCGACTCGGTGCGGACGT
This sequence comes from Fodinicola feengrottensis, assembly GCF_039530045.1. Classification (NCBI taxonomy): domain Bacteria; kingdom Bacillati; phylum Actinomycetota; class Actinomycetes; order Mycobacteriales; genus Fodinicola; species Fodinicola feengrottensis. The sequence goes on along the minus strand of NZ_BAAANY010000020.1, from coordinate 329,005 downwards.
GGGCCCAGGAACCGGCGGAGCTGCACATCGAGGCAGTCAAGTCTCGCGGCGGGGTGGCCGCAGGGTGATGGCCGCGGATGCCGGTCAACCGAATCAGCCGCGCGACTACACCGACCTCGAACCGCTCTTCGTCGAGCTGGGCGGCCTCGCCGAGGAGGACCCGCGGCGAGCGGACGTACGCGATCGGCTGGTGACCGAATACCTGCCGGTCGCCGAGCACGTGGCGCTGCGGTTCCGCAACCGGGGCGAGCCCCATGACGACCTCGTACAGGTGGCCCGGCTGGGACTGGTGAAGGCGGTGGACCGGTTCGACCCGGCGCACGGCAGCGATTTCCTGTCTTTCGCGGTGCCCACGATCATGGGCGAGGTGCGTCGCTACTTCCGGGACGCCAGCTGGGCCGTACGAGTGCCGCGGGGCGCCAAGGAACTGCACTTGGCCGTTAGCTCGGCGGCCGCCGAGCTGTCCCAGCGGATCGGGTCCGCGCCGACGCCGACGCAGCTCGCCGAGCACCTCGGGATGAGCCTGCAGCAGGTGTACGAGGGTCTGGAGGCCGGCCGGGCGTATCACGCGGACTCGCTGCAGGCGCCGGCCCCGGGATTCTCCGCGGACACCCCGCTCGCCGAGACGCTCGGCGAGGAGGACAGCCGCCTCGAGCTGGTGGACAACCACGAGGCGCTCAAGCCCTTGTTGGCCGCCCTGCCCGAGCGGGAGCGGCGCATTCTTTTGCTGCGGTTCTTCGGAAACCTCACCCAGACCAAGATCGCCGAGCAGGTCGGGGTGTCGCAGATGCAGGTCTCCCGCATCCTTGGCCGTACGCTCGAACAACTCCGCGAGGCGCTCGCGCAGGACTGAGCAGCGGCCGCCGCAGGCGCGTACGGCTGCTCAGCGGTCTAACCTGGCTCGCAGTTCGGGGAGGAAATCGGGGTCGGCGACCGCGAGATCTCGAAGGTCCAGGTCGTGCGGGAGTTCCTCGGGGATCCACGTTTCCAGCAGCAGGATCAGGGCCTGGTGCACCAGGTCGTCTGGATCGGGCCCGCCGAGCAGCGCGACGACCGGCTCGTCCAGGCCCAGTAGGAGATGGCGGAGTACGTCTCCGGGCTGGATGACCGCGAGATACTCGCCGATGCCGTACGGGTGGAGCTCGACTGGGGACTCCATGGCGGGCCACCCTTTCCAGACCTGGCGACGTTCCGCGGCGGATACCCGATCTGCGCTGGGGCAAACGCACGCGCCCAAACTTTTTCTTAGAATCATCGCGAATAACGACAAATCGCCGACTTTATGGAGGTTGTCGTCCGGTTTGCCACGAACGCGGTAACCTACCGCCGTGCCGGCGCAGTCATCTCCGGGGGCCGCTGACCGGCTTCGCCAGATCGAGTCCGTGACCGACCCGTCGTTGGCCCGGCTGGGGCCAACCGAGTTGATCAACGAACTGCTTGCCCGGGTGTTGGAAGCGTTGTCCGCCGACACCGCGGCTGTGCTGCTGCTTGAAGATGATGAGCTTGTCGTGACCACCGCTCGCGGTCTCCAGGAGGAGCGCCGGGCGGGCATCGGAGTCCCGACGGCTGGCAGCTTCGCCGGCCAGGTGGTGGCGGCCCGCCGACCGCTGGCTCTCGACGACGTGAGCCCGGCCACAGTCCTTGACCCGGTGCTGCTGTCGGCTGGGATCCGGACCCTGCTCGGCGTCCCGCTGGTGGCCGCGGACCGCCTCCTGGGTGTGCTGCACGTCGGCCGGCTGGCCCAGGTCGGCTTCACCGACGAGGACGCCGACCTGCTGCAGATGGTCGCCGACCGGGTCGCGTTGGCGATGCAGACCGAGCTGAGCCGGGAGGACCGCAGCGCTGCCCAGATGCTGCAGCGGAGCCTGATGCCGGCGCGGCTGCCGGAAGTCCCGGGACTGCGGCTCGCCGCGCGGTATGTGCCCGGGGAGGGCGAGAACATCGGCGGCGACTGGTACGACCTGTTCACCCTGCCATCCGGGCGGTTCTGCGTGGTGATGGGAGATGTGGCTGGTCACGGCCTCGCCGCGGCAGTGGTGATGGGACGGCTCCGCAGTGCGCTTCGGGCGTACGCGCTGGAGTACGAGGACCCGGCCGAGGTGCTGCAGCGGTTGGATGCGAAGGCGAGGCACTTCGAGGCCGGTTCGATGGCCACCGTGCTCTATGCCGTCTTCGACACGGACCTGCGCCGGGTGCGGATCTCGCTGGCCGGCCACTTGCCTCCGGTGGTGGCCGGACCTGGCCAGCCGGCCAGGGTCGCCGACCTGCCGGTGGACCCGCCGGTCGGCGTTCTGGCCGCGGCGCGCAGACGTACCAGCACGGTGGAACTGCCCGCCCGGGTGATGGTGGCGTTCTACACCGATGGCCTGGTGGAACGGCGCGGCGTCTCCATCGACGCGGGCATGGACGCGCTCTGTCGGGCGGTCGTCGACGCGGACCCGGAAGAGGTCTGCGCGGCCGTGATGGCGAGCATGCTTGGTCGGACCGCACCAGCGGACGACGTGGCGTTGCTCATTCTGCGTAGGCGCGCGGGCTAGGTGCCGGGTACGGCAGGATGTGACCATGAGCTTCGGTGAGTCGCCGCCCGTCTCGGGCGGCCGGACAGACATCACGGTCCGTGTGGACAGCGCCGACGGGATGACGACGGTCAGCGTCGCCGGCGACCTGGACATGACGACCACTCCCAAACTGCAGCGGATCGTCACCAAGGCGCTGGACGAAGGCCCCCAGACGCTGGTGCTCGATCTGGACGAGGTGAGCTTTCTCGGCTCCGACGGCATCGCCGTGCTGCTGCGCTGCCATCAGTACGCCGGCGCACGGATCAGCTTCCGGGTGGTGACCGCCAACCCGGTCAGCCTGCGGCCGATGCAGTTGACCGGTATCACCGACGTGGTTCCGATCTTCGCGACCCGGGAGGAGGCGCTCGGCGCTGGCTGAGGGCTCCCGTCCACTCGCCGTCGCGAGATCGACATGATGACTGACCTGCATCACCGAGTGCCGGCCACGGCCGGCGAGCTGCCGGCTCTGCGACAGGCGCTGTCGCTGTGGTCCGGGCGAGCTGGCGTCGGCCCGGAGGCGGTGATGTCGATCGTGTTGGCGAGCTACGAGGCGATGGCGAACGTCGTCGACCATGCGTACGCACACAGCGCCGGCGTTCTGGACATCAGGGCCGCGCTCACCGACACCGGCGGGGTCATCGTCACGGTGACCGACTACGGCCACTGGCGGCAGCTCCCGGTCGACCCGGGCAACCGCGGCCGCGGCCTGCTGTTGATGCGCCGGCTGGCCACCAGCACCGAGGTCGACGCGACCGAGGACGGGACGTCTGTGCTGCTCTGGTGGTCTCTGGAGACCCTCAAGAAAATGGACAGTTAGCTACTCGCGGGGGTGTGCCTGGAGGGCGAGGATGCAGGTGTCGTCTGTGGTGTCCCCGATCTGAGCGGTCATCAGGGTGTCGACGAGGTCCCCGACGCTGGGCACGGGCTTGCTGGCCGTACGAACGAGGTCGGCCAGTGACTCGTCCAGGACGACCCCACGCCGTTCGATGAGGCCGTCCGTGTAGAGGACCAGCGTGTCGCCGACCTCCAGGACCAGCGTGGACTCCTCGTAGTCGGCGGCGTCGCTGGCGCCGAGCAGGATCCCGCGAGGTTGGCGGAGCAGGGTGGCGATGCCATCCCGTACGAGCATCGGCGGCAGGTGTCCGGCCTTGGCCCAGCGCAGCGTACGGGTGGCCGGCGCGTACAAGCCGCAGACGATGGTCGCGGTGGTGCCCGCGTAGAGGCCGATCAACATCGTGTTCAGCAACGCCAGCAGCCGACCCGGGCCGGCGCCGGTGATGGCCAGGCCGCGCAGGCCGTTGCGCAGCGCGACCATGGTCGTGGACGCGGTGATGCCGTGGCCGGAGACATCGCCAACGGCGAACAGCACCTGGTCGCCGGGGAGCTCGGCCGCGTCGTACCAGTCGCCGCCGACGTTGTGCTCGTCCACCGGCGGCCGGTAGCGCATGACTGCCTCCAGACCGTCCAACCGGAGCGGCCGGTCGGCCGGCGGCAGGATCGCCCGCTGCAGCTGCAGGGCGATCCTGAGCTGCTCCTGGACCTGATCCTCGGTGGTGGCGAGCTGGTCCTGGGTCGCGGACAACGCGATCTGCGTGTGGTAATGCTGAGAAATATCCTGAAAGGTGCCGCGGACCAGCGTCAACTCACCGGTCGCGGTGAGGACCGGCTCGGCGGAGGCCCGGATCTGCCGGAGCGTGCCGTCGTCGCGCAGGAAGCGGAGGTTTGTGCTGGCGCTCTGCTTTTGCTGCAACAGCAGGTCCAGGAATGCCGACAAGTACGGCACGTCGTCTGGATGGACCTGGGTGCGCAGCTCCTCCGGGCTGGGGGCCGCGGTGCCCGGCGCCAGGTCGAAGAGCGCGTACGTGTAGTCGGTCCAGGTCGTGCGGCCGTCCACCGGCGTGTACTCCCAGCCGCCGATCCGGCCCAGCCGCTGCACGTTGGCGAGCACGTCCGCGAGCCGGTCGGTGGTGTCGTGCGGACGCCAGCTGACCAGCAGCCCGTCGACGAACCGGGCGACCCGCAGGTTGACGACCCGCGGCGATCCGCTGCCCGGGGCCAGCGCGGTCATCGGCAGGTGGTCCAGCTGGTAAGGCACTCCTGTACGAAGGACAGTCTGGAGATGGTCGAACAGCGGCTGCGTGACCAGGCCCGGGTAGAGCGCCGTGAGCCGTCGCCCGACCAGCTGGGTCGACGGCCGGCCGGCCGGGTCGGCGAACCGTTCGGTGACGTGGCTGACCTCGAAGTCCGTGATGGCAGTGCCGTCTGTGTCGGTGTAAGCGGGGCGTACGAACAGGCCCGAGTCCAGGACGCCGTCCAGGACCGCGTATGGCCACCCATCCGGGTCGGTGTGCAACGTCGGGTCGCCGGATCGCAGGTCGAGCGTACGGGCGCAGACGTCGGCCAGGGTGGAGAGGTGTTTGCGCAGGCTGGCTGGGAAGTCCTTGATCGGCGCCGGCCAGCAGACCTCCAGGACGCCCAGCACGGTGGTCGGCCCCAGCAGCGGCAGCACGGCCCGGCCGCCGAGCCATCCACCGGTGAGTGCGACGCCGTCGGCGGCCTCGCCCGCGCTGCGCAGCCAGATGGGCTCCCGGCGGCGGGCGACCTGCTGGCAGAGGGTGTTGATCATCGGGCCCGGCACGTGCTGCCACCGGCTGGCCTCGCCGCTGGTCAGGCCGGCCTGACCGACCAGCTCCAGGGTCCCCTCCGGGCTCAGTCGCCACAGGATCGCGCCGGCCGCGTTGGTGCCCCGGCTGACCTCCTCCAGGACGGCGTCGGCGATGGCCGCGCCCGAACCGGCCGTGCTCACCGTCGCCTCGGCCGCCGGCAGCTGGACGGTCAGCCGGTCGGCGACCGGCGCACCGGCGGCCTGGTCAACCAGGTCCGCGGCCAGTTCCTCGGGTCGTACGCCCGCCTGTTTGGCCAGCTGGGAGAGCTGCTGCGCGGCTTCGGTAGGCGTACATGCGAGCTGCTCGACGAGCACGCCGCAGGCCCAGGCGACCAGCTTGTCGGCGGCCTGGGCGGCCCGCAGAGCCTCGATCTCGACCTGCTGTTGGGCGACCGCGGCAGCGAGCCGGGAGACGTCCTCAGACGTCACAAGGACCGCCGGGGGACATGACCTGTGAGCGGTCTTCTGAAAGGCTGGGACCTACAAGACGGTGACCGCACGCCCAGAAGGGTGCCCTCGCCCGCCGCGAGGCGCAAGGGGACACGACCGGGCGACGCAGCAGAAGAGGGCGTTGGTGACGGAACAGATGACTGATACCGACCTCGGTACGGCGGGCCGGCGGGAGTCCGAGCCGGCGCTGGCGGACCTCCGGCTGCAGCAACTGCTGGCCGGGCTGACGGCCGTACGAGACGGCGACTTCGGCACCCGCCTGCCGCTGGTCGGCGACGAGCTCACCGACGAGATCGCCGCGGTGTTCAACGGCATGGTCGACCAGCTCGACCTGTTCACCTCCGAGGTCACCCGGGTGGCCCGGGAGGTGGGTACCGACGGCAAGCTCGGCGGCCAGGCCGACGTACCAGGAGTCTCGGGCACCTGGAAGGACCTCACCGACTCGGTGAACTTCATGGCCGGCAACCTGACTGAGCAGGTGCGATCGATCGCCCAGGTGGCGACCGCGGTGGCCAACGGCGACCTGTCGCAGAAGATCACCGTGGACGCGCGCGGCGAGATCCTGGAGCTGAAGAACACCCTGAACACCATGGTCGACCAGCTGTCCGCCTTCGCGGACGAGGTTAGCCGGGTGGCCCGCGAGGTGGGTACGGACGGGCGGCTCGGCGGCCAGGCGCAGGTGCCAGGCGTCGGCGGCACCTGGCGGGCGTTGACCGACTCGGTGAACTTCATGGCCGGCAACCTGACTGAGCAGGTGCGATCGATCGCCCAGGTGGCGACCGCGGTGGCCAACGGCGACCTGTCGCAGAAGATCACCGTGGACGCGCGCGGCGAGATCCTGGAGCTGAAGAACACCCTGAACACCATGGTCGACCAGCTGTCCGCCTTCGCGGACGAGGTCACCCGGGTCGCCCGCGAGGTCGGCACGGACGGCCGGCTCGGCGGCCAGGCGGACGTCAAGGGCGTCTCGGGCACGTGGAAGGCGTTGACCGAGTCGGTGAACGTCATGGCGAACAACCTGACCAACCAGGTCCGGTCGCTCGCCGAGGTCACCACCGCGGTCGCGAAAGGCGACCTGTCGCAGAAGATCCGGGTAGACGCGCGCGGTGAGATCCTGGAACTCAAGGAGACCATGAACACCATGGTCGACCAGCTGTCGGCCTTCGCGGACGAGGTCAGCCGGGTGGCCCGCGAGGTCGGCACCGAGGGCATCCTGGGTGGTCAGGCGACCGTACGAGGCGTCTCCGGCTCATGGAAGGACCTCACCGACAATGTCAACGTGATGGCGTCCAACCTGACCAGCCAGGTGCGGTCGATCGCCCAGGTCGCCAGCTCGGTGGAACGCGGCGACCTGTCGAAGAAGATCACTGTCGACGCGCAGGGCGAGGTCGCGGCGCTCGCCGAGACGATCAACACGATGGTGGACACGCTTGGCGCCTTCGCCATCGAGGTCACCCGGGTCGCCCGGGAGGTCGGCACCGAGGGCATGCTGGGCGGCCAGGCGCGCGTGCCGAACGTCGCCGGCACCTGGAAAGACCTGACCGAGAACGTGAACTCGATGGCCAACAACCTCACCAACCAGGTGCGGAACATCGCCGAGGTCACCACTGCGGTCGCCCAGGGAGACCTCAAAAAGAAGATCGACGTCGACGCGCGCGGCGAGTTCCTGGAACTCAAGACGACGGTCAACACCATGGTCGACACGCTGAGCGCTTTCGCTTCGGAGGTCACCCGAGTCGCCCGCGAGGTCGGCAGCGAGGGCCGGCTCGGTGGCCAGGCCGAGGTCGAGGGCGTGTCCGGCACCTGGAAGCGGCTCACCGAGAACGTCAACGAACTGGCCGAAAACCTGACCCGGCAGGTCCGGTCCATCGCCGAGGTCACCAGCGCGGTCGCGACCGGCGACCTGACTCGTACGATTTCGGTGGAAGCGCCAGGAGAGCTCGCCGAGCTCAAGGACAACATCAACTCGATGGTGGAGTCGCTGCGAGACACGACGACAGCCAACATCGAGCAGGACTGGCTCAAGACGAACCTCGCGCACATCAACAGCCTGATGCAGGGCCAGCGGGTGCTGACCACCGTCGCCGGCGTGATCCTGGATGACCTGGTGCCGCTCGTACGAGCGCAGTACGGCACGTTCTTCCTTGCCACCACTGGCGATGACGGGCGTACTCAGCTGGAGCTGATCGCCAGTTACGGGCATCACGAGCACTCGGTGGAACCGCGTACCCGCTTTGCCGTCGGCCAGTCGCTGGTCGGGCAGGCGGCGCGTACGCGCAAACCGATCCTGGTCACCGACACGCCACCTGACTACCTGAAGATCTCGTCCAGTCTGGGGCAGGCGCCACCGGCCACCCTGATGGTGCTGCCGATCCTGTTCGAGGGGCAGACACTCGGTGTCATCGAACTGGCTGCCTTCAACGCGTTCACCCAGGTGCACCGCGACTTTCTCCAGCAACTGACCGAAACCATCGGTGTCAACGTCAACGCGATCGTCGCCAGCTCCCGTACCGACGACCTCCTGGAGGAGTCGCAGCGGCTCGCCGCCGAACTTCGCGCCCAGCAGGAGGAGCTGCAGTATTCGAACGCGGAGCTGGCCGACAAAGCGGCCCTGATGGCCCGGCAGAATCACGACATCGAGATCAAGAACATCGAGATCGAGCATGCCCGGCGGGAGATCGAGGAACGCGCCCAACAGCTCGCGCTGGCCTCGAAATACAAGTCCGAATTCCTCGCCAACATGTCACACGAGCTGCGTACGCCGCTGAACAGCCTGCTGATCCTGGCCCGGCTGCTGTCCCAGAACTCGGCCGGCAACCTGTCCTCCAAGCAGGTCGAATACGCGACCGTCATCCATTCGGCCGGATCGGATCTTCTGCAGTTGATCAACGACATCCTGGACCTGTCCAAAGTGGAGGCCGGCAAGATGGCCGTGCACGCCGAGTCGGTTCCGGTGCGGGATCTGCTGGAATACGTGCAGGCCACTTTCCGACCGCTGACGCTGGAAAAAGGCCTGGAATTTGCCATTGTCGCCGAGTCGGACGCGCCCACCGAGTTGGTGACCGACGAACAGCGGCTGCGTCAGGTGCTCGGAAACCTGTTGTCGAACGCGGTGAAGTTCACCGAAAAGGGCCGGGTGGAGCTGCGTACGAGGCGAGCCGACCCGGCCGAGTTGCCGGCGGCCGCCGCGGACCGGCCCTTCGTGGTCTTCTCGGTGGTGGACACCGGGGTGGGCATCGCCGAGGAGAATCTCGCGACGATCTTCAACGCCTTCCAGCAGGCCGACGGCACCACCAGCCGGCGCTACGGCGGCACCGGCCTCGGCCTGTCCATCGGCCGGCAGATCGCGGCCCTGCTCGGCGGCGAGATCAGGGCGGTGAGTGAGCCGGACCGGGGGAGCACCTTCACCCTCTACCTGCCGGTCGACGGCATCGACGCGGCCGGCCTCGAAAGTGTGTCGGCGGGCCTCGCCGGCGGCGAGGTGGTCGCGCTGGCGCCGCTGGAGCAGCCGTTGGTGCTCGTCCTGGAGCCGGCCGAGAACCGGTTGCTCTCGGTGCTCGCGCACAGCGCGGCCAGCACCGCGAGCCGGGACGGCGCCGCCGTGGTCAGCACGGTGAGCGACAGCCGGGAGGCGGTCAAGGTGCTGCGCGGCGGCCATTACGGCTGTGTGGTGGTCAACCTCGACGAGCCGGCCGGCGCGGCGCTGGACCTGATGGAGCCGCTCGCGGCCGAGTCCGACCCGCCGGTGGTGCTCGCCCATTCCAGCCAACCGCTCGCCGCGGCGCAGCGGGAAGTGCTGGAAAACCTGCGAAAGATCCACCCGGTGGAGGTGTTCGACTCGCTCGACCAGCTCCGCCGCCGGATTGTCGCCTGCCTGTCCGTTGCGGACACGACGGTGGTCGAGGAGCCCACGCTGGCCGAGGTGCGGCCGGCGGTCACCGAGCCGGCGCCGGCCGGCCAGTACGAGCGGCTGCGCGGCCGTACGGTGCTGGTCGTCGATGACGACAGCCGGAACGTGTTCGCGATCACCGGCGTCCTGGAGCTCTACGGGATGACCGTCCTGCACGCGCCGAACGGGAAGGAAGGAGTCGCGGCCGTACTGGCGCATGACGCCATTGATCTGGTCCTCATGGACGTGATGATGCCGGAGATGGACGGCCACGCGGCGACCATCGCGATCCGCGAGATCCCGCGCTACGCGAAACTGCCGATCATCGCGGTGACGGCCAAGGCGATGGCCGGTGACCAGGAGAAAAGCCTCGCCGCCGGAGCCACCGACTACGTCACCAAACCGGTGGACGCCCAGGACCTGCTGACCCGGATGGACCGGTTGCTCAACGTTTCGTCGGGATGAGCGGGTTTGGCGGCGACTTGGCCGGGTAACCAGACCTGGTGGATCCTGACTGGAAGCTGGCCGAAACCGACCGAGTGACGGTCGTCATCGCGACCCGCAACCGGCGCGCTGACCTGCTGCGATTCCTTGACAGCCTGGTAGGGCGAGTGCCGGTGGTGGTGGTCGACAACGATTCCCGCGACGGCACCGCGGCCGCTGTCCGTACCGCTTTCCCCTCGGTACGGATCGCAGTGCTTCCGCGCAACCGCGGTGCCGCCGCACGCAATGTGGGCGTCCGGCTCGCCACCACGCCGTACGTCGCCTTCGGCTACCTCGACTCCGCCTGGGCCGCCGGCACCCTCGCCCAAGCAGCCAGGATCTTCGACCGGCAACGCGCTCTCGGCCTGCTCGCCGCTCGTACGATCGGCGGCTCTGACCCGGCCGCGAGCGAGACCGCCGTCCGGTCGCTGCGTCCCGACAGCGTGCCGGTGCTCGGATTCCGCGGCCGGGCCGCGTTCGTACGCCGAGACGCCTTCCTCGCGGTGGGCGGATTTTCGTCGGTGTCGTTTTCCACCAATGAAGCGATGCTGCTGTCGTACGACCTGGCCGCGGCTGGCTGGGCGCTGGCGTACGTCGACACCGTCGTCATGCACCAACGGTCGTCCACGCGGTCCGCCCGCCGCCGGTTGGAGTTGCGGAATCTGCTGCTGATCAGCTGGATGCGCCGGCCTTTGCGGCGAGCGTGCGCCGACGCCTTCCGGCTCGCCCACTGCGCGACGGTGTCCGCGGACGCCTGCGTCGCCTTCGGGTCGGCGCTGATCCGGCTGCCCTGGGCCCTGGCCAACCGCCGTCGCCTCCCACCGCAGGTCGAAAGCGAGATCCTGCGCCTGGAACGCGAAACCGTCGCCGCCTGATAAGGGGGGCCTGGATTTTCGTCGAGTGCGGGACTTTATCCCGCACTCGACACCGGACATCCAGCCCTCCTACCGCCATTTGGGGAACGGGCGTAGGTCCCCGGGGGCGCTGGCGGAGGCGTACCGGCAGGATGGCGATATGGCGCATCACGTACTGATCGCGGACGACGACCGGGCGATCCGGGACTCGCTGGAGCGTGCGCTGGAGTTGGCCGGGTACCAAGTCAGTACGGCGGTGGATGGGGTGACCGCGCTGGCCGCCGTGAAGCATGAGCAGATCGACGTGCTGGTGCTCGATGTCGCGATGCCGGGAGTCGACGGACTGGGTGTGTGCCAGGTGCTGCGAGCGTCTGGCGACCACACGCCCGTCCTCATGCTGACCGCGCGCGTTGAGACTCCCGATCGGGTCGCCGGGTTGGACGCGGGTGCGGACGACTACCTGCCCAAGCCGTTCGAGTTGGACGAGCTGCTGGCCAGACTGCGGGCGCTGGTCCGCCGGGCGGTGCCGCCCGAGCCGGACGAGTCGGCTCGTACGATCCGGGTCGCCGACCTGGAGGTGGACCCGGCGGGCCGCCGGGTGTCGTGGGGGAGCGCGCCGATCGAGCTTTCCAAGACTGAGTTCGACCTGTTGGAGCTGCTGGTCCGTCATGCCGGCGCGGTGCTCGACCACTCCACCATCTACCAGCGGATCTGGGGTTTCGACTTCGGCCCGGAGTCCAAGAACCTGGCCGTCTACATCAGCTACCTGCGCCGCAAGCTGGACCAGGCCGGTGCGCCGCCGCTGATCCGTACCGTCCGAGGTGTCGGTTACTCGGTGCGGGCATGAGCTTGCGTACGAAGGTCGTGGTGGCCTTCGCGGCGATCGCTGGGCTGGTGGCGGCGCTGATGGGGATCCTCAGCTATCAGGCCACCGACAACGAAGTCTGGGGCCAGCTGGACCGTTCGCTCGCGGCCACCGCAGGCCAGCTGGCGGCGGGCGCGACTACGGTGGCGCTGCCCATCGGCAAGAAGAACCAGCCGGACCCGGACGGTGATCGCAGCGGCGCCGCTGACCCGATCATCGCCCAGCTCATCTCGCCTGACGGCACGGTCCACGAGGTCACCGGAAGTGCCGGCACCCTGCCGATCACGGACACTGACCGGCACCTCGCGAGTATGACGACGGGGAAGGTTGCGAAGGAGCGGACGGTCGTGGTCGGCGGCGTCCATTACCGGGTGTGCACGCTGGCCCTCGGCGCGAAGCGCGGTGCGGTGCTGGTGGCCCGTGACCTTGGCCCGACGGACCGGATCATGGCCGGGCTCGCCACCATGATCGTGCTTGCCGGCGTGCTCGTTCTGATCGCCGCCGCGGCGGTCGGCTGGTTCATCGCCTGGCGCATCACCCGCCGGCTGGTACGCCTGGCCGAGCTCGCCGAGCGGGTCAGGTCCACTGAGCGACTGGACATCGAGGTGCCAACCGGCGGCCGGGACGAGGTGGGCCGGCTCGGCGCCGCCCTGGACGCGATGCTCGGCCGGCTGGCGCGCTCGCGCGACGACCAGCAGCGGCTCGTCCAGGACGCTGGGCATGAGCTGCGTACGCCGCTGACCAGCCTGCGGACGAACGTGGCGGTCCTGCGGCAGCTCGACGACCTGACCCCGGACGCGCGCAACCGACTGATCGATGACCTGGACGGTGAGACGCGCGAGCTGACCGATCTCGTCAACGAACTGATCGACCTGGCCACTCACCGGCACGACCTGGAGAGTGCGGAGCTGGTGGCGCTTTCGGAGGTGGCCGAGGCGGCGGCCAGCCGGGTACGTCGTCGGTCCGGCCGCGAGATTCTCGTCGACGCCGACCGGACTGTGGTCCGAGGGCGCCGGCAGGCGCTGGAGCGGGCGGTGTCCAATCTCCTGGAAAACGCGGTGAAATTCGCTCCTGAAGAGCCCATCGATGTGGTGGTCAAGGACGGCCGGATCGAGGTGCGGGACCGCGGACCGGGCATGTCCGAAGAGGACGGGCAGCACGTTTTCGAGCGCTTCTACCGCGCTAGTACGGCCCGGGGCCTGCCCGGTTCTGGTCTGGGCCTCGCCATAGTGAGTCAGGTCGCGGACTCCCATGGCGGGGACGTTTTCGTGACGAGCCGCGAGGGTGGCGGCGCCGTGGTCGGCTTCTCAGTGAACTCTAAACCGGGCCACGTCGAGGACTAAGCCAAGGTGATGACTGTTGGGGGAGCCCACCGAGAGGAGCTCCCTTGCCGCCAGTCACCGCACCGCCACGGCCCGCCGTGCATGTCGCGCCGGTACGCCGGACCGGCAGCCATCGGCGGACGCCGGGCTGGTGGCGCGACGCGGTGGGATTCACCGCTTGGATGAGCCTGCTGGTGGTGGTCGCGCTGTGGGTGGCCAACCGTGGCGTACAGAATGCCGACACGCTGCCTGGCCTCGCCACTTCGCTGGGCCGGTTGGCCGGGTTGTTGTCGGCGGACCTGCTGCTCCTGCAGGTGCTGCTGATGGCCCGCATTCCGTGGGTGGAGCGGGGCTTCGGACAGGATGCGCTCGTGCGGACCCACCGCCTGGTCGGGTTCACGTCTTTTCATTTGTTGCTGGCCCACATCGTGCTGATTGTCGTCGGCTATGCGGCCGATGCGCACACTGGTTTGCCTGCCCAGGCTTGGAGTTTGGTCACCACCTATCCGGGAATGTTGTTGGCCACCGCGGCGACCGTGCTGCTGGTCATGGTGGTGGTGACCTCGGTACGAGCTGCGCGCCGGCGGCTTCGGTACGAGTCGTGGCACCTGCTGCATTTGTACGCGTACCTCGGTGTCGGTCTCGCCCTTCCACACGAAATCTGGACCGGCGCTGATTTCACCGCGTCGCCGCTGGCGGCCGGGTATTGGTGGAGTGTCTATGCGGCCGCCGCGGGTGCGGTGTTGGTCTTCCGGATTTTTTTGCCAGGATTGCGAAACCTGCGACACCGGCTGGTTGTGGACCAGGTTGTCGTTGAGGCGGACGGCGTGGTGTCGGTGTATTTGCGCGGGCGGCAGTTGGCGCGTTTGCAGGCGAGCGCCGGCCAGTTCTTCGTCTGGCGGTTCCTGGACGGACCAGGATGCAGTCGTGGCAAGCCGTACTCGCTGTCGGCCGCCCCGCGCCGGGACCGGCTCCGAATCACCGCCCGCGACCTCGGGCCAGGCAGTCGACGACTGGCCACTCTGTCGGTTGGCACCCGAGTTGTTTTCGAGGGCCCGTACGGAAGAATGACCGCCGCTGTTCGTCGTACGCGGAAAGTCACGCTGATCGCGTCCGGGATTGGGATCACGCCGTTGCGGGCGTTGCTCGAGGAAATGACATACGCGCCGGGCGAGGCCGTGCTGATCTACCGGGCGCGCGGGGAGCGAGACCTTCTTTTCCGGCCGGAGCTCGACATGCTCGCCGCACGCCGAGGCGTTCGCATTGTCTATCTCTGCGGGCACCGCATTCCGGGCCGTGACTCATGGTTGCCGGCGCAGTATGCGGGGTTTGCCGATAACAACGTTTTACGCGAGATCGTGCCGGACATCGCCGGCCACGATGTCTTCGTCTGTGGTCCGGACGGGTGGACAGCCGCGGTCGTACGAGCCGCCCGTGCCGCTGGGGTGCCGCACAGTCAGCTGCACAGCGAGCGATTTTCGTGGTGAACGGCGGATTCTCACCGAGAGAGGAGCTTGAAGATGCGTAGGATCGTGGTCGCGCTGGCCGCCACTGTTTCCGGCCTGGTGCTGCTTTTCAGCTATTACACGAGTACGAACCAGACCCGAGCCGCACCGGCCGCGACCGCGCCGCCCGCGCCAGCTGGCACGCCGGAGCCGGCTGGTTCGACCGGAACGGCTGGTGGGACGTACACCGGTTCGGTGGTCCAGACGAGATACGGTCCGGTGCAGGTCCGGATCACCGTGTCCGGTGGCCGGATCGGGGCGGCCCAGGCCGTCCAGGTCCCGACGGACAACGCGCGGGACGCCGAAATCAACGCCTCCGCGGTGCCTGTCCTCAACCAAGAGGTGGTTTCCGCGCAGAGCGCCAAAATCGATGCGGTGAGTGGCGCGACCTACACCAGTCAGGGCTATATCTCGTCGCTGCAGGCGGCCATCGACGCGGCTCACCTGTCATGAAGCGGTCGTGGGTCGAGCAGATCATGGGAATGCCGATCAGTGTTTGCGTACGCGGACCTGGTACGGCCGACGACTCGGCGATCTCGGCTGCGGTTCGGAGCGTTTTCGAGCAGTTGCGCGAGGTCGACCGACTGTTCAGCCCCTTTCGGGCGGACAGCGAGATCAGCAAAATGAACCGTCACCTGGAAACCGCCGCCGACTGCCACCCGTTGGTCGACGAAGTCCTCGACCTCTGTTACGAAGCCCGCGAGCGTACTGACGGCAGTTTCGACCCGTGGCTGCCCGGCCCGCGAGACGTGCCGGTCTTCGATCCATCCGGGCTGGTCAAGGGCTGGGCGGTGGAGCGAGCCGCGCGGGCACTCGCGGCTGTCGAAGACCATGATTACTACCTGAACGCTGGCGGTGACATCGCCCTTGGCGTCCGCCCGAAAGCCGCGGCCAGCTGGCGAATCGGTGTCGAGAATCCCTTTGACCGTACCCAGATCCTGGCCGTTCGCGAACTGCGTTCGGGCGGCATCGCCACTTCCGGGACCGCGGCTCGCGGTGCGCACATCCGAGATCCTCGTACCGGCCGTCCCGCCGGCACCTTCGCCTCCGTGACCGTCATCGGGCCGTCGTTGCTGTGGGCCGATATTTATGCGACCGCGGCCTTCGCTCGCGGCCCAGGTGCCTTGCGGTGGCTGGCGAAAAACGCCGGGGAATACGAGGCGATCACCGTCGAACGGATGACCGGCCGGGTCGCCGGGATGCACCTCGTCAGCACTTCCAGCCCGCCCGGCACAGCGCGCTGACAGCCGCCGTCGCGAGACCTGTTGTCGTTTTGTCGGTCGTCGAGCGGTGCAGGAACACCTACGTGACAATCCCTGCGGCCGCCAGCACCAAAACCACGCTGATGGCGATAACTATTCGCTTCATTTCCAGGTCGAGTTTCGTAGAATGTCCGGCAGGCTCGGATTCTGCCAATCGTCCACGATGAGGACTTGGGCGTCAGGGAGATACCAGCTGCGTTCCACGAACGAGACATTCTCGTTCGCGTCTTCCGGCCGGCCGCCCATCAGCGCGGACCGCGGCACACACTGGATCCGCCATTCCCGGTAGTCGGCCGAACGTCCACCCACCATTTCCTTGGCTGACTTCACCAGCACCGGCTGTTTGTCGCCGCCGGTGCCCAACCGTGGCATGGGCGGGCAGTTGAATCCCTGGTCCTGCGAATCCATCAGGGCCGCCGGCTGATCGAGCCGATAGGGGGCGGACGCGCCGCTGGCCGCGGTGATCCAGCTCTGGTCCAGCACCATCACCCCTGGACAGCCACCGGTCAGCTGGCCGTCCGGGCAGGGTTTGCCGGTGGTGACCCAGAAACCACCGTACTGGTGATTGTCCGGCACTACCGCGGCCCGCCAGTTAGGTGGTGCGGCGAGGCTGAGTTTTCCCACATCCAAGGGCGTAGGCGGGGCAGGTGTTTGGAACTTGGTGTCGGTGGTGTGCCACAGCGGGAATTTCGTGGTGATGGTGGCGAGAGTCTTCTTCTTTCCGAAGTCGCGAAACCGCAGGTCCAGCTCCATCTCCGCGGTCAACTCCAGCTTGAAGACCAGGGCCACTGCGGCCGAACCTGGTTCCACCGAGAACTCCGGTCCGGCGCCCACCTCGACGCTGAGGCCCAGCCACGCGGTTCCGGTCGGATCGCCGCCCTTCAGGCCAAAGGTGAGTCCCAGGTCGCCGCCCACCGATGCGCTGACCGACGTACCAGGGACTACTTGCTGGGAAATGTTCCTGGTGGCGACATCACTGACGCTGAAGAGGGGCTTGTTGTCCTTGATGCCGGCGTGGACGGTGGCATCGAAACCGAGTGTGGTCGCCGCGCTGGTGTGCACCCCCACGGACACGAACGGCGAGAGCTCGCATTTCAACGATACTGGGCCGACCCGTACCAGCTTGCCGATGACCTTGTCGCATAAGCTGTTGAGTAGGGTGAAACCCTTCGCTTTCTCAAACTTCAGCTCGCAGTTCAGTGCGGCCGCGACCTGCCCATCGAAGCTGATGTGAGGATTGAGGGTGGCGGTGAGCTTAATGGACACTTTTGGCGGCGCCAGGCCCCATTTAAAGGATCCGCCGAATTTCGGGGACAAATCGTGGATCGCGAGCGCCAACTGGGGCGCCTTCATACCTTCGGTGTCGCAGCTCCCCGCACCCTCGATGCCACCCTTCTCGCCGGTCTTCCATTTTCCGTAGCTCTCGATCGCCTTCCCGAAATCAAAGGAGAAATCAGGATGCGAAGGAGACTCGTACAGTGCTGGTACGACGCTGGTCGACGAGTCGTCGGACAGGTCGAAGTGTCCCACCGGCAGAGCCTCGGAGAGTTTCACCGGCGTGGTCTGCACAACCAGTCCCGCCGCGGTCAACGTGACGCTGACGACCCGGCGGGCCAGCGGATCTGGCGTTTGCGGGCCTTCGGCGACGATGAAAATGTGGCCAGGTACCAAAGCCGGTCGGCTGCCGGAATTCGCCGCGAAGGTGACCTTCAGGCCGTCGACCGCGATGATTCCCGGGTTGGTGTAGTCCAGCACTTTGGTGGTGTCCGGAATGATCGTCGCGTAGTCGACAGTCGTGCTGGTGGTGCGCCCGGCTGGCACGGTGACCGACTGCTGGTCGGCGTCAGCGTACGCGGTGCCCAGGCTCGTCCGCGCCGACGGGATCTGGACAACGTACGCACCGGCTGGCACCTTTCGTTCGTCCGAGCCGGTCACGGTGTATGTCACCGGCCCGCGGACGGTCACCGTCGCGCTTGCGCCGGATGGCAACCCGGTCACGCTGACCCGCAGGGTGGTCGTTGATCCCCCGATGAAGACAACAACGACGACCACGACCACCAGCAACAACGCGCTGATTCCGGCGGTCCACAAGAGAAACCTGCCTCTCGCGCTCACCCGAACAGCCACTGCAGGATGCCATCCACGATGCTGACGATAGCGTCATGGACGCCGTCCTCAATGCCGGCCTTGATCGCGTAACCGACCACCGCGATCGTGATGGCGAACGCGAGGAAAAGTGTGTTGGTCAGGCCGAAAATCCAGCCGAGGGTGCCGAGCGCCATCCCGCGGTCACCGGTCCGGCGGATCTGTCGCACGGCCACCACGCCGGTGAGGAACCCTGCCAGCGGCAGCAACAACGCCAAAGGTAGTGCCAGTACCGCTAGTGCGTTCCATGGCTTCTTCGGGACCACCACGCGATAAAGGTGTGGCACCTGATAAGGATGCGGCGCGTACGGAGAAACCTCTTCCCTGACCACAGTCTCGCTGCTGACCTGCATCGGCACGAACGTGCCATCCGGCGGCCGTACGGCCACCTGCGACTGCTGGATCGGCACGTACGTGGGCGGCTTCCGCGTCACCGTGACGGTCACCGGCAGCCGGGCCGCGATCTTGGGCGCGGTGGCGGCCACCAGAGCCCGTCCGGAGCGGAGCGAGCCGCGCAGCCGGCTCGGGCTCGCATCGACATTGACATTGACCGGCCGGTAAGCCATCCGGTTGGCTACCGCATCGGCGGTCGGCGGGAGGTATTCCGGTGGAATACTCTCGTCGATCGGGCGCTCCATGGACAAAGGCCTCCATCCCAGTACGATCGCGGACTGCACCATGAAGCCATGGCCGGCCGTGGAAGCCAACGATTTTCCGGACCAGCGTCCCGAACGCTCCGCTGTTCGGTTGCTCGAACGCAGGTCAGCGGGTTTTGCCGAGTGACACGAACCGAACGGGTGGTTAGAGACCGAAGTGAGTGACGACAAGGGCGACCGGGACATCCAGACCGAGAGCCGGCCGCCGGGCAGTGTCCGCGAGTTCCGGCTTCGGCTGCTCGCGCTGGACACCGAAAGCGGCCGACCGGCGCACCGGGAAATCGACAGCATCGGCCGCGACTACGGCTCCGCGGTCGCCAAGGCGACGCTGTCCGAGTTTCGCAACGAGCGCTCCAGTGGCCTGCCGCGGTGGGATTTCGTCCAAGCGGTGGTGGCTGGCTGCCTGGTCGCCAGCGGCTTGTCCCGGGACGAGGTGACCGTCCATCTGGACATCTGGCACACCTGGTGGAAAGACCTCGTGATCGCGTCCGGGCAGCCGCTGCGGGAGGCGCCGGCCAAGCCACCGCCACAGGTCAAGGCTGAGCCGGTGGCCGTACCAGCGCCGGTACGCCCGGGCCGCCGATGGTTGATCGCGGCCATCGCGGCGGCGGTGCTGGTGGGCTTTGGCGCTGGTGCGGTCGTGACGGGTTGGCGCCTGCCGTCGTCGGCGGATCCGTCGTTGGAGTACGGCCCCTGCGCCGAACAGATCGGCCAGAGCACTCGGGTTGGCAGCGTGGCGCTGTTGTTCGAACAGGGCCCGCCGGGCAAGCCGAACCCGGACCGGCGGATTGAGCTGCGAGTTCAGAAACATCCCGACGACGGCTGGATCGCTTGGGCGTATTTGCAGAAGTCAGCGTCGAACCTGGACCGGCTCTGGCTGGACTGGAGCTATTCGGCGAATCCGGTCGACCAGTCGCAGTGGCGCCAGTGCGGCGCGCAGCCGGTCAGCCAAGGCACGTCCACGCCGGCGCTGCTGGCTGTCGACGCGAACGGCGACGCCCGGTGGTTCCGCGCCTGCGGCCAGGCACCGGTGGAGGACCGCGCGCCCGACCACGCCGGCACCTTCTGTACGAGCTGGACGCGGCCTCAGGTCTGATCGGTCGTCTCGATGTGCGTCAGCACGCGGCGAAGCAACGTGTTGAGCTGGGTCAGGTCCGCGGCGGGCAGCGCGTCCGCGATCAGCGTCCGTCGCAGCTCGATCAACTCGCCGCTGACCTCGTGGTGCATCGCGTGCCCGCTCTCGGTCAACGCGATCTGAACGTGCACACGGTTGTCGGCGTCGACCGTACGGCGAAGGAAGCCGCCGCGCTCCAACCGGCCCAACCGGGCCGTCACGCTGCCGGCGGTGATGTGGAACGCCCGGGCCAGGTGACCGGGCGTACGCTCCGTCGGCTCGCTGTGCGCGAGCTCGAAGATCACCTGGCAGTCGCCGAGCGAGATGTCATAGCGGCCGGCCACCGTACGCATCGCTTCCTCGTACCGCCGAGAGATCTCGGCGATCCGCTTCACCGCACCTTCCAGTGCCGGGTCCGCGGTGGGATGCCCGGCCAGGTCGCGGCTCATCGACGCTTCGACGGAGTCGGTCACCGGATCTCTCCTTCGATGGCTCTTGACACGCATAGATTTTGATAGTCAAACTCTGAGGTGTTCAAAGTCTAACAGAGGAGCGGAACATGCCTGGTCCGATGAGCGAACAAGGTCGGCAGGACTTCCTGGCGGCCATCCACGTCGGCACGCTCAGTGTCGCCAGCATTGACGAGCGGCCGCCGCTGGCGGTGCCGGTTTTCTACCACTACGAGCCGGGTGGAGATCTGACCTTCTTCACCAACACGCACGGTCGGCAGTCCCGCAAGGTCGGTCTGATCGCGAAGCACGGCGTGCTCAGCCTGTCCGTACAACACGAAGAGCTGCCGTACAAGTACGTCACCGTCGAGGGCACCGTGACCGGCATCGAGCAGCCGCCAACGGCCGAGCGGATGCTGGCGATCACCCGGCGCTACATGCCTGAGGAGTTCGCGCAGAGCTTCGTCCAACAGGAACTGGCGCATCCGGGCGGAACCGTCCTTATGTACACCGTTCGGCCGGATCGGTGGCATAGTGCCGACATGTCGGAGGAGGTTGCCTGACGGGTCAGAAGAGCGACGCGATCAGGGCGATCAGCGGGAGGGTGCCCTGCATCGCGGCGGCCCGGGCCATTCGCGGCTCGCTGCCCACCAGGACGACCGCCGCGGCCAGCATGCTGCCGCAGCAGAAGAGCACCAGCGTACGACCGGGGATTTCCCCGCCGGCGTACAACATCACCAGCCCGCCAATGGTCCCGACCGCCAGGAACAGGTTGTAAAAGCCCTGGTTGAAGGCCCACGGCCGGGCGGTCTCGACCTCGTTGTCGGCGACCAGGAAGCGGGCGTGGATCGTCGGCCGGCGAAACAGCAGGCTCTCGAACGAGAAGATCACGATATGGAGCAGGCCGGCGAGCAGGGCGGCGATCTGCGCGACAAGATTCATGGCCGGCATCCTCGCAGGAAGTGACGAGGTTCCGCAGCCCGGGAACAATGGTGCCCTCGGAGTGGTTGCAAGTCTATGCACGCGCATAAACATTCGCACGAGGAGCACACGATGCAGTTCGGCATCTTCACAGTCGGCGATGTGACCACCGACCCGACCACCGGTCAGACGGTGTCGGAGCACGATCGGATCAAGGCGATGGTCACGATCGCCCGCAAGGCCGAGGAAGTCGGGCTGGACGTGTTCGCGACCGGTGAGCACCACAATCCGCCGTTCGTGCCGTCGTCGCCGACGACGATGCTGGGGTACGTAGCCGCGCAGACCAGCAAACTGATCCTGTCCACGTCGACGACCCTGATCACCACGAACGACCCGGTGAAGATCGCCGAGGATTTCGCGATGCTGCAACACCTCGCGGACGGCCGGGTCGACTTGATGATGGGCCGTGGCAACACCGGGCCGGTTTACCCCTGGTTTGGCAAGGATATTCGGCAGGGCATCGCGCTCGCAGTGGAGAATTATGCTCTGCTGCACAGGTTGTGGCATGAGGACGTGGTCGACTGGGAAGGCAAGTTTCGTACGCCCCTGCGCGGTTTCACGTCCACCCCGAGGCCGTTGAACGGCGTGCCGCCGTTTGTCTGGCACGGGTCGATCCGCAGCCCGGAAATTGCCGAGCAGGCCGCATACTATGGCGACGGCTTCTTCGCGAACCACATTTTCTGGCCGAAAGAGCATTTCATGGCGCTGGTGAACCTCTACCGGCAGCGCTTCGAGCACTATGGCCACGGCTCGGCCGACCAGGCGATCGTGGGCCTGGGCGGGCAGGCGTTCATGCGGAAGAACTCGCAGGACGCGATCAAGGAGTTCCGTCCGTACTTTGACAACGCCCCGGTTTACGGTCACGGGCCGTCGCTGGAGGAATTCATGGACGAGACGCCGCTCAGTGTCGGCAGCCCGCAGGAGGTCATTGAGAAGACGTTGACCTTCCGCGAACATTTCGGTGACTACCAACGGCAGCTGTGGTTGGTGGATCACGCTGGCCTGCCGGTGAAAACCGTCCTGAAACAGCTTGACCTCCTTGGTGAAGAGGTCGTTCCGGTGCTGCGCAAGGAAATGGCCATCAACCGGCCAGCGCACGTACCCGATGGTCCCACCCAACCTGTGTTGGAGAATTCCCGATGAACAAGAACATAGTGGTGGTCTCCGCAGGTTTGAGCGTGCCCTCTTCGACACGTTTGCTCGCCGACCGGCTGGCCGCGGCCACCCAGGACGTGGTGCCGGCCGACGTGACGGTGATCGAGCTGCGTGACCTGGCCGTGGACATCGCCAAGAACCTCGTGACGATGTTTCCCAGCCCTGCCTTGCGTACGGCGATTGATGTGGTCACCCAGGCAGATGGGCTGATCGCGGTGACACCGGTTTTCACCGCCTCGTACAGCGGTCTGTTCAAGTCCTTCTTTGATGTCATCGACAAGGAGGCGTTGGTGGGCATGCCGGTCCTGATGGGTGCGACCGGCGGGACGGAACGGCATTCGCTCGTACTGGACTACCACATGCGACCGATGTTCGCCTACTTACGAGCCGTACCGACGACGACCGCTGTTTACGCGGCCTCGGCCGATTGGGGCGCTGGCACACTTCAGCAGCGGATCGAGCGCGCCGCCGGCGAGTTCGGTGCGCTTCTGCAGGCACGTACGACGAAACCGGCGGACGATCTGGTGCCGTTCGAGGAGCTGCTGCGTCGTACGGCTTAACGCACTGCTGATGCGCCGAGATCCCGCGTTCCATGGCGGGGCGGCGTCAGAGGTGTCGGAGAATCGTGGTGGGGGATTCGACGCAGTCGGCGACGAAACGCAGGAAACCGCCGGCGGTGCCGCCGTCGCAGACACGGTGGTCGAAGGCGAGCGTCAGCTGGGTGCAGCTGCGCACGACGACCTGTTTGTCCACCGCCCACGGTCGGTCGATGATGCGGCCGACGCCGAGGATCGCCACCTCGGGGTGGTTGATGATGGCGGCCGAACCGTCGACGCCGAAAACGCCGTAGTTGTTAAGGGTGAAGGTGCCGCCGGTCAGGTCTTTGGGTGCCAGTTTTCCTTCTCTGGCCAGGGTCGTACGCTCCGCGAGGCTCATCGACAGCTGCTCAAGTGGCAGTTTTGCCGCGTCTGGCACGACGGGTACGACCAGGCCGCGGTCGGTCTGGGCGGCGAAACCGAGATTGACCGTCGGGCCCATCAGAATCTCGTCGCCCTCGATCCGCGCGTTGAGCTCGGGAAATCGGCGCAGGCCCAGCATCGCGAACTTGGAAAACAGTGCCAGAAGGCTGATTTTCGGGCCTGTCGTGTTGAGATCCTGGCGGAGCCTGAGCAACCCGGTCGCGTCCACGTCGACCCAGACGGTGGCCTCCGGGATTTCCCGCCGCGACTGGGAAAGCTTGTCCGCGATGACCTTGCGGAACCCGGTCATCGGGACGCGTACGAGTCCGGCCGGCTCGGGATGCACGGCCTGGTCCACGTCTCGGCGGGTGATGAGGCCGTTGGCGCCTGATCCGCGCACGGTGGCGAGGTCGACACCGGCCGTACGAGCGAGCCGCCGGACCAACGGAGACACCACTGGAATGGGAGCCGTTTGGGTGGTGTCGCGGCGGCGTCGACGGCTGCCCGCGGAGGTGCCGTAACCGATGAGGACGTTGCCGCTTTCGTTGTCGGCCTGGACGATACCTGGCTCGACGAAGAGATTCTCGTTCTCCTGTACGGTGATCAGCGGCCTTCCGACGGTGAGGACCTCACCCGCGGCGCCATGCAACTCGGTCACCCGGCCGGCGAAAGGCACCGGCACCTCGACGACGGCTTTGGCCGTTTCCACCTCGACGACGGCCTGGTCAATCGTGACCGTGTCGCCCACCCGTACGTGCCAGGTGACGATTTCCGCCTCGGTGAGCCCTTCACCGAGGTCCGGCAGCAGAAAGTCGGGCATTCAGCTGTCCTCCCACTGCAACCGGTCGATGGTGTCCAGGATGCGATCCACGCTGGGAAGGTGATGTTCTTCGAGATTCGGTGCCGGGTAAGGAATGTCGAAACCGGCTACTCGCAGGATCGGAGCGTGCAGATAGTGGAAGCACTGCTCAGTCAACCGTGCCGCGACTTCCGCGCCATAGCCGCAAAATCGGCTGGCTTCGTGGACGACGACGGCCCGGCCGGTACGCCGAACGGACGCCGCGACGGTCTTGTCGTCGAAAGGGGAGAGGCTGCGCAGATCGATGACCTCGACACTGCGGTCAGCCTCCTGCGCTGCCTCCAACGCGGTACCGAGGGTGCCACCGTACGTGATGAGGGTGACATCGGTGCCCGTCCGGCGAATCACCGCACCGTCCACAGTGGAGCCGGTGTGGTCGAGCGTGACGGCTTCCTTCGACCAGTAGCGGCGTTTGGGTTCCAGGAAAATCACCGGGTCTGGACAGTCGATCGCCTGCCGGAGCAGCGCGTACGCGTCGCCAGCAGTGCCCGGGGTTACCACCCGCAGGCCCGCGGTGTGCGTGTAATAGGCCTCGGACGAATCACAGTGATGCTCGACGCCACCAATGCCGCCGCCGTACGGAATGCGAATGACGATCGGCAGCGCGATCTTGCCTTTCGTCCGGTTGTGGAGCTTCGCTAGATGGCTGGTGATCTGTTCGAAAGCGGGGTAGGCGAAGGCGTCGAACTGCATCTCGATCACCGGCCGTAGGCCGTTCATGGCCATCCCGATCGCGGTGCCGACAATGCCGGCCTCGGCCAGCGGAGTGTCGAACACCCGGGCCGGCCCGAAGGTCGCTGCGAGCCCGTCGGTCACCCGGAAAACCCCGCCAAGCTTTGCTACGTCCTCGCCGAAAACAAGGACTCGGTCGTCGTCACGCAACGCGTCGGCCAAAGCGCGGTTGAGTGCGGCCTCCATGGTCACCGCGGAGGCTACTGGTGCCGCCTCGACGACCTGTTCCGCCACGATCGTCATCGCGACTCCTCAGCCAGTTCCTGCTGCTGCGCGCGCAGCTCGGGCGTCTGTTCGGCGTAGACGTACCGAAAAAGGTCAGCCGGGTCGAGTACGGCGTCCACGTTCATCCGCTGCCGCAAGGCGGCCGCCTCGGCCTCGGCCTCCGCATCGAGTGCGGCGATCCTGTCGGCATCCAGGAGGCCGCGATCGGTGAGATAGCGGGTAAGTCTGGTGAGCGGGTCACGTGCGAGCCACTGCCGCACTTCCTCCGCCGGTCGATAGCGGGTCGCGTCGTCGGCGTTGGTGTGGGCCTCTATCCGGTACGTCACCGCCTCGATCAACGTCGGCCCGTCCCCAGCGGCAGCGCGAGCGATCGCGACGGAGACGGCGCGGTAGACGGCGGCCGGATCGTTGCCATCAATGAGCATCGCGGGAACGCCATAACCGATTCCCTTGGCCGCCAACGAAGGTGCCGCGGTCTGTTGGGCGAGCGGAACGCTGATGGCATAGCCGTTGTTCTGTACGAAGAACACTACCGGCGCTTTCCAGACACCAGCGAAGTTCAGCGCCTCGTGAGTATCACCCTCGCTGGTGGCGCCGTCGCCAAGCATGACCAGCGCGACGGTGTCCTCGCCCTTGAGGGTGGCCGCGTGGCCGACACCGACGGCGTGCAGGGTGTTGGTCGCCAGCGGTGTGCATTGCGGGGCGACCAGATGCTCGTACGGGTCGTAGCCGCAGTGCCAGTCCCCGCGCAGCAGCGTCAGGACCTCGACCGGATCGACACCGCGCGCCACCACTGCCATCGAGTCCCGATAAGTGGGGAAAAGCCAGTCCTGGGGCCGCAAAGCCAGCGCGGCGCCGATCTCGCTGGCCTCTTGCCCTCGCGCGGACGGGTAGACCGCCAGCCGGCCCTGCTTCGTCAATGCCGTCGCCTGCGCGTCGAACCGGCGCGCCAGCACGATGGCTCGATGCAGCGCCACCAACACCTCGTCGCTCGGCATGCTCCATAAGGCGTCGGGAACCGGCTGGCCGTCGGCGTCGATCAGGGCCACCGGACTTTCGGTGGGGAGCAGCGATGTGGTCACCAGGCGCTCCGATCTGCGAAAAGACGAGTAGCCGCCAGTCTGGGCGTGTGAGCGCAGAACATCTAGCGTGGGCAAGCAAGCGTAGACAAATACGAACTGAGGCTCGTACGCTCTGGAATTATGGCTACCGAAGCTGACTC
This sequence comes from Fodinicola feengrottensis, assembly GCF_039530045.1. Lineage (NCBI taxonomy): Bacteria > Bacillati > Actinomycetota > Actinomycetes > Mycobacteriales > Fodinicola > Fodinicola feengrottensis. The sequence goes on along the minus strand of NZ_BAAANY010000020.1, from coordinate 302,655 downwards.
TTCGTCCGGTTCGGCTGGACAACCGGTCGCTCTCGACGACGTTGATCTGCGGTTGTTGGCGCAGTTGCAGGTCGAGGGGCGGCTGTCGATGCGGGCGCTGGCCGAGCGCGTACACATCTCCCGTGCCGGTTGTTATGCCCGAGTGGAACGCCTGCAGCGCGAGGGCGTGATCACCGGCTATGCGGCGATCGTCAATCCCCGCAAGCTCGGCCGGACGGTGTCCGCGCACATCCACGTGAAGATTCGCCAGCACTCCTGGAAAAACGTCCGGCAAGCACTGCGACGGGTGCCGGAGGTCGAACACGGGGCGCTGGTGTCCGGCGACAACGACCTGGTCTTGTTTGTCCGTACTCGTGACGCCGAGAGCCTGCGCGATCTGGTCTTGGAGCGACTGCAAATGATGGAGGATGTGCTTTCTACCCACACGATCCTGGTCTTCGACGAGCTCTGAACTTCGCTTTAAACGACAAATCACCGCCATAAGGGGCGAAGGCTTTTCAATCAGCTAAGCCAATGCTAGCGTGACGGCCAGTTGGGAGCGCTCCCAGAAAGGGCGGAAACCATGACGCTACGAAATCGCTTTGTCACGCTGGCGGCGCTGGTGTCGATCGGACTCGGCGCTTTATCGACTCCGGCCGTGGCAGCCACGACACTCTGTCATTCGCAGACAGCCTCGGTGGCCGGCGGCACGTACATCGTGCAGAACGACGAGTGGAACTCCTCCGCGAACGAATGCATCAGCACCAGCGGCGGCGCCGACTTCGCGGTGGTGAACTCGTCGATGAACAGCCCGACCGGTCAACCGCCCGCTGGATATCCGTCCATTTACAAGGGATGTCACTGGGGCGCCTGTACGCCGAACAGCGGTTTCCCGATCCAGGTTTCGGCACTGTCCGCTGGAAAAGTCACCACCAGTTGGAGCACTAGCCAGCCCGCCGGCAGCAACGTGTACGACGTTGCTTACGACGTTTGGTATAACCAAAGCGCTTCGACCAGTGGGCAACCAAACGGCACTGAGGTGATGATTTGGTTGGCGCACAACGGAAACGTTGGCCCGGCCGGTTCGAAGGTCGGGACAGTGACAGTTGGGGGAGTGCAGTACGACGTTTGGTACGCGCGGCAGTCGGGGTGGAATCTCGTTTCGTACGCGCGAACCAACCCGACGACCTCGGTGAACGACATCGACGTTCATGACCTGACTGCCGACTCGGTCGGGCGCGGTTACCTCCAGAACTCGTGGTGGCTGATCGACGTCGAAGCGGGTTTTGAGCTTTGGAAGGGCGGAACAGGCCTCGCCACGCATTCGTTTTCAGTGACGGTGAACTGAGCTACGTCGATTGCCGGATGACCAGCCGCGTGGGCAGGATCAGCGAGGTGGCCGGCCGTCCGGCCATCAGGCTGAGCAACATCTTGGCCATTTCCGCGCCGAGTGCCTGGACAGGCTGGTGAACAGTTGTCAGCGGCGGATGGGTGGTCAGCGCGGTGGCGCGATCGTCGAATCCGACCACGGCTACGTCCTGCGGGATCCGTCGACCGCGCTCATGGAGGACGCCGAGTGCGGCCGCCGCCATCGAGTCAGCAGCGACGAAAACCGCGTCCAGGTCCGGAAATCGGTCCAGGAGGTCGGCCATCGCACGTACGGCCGAGGCTGCGGTGAAATCGGCGTTCGCCACCCGATGCGCGGGCAGGCCCGCCGAGCCGAGCGCGTCCCGGAATCCGTGGTAGCGGGCCACTCCCACGTCCATGTCCATCGGCCCGGTGACGGTGGCGATGCGTTGGCGGCCGGTGGTGACCAGGTGCTCGACGGCTTGCCGGGCGCCACCGCGATTATCGGCGTCGACGTAGTGCGGCGGCTCTACTCCGAGCGGCTTTCCGCCGTAGACGACCGGGACGTCGGCCTGCTCCGCCAGCTCGTACAGCGGATCCTCACCATGTAAGGAAAGCAGCATTATGCCGTCCACTCGGCGTGAGCTCAGCTGACGGCGCAGTCGGTTCCGCTCCCGAACGCTGGCCCCGAGCACCAGCATCAGTTCCAGGTCGGACTCGGCCAGCACCGTGTCGATGCCGACGATCACCTCGGAGAAGAACGGATGTTCGGTGAACAGCCGCGGATTCGCGTCGGAGATCGCCAAAGCGACAGCATCATTGCGTTGCGTGACAAGGGAACGGGCCGCACGGCTCGGCACGTATTGCAGCTCTTCGATCGCCTTAAGGACTTTTTCGTGTGCGGCTGGGCTGACATGGGCTCCCCCGTTTATCACCCGCGATGCCGTACCGCGGGAGACACCGGCCAGCCGGGCCACCTCGTCGATCGTCGGTTGTCCCGCTCCGGCCACCTCTGCCCACCCTCCCGTGTCGTCACCCAACAAGCCCCCGTCGGCTCTCGACCAATGCCCAAGGCCACACTATAGTCCGTTCATGGGAGCGCTCCCAAAAAGGTCCTTCCGGAGGTGCCGTGATGGAAATCTTTCGAACTGGTCGTCCCGAAATCGGCCGGTGCGGGTTCCGCCTGGCCGCCGCAGCCGCTGTCCTTGTCGCCGCGCTCGGCGCGGCTGGATCGGCGTCCGGAGCGGAGCTGGTCGGCGCCCGGCCGCACAGCCCCATCGAGATGACGAACGGGTTCTACGTGGACCCGGAGTCCCACCCGGCTACCTGGGCTCGGGACCACGCCGACGACTCGCGGGCGCCGGCCATCGCATCGGCGATCGGCAGCAAGCCAATCGCTCGCTGGTTCGGGAACTGGAGCGGTGATATCTCCTCGGCGGTCTCCGGGTTCGTTGGCGCCGCGGCGAACGTGGATCAGCTTCCGGTTTTGGTGGCGTACAACATTCCCGGCCGCGACTGTGGGGGCAATTCCAGTGGCGGAGCCGGCAGCCCGGAGGCGTACCGGGCCTGGATTTCGACTTTTGCCGCCGCTATCGGCGATCTGCCGGCCGTGGTGGTGATCGAGCCCGATGCGCTGCCGCAGCTGGACTGCCTGCCCACGGACGGCGATCGGCAGGTGCGTACGGACATGATCAACTACGCCACCACACAGTTCCGGGACAAGTCGCCGAACACTTGGGCATACCTGGATGCGGGCAATGCCGGCTGGATGTCGGCGGATGTGATGGCCCCCCGGCTGGAGGCCGCCGGCCTCCGCAACGTCCGTGGTTTTTCTGACAATGTCTCAAATTTCTACACAACCGAGCAGTCAATAGGCTTCTCCAACGCGGTGGATGACCAATTGTCCAGCCGGTACGGCTACACCACGCCGTTTGTGATTGATGTCGGTCGCAACGGCAACGGCGCGAACGGACAGTGGTGCAACCCGGCCGGACGCAAGCTCGGCGAAGATAGCCGCACCGGAGGTGGCGCGGAAATGCTCCTGTGGGTGAAGGTGCCCGGCGATTCCGACGGTACGTGCGGCAGTGCGCCTTCGGTGCCGGCGGGCCAGTTCTCGCCGGACCTCGCGACTCATCTCATCAACGGAAACTGAGGCGCTGGCGATGACCGAACGCAGGGGGCTGGGCATTATGGATGGCGCTATTTGCGCCTAGACAACTTTCCGGGCTGCACGCAGTCGCCAGGCGAGGGCGATCAGCGCGATGCCGTAGATGACGGCGTACGCGCCGATGATGAGCGCGATGCCGTAAGCACCGGCGAGCGGTTGGACGAGGATCAAGATCCCGGCGAGCACGGACAGCGCGCCGACCACGATCACCAGCACGCTTGCCGATCCCACGACCCGGCGCATGGACAGCGCGGCGGCAATTTCCAGCACGCCGGTCACTACTGCCCAGATGCCGACCAGCGTGACGAGGACGAGGACTGTCAGGCCCGGCCAGAGCAGCGCCAGGATGCCGGCGACAATGCCCAGCGCCCCGAGCCCCACGTAACCCCAACGGGCCGTGGTCGCGCCGTGCTGGAACGCGTGCACGATCGCGCTGATGCCATCGACCAGCACGTACGCGCCGAAAAGCACCGCCAGCGTGAGAATGGAGATGGTCGGCCAGACCAGCGCGACCACTCCGAAGAGAACGGCGAGCAGGCCGCGAAGCCCCACCATTGGCCAGGCTGGGGACAGCTGTGCGACACCGCTGGTTTCGGCCATCAGGCACCTCCGGTAGGACGGATATGCCGGATTATGCACCATCTTGGAGCGACTAGCTGTCCTCAATGTTGATGCCGAGCGCGCCGGCGAGTGTGTACGTCAGCGCCACCAGGTCGGCGCCGGACACGGTGGCGCCGGCGAGGCTCGACACTCCGCCGAGATGTGCCAGCACACAGCCAGTGAGGCGGGTGCCGGTCATTTTCGCGTGCGAGAACTGCGCGCCGGTCAGGTCGCAGTTGACGAACCGGGCGCCGGTGAGATCGGCGTTCTGGAAATCCGCACGGGTGAGCACGCAGTCCTCGAAGAGGACGTTTTGGAAGGCGGTGAAACGAAAAGACGACAGGTCGGCGCGGCAGTCAGTGATCGCCACCTCGCGCAAGGCGCCGTCCACCCAGTGCAGCCCGGTCATTCGGTCGGCGGACAAGTGCACCCGATGCAGAGACGACTTGACCGTACGGAGGTTGGCCAGATCCGAGCTCTCCAGCAGGCAGTCGGTGAAAGACGCCCGCTCCAGCCGGGTGTTGCTGAGGTTGGCCGTGCGGAACCGGCACTGCTCGAATTCGGCGAGCGCGGCCGTACGCCCGGAAAGGTCGGTTTCGACGAATCCGAGCCGGCGGTAGACGGCTTCGTCGGCTAGCTCGTCAGCGGCGGGGTCCAGCGCGGCTGGTGGCTTGGGTTTCGCCGGTCGCCGAGCGGGTTTGGTGGGCACGGCGTCGACGCTAGTGGACGTACATGGTGGCAGATTCGTCACTCTCTCCTTACTTAGCGATCGCTCAGGGTACGGTGCGCTGCATTGCCGTCGGCGCGAGCGGGAGGTTGAGACACCATGCTCAGGACCAGGTTCTGCGAGGTTTTCGGGGTAGAGCATCCGATCGCCCAGGGCGGCATGCAGTGGGTGGGCCGCGCCGAGTTGGTGGCAGCGGTCGCGAACGCGGGCGCGTTGGGGTTCATCACCGCGCTCACGCAGCCCACTCCGGAGGCGCTGGCCAAGGAGATCGTCCGTTGTCGCGAGCTCACGGACAGGCCGTTCGGCGTGAACCTGACGATCCTGCCGTCGATCAACCCGCCGCCGTACGACGAGTATCGGGCCGCGATCGTGGACTCCGGCGTCAAGATCGTCGAGACTGCCGGTTTCAACCCGCAGGCGCACCTGCCTGATTTTCACCGTGCTGGCATCAAAGTTCTGCACAAGTGCACCAGCGTCCGGCACGCGGTGAAGGCCGAGTCGATCGGTGTGGACGGCGTGAGCATCGACGGTTTCGAGTGCGCCGGCCACCCAGGGGAGGACGACATTCCGGGCCTGGTGTTGATTCCGGCGGCCGCTGACAAGATCAGCATCCCGATGATCGCGTCCGGTGGGTTCGGGGACGCGCGAGGCCTGGTCGCGGCGCTCGCGCTGGGCGCGGACGGCATCAACATGGGCACCCGGTTCATGTGTACGGTCGAGTCGCCGATCCACCAGCGGGTCAAGGAACAGATCGTGGCGTCCAGCGAGCGGGACACCGAGTTGATCTTCCGTTCGCTGCGCAACACCGCGCGCGTCTCGAGTAATGCGGTGAGCCGCGATGTGGTCCGGATTCTGGACGAAGGCGGGGAATTCGCGGACGTACGCGACTTGGTCGCCGGCTCGCGGGGTCGTAAGGTTTTCGAGCTGGGTGACCCCGAACACGGCATCTGGAGCGCGGGATTGGTGCAAGGACTCATCAAGGACATCCCCACCGTCGGCGAGCTCGTCCGGCGGATCGTCACCGAGGCGGTCGAGATTATCGACGGCCGGCTGGCCGCCATGACGCTGCCTGCCTGATGGGCAACCGGATCCACCGCTCTTGGTCCTTGAGTACGGGGACTGTGGCCCTTCGACCGCGTGGCGAGTAGCGGCTAAAGTCCGATCGCGGCGGCCAGCTGGGTGGGGCGAAGGACGCGCAACAGCGCCTCCAGGAGGTAGTAATCGCCGTAGGGGACGGAAATCTCGACGCCGTCCTCGCTGGGCCGGTTGCGCGTACAGCGGGCGACGATCGCGTCGGCGCGGGTGGATGTGGTGGTCAGGCAGGTGCGGCAAAGCGCGGTAAGGATGTCCAACGCCCGGGTTTGGTAAATCGGACGACGCGAAACACGCGCAAGATCCAACAAACCGCAAGCCATCACAGCTCCGGCCGAAGCGTCCTTGATGTCATGAGGTGCCTGTGGGGCGCGGTAGTCCCAGACCGGCACATGGTCGGGTGTGAGTACGCTCAGCGCGAAGTCGGCGAGTTTCCTGGCGGTGGCCAGGAATTCCGGGTAGCCGGTCCGCCTGTACATGGTGGTGAAGCCGTAGATTCCCCAGGCCTGACCGCGAGACCAACACGAGGTGGGGCTGTAACCCTGCACGGTGTTCGGCCCGATCGGTGCCCCGGTGACCGGGTCAAAATCGAAGACATGCGGAGTCGAGCCGTCCGGTCGTACGAAGTTGTGCTGGGTCGTACGAGCGTGGGCGATCGCGATGTCGAGATATTTCGGATCGCCGGTTTGCTGGCTGGCGAAGGAAAGCAGGTCGAGGTTCATCAGCGTGTCCATGATTGCCCGGCCAGCGTTGCCGGAAGTGCCCAACGCTCCCCAGGCCCGGATGAAACGGCCGGCCGGGTTGTATCGCTGGATCAGCGAAGAAGCGGCCTGCAACGCGCCGGCGCGCCATTTGTCGTCGCCGGTCAGCCGCCAGCCGGTCACCCATGAGGGAGAGAACAGAAAACCGAGGTCGTGGGTGGAGGTGTCATTCTGTCGGGGTGCCAATTTGGTCGCCGAGGCGATCGCCAGCGACTGGAAGTTCTCCTCGCCGCTGTAGATCCACGCCAACCACAGGGCACCCGCCCAGAAGCCGCCCACCCAGTCACCGTCCTGCGAGAAGGCCCATTTCTCGAACTTCGTACCGGTCGGGAACGCCGTCACGGTCGGCGCCACCGTACGAAGTTTGGACACCGCGTAAGAGGCCGCGTCGGTGAGAACTCGCGGCTCAGCGGCGGCGGCCACTGGGAATGCTGGAAGTGCCAGCGCGCCAGCGGTTCCGGTGGCACCGGCCAGCAAAGCCCGTCGGGAAACGTCCGTCATGTCGGCCGCCATTCGTCGGATGTACGACAAGTGTGTTCGTGGATGTGAACAGGCGCTGTTGGGCTGAACAGATGCTACATACATGAAATGGCGTGGGCAAGGCTTTGATTAAGTCCTAAATCCCGCGGACGGGCGCGGTGGACGCTCGTACGACCAACTCGGCTGGGACGGGGAAAATCCCGCCAGGGGGCGGAAGTTGCCGTCCCAGGGCGAGCCGTCCGGCCGTACGCCCCGCCTCGATGAGCGGCAGCCGGACGGTGGTGAGTGCCGGCACCGCGTCCGCGCTGAAGGGGAGATCGTCGAAGCCGGCCACCGACACGTCCGCGGGCACGGTGCGGCCCTGGGATCGCAGATAGGCGCAGACGCCAAGGGCGATGGTGTCATTGCCGGCCACGATCGCGGTCAGGTCTGGCCGCTGGCGGAGCAGTTCAGCGGTCGCGGACTCTCCGGTGCCGCGGCTGAAGTCTCCGGACACCACTGGACAGTCGGTGCCGCCGAGGCCGTGCCGCTTCAGCGCGTCTTGGTGGCCAAGCACCCGCAGTTTCGTTGTTGTCCGGTTCGCCGGCCCGGCCACATAGCCGATCCGCCGATGACCGAGCGCGATCAGGTGGGCGGTCAGTGCCTGCCCGCCGCCGCGATTGTCGAAGTCCACAGTGGACACTCCGGCCAACGGCCCATGGTCCGCGCCGGCCAGCGGTGGCCGACCGCACAGAACCACCGTGGTTCCGGCGCTGACCAGGGCGCTGACCTGGGTCGCGACCGCGCGAAGGTGGTCGGGGGAGTCGACCGTACCGCCGGTGAGGACGACCGCGCGGGCCCGTTGGCGGCGCAACAGCGTCAAGTAACGCAACTCCCGATCCGGTGCGCCCGCGGTGTTGCCGATGATGGCCAGAACGTCGGTGCCGCCGGTCTCATCCTGGATGCCGCTCGCGATCAACCCGAAAAACGGGTCGGCCACGTCGTTGACGATGATCCCGACCAGGTCCGAAGTGGCGGCCGCGAGTGCGCGAGCATTGCCGTTGACGACGTAACTCAGCTCGGTGACCGCACGCTGAACCCGGGCCGCGGTGTCGAGCGCGACCGGGTAGTTGCCGTTGAGCACCCGCGACACGGTTGCCGGCGACACGCCGGCGCGGCGGGCGACGTCGGCCAGTGTGGCCGGTGGATCGGGGTGCTGGGTCATGCCGCAATCGCTTTCTGCGCGTACCGAACGCTGAGGCTACCAAGCCGGAGGTTGACAAGCCGGACCGTCGGATCCTAGTTTCGAGAGAATGTAGAAAGCGCTTTCTATGGAGGTCGTACGACGTGTCGCGTGGAGTCGATCAGCAGGTCCGGGTCGCGATTGTCGGGACCGGGAACATCGCCGGCAGCGCGCACCTGCCGGCGCTACGCGGACTGGGTCCCGAGGTGGCGGTGGTGGGCGCGGCTGACGTCCACCCCGGCGCGTTGGCTGCCTTCGCTGCACAATGGGACATCCCGGACACCGACCAGGATGTGCCGGCGCTGCTGGCCCGGACCGAACCGGACCTGGTGGTGGTCTGCTCTCCGCCCGGCCTGCACAGCGAGCACGCGAGCGCCGCGTTGCGGGCCGGCGCATGGGTGTGGTGCGAGAAGCCACCGGCACGTTCCTTGGCCGAGTACGACGCGATGATCGCCGCCGAGTCCGAAGGCGGCCCGTACGCGGCGATTGTTTTCCAACAGCGATACGGATCTGGTACGCGACACCTCGCCGGCCTGGTACGTGACGGGTCGCTTGGTGATCCGCTGGTGGCCCTCTGTCAAACCACGTGGTATCGCGACGACGCCTATTTCGCGGTGCCCTGGCGGGGAAAGTTCGAGACCGAAGGTGGTGGGCCGGCGATGGCGTTGGGCATCCACCAAATCGACCTGATGCTGGCAGTGTTGGGCGACTGGGCGGAAATCCGCGCCATGACAGGGACACTCGCTCGCAACATCGAGACCGACGACGTTTCCATGGCGTGCGTACGATTCGAGCGTGGCACGATGGCGACCGTGGTCACCAGTGCGCTCTCGCCACGTGAGGAAAGCTACCTGCGGTTCGATTTCCGGGACGCGACCGTCGAGCTCAGCCATCTCTACGGCTACCAGAACGCGAACTGGCGCTTTACCCCGGCCCATCATTGCTCTGAGGCAACAGAAAAGCTCTGGCCGTCCACTGAGGACGTGCCCAGCTCACATGCCGCCGCTCTGGATGATCTGCTGGCCAGCATGCGAGCCGGCGAGCGTCCAAAGGCCGGCGGCGCGAGCGGCCGGGCGGCTCTCGAGCTGATCACCGCCATGTATGCCTCGGCCGACAGCGGCACACCGGTCCGCCGCGGCGACATCGGTCCTGGCCATCCGTATTACCAGTCGATGCGGGGAAAGGCGGCCCGGTGAGTCAGATTCAGGTCGTTCACACGCACGGCGAGGCGATCGCCGTGTCGACCGAAGGGCTGGAGATCTTCCGGTATGTCTATCGACCCGATCCGTCCGCCTTCGAAGGCCCCAAGCCGTACGCGCATCCCCTGCGGACCCTCGCCGGCGACCTCGTCACCGGCTATCGCCCTCACGACCATCGCTGGCACAAGGGGTTGCAGTTCGCGGTTTCGCATCTGAGCGGCCACAATTTCTGGGGCGGCCACAGCTACCGACACGGCGAAGGGTATTTGCCGCTGCCGGAGGTCGTCGGTTCGATGGAGCACCTTGGCTTCGATCGGGTGCAGGTGAGCGACGAATCTCTGAGAATAGCCGAGAAGCTGCGGTGGCTGACGGCGGCTGGGGAAGAATGGGCGCGGGAAACCCGGGAAATCGCAGTCGCAGATGTGTCGCCGTCATGGGGAACGTGGTCGATTCGCTGGCGTACGGCGATAACCAATACCCGGGATGAGTCCTTGCTTTTCGGCAGCCCGACCACGGCCGGCCGGCCGGCGGCTGGTTACACCGGCCTCGCGTGGCGTGGACCGCGATCGTTCACCGACGGTCAGGTGCTCGGACCCGCGGATCTGGGCGGACCGCAAATGATGGGGCAGCGCGCGGATTGGCTCGCGTATGTGGGTAAACACGACGACGTGGACGCCACGTCCACGCTGCTTTTCGAACACGATCCTTCGAATGCGGCCGAGGCGAAGTGGTTCGTACGCACCGAGCCTTTCCCGATCGCCAATCCTTCGCTGGCTTTCGACCAGGAAATCGAACTGAGGCCTGGAGCCGTACTCGAGCGCGGGTGGCGCGTGGTCGTACGGGCCGGCGGCTGGGATCGGGACGGGATTGAGGACTATCGTAAGGCTTTCCCGTTGTCTACCTGGACCGGCTGATGGCCGTCGACGAGGCACCTCTGCCTGGTGCGATCGGGATTTCCCAGCTGAGGGTCTATGACTGGCCAGGTGCCGACGAGCTGTGTGGCGGTTCACCGCACATGCATCTGGCGTGCACCGAGGGTTACGCGGTGACTGGCGGCCGCGGGGCCGTGCAAACCCTCACCACCGAAGGATTTCGTCGCACGCCGCTGGGCGCCGGCGAGGTCGTCTGGTTCACTCCCGGTACGATTCATCGGCTGATCAACGAGGACGACCTGCGGCTCGTCGTCCTGATGCAGAATGCCGGCCTTCCGGAGTCCGGAGACGCGGTTTTCACCTTCCCATCCAACATCCTGGCCGATCCGGCGGCATATGCGGCAGCGTCCACAGTGGACCCGCTGGCCGCGGAGGAATCGGTGCGCCGGCGACGCGATCTGGCGATCGTCGGGTTCCAGGAACTGGTACGCGGGGACGCGGCCGCGCTCGCCGCTTTCCATCGAGCCGCGGGCGGCTTGGTGGCGCCGAAAATCGGAGAGTGGCGCCAGAAGTGGCAGGACGGCCCGGTGGCGGCCGCTGAGCGTACCGGCCGGCAGTTGGACGCTCTCGCCGCTGGAGATATCAGCCACCTCACCGAAGGTGCCGTCTACGTCGGCGAACCTAGCCCTGCTTGGGGAATGTGCGGCCGGTTGCAACGCTATGACACTGCGACACGACCTTCGATCGAGGATATTAGGGCGGGGAGCGAGAAGTGACGATCAGAACCGTACAGATCGCTATGAACGGCGTGACCGGGCGGATGGGTTACCGACAGCATTTGGTGCGCTCGATTCTGGCGATCCGGGACGCCGGCGGCCTGGACCTGCCGGACGGCAGCACGCTGATGCCGGAGCCGATCCTGATCGGCCGCAGCGAGACCAAACTGCGCCGGATGGCCGAGCAGCACAAGATCGAGCACTGGACGACCGATCTGGACGAGGTGTTGTCCAGTGACTCGGTGGAAATCTATTTCGACTCGGCGGTGACTTCGGCACGCGAACCGGCCGTAAGGGCCGCGATCGCCGCCGGAAAGCACATCTACTGCGAGAAACCGACCGCCACCACCCTCGCGAGCGCTCTCGAACTGGCCCGGCTGGCGGACGCGGCCGGGATCAAGTCCGGAGTTGTGCAGGACAAACTTTTCCTTCCGGGATTGCGAAAGCTGAAACGGCTGATTGACGGCGGTTTCTTCGGCCGCATCCTGTCCGTGCGGGGGGAATTCGGCTACTGGGTGTTTGAGGGCGACTGGCAGCCGCCGAACCGGCCGTCGTGGAACTACCGCGCTGAGGACGGCGGCGGGATCGTGCTCGACATGTTTCCGCACTGGGACTACGTTCTGCGCGGTCTCTTCGGGCCGATCCGTACGGTTCAGGCCATCCAGGCCACCGGGATCCCGGCGCGGGTGGACGAGGCCGGCCAGCCGTACGAGGCGACCGCGGACGATGCCGCGTACGGGATTTTCCAGCTGGAAAACGGGATCATCGCGCAGATCAACTCCTCATGGACGGTTCGGGTGAATCGGGACGAGCTGGTGGAGTTCCAGGTGGACGGCACCGACGGGAGTGCGGTCGCGGGCCTGCGCCGGTGCCGGGTGCAACACCGCTCGGCCACGCCGATGCCGGTATGGGACCCGGACATGCCCACGCCGTTGGATTTCCGGTCGCAGTGGCAGGAAATTCCGGACAACGCGGTTTTCGACAACGGCTTCAAAATCCAGTGGGAGCAGTTCCTTCGGCACGTCTATGCCGGTGGCGAATGGTCACACGACCTGTTGTCCGGAGCCCGAGGCCTGCAGCTCGCCGAACTTGGCCTGCAAGCGGCGGCTGAAGGGCGCCGGCTCGACGTGCCGGAGCTGCGGTTGTGATTCTCCATATCCCGACCGCCGATGGCTCGATTGTCGAGCACCAGCCGGCAAAGACACCCCACGCGTTCGAGCCGGTGGACACCCCGCTGACCGAGCGGGTGGTCTTCGCGGCGGCGCACGTGGTGGCGGATCCGCTGGCGGACAACAGTCCTGGGCAGCCCGCGGTCCTGGACTGGGACGCGACTCTGGCATTTCGCCGGCATCTTTGGTCGTACGGACTCGGCGTGGCCGAGGCGATGGACACCGCGCAGCGCGGCATGGGCCTGGACTGGCCGGTCGCCGCGGAGCTGATTCGGCGCAGTGGTGCCGAAGCGTCGGCGTGTGGTGGCGCGATCTCGTGCGGAGTGGGTACGGATCAGTTGGCTTCGCCCGTCTCGTCCCTCCACGAGATTGTTCAGGCATATCTGGAGCAACTGGCGGTGGTCGAGGAAGTCGGCGGCCAGCCGATCGTGATGGCAAGTCGGGCGTTGGCCGCCTTCGCGACCAGCCCTGACGAGTACGAGCAGGTGTACGGCACTGTTCTGCGGCAGGCCAGCCGGCCGGCGATCCTGCATTGGTTGGGACCGATGTTCGATCCAGCGTTGAGCGGCTACTGGGGGAGCGACGACCTCGACAAGGCGACTGACACCCTTGTCGACTTGATCGTGGCGCATCAGGACGCGATCGACGGCGTGAAGGTGTCCTTGCTGGACGCCGATCGGGAGGTCGAGCTTCGCCGCCGGCTGCCGGCCGGGGTGCGGTGCTATTCAGGTGACGATTTCCATTACCCGGAACTGATTACTGGCGACAAGCATGGCCACAGCGATGCCCTGCTGGGAATTTTCGATCCGCTGGCCGGTGTAGCGTCAACGGCTGTCCGGCAGCTGGCCGACGATCCGGCCGCCGTCCGCCGGCTGCTCGATCCGACGGTGGAGTTCTCTCGACATTTATTTGGCGCGCCTACCCGGTTCTACAAGACCGGGGTGGTATTCGTGGCCTGGCTGGCCGGTTTCCAGGACACTCCGCGCATGGTCGGCGGCCTGGAGAGCGCTCGCTCGGTGCCGCACCTTGCTCGTGCGTACGTCCTCGCCGACAGGCTCGGACTTTTCCCTGACCCGGATCTCGCCGCGACCCGAGTACGGGATTTCCTCCGGTTGGCGGGAGTCGATCAATGAGCCGGTTGTCGATCAACCAGCAGACAGTGAAGCAACTTTCGTTGCCTGAGCTGATCAGAGCGTGCACCGCTGTCGGTGTTGACGCGGTCGGGCTCTGGCGGGAGCCGGTTGCCGAGTACGGGTTGGTGCGGTCCGCCGAACTGTTCACCAGCGCTGGATTTTCCGTCACCAGCCTTTGCCGGGGTGGCTTCTTCACGGCCGCGGATCCGGCCGACCGGCGCCGGGCGATCCAGGACAATCGCGCAGCCATCGACGAAACGGCCGCGCTGGGAGCACCGGTGCTGGTGCTCGTTGCCGGTGGGTTGCCGGCCGGTTCTCGCGATCTGCGAGGGGCGCGCGCTCAGGTCGTCGACGCGATCGCAGAACTGGCGCCGTACGCGGCTGAGCGCGGTGTGCGGTTGGCGATCGAGCCGCTGCACCCCATGTTCACGTCGGACCGCTGCGTGGTGTCCACTTTGGCGCAGTCGCTGGACATCGCCGAGCAGTTCCCGGTGGCACAGGTCGGCGTCTGCGTGGACACTTACCACCTGTGGTGGGATCCGGACCTGGATGCCGGCATTTCGCGGGCGGGGGAGCGGATCGCCGCGTACCAACTGGCGGACTGGACGACGCCGCTGCCGGCCGGCGTGTTGACCGGTCGTGGGCAGATCGGCGACGGTTGTGTTGACTTTCCGGCGTTCACCGAGGCCGTGCTGGCGACCGGCTACACCGGCCCGATCGAGGTGGAGATTTTCAACGACGAGCTGTGGAAACGGGACGGTGCGGCGGTGGTCGCCGAGATCGCCGCCCGTTATCCGGCCTGTGTCGGGACAGCTTCTTGACCAACGAGAGACCTATTTCGCCGCTGGATTCGGCGATCTCGACCAGCCCCACCAGCGTCGAGGACCTGCTTGATCTGCTCACCAGTCACCTTGCCCGGGCGATCGCACGGCAGGGCGCCGACGGGAGTTTCGATGTCGCCGGGCGTGAACTCGATGTCGGCGACAACACTCTCGGGGTCGTTTCCCTGCTAGCGTACGAATGGCACCTCAACGCGGACCCGGGGCTGGTCGAACCGGTCCGTCGTGGCCTGGATTTTCATTTCCGGCAGCGGATTTTCGTCACCGACAACCCCGGCACACCGTTCTTGCGGGTAAGGGACAGTGGCCTCCCGTACGCACGCTACTGCCTGACACCGGGCCGGATCCCCGGTGGCGACTGGCCGACCACGGTCTGGGCTTTGTTGCACGCGGTGAACATCCTGCGTTTCGGCGACGGGCTGCTGACTGACCAGCACCGGCTGGCGCTGCTGGACCTGGGCCGTTCGTACTGGCGCTGGTCCACCGAGGTGACCGACTTCGATCCACAGGATGCCAGCAACCAGGCCATTGCTTGTGTGATCGGTGGCATGCAACTGGGTGATTTGCTGGCGGCGGCCGGTGAACGCGAGGTGGGTGAGTCCATGCGCGCGGCGGCGATGCGGCTCTATCTGGAGAAGATCCGGCCGACTCGCGCCACTGACCGCGGGTACGCGTACTTCCAGGAGCACTCGGGCGGGTTCGATCAGAACTACAGCGCGATCGCGCTGACCTTCGTCACCGAAGCTTATCTGGCCACCGGCGAGACAGTTTTCGCGGCGGACGCTGAACAACATGCGCGCTACCTGAACCTGCGGATGTCGGTGTCCGGCTTCGACTACGGCGGTGCCCGGCACAACGAGGAACGCGACAACTCGCCGAACGTGCTGGGTTTGCGGTTTTGGAGCAATGCGCTTGGCGACGATCTCGGTCGCTATCGGACCGACAGCTCCCGGGCATTTCATATGGACAGCGCGGATGGGGTGCCGACCGGCCATTTCGCCTTCACCACCATTTGGTTGATGGAGCACCGGCAGGAGTGGTGGCCGTCCGGCCGAGATGAGAATTCTCGTTACAAGCTGCGAAAAGGCACGACGTCGGTGGTCTTTGATGAGTCGTTGGTGCCGTATTCGATCACGGCCGGGCAGACCGAGATCATCCATCAGATCGGTCCATATTGGACGGACGAGCACGGCCTTCATCGGCTGACGAACCTGGTTTCGGTGGCCAGGTCCGAGGAGTACACCGATGGCCAGTACGCGGTGAAGGTCATCCACTCAGTCGTCCAGGGCCCGCACGGGGTGGTTGGCGTACGGACTGCCTATATGACAGACGGGACAACGCTGACCGTAATGTCCACTGTGGACAATGAGGTCAGCGGCGAGTTTGGCTATCTGGTGGGACTGCCGTACCTGACCGGTACGCCGCCAGCCAGCAAAGTCACCAGCGTCACCTGCGATGGCGTACGAATGAACCTGACCGACGACGGTCGGTCCCTCACGGGTTCGGCAGTGACGGCGGGGGAGCTGACACTATCCGGCGGGGCTGGCATCCGGGTGACGAACGTGACCGTGCCCGCTGGCGGGGATCCGATGAGCTATTTCAACTCGGCGGCGACAGTCGGGATGTTGCTGGAGCCCTACAGCCTCATTGTCTCGAAAGAGCGGGATCCCTGGGGTGTGCCACATCCCGCCGCCGGCTGGGCGGCTTTACAAGGAACCACACTGTTGCAGGCTCCGGCCGGACCTGACCGTACGGTAATTCTGCATTATGGGACCGGGAAATCGCCCCTGACCTTGGACGTAAGCGTACTTAAGCTGCTGGGTTAGGAACCGGTACGCAGAGTGTGGGAAAGCTGAGCTGCCCGCTGGCGATATCTCCACGCAGGGCCCGCCCGGCGCTCGGATTCGTTGAGATCACTCAAAAGCAGCAGAGCGTCCACTTCGGACCGGCGATCGCCGAGAGTGCGGTACGTCGGAAGGGTCTCTTCGAGCAGGGCGATCGCCGGCCGCACCGCGCCACGCTCGGCGGTGAGCTGGCCGAGCTGGAGCTTGGTGTTGGCGACGCCGAGGTCGTTGCCGAGGCCGCTGAAGATGGCCATCGCCTCGCGTTGGTACGCGGCGGCCATGGCGGGTTCTTCCTGGCGGTGCATGAGAAGCCCGAGTTTGTGCAGGACATGTGCGGACCGGTTGTGGTCGGCCACCGCACCGGCGTCCAGGCGGGCGCGATCCAGCCACTTGCGGGCGGCGGTGGCATTGCCGGCGCTCATGCCCACCAGGCCGATGGCGGCCCGGGCGTACGCGACCCCGTGGGCATTGCCGGTTTTTTCGTACAGTCCCAGCGCCAACCGGTAAAAGTCGAGTGCTTGGTCGTTTTTCTGGTCGTAGTGGTGGGCAGCGCCGAGGCCGGACAGTGCGGCCGCCGCACCGCGGCGATCACCGAGTTGGGTGAACAGTGCCAGCGAGCGGTGGAATTTGCCGGCCGCGGCTGAATACTGGTCGGCGTAAATGTCGAGTTGTCCAAGCCCACGCAGGATCATCGCCTCACCGCGGGCATCGCCGGCCGACACGGCCGCGCGCAGTGCCGCCCGGTGCGTACGCCGCCAGTCGTCGACATTCGCGCGCAGCTCGAAGAACGACGCCAGCCCGACGGCGAGGTCGACGGCCAGTCCGGCGGCGCCCGCGTCGGCGGTCTGCTCGGTGACGGCGACCAGTCGGGACTGCTCGGACTCCAGCCAGCGAACGGCGTTCCGGCGGGCCCGCGCCACCACCTGGGCGGCCGGCGGGACCGTCGTGCGGCGAGCCGCCGCGGCCGGCTCCACCTGGAAGAAACCCACTGGCAACGACTCGGACGCGTACGCGAGGAGGGTCAACCACCCGCCGGCCATTCGTTCCAGCGCGGGCAGCGGTATGGACGCGGTCCTACGGCCGTCCAGATAGCGCCGGACCAGGCCGGACAGTTGGTACGTCGGGATGCCGAGGGTATCCGTGCCGACCGGTTGCAGCAGTCCGGCGGAGACGACGCCGTCCAGGGTGCCGGTCGCACCGGACAGCGCGGACACCATCCAGTCCGGGACCGGCTCCGGACCGAGGGTAGCGAGGACGGTCAGCGCGTCGGCAGCGCCGGCCGGCAGCCGTCGAAAGTCGGCATCCAGGCTGGCCCGTAGCTGTTCGGTCGCCGCCCCGATGCCGTCGGCGACGACGCCGTCCAAACCGCGACCCTTCGCCGGCACGGCGATCGACCATAGTGGCCTGTACGGCTGCGCGATCAGGCCGGCGGCCACCGTACGCAGCGCTAATGGCAGCCCGTCGCAGCCGGTCACGATGGCTTGCGCGGCGGCCGGTTCGGCGTCGACGCGGTGCTGGCCAAGCAGTTCCGCGAGCAGCTGGTGGGAGTCGGGATCTTCGAGAGCGGGCACCGAGATGCGCCGAAAGCCCGGCAGAGTGGGGTGGTGGTGCCGGCTGCTGACCAGCGCGGCGGAACCGGTGGTGGCTGGCAGGAAAGCGGCGATCTGGTCGGCCGTCGCCGCGTTGTCGACGATGACCAGAACGGCCCGGTCGGCCAGCAGCGAGCGGAACTGGGCGGCCCGGCCGGCGAGGCCGGGCGCGAGCGCTCCGGCCGGCACCCCGAGCGCCCCGAGCGCCTCGGCCAGCAGGTCCGTGGCGCCCCGTTCGTCGGTGCCCCGACAGTCGACGTAGATCTGGCCGTCCGGAAAGCGCCCCCGGAACCGGTGCGCGGCGTGTACGGCCAGCGCCGACTTGCCGACCCCGGCTGGGCCGGTGAGCAGCACGAACGTGGGCCCGGTTGCGATCTCCAGGGCGGTCGCGATCTCCGCGGTCTCGGCTTTGCGGCCAACGAAGTCGGCGGTGTCCGCAGGCGTTTGGAAGACCCGCGGTGGCGGCACGTACGCCTCGCCGCGCGGCTCGGAGTCCAGGTCGGCGTCCGCCAGCACGGTCCGCTGTAGGCCACGCAGCGCCGGTCCGGGATCGATGCCGAGTTCGTCGACGAGCACGGTCCGGGCGTCCACGTACGCCTGCAGGGCCTCGGCCCGGCGGCCAGCGCCGTGCAGTGCCCGTACCAGCTCGAACCAGAGCTGCTCGCGCAGCGGGTGCTCGGAAACCAGAGCCCGCAGGTCCGGGATGGCCTGTGTTGGTCGGCCGAGCGAGATCAGCGTGCCCAGCCGCAGTTCCTCGGCCTCCAGCCGGAGCGCCTTCAGCCGGCTGATGGTTATTTCCCATTCCGGCGCGGGAGACAGGTCGGCCAGCGGATCGCCCCGCCAGAGCCGGTTGGCCTCGTCCAGCAGCGCACTGGCCCGGACCGTGTCGCCGGAGCCGTGTTGGCGGCGCGCCTCACCGACCAGCTGTTCGAACCGGATCAGGTCACTGGCGTCGTCGTCCAGGTCGATCCGGTAGCCGGACGGCCGGGTCTGCAACGGGCCGTCGCCGCTGACGCCCAGTCGCGCGCGGAGCGAGCTGACGTACGTACGCAGGTTCGCGACTGCCGAGCGCGGTGGCGCCGCCGGCCACAACACGTCGACCAGAACATCGGTCGAGACCGTGTGCCTGGGCTGCAGCAGGAGCGTGGCGAGCAGGCGCTTGGCCTTGTCGCCGCCCACCTCGACGACCTGGCCGAAGCGGCGGACCTCGAGTTGTCCCAGGATGTGGTACCGGAAGAGGAACTGGTGGTTCGGTTCGGTCACGGCTGTTCACCCCCGTGCGGCGCGAAGTCCCTGCTCGGACCGGCAAAAGGCGGCTTTGGGTGCAAACGGTACCTGGCCGCATCCACCTTGCCCGGATATTGGCCAAACTACGCCAGGTAAACGTGGTAAATAATCATGTCGGGCGAAGTTTGTAGGAAATTTGTATCCGGCCCCGCTTAGCTGAAAGCGCCTCACCACGCTGGACCGGCGAAAATCCGGTGTCTGGCGGAGGAGATAGCTGGCGACTGGCATCCGGCCGTCGCCACCCTACCTGCACGGAGGGAGCTGGATGAGGATGAGGATCACCAGACGGGCGGTGGCCAGGCTGGCCGTGGCGACAGTCGCGCTGGTCGTCTCGGCTGGACTGGTCGCGTCGATGGCACCACCCGCATCGGCCTCGGTGTCCCGAGCGACCGTGATCGCCCGGGCCCAGAACTGGGTCAACGACGGCGTCGTATACAACCAGGGCGCCACCCACGACGGTTACCGCACCGACTGCTCGGGCTATGTCTCCTACACCTGGGGGCTGGCCAAACCGGGCATCGACACCACCCGCTTCCCTGGCATCTCCACCAAGATCGCCAAGGCTGACCTCAAACGCGGCGACATCCTGCTGAACAAGGCCGCCGGCAACGCCGGCCACGTGGCGATCTTCGAGAAGTGGGCGAACACCGCCCATAGCTCGTACGTCGGTTACGAACTGTCCGGCAGCGGCATCCACCACCGCACGATCACCTACCCGTACTTCTCTGGCTACGGCACTTTCGTGCCGTATCGCTACAACAGCATCACCGGCACCTGATCGCCGAACAGCTTCCAGGCACCGCCCAGGCCTGGTTGACCCCGCCCACCGGACAACCTCCGGTGGGCGGGGTTTTTTTTCTTTCCTGGGATTTCCCAGGCCCGATGTCCATAAGGACTGGCCGGCAGACTTACGTCGACAGGTCCACAGGAAATGCCAGTCAACAGACCAAATTTCCAGGTTCCGTGAGGTCTGGTGGGTCCGTTACAGTCCCCAGCCATGGAGACAACGACCGCAGATGTTCAACTCAAAATCAACCGGCTTGACAACGACGTGCACGCGATCTATGGCCTGCTCGAGAAGATCGAGAAGACTCAGGAAAAACAGGGAGCCACGCTTGAGGCGTTGAGCCAGTCGCAAACGAGAATGCAAGTCACCCAGATGAGGGAGAACAACCGGATCAACGAGCTCACCGGAACGTACGACGATCTCAGTGCGAGTAACAGCGAGCTCGCCGTGATCCAGCGGCGTCAGGCGCATCGGCTCGATGAGTTCGCGCATCGGCTCGACCAGTTGTCGGGTAGTCAAACGCAGCTCCTCAACAGCCAAGCGCAACTTGCCAGCAATCAGATGCAGTTCGTCGCCAGCCAGGCCGAGCACGGGAAGAAACTGGACAAGGTGCTTGAGGCCATGGCCGGGAAGAACGGGACAGCCGAGTAAGCGACGGGTTTCCGGTGGCCCGGCGGGAGAGCCGGGCTGCTGGGGGCGAGGGCGGCACGTAGTGTCGACGGCATGGATGCGGCCTCTTTTCAGCAGGTGCTGTCCACCGTCCGTGAGCTGGTACGGGAGCGGGTGGTCCCGGCTGAGCAGGAAATCGAGGACACCGACCGGATTCCCGACGACTTGCGAGCGCTGGCCGCGCAGATGGGGTTGTTCGGGTTCGCGCTGCCGGAGCGGTACGGCGGCCTCGGGCTGACGATGGCCGAGGACGTACGCCTGGGCTTCGAGCTCGGCTACACGACGCCGGCGTTCCGGTCGATGTTCGGCACGAACAACTCGATCGCCGGCCAGATGATCGTGAAGTTCGGTACGGAAGCGCAGAAACAGGAGTTTCTGCCGTCCCTCGCGGCGGGCGAGACGATCGCGTCTTTCGCGCTCACCGAGCCCGAAGCCGGCTCCGACCCGGCGGGCTTGCGAACCACCGCGAAACGGGACGGCGACACGTACGTGATCAACGGCGGCAAGCGGTTCATCACCAACGCGCCGCTGGCCGACTATTTCGTCGTTTTCGCGCGTACGGACGCGGAAGCGCAAGGCGGTCGCGGCATCTCGGCGTTGATCGTGGACGCGAAGAGCGACGGCGTGACGGTCGGCCCAAAGGACCACAAAATGGGACAGGCCGGCGCCTGGACCTCCGATGTGAGCTTCGATGACGTACGCGTCGACGCCGCCCGGTTGATCGGCGCCGAGCCGAACCGTGGCTACCAGGCGGCGCTGTCGGTGCTGGCTCGCGGCCGGCTGCACATCGCGGCGGTCTGTGTCGGGATGGCGCAGCGGATCCTGGACGAGTCGGTACGGCACGCGGCCGTCACCAAACAGGGTGGCCAGGCCATCGGCACGTACCAGCTGGTCCAGGCCCTGTTGGCGGACTCGTACACGGACGTCAGGGCCGGCCGCGCGCTGGTGGTCGAGGCCGCCGACGACTACGACAGCGGTGCCGACACCTCGACCGGCCCAGCGGCCGCGAAGCTGTTCTGCAGTGAGATGGTCGGTCGGGTGGCCGACCACGGCGTCCAGGTGCATGGCGGCATGGGTTACATGCGCGGCACCGCGGTCGAGCGCTTCTACCGGGACGCCCGGCTGTTCCGGATTTACGAGGGCACCAGCGAAATCCAGCGACTGGTGATTGGCCGCGCGTTGGTACGGGCCGCCACGTGAGCGAGCCGCCGGAGGCGTTCGCGGCCATCGAGGCGAACTGGCGGCCGCACCCGGAGACCTCCGAGGACGTGATCACCGTGAAGCCGCCGGAGACTTTCGCGGCGTTGCTGGACCAGCCGGCCCCGGTCCGTACGGCCGGCGACCCGCTGCCGCCGTTGTGGCACTGGTTCTTCTTCGACACGATCCATCCGCAGGCCACACTTGGGCAGGACGGCCATCCGGCGAACGCGTCCTTCACTCCGCCGCTGCCGCACCGGCGGCGGATGTTTGGCGGCGGCCGACTCACTGTCCATCAGCCGCTGCGGTGCGGCGACCAGGTCCAACGCCGATCGAGCCTCGGCTCCGTACGAGTACGCCACGGCAGCACCGGCTGGTTGTTGCTGGTGACCGTCAGGCACGAATTCCTGGTCGGCGGGCAGCTGCGGGTGCTCGAGGAACAGGACCTCGTCTACCGAGATGCCGACGACCTGCGCAGCGGGCCGACAGCCCCGCCGGAGATGACCGAACCCGCCGAACGCGGCCCCTGGCAGCTGCGCGTCCGGCCCGATCCGGTGCTGCTTTTCCGGTTCAGCGCGCTCACCCACAACGCCCATCGGATCCACTACGACCAGCCGTACGCGACCCAGGTCGAGGGCCATCCGGGGTTGGTCGTGCACGGCCCGCTGTTGGCGTTGTTGCTGCTGGAGTTGCCGCGGCGAGAGGCTCCGGATCGTACGGTCAGGGATTTCCGCTGGCGGGCCTGTCGGCCGCTGTTCGACCACCAGTTGGTCACGGTCAGCGGTGGCTCGGGCGGTGAGCTGACCGCCGGCGCCGCCGGCGCCCCGGACGCGGTGACCGGCCAGGTCACGCTGGATGAGGAGAGCGAGTGACGGACGAAAGCAGGGTCGCGGTGGTGACCGGCGCGGGCTCCGGGATCGGCCGGGCGGCCGCGACCGCGTTGCTGGCGGACGGCTATCGAGTGGTGTTGGCAGGCCGCCGCGAGGAGCTGTTGCGTGCGGTCGCGGCGGGCTCCGAGCGGGCCTTGCCGGTGCGTACGGACGTGACCGACCCGGACTCGGTGCGGGCTCTTTTCCAAGCCACCACTGACACATTCGGTCGGGTCGACCTACTCGTCAACAACGCGGGCGCCGGTTTGGCGGGCACTGTCGGCGACCTCTCGGTGCAGGACTGGAATGCGATCGTCGCGGTCAACCTGACTGGCTCGTTCCTGTGCGCTCGCGAGGCGTTCCGGATCATGCGCGATCAGGACCCGCAGGGCGGTCGGATCATCAACAACGGATCCATCTCGGCGTATGTGCCGCGGCCGGCCAGCGTGGCGTACACGGCCACCAAACACGCCATCTCCGGGCTGACGAAGTCGATCTCGTTGGACGGCCGGCCGTATCAGATCGCCTGCGGGCAGATCGACATCGGCAACGCGGCCACCGACATGGGCAGCAGGATGGCCGCTGGGGTGCCGCAGGCGAATGGGCAGATCGTCGCTGAACCGGTTTTCGACGTCGAACATGTCGGCAGCGCAGTGCGATATATGGCGGACCTGCCACTGGGAGTGAACGTGCAGTTCATCACCGTGATGGCGACGGCGATGCCGTACATCGGGCGCGGCTGAGACCGAATCGAGACCGCATCTGGTCAGCATGGGGGGATTCCCCCAATGCTACGGCTGGCATTGGCCCGGCAGGCTAGCCGACGCGACCGAGATCAGGAGCTACAAAGCCACCGAACGGGGGGCTGCTGCTCTCACCGGCCGGGTGCGGGACACGCCTCGACGGCGAGGCCCGCACCGCCGGGTCGCCTCCATCCGGGGCGCTCGGGGGGCTCCGGAGTAGGGACATTCCCAGCAGGCAACGAAACGGCCGAGCCGTCTCGTTGCCTGCTGGTGTGAACTACCTACTTACGGTGTAGCACGACGACCGGGATGAGCCGGTCGGTGTTCTTCTGGTATTCGTGGAAATTCGGCATCTTGTCAGCCATCTGCTGGTAGAGACGCGCCCGCTCTTCGCCCTCGGTCAGCGGTTCCGCGGTCACCTCGATGACGTCCGGGCCAAGCTCGATTTTGGTGTCCGGGTTCGCGACCAGGTTGTGGAACCAGGCCGGATTCTCCGGCGTACCGCCCTTGGACGCGATGATGATGACGTTGTCACCGTCGATGTCGTACGCGAGCGGGGCGATCCGTTCCTTGCCGGACTTCGCGCCGACGTGGTGCACCAGCACGAGCGGCGCGCCCTTGAACGGGTCCACGGTGACCTTGCCGTTGTTCGCGCGGAAGTCATCGATGATCATCTTGTTGAACGCGGCCATCTCGGCATCGGTCGGCACCGTGTTGTTGGCACGATGCGCTGCCATTTCCGCCGCGGAGGTTTCGGTGTCGGGCATCTGAGGAATCCTTTCGAGCGGGGAGCAGGCTACTTGCGGCGCAGCACGACGACCGGGATGAGTCGGTCGGTCTTGGTCTGGTATTCGGCGAAGTTCGGCATCTTGTCGGCAGCGATCTTGTAGAGCCGGGCGCGCTCGTCGCCTTCGGTCAGTGCCTCGATGGTCACCTCGATGGTGTCCGGGCCGACCTCGATGGTGGTGTCCGGGTTGGCCAGCAGGTTGTAGTACCAGGCCGGGTTCTCCGGCGTGCCGCCCTTGGACGCGATGATGAACAACTGGTCGCCGTCCTGGTGGTAGACCAGTGGAGTGATCCGCTTGGTACCGGACTTGGCACCCACATGGTGCAACAGGACGATCGGAGTGCCGGTGAACGGAGGCGTCGTAATCGTCCCGTTGTTGGCACGGAAATCGTCGATCACCTGCTTGTTGATGGCGTTCATCTGGTCAGCGTCGAAATCGGGCACTGCTAGGTCCTCTCGGAGAACGGGTACGGGTCGCGAGCTCTCAACCAATTGACAGTCGACTATCGGTAACACTGACAGGCCGGATTCGCATTCCCACCCGCAGGGTGTCCGCTCACAGCGAACGCCTGACGATATTGGCGAGCGTTCGGGACAGTCGTACGCCTATCCTTGGTCGCGCTATGCCTACGACCCCAGCGACGACCCCGTTCGCCGGCCTCTCGCAACGCCTCCCCGAGTTGATGGCCCGCGATGAACGCCGGCTCCGTCGCCGTCTCGAGGGCGCCCGCAAGCTCCGGGACCCAACCCGCCAGCAGCAGGCCGCGACCCAGCTGACCAGCGAAATCGACAAGGCCGAGGCGAGAGTCGCGCGGCGGCGGGCGGCGGTGCCCAAGCTGGTCTACCCGGACGCGTTGCCGGTCAGCCAGCGTCGCGACGAGATCGCCGCCGCGATCCGGGATCACCAGGTCGTGATCGTGGCCGGCGAGACCGGCTCGGGAAAGACGACCCAGCTGCCGAAGATCTGCTTGGAGCTCGGACGGGGGATCCGCGGCACGATCGGGCACACGCAGCCCCGTCGGATCGCCGCCCGTACGGTCGCCGAACGGGTCGCCGAGGAGCTCGGTACGACGATGGGCGCGACCGTCGGCTACAAGGTCCGGTTCACCGACCAGGTCGGCGAGGACAGTCTGGTCAAGCTGATGACCGACGGCATCCTGCTCGCCGAGATCGGCTCGGACCGGATGCTTCGGCAATATGACACGCTGATCATCGACGAGGCGCACGAACGCAGCCTCAATGTCGACTTCATCCTCGGCTACCTGAAGCAGTTGCTGCCACGGCGGCCGGACCTGAAGGTCATCATCACCTCCGCGACCATCGATCCGGAGCGGTTTTCCCGGCATTTCAACGACGCTCCGATCGTCGAGGTCTCGGGGCGTACGTATCCGGTGGAGGTCCGCTACCGTCCGGTCGTCGACCCGGATGACCCCGATCCGGACGAGGACCGTGACCAGTTGCAGGCGATCAGCGATGCGGTCGCCGAGCTGTCCGCCGAGGGACCAGGCGACATTCTGGTGTTCCTGAGCGGTGAGCGCGAAATCCGGGACGCGGCCGACTATCTCAACCGGCTGAGCCTGCGCAATACCGAGGTGCTGCCGCTGTACGCGCGGCTGTCCGCCGCCGAGCAGCATCGAGTTTTCCACCGCCACACCGGCCGCCGGATCGTGCTGGCCACCAACGTCGCGGAGACTTCGCTGACGGTGCCGGGCATCAAGTACGTGATCGACCCCGGTCAGGCCCGGATTTCCCGCTACAGCACCAGGTTGAAGGTGCAGCGGCTGCCGATCGAACGGGTTTCGCAGGCCTCGGCGAACCAGCGCAAGGGGCGTTGCGGTCGTACGTCCGATGGCATCTGCATCCGGCTCTACACCGAGGACGACTTCGACTCGCGGCCAGAATTCACCGACCCTGAGATCCTGCGTACCAACCTCGCGTCGGTGATCCTGCAGATGACCGCGCTCGACCTCGGCGACATCGCGGCCTTCGGTTTCCTTGATCCGCCGGACAAGCGCAACATCGCCGCCGGTGTGCAGCTCCTTGAGGAACTCGGCGCACTCGACGGCTCCGGACTCACCCAGGTGGGGCGGAAGCTTTCGCAGCTGCCGGTGGATCCGCGGCTCGGCCGGATGATCCTGGAAGCCGACAAAAACGGCTGCGTAAGAGAAGTCACGATCATCGTGTCGGCACTGTCCATTCAGGACCCACGCGAACGTCCAATCGACAAGCAGGAAGCCGCAACCGAGAAACATCGCCGCTTCGCCGAGCCGCACTCGGACTTCCTGGCCTATCTGAACCTCTGGGCGTATCTGACCGAGCAGCAGAAGGAACTGTCCGGCAACCAGTTCCGCAAACTCTGTCGTACGGACTTCCTGAACTATTTGCGCGTACGCGAGTGGCAGGATCTTTACGGCCAGCTCCGACAGATTTCGCGGGGCGTCGGCATCTCGCCGAACGTGGCGAACGCCGATCCGGACAAGGTGCATATCAGCCTGCTGTCCGGGTTGCTGTCGCAGATTGGCCTGAAGGATCCGGAAAAGAACGACTACGCGGGCCCGCGTAACGCGCATTTCTCGATCTTCCCCGGCTCTGGACTTTTCAAGAAGCAGCCCCGCTGGGTGATGGCCGCGGAGCTGGTCGAAACCAGCCGACTGTGGGCGCGTACGGTCGCTGCCGTCAACCCGGACTGGGTGGAACCGCTCGCCGAACACCTGATTTCCCGTACGTACAGCGAACCGCACTGGGACGCCGAGGCCGGCGCGGTGATGGCGTACGAAAAAGTCACCCTCTACGGGCTGCCGGTGGTGCCGCGGCGGCGGGTCAACTACGGCCGGATCGAACCGGAGCTGAGCCGCGAACTGTTCATCCGGTACGCGCTGGTGGACGGCGAATGGGAGACGCATCACAAGTTCTTCCACGAGAACCGCAAGCTGCTGGCCGAGGTCGAGGATCTGGAAAACCGGGCCCGGCGCCGGGACATCCTGGTCGACGACGAGGCGCTTTTCGACTTCTACGACCGCAGGATCGGGCCGGAGGTGGTGTCCGGCCGGCACTTTGACAGCTGGTGGAAGAAAGTCCGGCGGGACGAGCCGGATCTGCTGAACTTCGAGAAGTCTATGCTGATCAACGACCCGGCGAAGCTGGTCAGTGCGCAGGACTATCCGGACACCTGGCGGCACGGCGAGCTGGCTTTGCATTTGTCGTACCAGTTCGAGCCGGGCGCGGACGCGGACGGCGTGACCGTACACATTCCGCTCGCGGTGCTGAACCAGGTTGGCGCGCAAGGATTCGACTGGCAGGTGCCGGGGCTCCGCAAGGATGTGGTGGCAGCGCTGATCCGGTCGCTGCCCAAGGTCTGGCGCCGCAATTTCGTCCCTGCGCCGGATGTCGCGGCCGCCGTGGTGGCGGCGATCGATCCGTCCGACGGCGAGTTGGTGGCCGCGGTGGAAGACGAGCTGGCCCGGCTGACCGGGATCCGGGTGCCGGTCGACGCGTGGGACCTGAGCAAGGTGCCTGATCACCTGCGGGTCACTTTTCGGGTGGTGGACCGCAAACGTACGGTCGCAGAGGGCAAAGACCTGAACGTTCTGAAGGAACGCCTGCGTAAACGCATGCGCGAGGAGATGTCGGGGGGCACCGACAGTCCTGAGCGCGCCGGTCTGCGGACTTTCGAAGCTGTGCCGAAGGTCTACGAGCGGCGGCGCGGCGGACATGTGGTCAAGGCATTCCCGGCGCTGACCGACGAGCGGGACAGCGTGGCCGTTCGGCTCTATGACACCGAAGCCGAGCAGCAGCGGGCGATGGCGGAGGGGACCCGGCGGCTGGTGCTGCTGAATTCGCCGTCTCCCGTCGCGTACGTGAATGGTCGGCTCACCAACCGCAGCAAGCTCACTCTCAGCAAGAACCCGCACTGCGATGTCGCCGACATGTTGCAGGACTGCGTTTCCTGCGCGGCGGACAAACTCATCGCCGACGCCGGCGGACCGGTCTGGGAAGGCGAGGGTTTCCAAGCCCTGCTCACATCCGTGCGGGCAGCTCTGCCGGAGACGACGTTGGCGGTCGTACGAGCGGTGGAAGCCGTGTTGGCCGCGACCCAGCAGGTGGAAGGTGAGATCGCCGACCTGCGTGCGACGGCCGTACAACCGGCTGTCGCCGATATTCGCCGGCAGCTGGACGCACTGGTTTTCCGCGGTTTCGTGACCGCGAGTGGCTGGCATCGGCTGGCGGATCTCCCGCGCTATTTGACCGGCATTTCCCAGCGGATCGAAAGGCTTCGCCGGGACGTGCCGCGGGACACCATCAACACCGGCACGATCGCGTACGTCCAGGAGGAATACCAGCGGCGGCTGGACCGGTTGCCGGCCGGCGCACCGGTGCCCGCCGCCCTCGCCGAGGTCCGCTGGATGATCGAAGAACTGCGGGTCAGCCTCTTCGCGCAGTCGCTGCGCACCGCGTACCCAGTCTCCGAGAAGCGCATCCTGCGGGCCATCGACAGCGTCTGAGAAAGTCGCTGAAACCGTTTGTGACCTGGCCTGGGTCTTTCCTCGTGATAGTGACCGATGACGAGGAGCCTGGATGGGACACGCGACAGCGGTTGACAGTGACTGGAGAGCGGGTGAGATGACCGGTACGGGGGACATACGTCGTCGACTCGACGAGCTCTGTATCGCGGCACGTACCAACGCCTGGTGGTGCCCGCTTACGCGCTGACCGGCGACCTTCCGGAGGCACAAGACGCCATACAGGAGGCGTTCGTACGGGCGGTGGCGCGGCCCGCCAAGGTGCTGGACGCGGACAACCCCGAGGCCTGGCTGCGGACCGTAGCGCTAAACGTGGCGCGGAGCCGGTTCCGGCGGCGGGTCCGGATGGACACGTTGTTGCGGCGAGTGCCGGCGTCGCCGCGGGCGCTACCCGGGATCAGCTCTTCCCGGCTGGAGGTGATCGCCGCGATGCGCAAGCTGCCGGCCGTGCAGGCCGCCGTGAATGTTCGCGGAGTCGCTGCCTCGGGACGCCCCTGCCATTAGGATTTCGCCACGATTGGTCTGTGTGACATCGGCCTTGGTGGCGCGTCTGGGTTGGCGGGGGCGTAAGGGCGGCGAGAGGAATGCCTTGGTTGCGGACAAATCCACCGTCGGGTGGTCCGATGCCGATCAGGGATCGCAGCCCTGGTCCCGAGAACTGCCCAAAGCGGTCGTCGCGCTGTTCGCGGCTTTCACCGCGTTCGGGATCACCGTGCCGGTGCTGCCGGTGCTGATCACCGGACGGCTGCACGGGTCCTCCTTCGAGGTGGGTCTGACCTTCGCTCTCAACGCGATCACCGCGTTGGTGGTCCGGCCGTACGCGGGCCAGTTCGCCCAGCGGGTCGGCACTCGCCCGGCGATGCTGCTGGGCTGCGGGCTGGCCGCCGCCAGCACCGTGTTTTACGTGCTTCCGCTGGGCATTCCCGGCATTCTGGTCGGCCGGATCATGATGGGCGCGGGCAGCGCGCTGCTGTTCGTGGGTGGCGCGGTGTGGATTGTCGCGATGGCGCCGACCGATCGGCGGGGGCAGTGGGTCGGGCTCTACGGCCTGGGGCCGTGGAGCGGCTTGATCGCCGGTCCGATCGTCGGTGATTTGTTGTTCAGGGTCGGTTCGTACCCGCTGGCCTGGACGGTGGCGGCCGGTCTGCCGTTGCTGGCGGTGATGGTCGTGCTGTGGTTGAAAAAGGTCGCCGGTCAGGGCGCCAGCACCTCGCGGAGCCTGCTGCCGCGCAGTGTCGTGTTGCCCGGGCTCGCGCTGGCGGCCGGGGCGTTCGGCTATGGCACGGTGACCAGTTTTGGCGTGTTGGCGTTCAAATCGCATGGGTTCGGTAGTGGTTCGCTGGCGCTTGGCCTGTTCAGCGTTGGCTATCTGGTCACTCGGCTGCTGACCAGCCGGGTTCCGGACAAGGTCGCACCCGTACGGCTCATCGCGGGATCGTCGATCGCGGAGGCGGTCGGGCTGGCGCTGATGGGATTCGCGCCGGCCTTCTGGATGGGCGCTGTTGGCGCGGTGCTGGCCGGCGCCGGTTTCACGCTTTTCCAGCCGGTGCTGGCACTCATCACGATCAAGACCGCGCCGGAGGCTGAGCGGGGTGCGGCATTGGGGGCCCTGTCGTCTTTCCTGGACATCGGCGTCACCTGTGCCGGTCTCGGTGGCGGTGTGATCGCGACCGCGTCGACGCCGGCCGCGACCTTCCCGGCTGCCGCGGTTGTCGTGTTGGCCGCGATCATCGTCGTGGTTTTCGCGGCCCGCCGGCGCTCGGCTTAGGACAGTCCGAGCGCCTGCATTCCTGGTTCGCAGGCGGCGACGAGCTCGGCGCGTACGGCCGCGGGCAGCTTGCCGGCGGTGCCGCTACGGGTCGGGTCCAGCAAGACGGCCGCCTTTTCGAGCCATTCGGGATGTGCTGGTACGTCCACGAAATCGGCCAGTCGGGTCAGCTCGGCGGCTGGGTCGGCAAGCAGCGTCTCGTACCGCAGGTCGGTCCGTTGAGCGGCCGGGATCGCTGCCAGGTCAGCTAATCCGCGAATGATGATGTCCGACCAGAGCGCGCCAAACCGGTCCACCGGCAGCGAGCGGTCGAAAATCAGCGACCGGTCATAGGTGTCGCTGAGCAGCGGTGCCAGATCTGGCGGCAGTTGCGCCGCGTGTGCGGGCGTCAGGTCCTCGATCGTTCGTACGCCGACGCGCTCGCACATTTCCAACAGCAGCACGATCATCCGAAAGCCCGGATGGTCCTTCATCGACAGCGCGCAGTCCGGGCCGTTCCGAAACAAATGCACGAACCTGGCGTCTGGGAAGGTGTCGCGCAGCGCGGGCACCAGCCGCAGGGAGTAGCCCG
Organism: Fodinicola feengrottensis; assembly: GCF_039530045.1. Lineage (NCBI taxonomy): Bacteria > Bacillati > Actinomycetota > Actinomycetes > Mycobacteriales > Fodinicola > Fodinicola feengrottensis. The sequence continues at coordinate 271,661 of NZ_BAAANY010000020.1, read as the reverse complement.
ACCGCTCGACCACCGCGGAGCGGTCGAAACGCTCGCAGAACCAGCCGAAAAGGGCCAGCCAGTGGGCTGTGGTGCTGCGTTCGGGCCAGGTCGGCACCTCGGCGGCGAGTTCGTCGTACAGGCCGTCCGGGTCGTCTGACAGGGCCGGCAGCGGCACCAGGCTGATCGCCGGAATGCCGCTCTGCGCGGTGAACCGGCCGGGCCGGCGCGGATAGAGAATCTCCGGTGCCTGCGCGCCGCTGCGGATCGCCGCGTCCAGGCCCGGCCGCGGTTTGGCCAGCAGTCGCCAAAAACGCTGGCCGTCCAGCGGGCCTGGCCGGAATCCGCGCGGTCCGATCGAAAACCACAACTCGCTGAGGCTGAGGACATCGGGATGTGCCTGGAGAACGCTGGTCAGCGCGGTCGATCCGGCCCGGCCGGTGCCGACCACGAACGTTACCTGTCGCATTGTCTGTTTCCCCGTTGTCGAGAGCGGAAGACCTTCCGAACAGGAGAACGTGGCACGATACGTCAGGTCACGTTATTTCTGTCCGATTTTTCGGCGAGTAGGTGCGGGAAGGGTTCAGTGTAGGTAAAAAGCTGCGCTGGATAGCGTAAATCACCGAGTCCGCGCCGGACGGCGGAGCCGGACCGGTTGGCGAAAGTCGCCGACGAGTTCGCGGTGCCACCAGAGCCCGGTGTCGCGACGTTCGGCAGGGGTGGTGAATCGATAACGGAACATCCGGGCCCGAACGAAGACCGGCGGGTCGTCCGGGAACGGGTTGCGTCGCAGCAGCCGATCGAGCGTTGGATCGTTCTTCAGCAGTTTGTCCACAAAGTTCGGCAACCAGGATGTGCCGTAGCGGGGTGAAAGCGCGACAAACCACATCAGCCAGTCCAACCGGAGGTGATAGGGCGCGTATTGCCGCGGCCGGCGACCGGGATCGCCGGGCTTGCCGCGGAACTCGTACGGGTGCCACACCGTTTCCGGTGTCAGGCGATGGTCACGAGTGCCTTCCCACACGATTTCGTGCCGGAGCCGGGTCACGCTGCCGAAGGCACCGTACGTGTTGACCAGGTGCAGCCGGTTGAAGCTGCGGTTCATCACCTGGCGTGGGCCGATCATGTTCCGTACGGGGAAGTAGCTCAGCGCCGCCATGGCAACGAAAAGCAGTGCGACGGCGATGTCGTACCACAGCGGCGGAAGGGCGCTGGGCAAGGGAATCGGCAGGGCGTGACGCAGCAGCCCGTCATCCATCGCACCAAACGCGAGCACGATGGTGAGTGCGTTGAGCCAGGCGAAGTTTCCGCTCACCATCAACCATAGCTGCGTCCCCGCGATGATCGCCGCGGCCACGTTTTTCGCCGGCTGTGGAGCGAAAAGCAGGAACGGAACGAGAAGTTGGGTGACGTGGTTGGCGGCGGCTTCGACCCGGTGCATCGGCCGCGGTAGGTGGTGGAAATACCAGCTGAGCGGACCGGGCATGGGCTGGGTTTCGTGGTGGTAGTAAAGACAGGTGAGGTTCTTCCAGCATCGGTCGCCACGCATCTTGATCAGCCCGGCGCCGAACTCGAGCCGGAAAAGCAGCCACCAGAGCAGCCACAGGACCGGCGCGGCCGGCGTGAGCGATGAGGGTGCGAGGAAAACAGCGAGAAAGCCGACCTCACACAGCAGCGACTCCCATCCGAAGCCATACCAGATCTGCCCGACATTCACGATGGACACGTAAATGAGCCACAACACCAGCCAAGCCGCCATCGTGGCCGGCAAAGGCAACACGTCGCCGGCGCCAACAACCAAGGCGACCGAGATCGTCAAGCCGCTCCAGCAGACGCCCGCGAAGAACCGGTCGCAATAGTGGAAATGGAAGATGCTGGGCGCCTGGCGGAAGGTACGGCTGGCCAGAAAGCGCGGGATCGGAGTGAGGCCACGTTCGCCGAGCAGACCTCTGAACTGCCGGAGGGCGCTGGCGAAAGCGAGCGTGTAGATCACCGCTACCAGATGGGAGACCACCAGCCGCGCGAGAGCGTAGTCCGGCGCGAAAAACCAGTCCGGGAACACCGATCAGCCGCCGATTGCCTCGGTCATCCTGGCCCGCGTCATCCCAGCCCCGCTGACGCCAAAAACGCGCCGGAGCGCGGTCCGCGCCGCGTGCCAACCGCACATTCCATGGACGCCTGGGCCGGGTGGGGTAGCCGCCGAACAAAGGAAAATCCGCGGATCGGGGGTAGCGTAGGGAACCGGCACCGGAATCGGCCGGAAAAGCAGCTGGGTGCCCCGAAAAGCGCCACATGCGATGTCACCGCCGAGGTAATTCCGGTTCGCCGCCTCCAGCGCGGCCGGGCCGCGGACCGATCGGGCGAGGACAAGGTCGCGAAATCCCGGCGCGAACCGCTCGATCTGCTTTTCCATCAGGGTCGTCAGGTCGCCGGGCCAGCCGGCCGGAACATGCCCGTACGCCCAGAAAACACTCTTGCCCTCCGGCGCCCGGGACGGGTCGACCACGGTCGGCTGGGAAGTGATCAGGAAAGGTGGGTTCGGCGGCCTGCCGTGCTGGACGGCTTTGAGCGCGTTGCCGATCTCCGGCACCGACGGTCCAATGTGGACGGTGCCGGCCCGGCGGCAGTCCGGATCCAGCCACGGGACGGGTTCGGACAGGGCGTAGTCGATTTTGAAGGCGGCCGGCCCGTACGAGTAGCGCCCCAGCCGGGCGGCGTATTTGCGGCCCAGCCGGTGACCACCGATGGTGACCAGGTCACGCGGTGACACATCCAGGACGTAGGCGCGAGCCGGCGGCAGCTCGTCGATCGACCGCACCAGCGTACCGGTATGGATTTTCCCGCCCAGCAAACGAAAGTAGCCAGCCAGTGCGTCGGTGATCGACTGGGATCCGCCGGCCGGGACCGGCCAGCCGTTGGCGTGCGCGGCCGCCGCGAAGACCATCGCGACCCCGCCGGTGGCCGGCGTGCTGAGCGGTGCGATCACGTGCGCGGCCAACCCACTCAGCATCGCCCTGGTGCCGCTTTCCTTGAAGAAAGCAGCCAAAGCGGAGATCGGCAACCCGCCAGGAACCCCGAAAGCCGCGAGCAGCGCGGGATGGGGCGGAAAACCATCCAGCGGGGCGCGCAGGAAGGCCGCGGCGAGGGCGTCCCAGCGATCCGCGAAGGGCTGCAGCAGTCGTCGATATCGATGACCGTCCCGGCCCAGCGAGGCGACGGTGGCCTGGAAACCGCGGTCCAGGACGACCGCCGGCCGACCCGGCACCGGATGGGCGAGCGCGAGGTCGGGCTGGAGCCAGCGCAGTCCGTGCTCCGCGAGCGGGAGGGCCCTGAACGCCGGTGATCCGATGCCGAGCGGGTGCACCGCTGAACAGGGATCGTGCGCGAAGCCGGGAAGTGTCAGCTCGTCCGTACGGGCGCCGCCGCCGATCCCTTCACTGGCCTCGAAAAGCTCCACCGCGAGGCCAGCCTGGGCGAGCGTTATCGCAGCGGTCAGCCCGTTCGGCCCGGAGCCGACCACGACGGCGTCTGTTGCTGGCACTGTGTCCCCTCGGTGTCTTCACGCACATTCTCCCGGGGTTCGGGGTAGGCCGCACACCGAGCTGGTTAGCCGGTCGCGATATCGAACTCGGCTGGACGGCGGTTGGCTTCGATGGTCTTGATGTGCCGGCGCCCCCAGGCCCCGAGGGGCCGCAGTGCCTCGTTAAGGGAGTCGCCGAACTCGGTCAGCGAGTACTCGACGTGTGGCGGCACCTCGTGGAACACCTCGCGGTGCACGACCTCATCGGCCGCCAGCTCACGCAGCTGCTGGATCAGCACCTTCTCGCTGACGCCCGGCAGCTCCCGCCGCAGGTCAGCGAACCGGCGGGTGGTTCCGTGGTCCAACGCCCAGAGAATGAGCACTTTCCACTTGCCGCCGACCACGTCGATGGCGGCGTCGATCCCGCAGACGTACGGCAGCTTGCTCTTCACCACAACGACCCCACTTACTTCTTGGTAAGTACCCCACAAAATTGTCAGTACTTGATCAGAGTAAAGCCTGCGCGGACGATGGGAAAGACCGACCGGGATTTCTCGAACAATGAGGTTTGTGTGCGAAAAGAAAATGTGACTGTGCTCGGCCTTGGGCAGATGGGGGTCGCGCTGGCGCGTGCGTTCGCGCGAGCCGGCCATCGTACGACAGGGTGGAACCGGACCGCGGGTAAGGCCGGCGACCTGGCCGGCGTGGTGGAGGCCGCGAGTGTTGCCGACGCGGTGACCGCGAGCGACCTGGTTGTGGTCTGTGTGCTGGATTATTCGGCGGTGCAGGAGATCTTTGGCGCGGTCGACATTTCCGGCCGTACGATCGTGAACCTCACCAACGGCACGCCCCGGCAGGCGAGAGAGCTTGATGCCGCGGTGACCGCACGCGGCGCAAGATATGTCGACGGCGGCATTATGGCTATCCCGCCGATGATTGGCCGGCCTGAGGCGATGGTGCTGTACAGCGGATCGACGCAGGCGTACGAATCGTATGAGCACGTTTTGGGGTTGCTGGGCACGGGGACCTTCGTCGGCACCGACCCGGGACTAGCGGCGTTGTACGATCTTTCCTTGCTGAGCGCGATGTACGGCTTGCACGGCGGTGCCTTGAACGCCTTTGCTCTGGCGGGTAGCGAGAAAGTGCCGGCAACGGATTTCCTGGCCCTGTTGGTTCCCTGGCTGCGGGCCATGTTGGGCGCGTTGCCACGGTTCGCCGAGCGGATCGACTCGGGCGACTTCGGTACCGGCGTGTCGTCCAAGCTCAGCATGCAGGTGCAGGCCTTTCCCAACTTCTTCGACGCCAGCAGGGAACAAGGCGTCCGAGACGATCTGCTGCGGCCGATATACGAGCTGATGAAACAGCGGGTAGCCGACGGTCATGGCGACCAGGACGGGGCCAGCATTGTCGAGCTCCTGCGCACACCGTCCACAGTAGACAGGGGCTAGTTTTCCATGGGCAAGTACGAAGGTAAGAAGGCTGTCGTGATCGGCGGCACGCACGGCATCGGGGCGGCGATCGTGGACGGCCTGCTGTCCGGCGGCGCCGAGGTGCTGTTAACCGGCCGGAACGAGAAGAATCTGGCCGCGGTCGCCGAACGGCTGGGGCCGAGCGTCCACGTCGTACGGGTGGATGCGGCGAATCTCGCTGACCTCGACGAGTTGCGGGGCGAGGTGATGCACCGACTTGGCGGGGTCGACGCATTGTTTGTGAACCACGGGTATGCGCGGCTGGCACCGTACGAGCAGGTCACCGAAGAGATGTATGACCGACATTTCAACGTCAACGCCAAAGGTGCCTTCTTCGCCGTCCAGCGGCTGGCGCCGGCGGTACGGTCCGGCGGCTCGATCGTGTTCACCAGCTCGATCGCCGACGCCGGCGGTTCGCCGGGCATGATGGCGTACGCGGGCTCGAAGGCGGCGCTGTGGTCATTCGCGCAGGGTTTCGCGTCCGAACTGCTGCCTCAGGGAGTCCGGGTGAACGCGGTCAGTCCGGGATTTGTCGACACCCCGACGATGGGGGTGGACGCCTCCGACCAGCTCCGCGCCGAGTTTTCGGTGATAGGCGACCAGGTCACGCCGATGAAGCGGCACGGGCGACCGGACGAGGTCGCGGCGGCAGCGCTGTTCCTGGCCTTCGACGCGACCTTCACCACCGGCGCGAAACTCCCGGTCGACGGTGGTCTCGGCCAGCGTGTCAAGGCCCCGGACTAGTGTCCTGCGCCCGAAGTTCATTACTTTCTCCGGCGCCCAGACGGCGTCTGAGAGCACCGGAGAACCGCCCACATACCACCAGTATGAGGACGATCCTCCGGCGCACTCAGGCCACCATCTGGATCACCGAATAAAGCAACGAACTTCGAACCCAGGACACTAGGTTAAAATAGCTGGGTGTATCTGGAGATTCTCATCCTGGCTGAGCTGGCTCAGCGGCCGGCTCACGGCTACGAGCTGAAGGAGCGGATTCACCGCGATCTGGCCGGCTCGGTGGAGATCAACAGCAACACCCTCCATCCGGCGCTGCGTCGGTTCAGCACTGACGGGTTGGTGCGGTCCGAGGAACACCACGAGCCGGGCCGGCCAACCCGCCAGGTCTACCGGCTGACCGAGGCCGGCCGCCGTCGGCTGGACACCCTGTTGACCGACTTCGAGCCGGCCGCGGCACGTCGTGCGGATGAATTTTGGACCAGGGTAGCGTTTTTTCATCTCGTCAACGCGGACGTACGCCGACGGGTTCTGCTAGCGCGCCTGGATGCCCTTGACGGCCTCGACAAAAAGCTGGCGGAACTGCGCGGCCGTACGCTCGGCGATGTCGAAGAGATGGCCAGCTGGCCGACACAGGCGGTGGATTTTCGCCGGCACATGACCGAAGTGGAGCGGGAATGGGTGCGTGCCCAGCTGGCCGAGTTCGGCACCCGGTAGTTTCGGGACGATCATGCTCTGAGTGAAAGCGCTGTGCAGGTCTGGTGGCGGTCGCTACGGTGGTGCGGTGGAAACAGTTGAGGTTCTTCCGACTCTCTTGATGTTGCGTTTTCCGGTAGGTCAGGCGTATCTCTGGCACGACAGTGATTCGCTGACTTTGATCGACGCGGGCTTCGCCGGCTCCGGGCCGGCCATCGCGGACGCGATCCGCGGGCTGGGCAGGCGCCAGGAGGAACTACGCGCGATCGTCCTGACCCACCACCACCCGGACCATGCCGGTGGCGCGGCCGAGGTCGCCGCCTGGAACGGCGCGGCCGTGCTGGCGCACCGTCTGGAGGCTCCGGTCGTACGCGGCGAACAGCCAGCCATCCCACCCGTTCTCACCGACGAGGACCGTGCCCTCTATGAGCGTATTGTCGGCACTGGCAACCAAGATCCGAGCCCACCGTCGGGTGTGGACCGGGAGGTGGAGGACGGCGACGTGCTCGACTTCGGCGGCGGCGCCGAGGTGCTTTGGGGTCCCGGCCATACCGCCGGCAGCATCGGGATTTTCCTTCCCCATCACGGTGTGCTGTTCACCGGCGATACCGTGGCGAACCAGCCGGCCCTGCGGCTCGGCGTCTTCAACACGGACCGCGCCGCGACCATCGAGAGCTTCAAGCGTTTTGCCGCATTGGAAACGGAAATCGCGTGCTTCGGTCACGGTGACCCCGTTATCGGTGACTCGGCGTCCCAATTGCGTACGGTGGCCGCGGATATTAAACCGTAGGCCGTTTCCAGACCTATTGCGCTGGCATCCTCGAATCTGTTCAAGCGGGGCCATCGGATTCGAACCTTCGACGGGTGAGTTGCAGCACCGAAATAGTGAGCGGTGAAGGAAGGGCTAGTAGTCGATCAGCGTACGACCGAGTTGGTACGCCTCGAAAAGGTCATCTCCGTGGTAGCGCGCAGCAGCGAGCCCGTCCAAATGTTTGTCAGCGTTGACGGCGACCGTCGCGGTGAGGTGACGAAAGAGGGGCGCGTCCGACATGGAGTCGCCATAGGCGACACACGGGTCGGACTGTGCGGCCACAATACGGACTTTGTCCGCAGGCGTAAGAATGAGCGATGGATCGATCGGCGCGGCGAAAGGCGGCGCTGGGAACTGGGACGCCACCACCTCGTCGAAGCCGCGGTTGAGGAGGTGCCGCGCGAAAAAGTCTGGCGACATGGTGATGACCATCGAACGTTCGCCGCGGGAGCGGATATCGGCGCATACGTCGTCGATGCGTGACAGCCATGGGCTTGTCGCGTACGCGTCTGCCACTACCGCCGGCGTCAACTGCCGCCAAAGCCGATGCAATGCCTGGGCGAAGCCGCGAGTGTCGAGATCGCCGGCGGTGAACCGGGCCTCCAGCGCGACCAGCTCCGGAACGGTGTCCAAGGCCCGCGCGATTTCCAGGCTCGCGGTCGTACCGGCCAGCAGGGTGCCGTCCATGTCGAAAACGTGCAGGGTGCTCACCTCTGGAGTCTCTCAACTATGGTTCGGCGCATGGCAGAGGCAAGCCACGCGCGAACGCTGGACGCGGCCGTCGCGGTGGTGGTCGGGCTGATCGTCGTCGCGGGGACCGTACGCCTGTGGCCACCGGTCTCGGTGCCGCTGCAGCCGGCCGGCTGGGCGCTGATCGTGGCCGCCTCGGTGGGATTGTATTTCCGCCGGCGTTTTCCGGTCGTGATCGCGGCTTTCACGCTCGCGGTCTGCGTGGTCTACTACCCGGCCACCGAGCCGGACGGGCCGATCGTGCTCGCCTTCGTGGTGGCTCTCTACACCGTGGCGGCCGCTGGGAAGCTGGTGGCGGCGATCGTGGTTGCCGCGGTCAGCCTGCTGTTGGTGGTGGCTGGCGAGATCAGCCTGATAGTCGCCCGGGAGCCTCGGCAGGTCGACAACTTCGAGCTGTTCCTGCTGGTCGGCTGGCTGATCGCGGTGGTCGCGCTGGGCGCGGTAGCGGACAACCGGCGGGCGTATCAGCGTGAAGCCGACCAGCGGGCTGTGGAAGCTGAGCGCAACCGCGAGGAGGCGCTGCGCCGGCGGGCCACCGAGGAGCGGCTACGGATCGCCCGCGAGCTGCACGACGTGCTCGGGCATCACCTCTCGCTGATCAACGTGCAGGCCAGCGCCGCCCTGCATCGCCAGCCCGCGGATCCGGCGCAGTCGTCGGGCGCGCTGGTGGCGATCAAGGACAGCAGCCGGGAAGCACTGCGCGAGTTGCGGGCCACCCTCGGGGTGCTTCGCCAGGTGGACGAGGCCGCGCCGACCGCGCCGGCGGCCGGCCTGGACCGGCTGGGCGACCTGACGGCGGCCGCCGAGGTCGCCGGCGTCGCGGTGTCGACCGAGGTCAGCGGGTCGCGAGTGGACCTGCCGGCGGAGATCGACCTGGCCGCGTACCGGATCGTCCAGGAAGCCCTCACCAACGTGACCCGGCATGCCGGTACGCACAGCGCGAGTGTCAGGATCCGGTACGCGGCCGATCACCTGAGCGTCGAGATTCTCGACAGCGGCGGCGGCTCGGCTGAGGGGGACACCGATGGGAACGGGATCCGCGGCATGACCGAGCGGGCGGTCGCGATCGGTGGCGAGCTGACCGCCGGGAACCGCGACGGCGGCGGGTTCCGGGTGGCGGCTTGGCTGCCAATCGGCGGCGACCGGTGATCCACGTCGTGCTGGCGGACGACCAGACGCTCGTACGCGCCGGCTTCCGCTCGATCCTGGACGGCGAGCCCGACATCACCGTGCTCGCGGAGGCCGCCAACGGTCTGGAAGCCGTACGAATGACCCGTGAGCTGCGCCCTGACGTTGTCCTTATGGACATCCGGATGCCGGAGTTGGACGGCCTCGAGGCGACCCGCCGGATCGCCGCCGAGAACGGTGCCTCCAAGGTGCTCATCCTCACCACCTTCGACCTCGACGAGTACGTCTACGACGCGCTGCGGTCCGGGGCGAGCGGCTTCCTGGTCAAGGACACCGAGCCGACCGAGCTGATCCACGCGGTTCGGGTGGTGGCCCGCGGCGACGCGCTGATCGCGCCGGCGATCACCCGCCGGCTGATCGCCGAGTTCGCCGGCCGGGGGCCACGGCCGACAGCGGGCCTCCGGCTGGACGGCTTGACCACCCGTGAGCGAGAGGTGATGGCACTGGTCGCCGGCGGCCTGTCCAACGACGAGATCGCCGCTCAGCTGGTGCTCAGCCCGGCCACCGCGAAGACGCACGTCAGCCGGATCATGAGCAAGGTCGGCGTACGGGATCGGGCGCAGCTCGTGGTGCTCGCGTACGAGTCGGGCATGGTGCGGCCCGGCTGGCTACATATCGACGGTGAAGATCACTGACCGGCGCTGTCGCGCGGCGCGGTCGAAGAAGTCCCGCAGCTCGACGAGGTTGTCCCAGGTGTAGACGAAGTCATCGTCGTCGTACGGACCGTCGTAATCGGTCGCGCTGAGCCGCCGGTAGCGCGTCAACAGCCAGTCCTTGTTGAGTGGCTGAAGTGCGGCGGCGGTGGCGGCGACCTGGTCGGCGGTGATGTGGCTGACGAAGGAGTCATCGGACTCGTACAGCTGCTGGCCGCCCAGCACCGCGTGGGCGAGCGGGTCGTCGCCGCCGTCGATGGTGAGGGTGCCGTCGGTGAGACAGCGGTGGATGGCGTCCCAGGCCTTGTCGGTCTCCAGGGTCTCGGGTCCGCCGAGCGTCTTCACGACCGCCATTCTGGCGGTGTCGTCGGCGGCGCGGGTGAGCAGCCGGTCCTGTTCTGGGGTGAGCATGAAGTGCACGCCCAGGCTGGCCATGCGAGCTCCGTCCGTCGGGGCTGATCGGGCCTGCGCATAGTAGTGCCCGGTGCCGCCGCGGACCGAACCCCGGGGTATTGCAACTGGCGGTGTAAGGGGAAACCCCTAGTAACAACTGGTGCGGTACGCGCAGTGCCAGCGCCGGCATGACGACCGCGGGGGTGTGCGCGGGCGATCGTGGTGAGGTGACTGGAGAAACCCTTGAGTTCGCCCGGCTGCAGTTCGCGTTGACGGCCGGCGCCCACTTCCTTTTCGTCGCGCTGACCGTGGGCCTGGCCACGATCGTCGCCTGTATGCAGACCCGGGCAACGCTGACCGAAAGCGCCGTCCACGAGCGGATGACCAGGTTCTGGGGGCAGCTTTACGTCATCAACTACGCCATGGGAATCCTGACCGGGTTGGTGATGGAATTCCAGTTCGGGCTGAACTGGAGCGGCCTCACGCATTTCGCCGGCAATGTTTTCGGTGCCTCGCTGGCGATGGAGACGCTGGTCGCGTTCTTCGTCGAGTCGACCTTCCTCGGCCTGTGGATTTTCGGCTGGGGACGGCTGAACCGGTGGGCGCACCTCGGGGTGATCTGGGTGGTGACGATCACCGCCTACCTCTCTGCGTACTGGATCCTGGTGTCCAACGGATTCCTGCAGAATCCGCGTGGCTATCACGTGGTGGACGGAGTCCTGCGGCTGACCGACGCGGCCGCCGTACTGACAAATCCCAACTCGATCGTGGCGTTTTTCCACATCATCGGTGGATCACTGGTCACCGCCGGTTTCTTCGTCGCCGGGGTGAGCGCGTACCAGCTGATGCGCCGGGCCGTCGAGGAGGAACTTTTCCGGCGGTCGCTGCGGATCGGGGTGTTCTTGACCGTGCCGGCGCTGGTTTCGACGGTCATCGCCGGTGGCATTCAGTTCGCCGTGGTCGGTGGCGAACAGCCGATGAAGCTGGCGGTTTTCGGCGACGTGGCCGACGAGGTCGCCCATCTACAGGCGGCCATGATGGCGCAGTTCGGGCCGGGAGACTACGTTCCGGACGCTGGCTGGGTGCGTACCGGTGGCGTGCTGATGCTGGTGTTCTTCGCGCTGATGTTTCTCTTCTCCTGCATGAATTTCCTGCTGGCATTGGCCACCCCGGTAGTCCGTCGATGCTGGCCATGGCACTTGCTGTTGATCGCGGCGATTCCGGTGCCTTTCCTGACGATGCTCGCTGGCTGGGTTTTCCGGGAAACCGGGAGGCAACCTTGGCTGGTGTACGGGCTGCTGAAAACCTCCGACGCGATCTCGCCGATTCCGGAAGGGCAGATGCGGTTGTCGTTGATCGCCTTCAGCATGCTTTTCGGCGTCTTGATCCTGCTCAATGTCTGGCTGTTGGCCCGAGCCGCCCGGCACGGCCCGGACAGCGTGCTGCTCGGCCACCCCACCTCTACCCAAGCACCGGTGTCGCTGCCGGTCACGACCTTTTAGGCGGCCCGCCATGGATGTCATCGCTGTTGCTCTGCTCACCTTTTTCGCAGTCGGCTATTTCGTCCTGGCTGGGGCGGATATCGGGGTCGGCATGGTATTGCCGTTCCTGGGTCGCCGTCCCGGCGAACGCCGGCTGGTCATCGCGTCCTTCGGTCCTTTCTTCCTGGCAAACGAAGTGTGGTTGGTCGGCACCGCGGGACTGTTGGTCGGGTTTTTCCCCAACCTGGAAGGTAAACTTCTGACTGGGCTGTTTCCGGCGGTGGTCTGCCTGCTGCTGGGCTGGATTTGCCGGGACCTCGGCCTGTGGCTGCGAGGCCGGATGAACGCCCGGCCTTGGTGGTGGTGTTGCGACGCGGCGATCGTGGCCGGCAGTTGGACGGTCGCGCTGAGCTGGGGGTGGATCGCGGCGAGCGTGCTCGGTCAGTCGAGTGCCGCCGTCGCGTCTGGACCAGGCACGGTGCTCGCCGCGTTGACGGTCGCCAGTCTCTTTGTCTTACATGGCCTCGCGTACGCGACCCTGCGGTTGTCCGGTGAGCTGCGGTCCCGGGCCCGAGCGCTGTCCGGCCCAGCCGGCGAGGTCCGGACGTACATCCTCACCTCGGCGGGCCTGGTGGCGCTGACCGTCGGCATGGGGTTCCGGCTCCCGCTGCTGGATTCGGCGGCCGACTCGGCGACCTTGCAGCTGCTGGTGCCGGCGGTCGTGTTGCTCACGCCTTTCCTGCTGCTGTCGCAAATCCTGGTCTGGCTGGTCTGTGGCGGCCGGGTGACCTGGCCGTCATACCTGTGAAGCGCCGCCAGCAAGACCCCACTGCCGGCCGGCTGACGGCGCTCCTGCCGGCGTACGCGGAGCCAGCCGGCCGGGTCCTCGCGCTGGTCCAGGGCGTTTTGATCGTCGTCCAGGCGGATCTGCTGGCCCGGGCGATCGCCGATCGACAGCTGCTGGCGTTGCCGTGGCTGGCCGTTGCCATCGGCCTTCGGGCGGTGGCCGGGTGGGGCGGCGGGCTGCTGGCACGAAAAGCCGCTGAGACGGCGAAAACTGGGCTGCGCAAGGCATTGCTCCGGCGAGCGGGCGGCGGGGACGGTGGTGGTTTCGGAACTCTGGTGGGGCGCGGCCTAGACGCTCTCGACCCGTACCTCGGCGGGTACGTTCCGCAGCTCGCGACGGCGATGATCGTGCCGCCGATCGTGCTCGCCAGACTGGGGTTCGCCGATCCGCTGTCCGCGGCGATCGTCTTGGTGACTCTCCCGCTGGTGCCTGTTTTCGGGGCGTTGATTGGGTTGCGGACTCGGGACGTGACCAGCAGGCAGTGGGCGCACCTGCAACATCTCGGCGGCCATTTCCGGGACGTGCTGGCGGGTCTCTCCACGCTGCGGGCCTTCGAGCGTACGGACCATCAGGCCGGAGTAATCAGGGAAATGGCCGAGGCGCACCGAAAGTCCACCATGGGCGCGCTGCGGGTCGCGTTTCTTTCCGCCTTCGTCCTGGAACTCGTGTGCTCGATGGCCGTCGCGCTGGTGGCTGTGCCGGTCGGCCTGCGGCTGCTCGACGGTCGTATCGGATGGCACCCGGCTCTGTTGGTGCTCGTACTGACACCGGAGGCATTCCTTGCGTTGCGGGCGCTGGGAACTCGGTTCCATGCCGGCGCGGAAGGTGTCGCGGCGGCCGAGCGCGCCTTTGCGGTGTTGGATGCGCCGGCCGAACCCGCCAGTGCGGGTTTGTCAGCAATGGCAGGGGAAATCCGGCTGGAGAATGTGACAGTCCGGTTTCCCGGCCAGCCCGAACCGGCGCTCGATCGGGTGAGTCTGACGATCCAGCCCGGCGAACGGGTAGCGATCATCGGGCCAAGTGGCGCCGGCAAGTCCACGCTTTTGCATCTCCTGTTGGGATTCGTACGACCGGACAGTGGTCGGGTGCTGGTGGGTGGGGTCGACTTGGCGACGGTGGATGTGCCGTCCTGGCGGCGGCAGTTGGCCTGGGTGCCTCAGCAGCCGCATTTCTTTATGGGAACTGTCGAGGAAAACATCCTGATGGGTACGCAGGCCGACCTCGCCCAGGTCAGGACCGCTGTCCAGGCGGCCGCGGCGGATTTCGTCGAACGGCTGCCGGCGGCGTACGACACGGTGTTGGGGGAGCGCGGCACCAGCCTGTCCGCCGGTCAGCGGCAACGGATCGCGCTGGCCCGGGCGTATCTGCGAAATGCTCCGGTGGTCTTGCTGGACGAGCCGACCGCTCGACTGGATGTGTGCAGCGAGGCCGCGGTGGTGGAGGCCGCGACGCGGCTGTTGCTCGGGCGTACGGCAGTGATGGTGGCTCATCGGCCAGCAATGCTGGCCGCGGCCGACCGGGTCGTACGGCTGCGGGCCGGCCGCCTGGAGCCGGTGGACGTCGAGGTAGCGGCATGATGGTGCTGTTGCGGACCCTTGCGAGGCCGCGGCTGCTGATCGCGGTGGTTGCCGGCATGCTGGCCGAGGTGGGTGCGGTCGGGCTGACCGCGACCGCGGCCTGGCTGCTCGCTCGGGCCGCTGACCAGCCGCCGATCGCCGCGCTGGGGGTCGCCATTGTCGGCGTCCGGGCGTTCGCGCTCCTACGCGGTGTTTTCCGTTACGCCGAAAGGCTTGCAGGTCACGACGTGGCCCTTCGCACGGTGGCTGGGCTTCGGTCGCGGGTCTATGCCGCGGTGGTCCGACACCGCGACGATGAGCGGGACGGCGACGCGTTGTCCCGGCTGGTGTCCGATGTGGACAGTGCGCAGGACGTGCTGCTGCGGTGCCTGCTGCCGTCGGCGGTGGCCGCGAGCGTCAGCGTCGCCGCGATCACCACCTGCGCGATTCTGCTGCCGACCGCTGGATTCCTGCTGGCCGCCGGATTGGTGGTCGTGGGCATGGTGTTGCCCGCGATCGGCGCGGTGGCAGCGAAACGGATGAGCGCCGGCATCGCGCCCCTGCATGCGGAGTTGGCGGTCCGCAGCCTCGATCTGGTGGACGGTCGATGGGATTTGGCGGCTTTTGGCGGCACGGCGGCGGCCGAGCAGCGGGCCGAACGTGTCGCGGCAAGGCTCGGCCGGTCGGAACGGATGGCCGCGTACACTGGCGCAGTCCTCACCGGCATAGGGATTTTGTTGCAGGGCCTCATATGTGTGCTGGTGACGCTGCTGGCGGTACGAGCCGGGGCCGACGGAGTTTTGGTCGCGGTGCTGGCCTTGACCGCGTTGGCCGCCTTCGAACCGGTGCTGCCGCTTGCGGACGCGGCGCAGCGATGGGTCGAGCTCTGGCCGGTGGCCCGCCGAGTGGCTGAGCTGCTGAAACCGGTTGCGTCGCCACCGCGTCCCTTGCCGGCGGAGCGAATCGAACTGACCGGCGTACGGGTGACTTTTGGTGCCGTGGTTGCGTTGAACGACGTGTCATTCCGGGTCGAGCCGGGCCGTGCGGTGGCGATCGTCGGCGCGAGCGGGGCCGGGAAAGCACGCTGCTGGCGGTGCTGGCCGGTCTCGTACGCCCGGAGGCCGGTTCCGTACAGCTGCCGGCATCGCGGGTCTTGACTCAGGACGCGCACCTGTTCCGGACCACCATCCGGGCCAACCTTGCGCTCGCCCGGCCGGACGCGACCGAGGCGGAGCTGCTGGCGGCCGTACGGCTGAGCGGCGCGCGGGAATGGGTGGCGAGCCTGCCCGCTGGCCTGGACACCGTCGTCGGCGAAGGTGGCCGGCCGATTTCGGGGGGCCAGCGGCAAAGACTGTTGTTGGCCCGGGCCGTGCTGGCCGATCCGGATGTGCTGCTGCTGGACGAACCCACCGAAGGCCTGGAAATGGCGGCCGCGGACGAAGTGCTCGCGGGCCTGCTTCGAGCCCGGGCGGGCCGAACGACAGTGGTGGTCACCCACCGGCTGGCCGGACTGTCCGAGATGGACGAGGTGGTGGTGTTGGACTGCGGCAGGGCTGTGCAGCGCGGTCCGCACAACCAGTTGCTGGCGGGACCCGGGCCGTACCAGGACCTGTGGTCCGCCGAACTGTTGGTTTCCTGAGAACGGGACGGGATGAAACAGCGTGTCGAAAAGAAGTTCGCAGTACGGCCGCAATTTACTGGTATGGATCCACGTCATCACGTCGGTCGGCTGGATGAGCCAGGCGTTGGCGTTGCTCACTTTGATGCTGGTCGCCCGGTTGGATCCGTCCGTACGGGATGCGGCGATCGCGATCGCGCGGCTGCTCGATCGCCAGGTGCTCGCGCAGTTGGCCGACGCGTCCGCGTTCACCGGCTTCATGTTGTCGGCTCTGACCGCGTGGGGCTATTTCCGCTACTGGTGGGTGTTGGCGAAATTCGTGATCACGGTCGCTCAGCTCACGGTGGGGATCTTCTTTCTGGACCCGGATGGGACCCCCTTGTCCATCGCCGCGGCGGCGCTGATGATGTCCGCGATTGGATTCCAGGCGTGGATGTCGATCGCCAAACCCTGGAAGAAGACGCCATGGGGTGAGAATGGCACCCCTAAGCGGTTGCCCACCGGGTCGCCTCGGGTATTCCTCGCCTGTTGCGCGGTGCCGGTGACCGACCTGGCGCTGAGCCTGGTTTGTGGCTTCCCCGCGCCACTCTTCTCGCTGCTGGCCACGATCGGGTATCCGATCTGGCGGTTCCGGCAGCTGCGACACCTGCCGGCCGCGCCGGCGCCGAGACGTACCTCCGAACCAATCCAGGTGTGAATCCCTGAGAAGATGAAGGGGAATGTGATGACCATGTGATGACAATACGAATCGTACGAGAGCGACAGTCGGGGCCGGTGACGTGATCAGCTGGAGAGCGCCGACGCGGGCTCATAGTTGGCGAGTTCCGGGATCTGGTCGAGCAGGGCGCGGGCCGCTGGAGTGGGGCGGCCGTCCGGTGGGATCGCGGCGCACACGTGCCACCGCATCGGGTGGCCGTCCAGCTCGACCCGGTGCAGGTCGGCGGCCTGCGGCTTGTTGGCGATCGGCTCCGGCACGACCGCGATACCGAGGTCGTGGCCGAGCAGCTCCAGCTGCGTGTGCACGTCGTTGACCTGCAGGCCGACCTTGCGCCGCAGGCCGGCCCTGGCAAAAGCCGCGTCCGCCATTGTCCGGCCGGCCCAGTTCGGTGGGAAGTCGATGAAAACCTCGCCGGCGATGGCCGCGAGGTCCACTGTGGACTGGCCAGCCAGCCAATGCGACCGGTGACAGAGAACCACCATGGGGCGGACCATCATCGGCAGCAGTCCTGGGGTGTCACCGAGTGTGTCGACAGCGACGAAGGCCACATCCAGCTGGCCCTGCCGGACTTTGTCGATGAGGCTGCTTGACCCGTCCTGCAGCAACTCCACCCGCACGCCCGGATGCCGGAGCCGAAAGGCGGCCAGCGTCGATGGCACGTCCGGGGCGCCGAGGCACTGTTCGGTGCCGACCGCCAGCGTGCCGCGCAACAGGCCCTGGACCGCGGCGACCGCGTCGCGCGCGGCGGCGGCGCCGTCGAGCGTACGTCTGGCCTCGGACAACAGCGCCCGGCCGGCATCGGTCAGCTCGACGCGGCGGGTCGAGCGGGTGAACAACGGTGCGCCGAGCTCCTGCTCCAACGCCCGGATCGAGGCCGAGAGGCCAGACTGGGCGATGTGCAGGCGCGCCGCGGCCCGGGTGAAGTGCCGTTCCTCGGCGACGGTGACGAAATACTCCAGGTGACGCAGTTCCACGTTCATCACTCTAGCTGCTGAGTGTGTGCAGGTTTCGCTGTTGGACGCCGGCCCGCTGTCCTGGCGACGATGGTAGGCATCGGACAGCGTGCTCAAAGGAGTGAGGAGCTCATGCAGCGGACAACACTGGGCAGGACCGGTCTCTCGGTGTCACCGATCGCGTTCGGCACCTGGCAGCTGGGTGGGGACTGGGGCGCCTTCGACGAGGCCGACGCGGTGGCGGCGATCCGGACGGCCCGGGACAGCGGCATCGACTTCTTCGACACAGCGCAGGCGTACGGCTTCGGGGCCTCAGAACGGCTGCTCGGCAAGGCCCTGCGGACGGACCTGGATCAGCGCCGCGACGAGGTGGTGATCGCCACCAAGGGTGGGGTACGCAGGACGGCGACCGGGCGGGTACGCGACTCAAGCCCGGAGTTTCTGCGCCGGGGCGTCGAGGAAAGCCTGACCTGCCTCGGCATCGACACGATCGACCTCTACCAGGTGCACTGGCCGGACCCGGGGACGCCGTTCGAGGACACCGCAGCCGCGCTGAAAGACCTTGTAGAGCAGGGCAAAATCAAGCATGTTGGCGTCTCGAACTACACCGCCGACCAGATGGCGGCGTTTTCCGAGGTGCTGCCGGTCGAGACGTTGCAGCCGCCATACCACCTCTTTCGCCGTACGGCCGAGGCTGACATTTTGGCGTACGCAAAGGAAAGCGACATTGGTGTCTTGGTGTACGGCCCGCTCGCACACGGCCTGCTCACCGGCTCGATGACTGCCTCCACGACATTCGCGCCTGACGACTGGCGATCCCGGAACCCGGCTTTCCGCGGTGAGCCGTTCGCCAAGAACCTCACCGTGGTCGACGAACTGGCGAAGCTGGCCGCCGACCTGGAGGTGACGCTGCCACAGTTGGCAACCGCCTGGACGTTGGCCAAACCTGCCGTGCATGTCGCGATTGTGGGCTCCCGCAACGCGAAACACATCGCGGACGCGGTGGGTGCGGCGGATGTACGGCTGGATGCGGACACCCTTGCCCAGATCGAGGAGATCACCTCCCACGGTGTTCAGATCGGCGGCTCCAGCCCAGAAGGTCCGACCGCGCCGTAGCGGGCTTTGGACGACAAAGTCGTCTTGCCCTCAACGGTCAGAGGTTCCGCACGTCCGGGAGCGGCAGCGGGCGGACTGGCACAGGGGTGGAGACCAGCACGGCGGAGGTGGTGGTGCCGTACGGCAGGATGCGGTCCAGGACGTTCTCCAGATCCTCGACGGCTGGCACGTAGACGCGCAGCAGGAAGCAGTCCTCACCGGTGATCCGATAGCACTCGGTGATCTGCGGGGTACGAGCGGCCATGTCGGCGATCCGGCCCAGCTGGCCGGGCCCAGGCCCGGGGCGTACGCGCACCCACGCGGACACCGGCAGGCCGATCGCGGCCGGGTCGATGTCCACCCGGTAACCACGAATGACGCCGGCCGCCTCCAGCCGGCCGACCCGCTCGGTCACCGCCGGCGCGGACATCCCCACCCGGCGGGCCAGCTCGGACATGCTCTGCCGCGGGTCGGCCTGAAGTTCGGTCAGCAGCCGGACGTTGACCTCGTCCAGCAGCTGCTTACCGTTCGGAACGCCAGTGGCCGGCCGGGCTGCCCTTTCTGAAGGCATCACAGTCTCCTGACCTCGAAAAAGCCCTTCAGCTGGGACGTTACGCCTTCGACAATAGACCGGTGACGCCCACTGCCGGCAAACCCGCACGACTCGCCCAGAGAGTGCCTCCGCACGCCTACTTCGTGACCAGCGCGGTCTTCCACTATCTTGGCCCGTCGTTCGCGGTTCTGTTGTTCGCGCGGGTCGGTGTGCTCGGTGTCGCCTGGCTGCGGATCGCCGCGGCGGCGGCGGTTTTCGCGATCTGGCGCCGCCCGTGGTTGGTGTTGATCCGGGCCCGCGGCCAGCAACGGCTGCTGTTGCTGGCCCTTGGCGCGGTCCTGGGTCTGATGAACGTGGTTTTCTACCTCGCGATCGACCGGCTGCCGTTGAGCACGGTTGGCGCGATCGAGTTCCTCGGGCCAGTGCTACTGGCTGCGGTGGGCGTACGCACCTGGCGAAACCTCGCCGCGCTCCTGTTCGCGATGGGCGGGGTGGCGTTGCTGACCGAAGTGCGCCTGGTGGGTGAGCCGCTGGGGTTCGTCTTCGCTTTCGTGAACTGCGCTGGCTTCGTGCTCTACGTGGTGCTTGGGCACCGGATCGCCGGCGACGGCGGCGCCGAGGGCATCGACCGGTTGGGTGCGTCGATGCTGGTCGCGTTGGTGGTGGTGAGTCCGGTCGGGTTCGTCGAGGCGGCTCGTACGTTCACCCAGCCGCTGCTGCTGGCCGCCGGGATCGGCGTCGGCATCTGTTCGTCGGTGGTGCCGTACGTGTGTGACCAGCTCGCGATGGCCCGGCTGCCGCGGTCGACTTTCGCGCTGCTGCTGGCTTTGCTACCGGCGACGGCCACGGTGATCGGCATCGTCGTGCTGCGCCAGGTGCCAACACTGACCGAGGTGGCCGGGATCCTGTTGGTGATCGTCGGGGTGGCCGTGCACTCCGACCGGACACCGCAACGACCCGCTGCCGGCGGGAGAGGCCGATAGGCGGGTCGTGGCGGCCCCTCAGGAGGAAGAGGGGCTTTCGCGGGCCGGGCGACGGGGGGCGCGCGGCCCGCGAAAGCCGTCTGGGGGTCAGGACTCCGCGGGCGGAATCCTTTCTGTTTTGTCCAGGTTGGTGGGTTCTGGCGCCGGCGGCGGCGGGGGAGCGGCGGCTGGTGGTGCGGCGGCGGTTTCGCCACGCAGGACCGAGCGGCGATGCACGTACTGCTGCTCGTCGATCTCGCCGCGGGCGAACCGCTCGGCCAGGATCGTCTCGGCGGAGCTGGGCCGGCCCATCCCAGCCCGGGCCATCATCTGCGCGCGTCCCCACGAGCCACGCCGACGCGCCGCGAAGAACGCGAGAACGACGAAAGCCGCGATCAGGATAAGCAGCGTCAGGGCGATCGCCGGGCCGAGCAAGGACAGCGGTCCGAACCCGCGGCCGCCGCCACCAGGACCCCACGGTCCTCGCGCAATTACGGACGAAAGCATGAGTTGGTCTCCCTCTGCTGGAACCCGGGGCGGCCAACGGCTGTCCCGGGTTCCATCCTCCACCTTGGCGCTAAGAATTCCCTGAGTACGATCTTCTAAACGTACTGGCGTAGGATTAAGTTCTGTCAAGTCGTCGAGACGGTCAGCACCCGCCGAGCAGTGGTGCGGAAAAATGTCACTTTGGGTAGGAAAGGGCCGGCTGGCCCCGCGCCGGTGAGCGCGCCGCGGGTGAGCACCCGCCAGGAAGTTTCCCGGCAGCGGCGCCGCCGCGCACACGGCTGCTGGGGCCATTTGATCGTGGCGCCGCTGTGGCCCAAACACGGCGTCAATCTGGGCACTCTGCTCCGTACGTGTGACGCCGTTGGCGCCTGCATGGCGGTGCCGAAACACAAGTGGGTGCCCGAGGCGCTGGACCGCGGCAACACGTTGCGGCGGCCGAGTTGTGTGCACTGGGTCAACGATCCGCGCGGCTGGCTGCTGCGCGAACGCGCTGTCGGTACGCGGATCTTCGCGGTGGAGTTGGCGGACGAGGCGATCCGGTTAGGCGATCTGCCGGCCGCCGGCGGCCGCAGCATCGCGTTGCTCGGCCACGAGACGTACGGGATCCCGGAGGACGTCCTGGACCTGGTGGACGTGGCCGTGGAGATCCCGATGATCGGCAGCGGGATCAGCCTGAATGTCGCGGTCGCCGGATCCCTTGTTCTCTACAAACTCGCCGGGATGCTCTGACAGCGAATAATTGTGCCCCAACGGCAGGAGAAATCGAAGGCGCCCGATGGCGGCCACCGACTACAGTGCCCGGAAGCGGAAAGCTGACGAGATTTCATAGGAGAGAAGACAGCAGATGGCGGCAACGCGGCTCAACCAGATCGTCGCAGTGGAGAAGGGCGTGAAATCCCGGTCGTTCTCGGAGCTGACCGACGCCCACCAGGCATTGCAGAAATCCGCGTTGCTGTCCGGCATCTCCCGGACCTATCGGGCCAAGGACGAGGAAGGCGAGCAGTTGCCGCCGGAGGCGACCAAGGTCCAGGTGAAGTCGGACGAGGTGATCCGGCAGACCGCGGCGATCCTCACCAAGCTCTTCGACGTGACGGCCACCAAGGACTGGGCGAACTGCTCGGCCAAGGCCGACCTGGTGGTCGACGGCACCACCCTGGTCTCCGGCGTGCCGGTCACTTACCTGCTGTTCCTCGAAAAACAGCTCACCGACCTGCACACCTTCGTGCGTAAGCTGCCGACCCTGGACGCCGCGGACACGTGGGAGTACGACGCGTCCGCGGACTGCTGGGCGACCGAGCCGGCGCAGACGTTGCGGACGAAGAAGATCCCGCGTAACCACGTGAAGGCCGAGGCGACCGAGAAGCACCCGGCGCAGGTGGAGGTCTACTACGAGGACATCACGGTCGGCACCTGGCGTACGGTCAAGTTCTCCGGCGCGTTGCCGGCCAAGCGGGTGAACGAGTTGCTGGATCGGGTGGAAAAACTCCAGCAAGCGGTCAAATTTGCCCGCGAGGAAGCCAATAACGCGGAGATCGCCGACGTGAAGACCGGCGACCGGATCTTCGGCTATCTCTTCGCCTGAATTTTCCATCTGCTATGATTTCGGTGCGCAGGAGCGCAAACTGAAACTGAAGGTCAGTGTGACAGGCAAGACGGTGACAGTGGGGGTTCGATTCCCTCTCCCGCCACTCCTGGCGGGATAGCCCAACAAGGCAGAGGCAACCGCCGGGCCGCAACCAAGGTCAGACTCTCGCTCCAGCTTCAGCATTCGCCGTCGAGCACCGGATCAACGGAAAGGGAACGACCGCGTCGAGATACTGGTTCAAACCCGGTCGGGTGCCCCAAAACATGCGCCCGTAGCTTAATCGAAAAGCGCGATGCACTCAGAGTGATTCCCGTTCTTAAATGTGTCGGTGCAAGGAATTGGACGGCATTTCCAGGCCCGGGGGCGGGCAAACCCCCCGGGCCTCCCTGCGTTTCAGGAGCGGCGGCGAAAGCCCGCGACGGCGAGGCCGATGCACACCAGGCCGACGATGGCGATGATCGGGCCGAGGATCGCCCACAGCATCACGCCGGTCATGGCGCTGCCGGGCAGGATGCCCACCCCCTGAAGGGCGAAGACAGCTCCGAAGAAGGTCAGCAGGATGCCGACGATCACGAGCACGGTGTTCCTCATGGCGGCGTTTCCTTCCAGAGCAGGGATCGTCCTGTTCAGAAGGTACGACAGCCGGCGGCTTTTGGTTCAGTGATGCTGCGTTCAGCGGTGGTGCGTTCAGTGGTGGTGCGCGAGCGCCGAGTGGTCGGCGGTGGCCGGATCGGTGTGTACGGTCGCGCCGGCCAGCCGGGGGGCCGCGTGCAGCAGCCGGTGCTCCGCGTCGACGGCGATCGCGTGCGCGGCCACCAACGTCAGGTCGGCGGCCAGCACGACATCGGTTTCGGCGTGCAGCCGGTGGCCGATCCAGCGCAACCGCAAAGCCCCTACCGCGACTATCCCAGGTGTCTCAAGCAGCGTCTGCTCGGCCTGGCTGACCAGCGCTGGGTCAACCGCGTCCATCAACCGGCGGTAGATCTCCCGAGCCGCATCGCGCAACACCAGCACGATCGCGCCGGTGATGACGAGCCCCACCACCGGGTCGGCCCACGACCAGCCGAGCGCCACTCCGCCGGCGCCGAACAGCACGGCCAGCGACGTGAACCCGTCCGTACGAGCGTGCAGCCCGTCGGCGACCAGTGCCGCGGACCCGATCCGGCGCCCGACGGTGATCCGATAGCGGGCGACCAGCTCGTTGCCGGCAAAGCCGACCACGGCGGCGATCGCGACGGCGAACAGGTTGTGCACCGGCCGTGGATGGAGCAGCCGGTCCACCGCCTCGTACCCGGCCAGTGCTGAGGAAGCGGCGATGACCAGCACGATCGCGATCCCGGCGAGATCCTCGGCCCGCCCGTACCCGTACGTGTAGCGGCGGTTCGCGGCCCGCCGGCCGACCAGGAAAGCGAGTGCCAGCGGGATTGCGGTCAGCGCGTCAGCGACGTTGTGCAGCGTGTCGCCCAACAACGCCACCGAACCGGAGAAAACCACCACGACGGCCTGGAAGAGCGCGGTCAGCCCGAGCCCGACAAGAGAGATCCACAGCGCTCGCATGCCGTCCCGGCTGGACTCCATCGCGCGGTCCACCTTGTCCGCGGAGTCGTGCGAATGAGGGGTCAGCAACCCCCGCCAGCCACGCTTGCCGTGCCCGTGGCTATGTCCATGTCCGTGTGTGTGCATCCCGGACTCCTCTCTGGCTGGACAGGACCACTCGTACGCGACGATGATATGTGCTCATGTACGCACGCGACAATGTGGCAGCTGCCGCTGACCTGCAACTGCCGACGGAAGAGCAGGTGGACGCCGCCGCTACCGCGCTGCGGATGCTCGCCGACCCCACCCGGCTGCGGATCGCCTGGCTGCTGCGTGACCAGGAGCTGGACGTGACAACCCTCGCGGAGGCGACCGGCGCGGCCCGGCCGGCGGTGTCGCAGCACCTGGCGAAACTGCTGCTGGCCGGGCTGGTACGCACCCGCCGGGACGGGCGGCGGGCGCTCTACAAGGCCCGCGGCGGGCACGTACGAAGGCTGGTCAGTGAGGTCGTCGAGGCGGTCGACCACGATCTACGCGGGTTGCCAGATCACGACTGATTTCGCCAAATGGCGTCGGAAGGACAACGATGGGGCGGTGACTGAAGATCCGCCTCCCGGGGCCGACCCCAGACGGTGGAAGGCGCTCGCGGTCACGCTGGTCGCCGGCTTCATGGGTCTGCTCGACGTCAGCATCGTGAATGTCGCCTTCCCGTCGATCCAGCACGCCCTGAACGCCTCCCTGAGCGATGTGCAGTGGGTGATTTCGGGTTATGCGCTGGCCTTCGGCCTCGCGCTGGTGGCTGGCGGGCGGCTGGGAGACGCGCTGGGGCGGCGGCGGATGTTCCTGATCGCGCTGACCGCCTTCATCCTCACCAGTGCGCTGGCCGGCGCGGCGACCAGCGCCTTCTGGCTGGTGGCCGCCCGGCTACTGCAGGGCCTGGCCGCCGGCCTGCTGACCCCACAGAACTCCGGACTGATCCAGGACCTGTTCCGTGGCGCCGAAAGAGGCCGGGCTTTCGGCATGTTCGGCGCCACCGTTGGGCTTTCCACCGCGGTCGGCCCGGTGGTCGGCGGGCTGATCCTCGCGGCCTTCGGGCCGGAGCACGGGTGGCGGTGGGTTTTCTACGTCAACGTACCGATCGGCGTGCTCGCGCTGATCCTGGCCGCCCGTCTGTTGCCACGCTGGCAACGAAAACCCGGCACCCGCGCGGACATCGACTTCGTCGGCGCGATCCTGCTCGGGCTCGCCGTGGTGTGTCTGCTTTTCCCGCTCGTACAATCGGAAAACGGCGGGCTGACGAAGTTCTGGTGGCTGTTCCCGGTCGGCGTTCTGGTCGGGTTCGGGTTCCTTCGCTGGGAGGTGCGTACGGTTCGTCGCCAACGCGCCTCACTGCTGGACATTCGGCTTTTCACCGAGACACCCGGATATTCGTCCGGGGCCGCGCTCGGTGCGGTGTATTTCTCCGGCTTCGCCGGCATCTGGCTCGTACTGGCGCTGTTTTTCCAGGACGGCCTCGGATACACGCCGTTGCAGTCCGGCCTCGCGGTGACGTCGTTCGCGTTGGGATCGGCGGTCACCTCGGTGGTCGCCGGCCGGCTGGTGTCGCGCTGGGGGAGGTGGGTGACGGTGACCGGCCTCAGCCTGGTCATCGTCGGCCTCACCCTGGTCGCGGTCCTGGTGCCGCTGTCGTCCCGATCAACCGCCGGCTTCGCGGTCGCGTTGCCGTTGCTGCTGGCCGGCATTGGCGGCGGTGCCGTCATTTCGCCGAACACCACGTTGACGCTGGAATGTGTGCCCACCCGGATGGCCGGCGTCGCTGGTGGTGCCTTGCAGACCGGCCAGCGGATCGGGACGGCTATCGGCACGGCCGTCCTCGCGTCGATCTTCCGGGCCGGCGTCGGCTCCTCGAACGCGTACGAGCGAGGCGTCTCGTTAGCGATGTACGGCGCCGTCGCCGTGACGGTGGTGGCGCTGGCCATCGGGCTGTGGGAGGTGTGGTCCCGGCGCACTCGGGTGAGCGCGGGCGAGCGTGCGGTGGCCGAGACCGCGGTGGCCTCCGACGTACACCGCGGCTGAGCGGGACGGGTTACCGGAAGCCAACCGTGACGTGCGGCGCGTACGGCTCCTCCAGGCGGGCGACCTCGGCGGGAGTCAGCTCGAGGTCGAGCGAAGCGATCGCGTCGTCAATGTGCTCCGGTTTGGTGGCCCCGATGATGGGCGCCGCCACCCCGGGTTTGCCGCCGAACCACGCCAGCGCGACCTGCGCCCGGGGCACTCCACGCTCGGCGGCCACCTCGCCGACCCGTTCCACCACCGTACGGTCGGAATCCACGTAGAGCAGCTTGCCGAACTCGTCGGTGTCGCTGCGTGCGGTGGCGGTGTCCCAGTCGCGGGTGAGCCGGCCGCGGGCGAGCGGGCTCCACGGGATGACCCCGATGCCCTGGTCGGCGCACAGCGGCAACATTTCCCGCTCCTCCTCGCGGTAGATCAGGTTGTAGTGGTTCTGCATGGTGACGAACCGCGTCCAGCCGTGTTTTTCCGCCAGATAAAGAGCTTTCGAGAACTGCCACGCGTACATTGAGGACGCCCCGATATACCGCGCCTTGCCGGCCTTCACCACGTCGTGCAGCGCCTCGAGGGTCTCTTCGATGGGAGTTTCGTAGTCCCAGCGGTGAATCTGGTAGAGGTCGACGTAGTCGGTCTCGAGTCGGACGAGGCTGCGGTCGATCTCGGTCATGATCGCTTTACGGGAAAGCCCGCCGCCGTTGGGTCCTGGTCGCATCCGGCCGTGCAGCTTGGTGGCCAGCACGATTTCGTCGCGCTTGGCGAAGTCTTTGAGCGCCCGCCCCACAATCTCCTCGCTCTTGCCGACCGAATAGATGTTGGCGGTGTCGAAGAAATTGATGCCGGCCTCGACCGCCTGCTTGAGAAAGGGGCGGCTGGCCTCCTCGTCGTAACCCCAGGTGTGGTTGCCGCCGCCACCGAAACTCATGGTGCCCAGGCAGATGGCCGAAACGTCGAGTCCGGTCGAGCCGAGTTTCACGTACTTCATGCGCGAGCCTCCTGTTGAATCAACACCTGTGACCATCGTCGCAAATGGTCGTACGACCGGCACGACTCCCTACCATCGGAACGTGTCCCAGCCGTCCGACTCCCGAAAATACCGCCTCGTGCTGGTCGTTCTGTTGTCCGCGTGGTTCATGGCACAGTTCGATTTCTTCGTGGTGAATGTGGCCGCGCCGTCGTTCGAACGTGAGCTGCATGCCGGTCCGGCGGCACTGGAGCTGATCGTCGGCGGGTACGCGTTCACGTACGCGGCAGGCATGATCACCGGCGGCCGCCTCGGCGATCTTTTCGGTCACCGCCGGCTGTTTCTGGCCGGGATGGTGGCTTTCACGGTCGCATCGCTGCTGTGCGGGCTGGCGCAGGATCCCACCCAGCTGGTGCTCGGGCGGCTTGCGCAGGGCCTGACCGGCGCGCTGATGGTCCCGCAGGTGCTCGCACTCATCACCGCCGACTTCCCGGTGCGGCTGCGTGGTTGGGCGATCGGCTGGTACGGCACGGCGGGCGGGTTGGGATCGATCGCCGGCCAAGTGCTGGGTGGCTTTCTGCTGGACGCCAACGTTCTGGGCCTCGGCTGGCGGACGATCTTCCTGGTCAACGTGCCGGTCGGGATCATCGCGCTGGCCTTCGCATGGCGGGTGCTGCCGCGTCGGGAGGCCGCCCGGCGGGTGCGGCTGGATCTGCTCGGCGCGACCGGAATCGCGGCCGCGCTGGGTCTCGCGTTGATCCCGCTCGCGCTCGGCCGCGATCAGGGCTGGCCGGCGTGGGTGTGGATCTGCTTCGCGCTGGCCGTCCCCGCGGCCGCTGGAACCCTGTGGTGGCAGCGAAAGTTGGCCGCAAGTGGTGGTCAGCCCGTACTGGAGCTGGGCCTTTTCCGGCTGCGATCCTTCGTCGCCGGGGTGGGCAGCAGTGGCGCGTTCATGCTCTATTTCGGCAGCTTCATGTTCACCCTGACCCTGGTGCTGCAAAGCGGTATTGGCCTGACGGCCTTCCAAGCTGGCCTGGCTTTCGCTCCGATGGGCATCACGTATTCGGTGGCATCCGTGCTGGGCTCCCGCATCCCGCCTCGGTACGGTCGGCAAACGGTCGTCGCCGGCGGCACGCTGGTGGCGGCAAGCCTGGTCTTTTTGTTCTTCCTGCTGGGATCCACGCACGTACGGCTGGGCTGGTTCGTCGTCATGCTGGCGATTGCCGGCGTTGGCAACGGATTGACCGCGCCGCGCCTCATCGGCGCGACGCTCGTCGAGGTCGAGCCGCGGAACGCCGGTGCCGGCGCGGGCATTCTCACCACCACCCAGCAGTTCGCCAGCTCCGCCGGGGTAGCCGTGGTGGGTACGGTTTTCTTCGCCGCGGCCGCCCAGTCGAGCCTGGCTGGCGGCATGCGTTATGCGGCAGTCATCCAGCTCGCGCTGGTCCTGGTCGTGATCACGCTGATGATGATTCAGGGACGCCAGAAGTCCAACGCCATGGGGCGGAGCCGTTCGCTGAAAAGCCCAGAGGAGGACGTACCGCGAAGCAGTTCGCGCAGCTCGCGGTCGAATTCCGGCAGCCGCTGACCAAAAAGATGCGGAGTCGAGTACGACAGTGACAGCACGCTGGCGACGACCTCGTCCTCGGTACGCGTCAGAACGTCGTCATAATCGACCTGGATCCGGGTTGGCCCGGTGAATCCGGCCGCGCGCAGCTCGTCGACCTCGGTGCCGGGCGTACCAGCTGGCAGGGTGCCGCGGCCAGCTCTGCGTACGGGCCCCAAAAAATCGACGATCAGCGCGGCGATCGCGTCGTGTGGCGGTGTCGGATACGCAGTTGGGCCGGCGTCGGCCGTACCTTGATGAGTGGTCGCTTGTACGTGCACACAAACACCGCCCGGGGCGATGAGTGAGTGTACGACCGGAAGTACGCTCGGCTGATCCAGCCAGTGCAGCGACTGCGCGAAGGTGATCAGCTGGAAAGGCTCCCAGTCAGCCGGGATTTCCTCGGCACGAAGCCGATGCCAGCTCACCCTGCCGCGCTCATCCCGTCGCTTCGCCTCGGCGATCATGCCCTCGTCGGCGTCAATGCCGATGGTTTCGGCGAAAAGCGGCGCCAGCAGCATAGTCAGGGACCCAGGTCCGCAGCCCACATCGAGCAGTCGGCCGGTGCTGTCCAGCTGAAGTTGCGTGCGCAAGGTGTCGGCGATCGCGGGCGGATAGGGCATCCTGCCCTGGGCGTAATAGGTCGCGCTGCCTTCGTAGAGTGTCTCGTCCCAGGTCCAACCGTCTTTACGCATGGGCGCGATCGTACGAAGAAAGGCTGATGAGCGGAAACTCAATTCCGCCCGCGAGCACGTGGGCCCTTTCGGTGCGTCACAGCACGCTCACCAGGACGTACTCGCGGCGTGTCGGACCCCTCCCGATGAGATCGGTCAGAATCGGGTCTGTCATGGTGGTCGCACTCTTCAGTACGGAAGGCACGCGCGATGTTGTTCCGTTCTCGACTTCGCTCCGCCGCGCTGCGATATGCCCGCAGCGGCTGGGCCGTTCTGCCCGAGTCGGTGGTCGACCTCTCCCAGGCGAGTGTCGACCCTGACCAGATCATCGCCTGGTGGCCGCGTACGGCATGCAAGGAGGCCGTGTGCCTGCCGACTGGCCGCGGCTTCGACGTACTCGACGTGTCCACCGTGCTCGGCGCACACGCGATGCGAATCCTGGAGTGCGGTCCGCGGCCGTATCCGGCGGCGGTGCGTACGCCGGACCGCTGGCTGTTCTTCACTGCTCCGCTGGAGAGCGGCCGGGAGCCGATCTGGGATCCCGAGCTGGACATCCTGCACCGCGGCTCCGGTGGCGTGGTGAAGGCGCCGCCGTCGCCGGGCGCTGGGCACTGGGTGTGGCACTGGGAGCTGCGGCACCACTGCCTGCCTGCGATGACGACCGTGCTTGAGGCGCTGCTCGCCGCCAACCGGATGGCCACCGAGGGCGCCTACCAAGAGGCCATTTAGCGTCTGGTGGCCGCCGCGAGGTAGATCGTGGCGCACACGGTCATACGACCGGTTCGGGCTCTTTCGTGCTGTTCGGCCAGCCAGTCGTCGTTGTTCTGGGCTGCCCGTCGAAGCAGCGGGCCGATGACCTCGCCATCGGTGAAGAGCATGGGCGAGACTTCCAGCTCGATGTCCGCAAATCCGGCATCGGCCAGCAACGCGCGGAAGTTGGCGGCGGCTGACGGACTCGGGATCGTATCGGCGAAGCCGCGGATGAGGTCGCGGGTCAGCGCCCGGTCGTTCGCCGCCACCGCGATCGTGTCCCAGTCCTGGCCGATCAGGACGATCCGGCCTGTCGGCTTTATTACGCGGCTCGCCTCGGTGATCGCGTCCGCCGGATTCTTGAGCACGTGGAGGACTTTGTCGGCTCGGTAGGCGTCCAGTTCGGCGTCATCGAAGGGCAGTGATTCGGCGGTTGCTCGTACGAAGGTGACCTCCGGATAACGGTCGTGGGCGACCTCCAGCAGCTGCGGATCCGGGTCGACGCCGGTGACTTTTCGGGCCTGCCCCGCCAGCTCCGAGGTAGCCCGGCCCGAGCCGCAGCCGACGTCAGCGACCTTGCTCGCGCTGGTGAGACGCAGCAGCTCGTACGAGCGATGGCGCAGCTTGATGGCTGACGGTGTCAGCTCGGTTTTGTCGAGGGCAGTAAGCATGTCGTTGACCATGAGGCCCAGCGTGCAATTTCATGTTGACATGAAGTCAAGCGACGATCTCACCATCGGCGAACTCGCGGGCCGCTTCGGCCTCGCGACGCACGTGCTCCGGCACTGGGAGTCCGAAGGGCTCATCACGCCCCGGCGGCTGCCCAACGGCCGTCGCCGCTACGACTTCCCGGACGTCGTACAGGTCGCGATGATCTTGCGTGGCAAAGAAGCAGGGCTCAGCCTGGAGGACATCCGGGAGACCGTACAAGCCCCCGACGGTGCCGCCCGCCGCAAGGTCCTTCGCCGCCATCGGGACGACCTCCAACAGCGGATCGATCGCCTGCAGAGCGCCAAGTCGATGATCGATCATGCCCTGGACTGCAAGGCCCCCGACGTGTGGGAATGCGGAGTCTTCCGCGCCCGCATCATGGCCCTCGTCCCACCCGCCTGATGCGGCGCTACTGGGGGCCGGCTGCTATCGGCGTGGGGGTTTGCTCAGGTGCCGGCTCGGTGGGGCTGCCCGGGAAGACACAGGTCGCGACTGCGCCGCCAGTCGGCGCGCTGGCCAGCGTGACCCGGCCGCCGACATCGCGCATGACCTGGGCGACGATCGCGAGGCCGAGGCCCGAGCCGGGCAGCGCGCGGGCGGTGGGGGAGCGCCAGAACCGCTCGAAGACCTCGGCGGCGTCAGCTTTCGAGATGCCCGGGCCGTGGTCGCGTACGACCAGACGTCCCTCGCTCAGCGTGACCTCGACGGAACCGTTCGGCGGACTGAACTTGATCGCGTTGTCGAGGATGTTCAGCACCGCCCGTTCCAGACCGGTCGGGTCACCTCGGACGAACCACGGCTGCAGCTCGGCCTCGATCCGATGGTCCGGGCCGCGCAGCCGGGCCCGGTTGAGTGCGCGCTCGACGATCCTGTGCAGGGCGACCTGGCGGGCCACCCCGTCGGCCGCCGGTTGAACGCCCCTGGCCAGCGCCAGCAGGTCGATGACCAGGTCCGACAGCTCCCGCAACTGGGCGTCGATGCTGGTCAGCATGCGCGGCGCCTCCCCGTCGGGCAGTGGCCGGCCGGTGGCCGCGCTGCGGCGCAGTAGGTCCACGTTCGTACGCATGCTCGTCAATGGCGTACGCAGCTCGTGCCCGGCATCCTCGATGAGCCGGCGTTGTCGTTCTCGTGACTCGGCGAGCGCGTGCGTCATCGTGTTGAAAGCCTGACCGAGCCGGGCGATCTCGTCATTGCCCTGGATCGGCAGCGTGATGGATAGGTCCTCGGTACGCGAGATGTGCTCGGCGGCCTGGGTGAGCCGGTCGACCGGGGCGAGGCCGGTCCTCGCGATCACCAGCCCAGCGCTGGCCGCCAGCAGTACGCCCAAAGCCGCGATGCCGAGGTAGAGGAGCCCCAAGGACCGCATCGGATCGTCGACGACCGCCAGCGGTTCGGACACGACGACCGCGAGATGCGGAAACTTGGGGTAGTACGTGAGCGCGTAGACCTGGACCTTGGTGCCGTAGTAGGTGACGGCATCGTGTGTGGTGCTCGTGAGCGAGTCGGCCGAAGCGACAGCGGCATCGGACTCCTGGAGGCGCGGCGAGTCGCCGGTCTGCCCGCACAGCTGCGCGCCGTCCTCGCTGATCACCTGGAAGTGGACCGAATATCGGTCGGGCAGCAGGCTGGCGTCGAGCCGACACACCGTCGTCGGGTCGTTCTTCTGGATGGCTCCGATCGCGGCCGCCTGCAGGTTGGCGTTGAGCTGTTGAGTCAGCTGCGATCGGGTGATCAGCCAGGCCGAGGTCGCGGCCAGCACGATCGCGATCGCGACGGCGACCGCGGACATCAGCGCGAGCCGGCCGCGCAGGGTGAGGTGGCGCATGGCGGCGCCGGTCTAGCCGGCCTGCCGGAGGACGTACCCGACTCCGCGCACGGTGTGCAGCAGCCGGGTAGAGCCAGCCGGTTCGGTCTTCCTGCGCAAATACATCATGTAGACATCGAGTGAGTTGGACGCCGGCTCGAAGTCGAACCCCCAGACCGCCTTCAGGATCTGTGCCCTGGTCAGCACCTGGCGCGGGTGCGCCAGGAAGAGCTCCAGCAGCGCGTACTCCGTACGAGTCAGCTCCACCCGGTCGTCGCCGCGGCGGACCTCGCGGGTGGTGGTGTTCATCGTCAGGTCGTCGAAGTGCAGGGTGGCGGCCGGGTCGCCGTCGGGCGAGTCGGTTGGCGGCTGGGTCGAGGAGAGGGCGCTGCGGCGCAGCAGGGCGCGCAGCCGGGCCAGCAACTCCTCCAGGTCGAATGGCTTGACCAGGTAGTCGTCGGCGCCCACATCCAGCCCGGTGACCCGGTCCCCGACAGTGTCCCGTGCGGTCAGCATGAGAACCGGCAGCATGTCACCCTCGGCGCGCAGCCGGCGGCAGGTGGTCAAGCCGTCGCGGCGAGGCATCAGTACGTCCAGGACGACCACGTCCGGGCGCTCGGCGGCGATCCGCTCCATCGCCTCAATACCATCGGCGGCCAGGCTGACCTGGTAGCCCTCGAAAGTCAGGCTGCGCGCCAGCGACTCTCGGACGGCTGGTTCGTCGTCGACGACCAGCACGTGCCGCGGTCCGCTCGGCTCGGCGTTCGGTTGCATGAGACGACAGTAGGCACTACCGCCCGTTATCGCCTACAAGAGGGGTCCCCGGCGACATCTCTTAGCGAATTCTCACCCCTCCTTGAGTGGTGGCTCAGCGGTCCCTCGGATCGTCGTAACCATGAGCAGCACGGCGGAGCCGACGGACGACGAAGCCGCCGCGCCCGTCATCGAAATCGTCCTCCCGGTGCGGAACCGCGGCCCTGAGTTCGCCGCCGACGTGAACGTCCTTTACGCGGCGCTGGCCGCCGGCAGGGCGCCCTTCCGGTTGGTCATCGCGGATGCCGGCAGCACCGACGGCAGCTGGCTGGTGGCCCGCCGGCTGGCCGCCGAGCTGCCGGACGTGTACGCGCAGCAGACCCATCACCGTGGCCGCGTCGAGGCGGTCCGGCAGGTGTGGGAGGCCAGCGACGCGGACGTGGTGGCTGACCTGCACACGCTCTCGCTGCTCGGCCGTACGGACGTGTTGCCGGGCCTCGCCGACCTGGTCGCCGGCAAGATCGACGTGAGCGTCGGGGCCGGCTATCTGGCGGTGCGTACGGTCATTGCTCAGGCCCTGCTCTCCGACATGAGCGGGCATGTCCGACGCTTTGAGGCAGCGCTGCTGGCCGCCGCGAGCCGGCATGGCCTGCGGGTTCGAAAGGCCTCCCGGCGGTCCGACCTGCTGGCCCGCCTGCTGTTGCTGGGGCGGCCCAGCTAAAGGTCGACGTGGGAGCCCATGACGACCGTACGTTCGTGGGGTAGGCGGAAATAGATGGCCGGGCTGGCCGCGTTGTTGGCCAGTCCGATAAAGAGCCGTTTGCGCCAGCTGTGCATGCCGGGTTGATGACTGAGCTCGATGGTGATCCGGGACAGGAAATAGGACGCGGTCTCCGGGTCGATGTCGAGTTCGGACTGGGTCTCGCTGAGGGCCTTCGCGCTGCGTAGCGTCGCCGGAATGTCCTGGTCGTCCTGGAAGCCGAAGCGGGCGGTGAGATGGACGATGCCGTCGTCGACGTAGCCGAGGTTGTCGACCCGCAGGCGCTGATCGGCCGGCACGTGCGGCACGTTCTCGGTCTCGACGGACACGATCACCACGTGCTGGTGGAGCACGTGGTTGAACTCGACGTTCGCGCGCAGCGCCAGCGGTGTGGTGAGGCTGGTGGGATGCGGGAAGACCGCCGTACCGGGCACTCGGAGCAGCGACTTCTCCCGGATGGCGTCGACAAAATCTGGCAGCGAGCCTTCCAGGTCGGTACGTCGGGTGGTGACGATCCGGCGACCGCGCTGCCAGGTGGTCATCACCGTGACGATCAGGATCGCGACCAGCACCGGCAGCCAACCGCCGTGCGCGATTTTGGTGAGGTTGGCGGCGAAGTACGTGATTTCGACGCCGCCGAAGACGACGCCGGCCACGATGACCTTCCAGCGGGCCCACTTCCAGATCGCGCCCGCGACGACCAGGAAAAGCGTGGTCGTGATGAGCAGCGTGCCGGTGACGGCCACGCCGTACGCGGTGGCCAGCTTGTCCGATGACCGGAAGGCCAGCATCAGCACCAGAACTCCGCCGAAGAGCAGCCAGTTCACCGCTGGCACGTAAATCTGGCCGCTTTCGCTGTGCGAGGTGTGCTTGACGGTCAACTGAGGCAGGAAGCCGAGCCGCACGGCCTGCCGGGACACCGAGAACGCACCGGAGATGACAGCTTGTGAGGCGATCACGGTGGCGATGGTCGCCAGCGCCACCATCGGAATCTGCGCCCAGGTCGGCACCAGCAGGTAGAACGGGTCCGAGACCGCCGACGGCTGGTGCAGGATGAGCGCGCCCTGGCCGAGATAGTTCACCGTGAGCGCTGGGAAAACGACCGCGAACCAGGCCCGTCGGATCGGCGGCCGGCCGAAATGGCCCATGTCCGCGTAGAGCGCCTCGGCGCCGGTGATCGCCAGCACCACAGCGCCCATCGCGATAAAGGCGATATACGGATGGTCGAAGATGAAGGTGACGATGTACGTGGGGGACAGGCCACGCAGGATGTCCGGGTGCGCGACGATCTGCGGCACGCCGAGCACCGCGAGCACCACGAACCAGAGCACCATGACCGGCCCGAACAGCCGCCCGACCCGATGCGTGCCCCAGCGCTGCGCGGCGAACAGCAGGGCGACGATCACCAGCCCGATCGGCAGGATCAGCGGGGTCAGTCCGGGAGCGGCGACCTGCAGGCCCTCCACCGCCGACAGCACGGAGATGGCCGGCGTGATCAGGCTGTCGCCGTAGAACAGCGCGGCGCCCACCACGCCGAGCAGCATCGCGACCGCGACCAGCCGGGTCGCCCCGCGCAACCGGCCGCGGATCAGCGCGGCCAGCGCCATCACCCCACCCTCGCCGTCGTTGTCCGCGCGCAGGATGAACAGCACATACTTGACCGAGACGACCACCGTGATCGACCAGAAAACCAGCGAGATGACGCCGTACACATCGCCGGGGGTCGGTTTGACGACCCCGCCATCCAGCGAGAACACCGTTTTCAACGCGTAAAGCGGGCTGGTGCCGATGTCGCCGAACACCACCCCCAAGGCGCCGATCGCCAGCCCGAACATGCCGGCACCGTGCGCCGCGGGATGCGGGACAGCGTGGTCGGTCCCGGTCGGGGGAGACTGCGTTGGCGCGTTGGTCATGGCATCAGTCTGCCGGGTATGTCCGACAGTCCGCAGCCGCGGTAGCGGGGACGGCCGGTCAGGCTCGGGATCGGATGGGTCCGCCGCGCAGCGCCATCATGTCCGGCCAAACGGTGACCAGGTCGAGTCGGCTGCCCAGCGGCTCGCCAGCCAGCTCGCTGTATGCCCGGTGGATGTTGGCGACGAGCCGCTCGCCCTCCTGCCAGTCCGCGAAGATGGCCAGGTCCGTGGCCTTGGCGACCTCCAGTGGCGGCCGGCCGGCGGCATGCCCGTCGCGGGCGAGGGCATCGACAAAGCTGGCGTACGCGGTGAGGTCGTCCAGGACCCGGGGAATGTCGTCGCCGCGGCAGACCGGGCCGTGGCCGGGCACCAGAACCTCGGGTTCCAGCGCGCGGATCGCGGCCAGCGCGGGGGAATAACCGGCGAGGCTGCCTTCCAGGAGCAACGGCTGGCCACCGTTGAAGACGACATCGCCGGCGAACAGTACGCGCGAGTCGGGCAGCCAGACGACCACATCGCCTCGGGTGTGGGCCGGGCCGACATGACGCAGGTCAAGCTGGCGGTCCGCGAGGTGCAGGGTCAGCGTGTCGGCGAAGGTCACCGTGGGTGGGCGAAGCTCGATGTGCCCGTAGTCCGGGCCGGTCAGCACCTGGGCCGCGATCAGGCCGGAGTGCACCAGGTCTTCCCGGCAGAGCAGGTGGCCCATGATCGGGGTCTCGGCCGGCATCAGCCAGTTGCCGAAGGTGTGGTCGCCGTGGTGATGGGTGTTCACGAGAGCCTGCGGCGGGCCGCTGTGCAGCCGGTCCACGGCCGCGAGCAGGGCCCGGTTGCGGGCCTCCGTGGACGTGGTGTCGACCAGGACGTGCCCACCGTCCTCGGCGACCACCACGCCGGTGTTGTTCAACATCCAACCGCCGTCGGGTTGGACGTAGGCGTACACACCGTCGCCGATTTTCTGCATCTCAGGATCGGGTACGCGACTCATCGACCACTCTCCAGTAGGGGAAGTCAGCTCACGAAATGACAGGCGGCCTCGTGGTCGTCAGCCAGCGTGACCATCGGCGGGTCGGCCGTCCGGCAGCTCTCGGCGTCGGCCGGGCTCAGCGTCAGATGCAACGGGCACCGCCCACGAAAGCGGCAGCCGACCTGCCGGGCGGTCGGGCTGGGGGGATCGCCTGGCAGCAGGACGCGTTTTCGCAGCCGCTCGACCGCCGGGTCCGGCACTGGCACGGCCGACAACAGCGCGCGGGTGTACGGGTGCGCGGGGTGGTCGAAAACCTCGTCGACCGCGCCGGCCTCGATGGTCCGGCCGAGATACATCACCGCGACCCGGTCGGCCAGATAGCGGATCACCGAAAGGTCGTGCGAGACGAAAAGATAAGACAGACCCAGCTCGGTTTTGAGGCGCTGCAGCAGGTTCAGGATGCCGGCCTGGATGGAAACGTCCAGCGCGGACACGGGTTCGTCCAGGACGAGCAGTCGCGGCCGTACGGACAGCGCCCGGGCGATGCTGATGCGTTGCCTTTGACCGCCGGAAAACTCGTGCGGAAATCGCGTCGCGTCCGATGCGGCGAGACCGACGAGCCGAAGGAGTTCGGGAATGCGCGTACCGATCGTGGCCCGGTCGGCGTGTTGTGCGCGCAGCGGTTCGGCGATGATGTCCGCGACCGGCATCCGCGGATCGAGGCTGCCCATCGGGTCCTGGAAGACGATTTGCACGTCCGCGCGGAGAGCATGCTCATCAGTGGCGGAGAGTTTGTCCGTCCGATGCCCGAGAATGGAAATGGTCCCGGACTCGGTGGCCGTCATCGCCAGGATTTCGAAGAGGGTGGTGCTCTTGCCCGCGCCGGACTCACCGACCAAGCCAAGCGTCTCGCCGGCCCGGATCCGTAGGTCGACGCCGTCCACCGGATAAACCGTGCCGACCCGGCGCTTGAACACGGATCCCTTCAGCAGCGGGAAAGTCTTGGTCAGCTGGTCGACCCGGAGCACCTCGCCACCGGCCACCACGGGCCCGGTTTCCACGGCCGGCACCTGGTAGACGGCAGCAGGTGTCAGCTCACCCTCGATGACGTATTCCGCGCGGTGGCAGGCAACTTCGTGGTGTGCGGCTATTTCCCGAAGGTCCGGCGACAGCTCTCGGCAATGGTCCTCGACCAGCGGGCACCGGTCAGCGAAAGAGCAGCCGGCCGGCAGTCGAGACGGCGCCGGCGGAGTGCCGGGGATCGGCACCAGCGGCTGGCGGCGGTGAGTGTCCTGGTCGACGCGCGGCACCGAGCCGATCAGCCCGAGGCTGTACGGCATCACCGGACGGGCGAAGAAGTCAGTGACCGCGGCGGTCTCCACGATCCGGCCGGCGTACATCACCGCGACCCGGTCCGCGGCACCGGCGATGACGCCGAGATCGTGGCTGACCAGGACCAATGCGGCGCCCGTCTGGTCTTGTGCGGTCTTGAGCACGGCCAGGATCTGGGCCTGGATGGTGACGTCGAGGGCGGTGGTCGGTTCGTCGGCGATCAGTACGTCGGGGTCGTTCGCGATCGCCATCGCGATCATCGCGCGCTGGCGCATGCCGCCGGAGAACTCGTGCGGGAAGGCATTGGCGCGTACGGCCGCATCGGGGATGCCGACCAGGTCCAGCAGTTCGACCGCGCGGGCGTGCGCCGCCTGCCGGCTCACCTTCCGGTGCGCGAGCACGGCTTCGGCGAGCTGGTCACCGATCCGGTAGACCGGCGTGAAAGCCGACAGCGGGTCCTGGAAAACCATCGCGATGGCTTCGCCGCGCAGCTTGGTCATGGCCCGGTCGCTGGCGCCGACCAGTTCCCGGCCAGCGAGCTGGATCGAGCCGGAAACCGTTGCGGTCGCTGGCAAAAGCCCCATGAGAGCGAGCGAGGTGACGGACTTGCCGGACCCGGACTCGCCGACGATTCCCAGCACTTCGCCAGCCGAGACTTCGAAACTCACACCTCGTACGGCCGGCACTGGGATCACCCCGCCGTCGAAGGTCACGGACAGGTCCTGGACTTGCAGGACTGGCCCGGTCATCGTTTCCGCCGACGGCGGCCGCGGTCCGAGGTGGGATCCAACGCGTCCCGCAAGCCGTCGCCGATCAGGTTGATCGAAAGCACGAAAAACACCAGCATCCCGGCGGCGAAGAAGAACATCCACGGGTACGTGATCGCCGAGCCGGTGCCGGCCGCGATCAGCGTTCCCAGCGACACGTCCGGCGGTTGTACACCGAAACCGAAGTAGGAGAGCACGGTCTCGAACATGACCGCGGTGCCGACCGTGATGGTCGCGTCGATAATCAGGAAGGATGCCACGTTCGGCAGGATGTGCCGCACGATGATCCGAACCGGGTGCACGCCGGCGAACCTGGCGGCACGGACGAACTCCTGCTGTTTCAAGGACAACGTCATCGACCGGATCACTCGTGCGGTGATCATCCATGCCAGCACGGCAAGAATGACCACGAAAGCAATCCACCCGTACGACCGCAGGGCCGGCGACACGACCGCGACGACCAGCACCGCGGGGAAAACCAGCAGCAGGTCGACGAAGAACATCGCGATCCGGTCGGGCCAGCCGCCGAAATACCCCGCCGCGGTGCCGACCGCGGCCGCCATCGCGGTGGAGAAAAGCGCCACCAACAAACCAATCAGCAGCGATTTCTGCAGTCCGCGGACGGTTTGCGCGAAAACGTCCTGGCCGATCGGGTTGGTGCCGAACCAGTGCTCGGCGGACGGCACGTCCCGCAAGGCGGAATAGTCGATGTCCGAGTACGACCAGTGCGTGAGAAACGGCCCACCAAAGGCCAGCAGGAACAG
Organism: Fodinicola feengrottensis; assembly: GCF_039530045.1. Taxonomy (NCBI): domain Bacteria; kingdom Bacillati; phylum Actinomycetota; class Actinomycetes; order Mycobacteriales; genus Fodinicola; species Fodinicola feengrottensis. The sequence continues at coordinate 232,227 of NZ_BAAANY010000020.1, read as the reverse complement.
CAGGACGATCACCGTGAGGCCGACCAGCGCCGACGGGTTCCGGCGAAATCGCCGGAACACCACCGAAAACCGGCTGGGTGGGACGCCGACGAGGTGCTCTGCGACGGTCGCGGCGACGCCGGCGCTTTCCGCGTCGACGGTCTCCTGTGGTGCCTCTGGTTGCGTTGACACGTCAGCCGGCCCGTACTCGCGGATCGAGCGCCGCGTGCAGGATGTCGGCGACCAGACCGGCCAACAACACCGTCACCGCGGTGAAAACGCTGACGGCAACGACCGAGTTCACGTCGCTTTTGTCGATCGAGTCGATCAACCAGGCCCCCATGCCGTTCCAGCCGAAGATCTTCTCGGTGAAGATCGCGCCGGTGAAGATGCCCAGGAATCCGTACGCGAAGAATGTCGACATTGGGATGAGTGCTATTCGCAGCCCGTGCCGGATCACCGCGCGCCGCTGGGAAAGTCCCTTGGCTCGGGCCGTACGCAGGTAGTCGGCACCCAGCACGTCAAGCATCGTGCTGCGTTGGTAACGACTGTAAAGCGCGACCGTGCCCAGCGCGATCGACAGCGTCGGCAGCAGCAGGTGTACCGCGGCATCGCCGAAATGGACCCAGAAACCACCAGTCAGCCCCGCCGAACTCTCGCCGGTGAACTGGATGAGATCGATGCCGATGCTCTGGTTGAAGGCGATCGCGCCGATCTTCAACAACACCGCCAACAGGAAGGTGGGGGTGGACAGCAGAACGAACGACACGATCGTGATGGTGCGGTCGGACAGCCGGTACTGCCGGACCGCGCTGTATGCGCCGGCCGCGATGCCGGCGGCCGTCCCGACCAGCGTGCCGATCACCAGCAGTCGCAGGCTGACCCCGAGCCGGCGGGTAATCTCGTCGTTTACCGACGTGTTGTCGATGGTCCGGCCGAAGTTACCGGTGACCGCACCCTTGGCCCACTGTCCGAATCGGACGATCACCGGAGTGTGGTCGTCGAGCCCCAACGCGGTGAGCTGCCGATCCACTGAGGCCGCTGGCGGGGGAGGCGTCTTGCCCTCGAAGTACGCCCGCGGGGACAACGCCGTGGATGCCAACAGGTACGACAAAAAGGTCGCTACCAGGAGCAGAACGACGTAGTAGCCGAGCCTTCGCAGCAGGTAACCCGCCACCACACCTCCGCACGCCGTGCCGACCGAGGTCCCCTGGTCGGGAATGTCCAGGCGTACGCACGTCATTGGAGTTCATATCACGATCAATGCAGAATGCACGCCCAACCCGGGAAATGCCGCTAATCTGTTCGCGGTCGAGCGCACCGCAGGTCCGCCGGCCCGAGACGAGGAGAGCACGAATGGTACGTTCGCGACGATATCTGGCAACGCTGGCGGTGGGGACAGTGGGTCTCTTGGCGCTCGGCGCCTGTACGTCCGCGAACAACGTTCCGCAGGCCAAGGCGCCGCCGGTGCACAGCTGGGACATGAACCCGAAACCGGTCAGCGAGTTGCGCAATGGTGGCACCTACAAGCTGTCCATCACGCAGTGGATCAGTCAGTACAACCGCTACCAGACCGACGGCGCACAGGGGGACGCGGTCTCGATCGTGGCGATGATGGAGCCGCAACTGTTCGACCGCGGCCCGGACGGCGCTCCCAAGATCCACCCGGACACGCTGGTGTCGGCAGCGGTCACCGCGACCAGCCCGAAGCAGGTCGTCACGTATGTGCTGAACCCGAAGGCGAAGTGGTCCGACGGCCAGCCGATCACCTGGAAGGACTTCGCCGCGCAGTGGAAAGCCCTGAACGGTAGCAATCCGGCGTATCAGGTCTCGTCCTCTGCGGGCTACGACAAAATCAGCACCATCACCCAGGGCGCCACCCCGAACGCGGTCGCGGTGACCTTCGCGCAGCCGTTCGGTGACTGGCAGCTGTTGTTCGACCCGCTGTTCCCGGCCGCTGGGATCGATACGCCGGAGAAGTTCAACACTGGTTGGATCGAAAAGGTGCCGGTCACCGCCGGACCGTGGAAAATCGGTTCACTGAACAAGACGACGCAAACTGTCACCATGGTGCCGGACCCGACTTACTGGGGCACCAAGCCAAAACTGGACAGCATCACTTATCGAGCCCTGGATTCGACGGCGGACACCGACGCCTACCTGAACAACGAGATCGACGAGACACCGGCCCGCGCACCGGAGGACTACAAACGCCTGAAACCGGCGAAAAACACCGATATCCGGATCGGCGCGCGATGGGACGAGACGCACCTTTCGTTCAACTCGCGTGGCCCGCTGGCCGACGTGCACGTACGGCAGGCGCTGGGCATGGGCATCGACCGGAGCGCGATCGTACGGTCAGTGTCGAAGGACCTGCCTTTCTCGCTGGCTCCGCTGGGCAACCACTTCTTCATGCCGAACCAGGCCGGATACCAGGACAACTCCGGGATCTACGGCAAGTTCGACCAGGCAGCGGCCAAAAAACTGCTGGACGCGGCCGGGTGGACCAGCAGCGGAGCCGGCAAACCACGCACCAAGGCCGGCAAGCCGCTCTCGCTGACCTACCTGGTGAATGCCGGTGCCAGCCAGTCCAATAAGGACATCGCGCAACTGGTGCAGAACATGCTCGGCCAGATCGGCGTCACCGTGACGCTGCGGCAGGTGCCGCAGAACGACTACTTCGACAAATATGTCAACGTCGGTGACTTCGATCTGACCGTCTTCCGTCAGGTCGACGAGGTCTTTCCGTCCCAGCTGTACGACATTTTCCGGCAGCCGGTGGGAAACAACGTCTTCCAGAACTACGGCCGGGTGGGTACGCCGGAAATCGACCAGCTGATGGTCAAGGCGCAGGAGACCCCCGACCGGGTCGCCGCCGCGGCGCTTTACAACCAGGCGGACGCGAAGATCTGGGAGGTGGGCAACTCGCTCGAGCTTTACCAGACCCCGCAGATCCTGGCATTCCGCCATACCCTCGCGAATGAGGGCGCGCCTGGCCTCGCGACCCAGGACTACGTGGCCACTGGTTTCACGAAGTAGCCCGCTGATATCGGGCGGACAGCTCGCGTAGGTAAGCCACCAGCTCCGGTGGCTCGGTCACGGTGAAATCGAAGCCGAGCATGCCGATATGGACGGCAAGCGTCTCGATGCTGTCCGCGCCGGTGTTCAGTACGCAGGTCTGGTCGTCGATCGCCTCCACCGCGCCGACCGCGGGGCTGATCCGGTCGGCGACCTGGTCGGCCGGCGCTCGTACGGTAATCCGGGCGTGGAACCGCCAGGCGGCGGCAGACACCCGCTGGGAGACGTAGGCGGCGGGGTCGCCGCCGGGCAGTTCTCGAGGTGCGAACCGTGGCCCGGCCGGTGGCTGGAGCTCCAGCCGGTCGACCCGGAAGGTGCGCCAGTCGTGCCGCTCGGTGTCCCAGGCCACCAGATACCAGCGGCGACCCCAGCTGACCAGCCGGTACGGCTCGACCGTGCGCACACTGGCCGTTCCGTCGTGGCCGCGATAGTCGAAGCGGAGCCGGTCGCTGTCCCGGCAAGCGGCCGCGACCAGCATCAACGTGCTCGCGTCCACCCGCGGCGCGGCTCGGTCCGCCGGCACTGGCACGGCGTACGTCTGCAATGCGCTGACTCGTTGGCGCAGCCTCGCGGGCAGGACGCGTTCGAGTTTGGCCAGCGCTCGCAGCGAGGTCTCCTCGACGCCCACCACCGAGCCGGCGGCGGCCGTCCGGAGCCCGACGGTGACCGCGACCGCTTCGTCGTCGTCCAGCAACAGTGGCGGCAGGTTGGCGCCGGACCCGAGCCGGTAGCCGCCGACCGCACCCCGGGTGCCGTGGACGGGGTAGCCAAGCGTGCGTAGGCGTTCCACGTCGTTGCGTACGGTTCGAGTGCTCACCTCGAGCCGGCCGGCCAACTCCGTACCGGTCCACTCCCGGGGGCTCTGCAGCAGTGACAGCAGCCGAAGCAGGCGTGCTGAGGTCTCCAACATGGGATCCAGTCTGCCAGCCGATTAGGAACAGCCTTTTCCTAGTGACAAAAATCAATAGGGCTACAGACCGTAGCGATAATGTGGACTATTGGCTCAGCGTCTTCGCGCTGCGTACCGACAGTGACGGTATGCGACTGATCGCACACGTCCCGGCGCGTTTTGCCAAACGAAACCCACAGGGGTGCGCGGACCAGATATCGTCACCGCCATTCGTGGCTGGAGTCGCTTCCGGCCGCGCGGGACGGAAGCTGCTTCCAGACGAACGCCGGTTGTGGCAAGGAACCGGGGAGAGACGGGTATGGCCATCCGGGTACTGATCGCCGATGACGAAGAGGCTCACCGCCGCAAGCTGCGGGCCGCCTTGGAGGCTCAACCGGACATCGAGGTGGTGGACGATGTGCGGGACGGTGAGGCCGCCCTGCGGGTGGCCCGGGACCAGTGGCCGGACGTGGCCCTCGCGGACATCCGGATGCGTGGCATGGACGCGCTGGAGTTCACCCGCCAGCTCGCCGGTCCCAAGGTCCGCCGACCGGTGCGGGTCATCATGCTGACGACCTTCGCGCTGGACTGGTACGTCTACAACGCGCTCCGGGAGGGCGCGTGCGGGTTCCTACTCAAACCAACCCGCCCGAAGCCGGCGGTCGAGGGTGTCCGGATTGCCGCCACCGGCGCGACCATGGTCAGCCCGCGGCTCGCCGTACGGCTGCTCAAGCAGATGTCGACGCGTGCCGCGGTGGCCCGCGGCAAGGCGAAGGTCGACGAGGATGAGCCGCTCAACGAGTGGGAGATCGACATCGCCCAACTCGTCGCGCAGGGTCGTACGGACGCGGAGATCGGCGACGAGCTCTACATCTCCCCGATCTCGGTGCAGCGCCGAGTCGTCGAGATCGCCCACAAGCTGGGCGTCCGCAGCCGGATCGCGATCGCCCTCTGGGCATGGGAATCCGGCCACGTCCGCCGCTGGTAGCCAGCCGATCCTGGCGTCGCTGCACAATCGGATTCCGACTGTGCAGCCACGGTGCCGCTGACCTGCGGCGGTGGGGTCAGGCTCCGGTGGGGCCGGTGGCGGGACCGGACGGGCCGCGCCGGCGCAGGTAGTTCTCGAACTCGGCGGCCAGTTCCTCGCCGCTGGTCTGCGCCATCGCCTCGCCGTCGCGTTCTTCCAACGCCCGTACGTAGTCGGACATCTCGGTGTCCTGGGTGGCCAGCTCGTCGACGGTGGAAGCCCAGGTCGCGGCCGCTTCGGGCAGGTCCTCGGTGGGCACCGGGAGGTCCAGTACGTCCTCGAGCCTGGTCAGCAGCGCGAGCGTCGCCTTCGGGCAGGGCGGCTGTGCGACATAGTGCGGCACCTGCACCCAGAAGGAGACGGTCTCCAATTCGGCCCGGGCGCAGGCCTCGTGCATGACTCCGGTGATGCCGGTCGGGCCCTCGTACCGGGACGGCTGCAGGCCGAAGCGGTCGATCATGGCCGGGTCGGTGGAACTTCCGTGTACGGGAAACGGGCGGGTATGCGGCACGTCCGCCAGCAGCGCGCCCAGCAGAACGACCGAGTCAACCTCCAGGGCGTGCAGGATCTCCAGCAGCTCTTCGCAGAACCCGCGCCAGCGCATGTTCGGCTCCAGGCCCCTGACCAGCACGATGTCCCGCTCGGAGCCAGGCGGGGAGCACACCGACAGTCGAGTGGTCGGCCACTCGATGCGGCGGCCGTCCTCGTCGGTCATCGACACCGTCGGCCGGTTGACCTGGAAGTCGTAGTAGTCATCTGGATCGATCGCGGCCAGCGGCTCGGCCTCCCAAGCCGCCTCCAGGTGCTCCACCACCGCGGTGGCGGCGTCCCCGGCGTCGTTCCAGCCTTCGAAGGCGGCGATCGCGATGGGCGAACGTAGGGTTGGCAGTCCGTCGAACTCACTCACTCGTACACCCTACGTCCCGCGCCGAGGAAGCCACCGGCAAACCAGGGTGGAGCGGCGCGCCGAACGCGGTAACCTTGACACATGTCTGGCAACCTTTCTCCAGAACACCCACTCCTGCGGACCCTGTCCGACCGGGTTCTGGTCGCCGATGGAGCGACGGGGACCATGCTCCAAGCCGCCGATCTGACCCTCGACGACTTCCAGGGCCTGGAGGGTTGTAACGAGATCCTCAACGTCACCAGGCCCGATGTCGTACGGCACATCCACGACGCCTACCTGGCGGCCGGCGCGGACCTGGTGAAGACCAACACCTTCGGGGCCAACTACGCCAACCTGCTGGAATACGGGATTCCGGAACGGATTTTCGAGCTCTCCGAGGCCGCCGCGCGGATCGCCAGGGAGGCCGTGGACGCGGCCGGTACGCCCACCTGGCGGCGCTGGGTGCTCGGCTCGGTCGGCCCCGGCACCAAGCTGCCCACGCTCGGCCACGCGCCTTTCACCACGCTGCGCGACGCGTACCAACAACAGGTCGCCGGGATGTTGGAAGGTGGCATCGACGCGGTCCTGGTGGAGACCTGCCAGGACCTGCTGCAGTGCAAGTCCGCGGTGTTGGGCGCGAAGCGGGCGATGGAACTTCTCGGCCGGCCGGTCCCGATCGTGTGCCATGTCACTGTCGAGACCACCGGCACGATGCTGCTCGGCTCCGAGATCGGCGCCGCGATGACCGCGCTGGAACCGCTGGGCATCGACTTCCTCGGACTGAACTGCGCCACCGGCCCAGCCGAGATGAGCGAGCACCTGCGGTATCTGTCGCGGCACTCGCGGGTGGGTCTGTCGGTGATGCCGAACGCCGGGCTGCCGCGGCTCGGCCGCAACGGTGCCGAATACCCGCTCACCCCGGACGAACTGGCCGAGGCGCTGTCGCGGTTCATCACCGAATACGGCGCGACCCTGGTCGGCGGCTGCTGTGGAACTACCCCTGACCACATCCGGACCGTACGAGCCGCGGTCGCCGACCTGGCGCCGGGACCACGAGCGCACGACGTCGAGCCGGCGGTCGCTTCGCTCTACACCTCGGTGCCGTTCGAGCAGGACGCGTCGGTGCTGATGATCGGTGAGCGTACGAACGCGAACGGCTCCAAGGCGTTCCGGGAGGCGATGCTGGCCGCCCGCTGGGACGACTGCGTCGAGATCGCCCGCGACCAGACCCGCGACGGCGCCCACCTGTTGGACCTGTGCGTCGACTACGTCGGCCGGGACGGCAGCGCCGACATGGCCGAGCTCGCCAGCCGGTTCGCCACCGCGTCCACGCTGCCGATCGTGCTGGACTCCACCGAGCCAGACGTGCTGCGGACCGGCCTGGAGCACCTTGGCGGCCGGTGCGCGATCAACTCGGTGAACTTCGAGGACGGTGACGGCCCCACTTCTCGCTACCACCGGATCATGGAGCTGGTCAGTGAATATGGCGCAGCCGTGATCGCGCTGACCATCGACGAGGAGGGCCAGGCTCGTACGGCCGAGCACAAGGTCGCGATCGCGACCCGGCTGATCGAGGACCTGACCGAGCGGTGGGGGATGCTGGAGTCGGACATCATCGTCGACACGCTCACCTTTACGGTCGCCACCGGTCAGGAGGAGAGTCGCCGGGACGCCCTGGAGACGATCGAGGCGATCCGGCAGCTGTCCAAGAAGTTTCCGGCCGTACAAACAACTCTCGGACTGTCCAATGTGTCCTTCGGGCTGAACCCGGCGGCTCGCCAGGTGCTGAACTCGGTGTTCCTGCACGAGTGCCAGGAAGCCGGGCTGACCTCGGCGATCGTGCATGCCAGCAAGATCCTGCCGATCTCCCGGATCGACCAGGAGCACCAGCAAGTCGCGCTCGACCTGATCTATGACCGGCGCGCCGACGGCTATGATCCGTTGCAGCGGCTGCTGGAGCTTTTCGAAGGCGTGGACGCGAAATCCAGCTCGGAGTCACGTGCGTCCGAGCTGGCCGCGCTGCCGTTGGTTGAGCGCTTGGAGCGGCGGATCGTCGATGGCGAGCGCACTGGTCTGGAAGCTGATCTGGACGCAGCCATGGCTTCGCGTGGGCCGTTGGAAATCGTCAACACGACCTTGCTGGCCGGCATGAAGACCGTTGGTGAGCTGTTCGGCTCCGGCCAGATGCAGCTACCGTTTGTGTTGCAGTCAGCGGAAACCATGAAGACCGCGGTGGCCTATCTAGAACCGCACATGGAGAAGAACGAGGATGACGACAGCAAGGGCACGATCGTGCTGGCCACTGTCAAGGGCGATGTGCACGATATTGGCAAGAACCTGGTCGACATCATTCTCTCCAACAACGGCTACCACGTGGTGAATATCGGCATCAAGCAACCGGTGACCGCGATTCTGGACGCGGCAACGGAAAACCGTGCCGACGTGATTGGGATGTCCGGCCTGTTGGTCAAGTCGACCGTGGTGATGAAGGAAAATCTGGCCGAGATGAACGAGCGGGGGATCGCCGCCCAGTTCCCGGTGATCCTCGGTGGGGCGGCGTTGACCCGTGCGTACGTGGAAGACAACCTGGCCGACATCTATGCCGGCGAGGTCCGCTACGCCCGGGACGCTTTCGAAGGCCTGCGGCTGATGGACGCGCTGATGCTCGCGAAACGGTCTGGGGCGGCCGTGACGCTTTCGCCCGAAGAGGAGAAGAAGGCTGCCGAGCGTAAGGCAAGACACGAGCGTTCCAAGCAAATCGCCGAAAAACGCAGGGCCGCCGGCCCGATTCTCTCGGTGCGCGACTCGTCCGTACGCTCCGATGTCTCGTCTTCGAACCCGGTGCCGTCTCCGCCGTTCTGGGGTTCTCGTGTGGTCAAAGGCCTTCCGACCACGGACTACTCCAGCTGGCTGGACGAACGGGCCACTTTCCTTGGCCAGTGGGGACTGCGCGGGGCACGCGGCGGAAACGGCCCGTCGTACGAGGAACTGGTGGAAACCGAAGGCCGGCCGCGACTGCGGTACTGGTTGGACCGGCTGAAGGCAGACGGCGTTCTGGAAGCCGCCGTCGTCTACGGCTACTTCCGGTGCTATTCAGAGGGAAACGATTTGATCGTGATCGGCGAGGACTCGGCCGAGCGGGCCAGGTTCTCGTTCCCCCGCCAGCGCCGGGACCGCCGACTCTGCCTGGCCGACTTCTTCCGGGAAAAGTCGGCCGACGAGCTGGACGTGGTCGCCTTCCATGTCGTCACGATGGGCCAGCCGATCGCCGACTATGCCAACAAACTGTTCGCGGACAACGCATACCGCGACTACCTGGAGGTGCACGGCCTGTCCGTCCAGCTCACCGAGGCGCTCGCCGAATACTGGCATTCGCGCGTACGAGCGGAAATGACGCTACCGGACGGGCGGGCAGCTGACGCGAACGACAGCAAGGATCTCGACGACGTGTTCCGACAGGGCTACCGCGGTTCCCGGTACTCGTTCGGATACCCCGCCTGCCCGGACATCGAGCAGCAGAAATACCTGATGGACCTGCTGGAGCCGGACCGGATCGGGGTCCAGCTGTCCGAGGAGTTCCAGCTGCATCCCGAGCAGTCCACGTCCGCGCTGATCGTGCACCACCCGGAGGCCAAATACTTCAACGCCACCTGAGCTCCACCTTCAGCGGCTGACACCGGGGATGTGATGAGCATCTTGGGAGCGGAGGGTGTTCGGCGGCGGGCGAAAGAAATAAGCTGGTGGGTGATGAATGCCCGAAGCCGCCTTCAAGCCGTCCTGTTCGACATGGACGGCACCCTTGTCGACTCCGAGAAGATCTGGGACATCTCGCTCAAGGAGCTCTCGCACCGGCTCGGCGGCGAGCTGTCCGCGCCGGCCAGGGCCTCCATGGTCGGCGCCAACCTGGCCCGGTCGATCGGCATCGTGCACGCCGGTGTGGGAGTGGTCGGCGGCGACCTGGCCGGTGACAGCGCGTGGTTGTTGGCTCGTACGCGCGAGCTGTTCAGCGAGGGGTTGACCTGGCGGCCGGGTGCACCGGAGTTGCTGCAATCCGTGCGAGACGCCGGCATTCGGACCGCGCTGGTCACCTCCACCGAACGTGACCTCACCGATGTCGCGCTCAAGTGGATCGGCGCGGAGTTCTTCGATGTCACCGTGTGTGGTGACGAGGTCGCACACAACAAACCGCACCCGGATCCGTACGAACGGGCCGCCGGGTTGCTCGGCGCCGATCCCGGGACGTGCGTCGCGGTGGAGGACTCGCCGACCGGGGTCGCCTCCGCGGTGGCCGCCGGTTGCACAGTGGTCGTGGTGCCGGCCGAGGTGCCGGTCGAGCCGGGCGAGCGGCGGATCATCCGGGAATCGCTGGTCGGCGTCGACGCGGAATATCTGAGAAACCTACTTAAGTAGGGCGTGCGGTGATTCCTTTAGGGCTCACGTAGCGAAAGCATTCCGGATCGAATATCCGTGGGAGCACATCACCACGGAGGGATGCGAATGCAGGGAAACCTGAGCAGGATAGGAAAGGCCGCGTTGGCGGCGGCGCTGGCCGTGGGATTCGTCGCGGCGGCGCCCGTTGCCGTCACCGCTGGCACGAATCCCATCGTACGAACCGATCGCGGTCTGGTCCGCGGTACGAGCGGCGCTGACTACCAGTTGTTCCAAGGCATTCCGTATGCGGCGCCACCGACGGGGTCGCTGCGCTGGAAAGACCCGCGACCGGCGCATTCCTGGTCGGGAGTACGCGACGCCACCCAGCCAGGTGCCCGCTGCGCCCAGCTCAGCCAGTACGGCGAGCCGGCCAGCGACAGTGAGGACTGTCTTTATCTGAATGTCGCCACCCCGCGGCCGACCGACCACTGGCCCAAACCGGTGATGGTGTGGGTGCACGGCGGCGGTTTCACCAACGGCTCAGGCTCCGAGTACGACGCGCGCCGGATCGCGGCGGCCGGCGATGTCGTGGTCGTCACGGTCAACTACCGACTGGGGATTTTCGGCAACTTCGGGCTGCCGGGGCTGCCCGACTCCGGTGACTTCGGCCTCGCCGACCAGCAGGCCGCCCTCCGATGGGTACGCGCGAACGCGGCCGCTTTCGGTGGCAATCCTGGCAACGTGACGCTGTTCGGCGAATCCGCCGGCGGCATGAGTACGTGTGCGCAGCTGACCTCGCCCAGGGCCGCGGGCCTTTTCGACAAGGCCATCATGGAAAGCGGCAGCTGTTCGCTCAACTGGCCGGTCGACGGCTGGTTCCCGGGGTTGCCGGCTTTTGGTGTCTACACGCCGCTTTCCCAGACGCAGGAGTTCGGCACGGAGACCGCCGCCGAGCTGCAGTGCCCGACCGGAACGACCACGCTGGCTTGTCTGCAAGGGAAATCCGTCGACAAGCTGCTGAACGTGACCCAGCCTTACAACGCGCCGGCCTACGGCACCGCGATGTTGCCGAGCGCACCGGCCGACGCGCTGAAAGCGGGTCGGTTCTCGCGCGTACCAGTCATCAACGGGCACAACCGCGACGAACACCAGGCCAACGCGGCCGGCTTGGGCACCATTAGCGCGGACCACTATGCGGAGCTGATCCGCGGCTCGTTTGGGGCGCAGGGCGACGCCGTACTGCGGGAGTATCCAGCGTCCGGGTATTCGTCACCGGCCGAAGCCTGGGGCGCGGCGATGACCGACCGCGGCTGGGCCTGCCCGACCCTGTCCGACGACCGCGCTTTGTCGGCCCACACGAGGACGTACGCGTACCAGTTCGCGGACCGGACGGCGCCGGTGCTGGCCCCGCATCCGGCCGGTTCGAACGCTGGGGCCGTACACGCCTCCGAATTGCCTTACCTGTTCGCGTTTCCGGTCACGTTGACTTCGGCACAACAGCAGCTGTCGGCCACGATGATGGGCTACTGGACCAGATTCGCGCACGCGTCGAACCCGAACGCGGCTGGCCAGCCATCCTGGTCGCCGGTCGTCGGAACGCAGGCTTCGCCGTACGTACAAAACCTGGACCTGGGTCCCAGCGGCGTCGGCCGGGTGGACGAGATGGTCCAGCACAAATGCGATTTCTGGTCCACTGTGAAGAGCTAGTAATCCCTTGCCGGAAATCCTGCCGACTTAACATGGAAGTGACCGTTGGATATGACGGAAGGACAACTGTGCTGACTTCTCGGATCGGGGTACGTCGGTGGGCGTTGGTCGCGGCGGTGGCCGTCGGTGTGGGGGTGATGACAGGTGCGGCACAACCGGTTAGCGCGGCGACCACCGCCTGTGACACCAAGGCGACGGTCAGCACCTTTCACGCCGATGCCGGCACCTGGTACGAAAACCTGGAGTTCGACGGTCAGGGCGGGGTGTGGATCGCCAACCTGACCGGAAACCGGGTGGAGCGGTATTCGGCCACCGGGACACTGTTGTCCACTGTGGACGTAAGGGCACCGGGCGCGTTGCGGAAAGGGCCGGATGGCCTGATCTACGTCAACTCCGGCGACGATCAGTCCGGACACGCCGAGATCGTCCGGTTCGATCCAGCCCACCTGGACCGGCCGCCGACGACGTACGCGACCGGGCTGATGAACGCGAACGGCAGCGGTTTTGACCGGGCCGGCAACCTGTATGTGGCGGATTCGAATGGCTCGGTGGTGAGAATCCGTCCCGGTGGGGCGATCGACGACAAGTGGACGACACCGATCCCCAGCGCCGACGGCGTGGCGATCGCCGGTGGATGGCTGTTCACCACCTCGGTGTTGGACCCGGATTCGGCGGTGACCCGGATTCCGCTGTCCCACCCAACCGACCATCAGGTGGTGACGAAGCTTTCCGCGGGTACGTCAAAGAATCCGGATGACCTGACGATGGGTCGCGACGGCCAGCTTCTGGTGGCCGCCTGGGGGAGCGGCGAGCTTTACCGGGTGAACCCGTGGACCGGCAGGACGTGTCTTTTGTTGTCCGGCCTCGACAAACCCACCAGCCTGCGGTTCGCACGGAATTTCGGCTCGTACGCGCCATGGCGTGATCTGCTGGTGACCGAGTCATCAGGAGCGATCCTGCGCTTGACACTCGGCTGATTCGTCGTCAGTGGCCCGGAGCCTTCCGGGCCACTGACGAGTCTTACGGGTTCAGCCGGTGCAGGTCGCGCGGAAACAGCGTGGTTTGCCGGATATTCGACACGCCGAGCAGCCGCGCCGTCCACCGTTCGAGACCGATGGCGAAACCACCGTGCGGCGGCATGCCGTGCGCGAACACGGCGAGATAGTCCTGGTACGTCTGGACATCCTCACCTCGCGCCGCCAGCGCGCTGACATAGTCCGAATAGCGGTGCAGCCGCTGGCCGCCGGTGACGAGTTCCAGCCCACGGAAAAGCAGGTCGAAGCTGTTCGAGGAGGCCGGCCGGGCCGGGTCCGGATGGGTGTAGAACGGCCGCTTAACCATCGGATACCCGGTGACGTAAAGGAATTCCGACCCGTACGTGCGCATCGCCCATTCGGACAGCCAGCGCTCGTGCGCGGGCGCGAGGTCCGGCTCGCCGCGCGGGTCCTCGGCGGTGTGTTTGGCCAGAAGTTCCTGCGCGTCAACGAAGTGGATCGCTGGAATCTCGTCCGGGACCTCCGGGATTTCCGCCTCCAGCAAAGCAACCGCCTGGCCGGCTCGTTCGGCGACAGAGGCCAGCATTCCAGCTATCGCCTGGCGCAGCACCGCCATCACCTCGCGATGGTCGGTAATGTAGCCAAGTTCGGCGTCCAGACTGGTGTATTGGGCGAGGTGCCGGGCGGTGTCGTGCGGTTCGGCGCGGAACACCGGACCCACCTCGTACACTCGCTCGAACACGCCAACCAGTGCCTGCTTGAAAAACTGCGGTGACTGGGCCAGATAAGCGGATTGACCGAAGTAGTCGATGCCGAAGACGTTCGCGCCGGACTCGGTGGCCGACCCGACGATCTTGGGCGTGTGGATCTCAGTGAAGTCGAGACCGTCCAGGGCGGCGCGAAAACCCGTCACACTGGCCGCGGTGATCTCGAACTGCGCCCGCAGTCGCGGATGCCGTAACGCGACCGGCGCATTGTCGAGAATGGTGGGCAGCGTAGCTGACACGGCCGGCCGGTAGAGGTCGAACGGCGGTGCCGCCGCCGGCTCGGAGAGCAGCGTGAGCTCCGGCTGGACGAGTTCCACTCCGCCGGGCGCCTGCGGCCTCGCGGCCACCAGCCCGGACACCTCGACGACCGTCTCTTCGCCGATGCCCTCGGGCGGCTCGGAAAAGACCACTTGGGCGAGCCCTGAGCGGTCCCGTACGACCACGAAAGTGACCGATTTCAGGTGCCGCTGGCGGTGCACCCAGCCGGCGATTCGCACCCGGTGGCCGACGTGCGCTGGCAGCTGCGCTGCCAGAATTCGTGAGATCATCACACTCCTGTGGGGATATGCGCGACCCCTTGGGAGTGCGGGCGAGAAGGGAACTCGCGGTGCCACCGCACTTTCACCGCCGCCGGCGCGAACACCGGTGACGGCCTCGTCGTGGCCCGATCACGGGGGCCGGCCGGCGGGGCATCGGGTGGCCTTGCGACCACCGTTCCTCCCCGCGCTCAGGAGTGTCTTCGCCACCGGACGCGAGGCCGCCTTCTCAGCTGCCGGCGGCTCTCTCCGACTCGCGCGGTCCGTGGCTACTTGTCTCCGTCAACGCGTTGCCCAGGATCATAAAGTCTTCGTCGCCCGGGCGCTCGTCAATTTGTCGCGAGCCGGCCCGGCCGGTGTCGGTGGGCCGCGATAGGTTCTCTCCTCGTGGCCGATAAACCGTGCGTGTTCTGTCAGATCGTGGCCGGCGAGTCCACTGCTCACGAGGTATGGCGGGATGAGCGGATCGTCGCTTTTTTGGACACCAAACCGGTTTTCCACGGACATGTGCTGATGGTGCCGACCGTGCACATCCGGACGTACGACCAGCTGCCGATCGATCTCGCCGAGCACTGGCTGACCACCTCGCAGCGGTTGCAGCTCGCGGTGCAGGAGGCGCAGGGCGCGGAAGGTTCGTTGATCCTGATGAACAACATCGTCAGCCAGAGCGTCCCGCACCTGCACCTGCACGTTATTCCGCGAGTGCGCAAGGACGGTCTGCGTTTCTGGCTCGGCCCACGGCACCCGTACGCCTCCGACGAGCAAGCCGCCGAAACCGCGGCCCGGATCAAGGCAGCCCTTAGCCTTCCTGCTTGACGGGAAGCAGGCCGCGTTCGGCAAAGACCTTCTTGGCGACGAAAGTCGCGTTCAAAGACTTCGGAAATCCGCAGTAAAGTGCCGTGTGCATCAGCGCCTCAACGATCTCGGTGGGCGTCAGGCCGACGTTGAGCGCGGTGTTGATGTTTCCGTCCAGCTGCGACTCGCAGCCGCCCAGCGCGGTGAGTATCCCCAGGTTGAGGAGCTGGCGATCGCGCGGCGGGAGCTCCGGCCGGCTGTACATCTCCCCAAAGCCCCACCCGATGATCTGCTCGCCGAGCTCGGGGTTGATATCGGCGAGCGCGTCGATGGTCTTCTGGACGGCCTCGCCATCGAGCTGCTGCAACATCTTCTGGCCCTTGGCGAACCGTTCCTCGCGCGTCATCTCTGGTCTCCATGAATTTCGATGGTGGTGTCCACAGGTTAACTCCAGGAGTGGGACCGAGCGGCGGTTCCGGGCGGCGAGCGGCACTTTCGGGCCGGCGGAAGGGGCTGATCATGCCACTGACCGGGATCGAGTCGCGGCACGTGATGGGCGTCATAGCGGCCGGCCAGTGATGGCGGTCACGGCAGTGTCCACATCGGACATCGTGTTGTAGACGTGGAAAGACAGCCGCACCCGGCCGGCTCGTACGGCCGTCACCACGCCGGCGGCGGCCAGCCGACGAGTGGCATTGTCGTCGACGGCGACAGTGACGACAGCGCTGTTCGACGGCGGTTGGTCCAGACCGGTGCGGAATGCGTTCGCCAGTGCCACATCATGCTCGTGAATTGCCTCAATGCCGGCGGTCTCCAGAGCCTGAAGCGACGGCACCGCACCCACCCAGCAAAACCAGGCCGGCGAGATGTCGAACTGGCGCGCCGAGGCGGCCAACCGCAGCGGTGGCCCGTAGTACGACTCGTGAAAGTCCTCACCGGCGTACCAACCGGCGGCCAGCGGCCGGATCCGTGCGGCGATTTCCGGCCGTACGGCGGCGAAAGCGGCACCGCGCGGCGCCATCAACCATTTGTACGCGGCACAAACCAGCACGTCGACGTCGCTCGCGTCGATCGGCAGCCAACCGGCCGCCTGACTGGCGTCCACAATGGACATCGCGCCGAACGCACGGGCCGCCGTGGTGAGTTTCGCCAGTGGGGCCACATAACCCGAGGCTGACTGCACCAGGCTGAAGGCCACCACGTCAGTGCGACCGTCGATCGCGTCCAGCAGCGACTCCGCAGGCACTGTGACGACCTCAACACCGCGGTCCGCGTGCACCAAATACGGGAACAGGTTGGAGGTGAATTCCTCGACAGGCACCAGCACCCGAGAACCGTCCGGAATCGACGCCGCCACCGGCGCCAACAATTGCGACACGGCCGCGCCGATGGCCACTGTGTCGTACGGCACGTTAACCAGATTCGCGAAAAGCACCCGCGCCTGGTTGACAGCCGGTTCCCATTCCTCCCAGGAACAAGCGCCCGTCTGCCATTGGTCAATGACTGTTTTTAATGTCTCGACAGTGGCCCGTGGCGGCAGGCCGTACGACGTCGTATTGAGCCAGCCGGGACGCGGTTCCCACAGCTGCTGCACGCTGGTACCGATCATCGCACCAGCGTATGACCCAGCGAAGCCCGTCGGCTCGGCCGACGGGCTCCGTTTTATGGGTTTCGGGGCTCTGAGGGGGATGCCGCGGACCTCCCCCCGACAGAGGTCCGACCGGGCCGCCGGCACTTTCGCGCTGATCGGCCAAGGCCAGCCTATAAAGTGGCGCAACTGATTTTCGTCATCACGATGGATGGTGACGGTCAGACCTTCGACGGATATTTCTCGCCTACGGACCGTCAGCTGAATATGAAACCCGGTTCAGGCACCTGGTCGGATGAGTCCCGATTCGTACGCGAGCACCACGGCTTGTACGCGATCCCGCAGCTCGAGCTTGGTCAGCACATGCCCGACGTGCGTCTTGACCGTCGTCTCGCCAAGCACCAGCTTGGCCGCGATCTCGGCGTTCGACAGGCCGCGGGCCATCAGCACCAGGACCTCCCGCTCGCGCTCGGTCAACGCCCCCAGTGCCGGCGCGGCCGGGGCGTTCGGGTCTGGCAACCGATCGGCGTAGCGGTCCAGCAGCCGGCGCAGGATCCGCGGCGCGACCACGGCCTCGCCGGAGGCCACCACGTGGATGGCGTCGACCAGGTCCTCGGCTGGCACGTCCTTGGACAGGAAGCCGCTGGCACCGGCGCGAAGCGCCCCCAACACGTACTCGTCGAGGTCGAACGTGGTGAGGATCAGCACCCGTACGGGCAGCTTCGCGGCGGTGATCCGGGCGGTCGCCTGGACGCCGTCGAGTCGCGGCATCCGGATGTCCATAAGAACCACATCGGGGAGCAGCCGGCGAGCCAGCTCGACCCCTTCCTCGCCATCGGAAGCCTCACCGATGACCTCGAGATCGGACTCGGTGCCGAGCACCATCCGAAAGCCGGTGCGCAGCAGTGGCTGGTCGTCGACGAGCAGGATTCGAACCGGCGGCTTCCCGCCTCCTTCGACGTCGTTCACGTACGTGATCCCCTTGTCTTGGCTGCTGGCCGATCGAACGGGACGGTCGCCCGCACGGTGTAGCCACCGTCTTCGCCCGGCCCGGTGTAAAGACTGCCGGCGTAGAGGCCGACCCGCTCGCGCATGCCGACCAGCCCGTGGCCACTGGCGTTGCCGCCGCCGGCCGGCCCTTTGCCGCGGTCCGTCACGACGACCTCGACGTCGGCGAGGCCATACCGTACGACTACCTCCGCCCGGGTCGGGCCGGCGTGTTTGAGAGTGTTCGTCAGGGCTTCCTGGACGATCCGGAACAACGTCAGGTCGACGCCGGAGTCCAGCGGCACCGGCTCGCCCTCGACCGTCAGCTGGACCGCGAGCCCGGCCTCGCCGACCTGGCCGACCAGGGTTTCCAATCCGGGCAGGCCCGGTTGCGGGGTGGTCGGCAGCGCGGTGTCCTGCTCGTCCCGTAGCACGTCCAGCAGCCGCCGCATCTCCCGCAGCGTGGCCCGCCCGGTCTCCTCGATCGTGGTCAGCGCCTCGTCGGCCACCTCCGGATGGGCGCGCAGCGTCCGGCGCGCGGCCGCCGCCATCACGCCCATGACGCTGATGTGGTGCGCCACCACGTCATGCAGCTCTCGGGCGATCCGCTGCCGCTCGGCCATCACCGCATCGCGGGCGGTTAGCTCGCGGGTCGTCTCGGCAGCGATCGCCCGTTGCTCCAAGGCGCTGACGAACGCCAGCCGGGTCCGCCGTACCGACCCGACCGCGAAGGCGATCAGGACTTCTAGACCGTTAAGCGCCCACACCAGCGGCTGGGCGTGCGACAGCACCAGCGCTCCAGCGATCCCCAGCACCACGATGCCCACCGCGCCGGCCGCCGTCGTCGGGCGCAACCGTGACGCGGCCGTGTAGATGACGATCAGGATGGAGATGCCTTCGGTGGTGTTCCCACCCACCAGTGGAACCGCGGCGACCGTCACGACCGCCACCGCCACCGCCGAGACCCACACCCAGCGTCGCACGGCGATCGGGACCACCCCGGCCGCGCAGACCGCGACCGCGAGCGGGATGTTCCTGGTCAGCTCCCCGGCCGCACCGGTCCCGGCGAACACCAGAAGGAGCAGTCCGAAGAGTGCGAACAACCCGACGGCCAGGGCCACGTCGGCCATCCAGGACGGCAGCGACATCAACCGCTGCAGACGACCCACACCCTTCACATACGTAACCGTAGCGTCGCCGTACGGCCCAGTACTCATCGTCAGGGGCCATCCGCGCCTCGTCCTGCGGGAGGACCTATCCCGCCCTGCGGCCGCTGGCTCGTTTCGTACGCACCGGTCCATGCGGCCAGACAGTGCCGGACGGTCGTACGGACCTCGGGCAGCTCAGCCAGCGAGGCCCGACGCCGAGTGCGGGACTTTAACCCGCTCTCGACGTCGAGCGCAGAACAAAGTCCGACACTCGACGAAAACCCAGCCTGACAGGGAGGGCAGGTGGGGCATAAACCGGACAGGACCGAACCCGCGGACTCAGTCCTCGCTGGCGGGGGTGATCACGAGCGGCTCGCCGGGGGTGGGAAGCACCTCGGGAAACGGCGGGGGAGTGCCGCCCTTGGCGGGGCACAGCGCCTGGTGGTCACACCAGCCGCACAACTTACTCGGGTTGGGGCGAAAATCCCGCTGAGTCGTGGCGCGGTCGATGGCCGCCCAGAGCGCCTGCAGATTCCGCTCGAACCGACGCAGCTCATCGACGTCCGGCGCGTAGTCGAGGATCTCCCGGTCGCCCAGATACATCAGCCGGAGCAGCCTGGGAACCACGTCGCGGGACCGCCACAGCACCAGGGCGTAGAACTTCAGCTGGAAAAGTGCCTTGCCCTCGAAGGCTTCCCGGGGCGCCGCGCCGGTTTTGTAGTCGACGACCCGCATGTCGCCGGTTGGCGCGACATCGAGCCGGTCGACGAATCCGCGCAGCCGCAGACCCGACTCCAGCACCACCTCGACCAGCTGTTCCCGCTCGGCCGGCTCCAGCCTGTTTGGGTCCTCCAGCTGGAAATAGCCGTCGAGCATGCCCCGAGCGGTCTTCAGCCAGGTCGCCAACGAATCCGCGTCCTGGAAGAGCTCACCGAGAGCGGGCTCGGCTTCGCGCAGTTTGTCCCACTCCGGCGCGAGCAGCTCGGCCGCGTGCTCCACCGTCCGTTCACCAGGGGCGACATCGAAAAGACGCTCCAAAACGGCGTGTACGAGAGTGCCGCGGGCGGTGGCGACGGTCGGCTTCTGCGGCAGCCGGTCGATGGCCCGGAAACGGTAGAGCAACGGGCAGGTCTTGAAATCGCTGGCTCGCGACGGCGAGAGCGATCCCCGGACATCGCCATGCGTACGGGTCGATGCCGGGTCGATTGCATGGTCGATCGGGAGCACAGCGGACATGGCTCCCAGGCTAGGCCAGACCACCGACAGTGTTCGGCAGACTCGCCACGAACCCTGTGCGGCGTCCGAGCGTCGTCGACCCGCCGTAGCATCGGGGGATGGCAACACAGCAGCCCTACGACGCGTCCAACAGGCGAGACGAGATCTCGTCGGCCGGGCGCGGCTGGCGGGTGGGACGGGTTTTCGGGATCCCGGTCTTCGTCTCGCCGATGTGGTTCGTGATCGCCGCGATTCTCGTCTATTCGTACGGCAGCTGGGTCCGGTACACGTCTCCAACGCTGAACACCGTGCAGACCTACCTGGTGTCCTTCGTTTTCGTGCTGCTGCTGTTGGGATCGGTGTTTCTGCACGAGCTCGGGCACGCGCTCGCGAGCAAGGCGTACGGGATCAGGGTCTACGCGATGACGCTGTGGATGCTGGGCGGTCTGACAGAGACCGATGCCGAGGACCGGCGGCCGGGCGTCGACTTCGTGATCGCGCTCGCCGGACCCGCGGTGAACCTCGTGCTGGGCGTGATTGGCGGCGTCGCGGCGTTCCTGATCAGCCCGCAACTGGCTTTGACGCAGGCGTTCATTCTCCAGTTGGCCTGGGCGAACCTGTATGTGGGGGTTTTCAACCTGCTGCCGGGACTGCCGCTGGATGGTGGCACGATGTTGCGCGCGGTCGTCTGGAAAGTCACCTCGAACCGGTTCCTCAGCACCAGGGTCGCCGGCTGGGTCGGCCGGGTCGTCGCGATCGCTGTCGTCGGGGTGGCGTTGTTCGGCGTGACCAACGGCGCCACCGCGTTCTCCTTCGGCTTGCTCTTCACGCTCACAATCGCCTGGTTCCTGTGGAACGGTGCGACGCAGGCGATCCGGGCGGGCACCTTGGGCGACCGGTTCGGGTTGCTGCATGCCGGCCGGATGGCAGCGCCGGCGCTGTTGGTGCCGGCCGACCTGCCGCTGGCGGAGGCGCTGCGGCGGGCCGCCGAGGCCGGCCGGCCGGGCATTGTCGTGGTCGACTCGGAAAACCGGCCGGAATCGATCGTGTCCGGCGAGGCAGTCGCCGCGACACCGGAGGATCGCCGCCCGTGGATGCCCGTCTCGTCGGCGGCCCGTAGCCTTGCGCCCGGGCTAGTGCTGCCGGCCACCCTCGCCGGCGAGGACATGATCCGCGCAGTGCAGGCCGCCCCGGCCACCGAGTATCTGGTCGTCAGCGAGCTCTCCCCGAGCGGGCAAGTGGCCGGCGGTCAGGTCGTCGGCGTGCTCGCGGCCCGGTCCATCGCGGACGTGCTGGACCCGCACCAGACCGTAAAGTAAGACGGCTTTTCCACCAATCGAACAGAAGGCCAGGCACGTTGACAAGCAGCCACGGCGGCGCTTTCCAACCCGGCGACCGGGTGCAGCTCACCGACCCCAAGGGGCGCCTGCACACCGTCGTACTGGAAGCCGGAAAGACATTCCACACCCACCGCGGCGCGCTGGCGCATGACGACCTCATCGGTGCCCCGGAGGGCAGCGTTGTCACGTCCAGCGGTGCTACCGGTTACCTGGCCTTGCGGCCGCGGCTGGCCGACTACGTGCTGTCGATGCCGCGCGGCGCCGCGGTGGTCTATCCCAAGGACGCGGCCCAAATCGTGTCCGAGGGCGACATCTTCCCGGGCGCCCGGGTGCTGGAGGCCGGCGCCGGCTCCGGCGCGCTGACCTGCTCGTTGCTGCGCGCGGTCGGGCCGGAGGGCGAGGTGCACTCGTACGAGCGACGGGCCGATTTCGCCGAGGTGGCGAGTCGGAACGTGGAGAACTTCTTCGGCAAACTCCCGTCCAACTGGCGGCTGACTGTCGGCGACGTGACCGGCGCGGCGGACGATCTGGAGCCGGCCAGCGTGCACCGGGTCATTCTGGACATGCTGGCGCCCTGGGAGGTGCTCGGCCCGATCGGCCAGGTGCTGATCCCCGGCGGCGTACTGGTGGCGTATGTGGCGACCACGACCCAGCTGTCCGCGGTCGTCGAGGCGATGCGCGAGCACGGGTCGTTCACCGAGCCCAGGGCTTGGGAAACGCTCGTACGAGAGTGGAGCGCGGAGGGCCTCGCGGTCCGCCCGTCGCACCGGATGATCGGCCACACCGCGTTTCTGGTGTCCGCACGCCGGTTGGCCGACGGCGTCACGATGCCGCGCCGGCAGCGCAAGCCCTCCAAGGGCGTCGAGGCGTACCAAGCCCAGCGCAGTGCGGCCGCCGCTAGGGTGGCCGAAGACGACCGTACGACTGGGGGCTCGGATGTTCGGTAAATCCCGCGACCACGACGACCGGCGAAGCTCCAGCCTCGACGGTGTCGTGTTTCCGGACTGGTCCCCCTACAACGACCTCGCGGAGGCCGCGAAGGCTTACCTGCGTGACCCTGAGCTGGCCCTGGAGGACCTCACCCCGGTGCTCGGCGACCGGCCGGTCCTCGGGTTCACGCTGGAGCGGGTGGTGCTCGACGGCGGCCAGGTCTGGCAGGAGGTCGTGCTCTGCGACGGCGACCGGCTGGTGCTGTGGCACGGCGAGGATGTCCCGGATGCTGGGATGGGTGCGATGACCTCCGCCGTCCGGATCACCCCGCTGGCCTCGGTGGCCGAGGTGGGCACTCGGCGGCACCTGACGCGGGACGACGACGGCGTCAGCAAGGTGTCCGAGATCGAGGCATATGTCCTCCTTCGTACGCTAGATGAGGCCGAACAACTGGAGCAGCCGGAAGGGACGGCCACGGTGATCAGGCACGACGCCATCCGGTTCGCCAAGACGGTGGCCAACGGCGGCGAGGGCCAGGTCCGCCGTGTTCAGGAGTTCGTCCGGCTGGTCGCCACCCGGGTAGGGTCCGGTATGCCCGGCTCCGCTCCGTAATTGGCCACATTTGGTCGGCCGGGGCGTGTTCAATGGCGCTCGGTAACCGAGTGGAAACGCTTTCCTGCAACGATCTGGGCGTGCGGCTGCCAGCATGCGGTCGTGGAACCGTTTAGGCTTTAACTGGGCCGTATCCCGAAGGGGATGCCCGTCAGGGAGGTGAGTGCTCGTGTCGGATGACCGGGAGAACGCTTCGGCTCGTGCTGCGCGGTACGAGAGAGAGGTCCAGGACCTCAACTCGCAGATCGGGTTCCTGCAGGAGGAGGTTTCGCTCCTACGCCGGAAGCTGACCGAGGGGCCGCGGCATGTCCGCGGGATCGAGGAACGGCTCGCGGCCGCCCACGCGAATGTGGCGCGGCTCGGCGAGCAGAACGAGAAGTTGGTGTCCACGCTGCGCGACGCGCGCGAGCAGATCATCCAGCTCAAGGAGGAAATCGACCGGCTGGCCCAGCCACCGAGCGGTTTCGGGGTTGTCCTGGAGCTCCAGGAGGACAACACGGTCGACGTGTTCACCGGCGGCCGCAAGCTGCGCGTCGCGGTGTCGCCGTCGGTCGAGGTCGACCAGCTGGCCAAGGGCCAGGAAGTGCTGCTCAACGACTCACTGAACGTGGTGCTGGCGCTCGGCTTCGAGCGGGCCGGCGAGATCGTCAGCCTCAAGGAGCTGCTGCACAACGCGGACGGCGTCGCCGACCGCGCGTTGGTGGTGGGCCGGGCCGACGAGGAGCGGGTGGTCTACCTGGCCGACTCGCTCAAGGACACGCCCATCCGGGCCGGCGACGCGCTGCTGATGGAGACCCGCAGCGGATATGTGTACGAGCGGATCCCCAAGTCCGAGGTCGAGGAGCTGGTGCTGGAAGAGGTGCCGGACATCGACTACACGTCGATCGGTGGCCTGGCCAGCCAGATCGAGGCGATCCGGGACGCCGTCGAGCTGCCGTTCCTGCACGCGGACCTGTTCCGCGAGCACGAGCTGCGCCCGCCCAAGGGCATCCTGCTGTACGGTCCGCCCGGTTGCGGTAAGACGCTGATCGCCAAGGCGGTCGCCAACTCGCTGGCCAAGAAGGTCGCCGAGGTGCGCGGCGAACAGGGCGCCGGCGGCGATCGCAACGCCAAGTCGTACTTCCTGAACATCAAGGGCCCGGAGCTGCTGAACAAGTACGTCGGCGAGACCGAGCGGCACATCCGGCTGGTGTTCCAGCGGGCTCGGGAGAAGGCGTCCGAGGGCACCCCGGTCATCGTGTTCTTCGACGAGATGGACTCGATTTTCCGTACTCGTGGCTCGGGGGTGTCCTCCGACGTGGAGAACACCATCGTGCCGCAGCTGCTGTCGGAGATCGACGGCGTCGAGGGCCTGGAGAACGTGATCGTGATCGGCGCCTCCAACCGGGAGGACATGATCGACCCGGCCATCCTGCGCCCCGGCCGGCTCGACGTGAAGATCAAGATCGAGCGCCCGGACGCCGAGGCGGCCCGGGACATCTTCTCCAAATACATCACCACGTCGGTGCCGCTGCACCACGACGACCTGGCCGAGCACGGCAGCGACCGGCAGGCCACCGTCGGCGAGATGATCCAGCGGGTCGTCGAGCGGATGTACACCGAGTCCGACGAGAACCGCTTCCTGGAAGTCACGTATGCCAACGGTGACAAGGAAGTCCTCTACTTCAAGGACTTCAACTCCGGCGCGATGATCCAGAACATCGTCGACCGGGCCAAGAAGATGGCGATCAAGGACTTCCTGCTCACCGGCGGCAAGGGCCTGCGGATGCAGCACCTGCTGGACGCGTGCGTGGACGAGTTCCGGGAGAACGAGGACCTCCCGAACACCACCAACCCGGACGACTGGGCCCGCATCTCCGGCAAGAAGGGCGAGCGGATCGTCTACATCCGGACGCTCGTCACCGGCAGCAAGGGCGCCGAGGCCGGCCGCTCCATCGACACCATCGCCAACACCGGCCAATACCTGTAGAGCCGTTGGGATAGCCGCCTGCCGGCGGTGTCGCAATCGGAATCCGATTGCGACACCGCCGCCTTGCTGAGCTGGGCAGATGCTCTCGCCCGTGACAATCGGACAGCCACCCGGCAGGTGCGCCGGCAGCGTCCGAAACAATGAACTCATGACGACGACCGAGGCTCCGTACATCCACCCGACCGCCAGCGCCGACGAGGGCGCGCAGATCGGCGCTGGTACGAAGGTGTGGCACCTCTCGTACGTACGTTCCGGCGCGAAGGTCGGGCGGGACTGCAATCTCGGCCGCAACGTGTATGTCGACCCGGGTGCGGTGGTGGGGGACCGCTGCAAAATTCAGAACAACGTCTCGGTCTACGTCGGTGTGACCCTGGAAGACGAGGTTTTTGTCGGCCCGTCCGCGGTCTTCACGAACGACCTGAATCCGCGCGCCGCCAAGGAAGACTGGACGGTGACACCCACGCTCGTACGCCGCGGCGCAACCATCGGCGGCGGCGTGACGGTCGTCTGTGGGGTGGAGATCGGTGAGTACGCGTTCGTGGCCGCCGGCGCCGTCGTCACCAAGGATGTCGAGGCGTACCGACTGGTAGTGGGTAACCCGGCCCGTCCGGTCGCCTGGGTGAACCGCGACGGCGATGTCGTCTCCCGCGCGTCGGAGCGTCCTGAAGACGGCGTTCTCAAAGCCTGAGGGTGGAGCCCTCCACCCGCGGGTGGAGGTTGGCGGACCCACCCGAGGACCGAAGAACAGCAACGAAAACGTCCATAGTGTTCTCCCCATCAGCCGATTCGACGGGGAGACCCAGATGACAGAGCCAGTCGCACAGACCGCCACCGGGAGCGCCGCGAAGAGCGCTCGAAAGGCGATGGTCATCTCCCTGTTCTTGGACATGGGGCTGTCGATCGTGGCGTATTACGGCCTTCGCATGCTGGGCGCCGACCAGTACGTCGCACTGCTGGCCGGCACGGTCGTCGCCGGCCTCCGGATCGTCTACGTTGCCCTCAAGGCACGCCGGTTGGACGGTTTCGCGGTCTTCATGATGGGCACGTTCGGGGTCAGCCTCGGACTGTCGTTCCTCACCGGCGACGCGCGTTTCCTGCTGTTGAAGGACTCGATTGGTACCAGCGTGGTTGGCGCGATCTTCCTGATCAGCACGGTGATCGGGAAGCCGGTCATCTTCCACGCGGCCCGCCGATTCACCTCGGCGACGCCGGAGAAGGCTCAGCAGTGGGAGCAGCGCTGGCAGACCGAGCCGGCCGTACGACACACTTTCCGGGTCCTGTCGACAGTGTGGGGCTGCGGTCTGCTGCTGGAGGCGGCGATCCGGATCCCGCTGGTCTACCTGCTGCCGATCGACGTGATGGCGGGCCTCGCGCAGGTGTTCGGCCTCTTCTTCATCGGCCCGCTGATCGTTTGGATGATGTGGTACGTGAAGCGCCGGACCGGCAGCTTCAAGGTCAGCAACGCCCACCAGGTGGCAGCCGTCGTTTGACCGTACGAGAAAACGAGCCGACCGGATCATCCCGGCCGGCTCGTTTCTCGTACCACTGGCGGTGACGTTGTTCACCTGGCCCGCCCAGGCGACCAACCTGCGAACGTTCCCGGCCAAAGGCGGGGGCCAGCTGGCCCTACGATCCTTCCGCCGCGGTCGAAACCGCCGGTGGGGACGTGACGACTAAATCGATTCGTCTCATGATTGTGGGACGATTCCGGTCGTCGAAACCGTCAGCGGGGGTGCGGATGCGAGGGCGTACCGAGTGCCGGCTGTTGGGGCCGTTCGAGGTACGCGTCGACGGCGCCCTCGTGCCGGTCCGCGGCCGGCAGCGGATCGCGCTCGCTGCGCTGGCCCTGTCCGCCGGGCGGGTGCTGCCGATTGACACGCTGATCGACCGCGTCTGGGAGGACGAGCCGCCGCGGCAGGCCCGGGCCAGCCTGCAGACGCTGGTCACCCGGCTGCGCCGGCTGCTCGGCGCGGACCTGATCGAGACGTCCGGCCCGGGTTACCGGCTGCGAACGCAGGTCTGCACCACCGATCTGATCCGGTTCCGCGAGCTGGTGTCACGGGCCCGTGAAGTGGCCGCCCAGGGCGATGGCTACGCCGAGCTTGACCTGCTCCGGGAGGCGATCGGGCTGTGGGCCGGCGAGCCGCTTTCCGACCTGCCGTCGGTCCGGCTTCAAGCGGACGCGGCGGGGATCGTCGAGGAAGGATTCCGGGCACTGGAGCGCCGGCTCGACATCGACTTGGCCGCCGGGCGGCACCGCGAGGTGCTCGGAGAGCTACGTTCGATGGTCAGCCGGTATCCGCTCCGCGAAACGCTCTGGGAGCGGCTGATGCTGGCGCTGCACCGAGCTGGCCGGCGAGCCGATGCGCTCGCCGCGTACGAGGAAGCGGCCAAGGTGATCCGCGGCCAACTCGGGCTGGATCCCGGCCGGCGGATGACCGTGCTGCGGGAGGCGATCCTGCAGGACGGTACGGCCGCGGCGTACGAGCCGGCGCCGGCTGACGCCGCCGAGGCCACGCCCGTACCAGCCGGCGCCTGGACGCCTCGCCAGCTGCCGCCGGACATCGCCGGCTTCGTCGGCCGGGCCGCGGACCTCGCCGTCCTCGACGAGCTGGTCGACGAGACGATCGACGCCCGGGTCGTCACCGCCGCGGTCGACGGGCCAGCCGGGATTGGCAAGACCGCGCTGGTGGTGCACTGGGCGCATCGGGTCAGCGGCCACTTCCCGGACGGCCAGCTCTACGTCAACCTGCACGGATACGGCACCGAGAAGCCGGTCGAAACGGCCGGCGCGCTGGATTTCATGCTCCGGTCGCTGGGCGTGCCGGCGGCCCGGATCCCGCCGGACCTGGACGCCCGCTCGGCGCTGCTGCGCAGCGAGCTGGCCGGGCGCCGGCTGCTGGTCATCCTGGACAACGCCCGCGACAGCGAACAGGTCCGGCCGTTGCTGCCCGGCAGCGGGTCGTTGGCGCTGATCACCGGCCGTCGGCAGCTGCGCAGCCTGGCGGTCCGCGAGGGCGCCCGACGGATCACCCTCGGCCTGCTCGACGACATGGACGCCGTCGCCCTGCTGCATCGGGTGCTGGGCGCGGAACGGGTACGACACGACCCGGCCGCGGCGGTAGAGGTCGTGGACCTGTGCGCACGGCTGCCGCTGGCCCTTCGGGTGGTGGCCGAGTACGCCGCCCGGCGGCTGGACGAGCCGCTCGCCGAGGTCGCAGCGGACCTGCGCGCCCAACGGTCCCGGCTGGACGCACTGTCGGCGGACGACGGTGTCTCCACGGACCTGCGAGCAGTGTTTTCGTGGTCGTACAACGCCTTGAGTGACAGCGCGGCCCGGATGTTCCGGCTGCTCGGCCTGTCGCCGGGCACCGAGTTCAGCGCTTGCGCGGCGGCGGCTTTGGCGGGTCTCGGTGTTCGGCCGGCCAGCCAGCTGCTGGACGAGTTGACCGCCGTTCACCTGCTGGCGAACCCGACGCCCGGCCGCTACGAGTTCCACGACCTGCTCGGTGAGTACGCCCGCGAGCGGGCCGAGCTGCAGGAGTCCGACGGCGACCGGGAGGCCGCCGAGAATCGGCTGCTGGACTGGTATCTGCGGACTGCCGTCAACGCGCGGGCGAAGCTGACCACGTACCGCTTTATCGAGAAGCCGTCGCCGCCGGCCGGTCCTGACCCGGTGCCGGACTTTGCCGGATATGACGACGCCACCGCCTGGTTCGAGGGGCAGTGGCGGACCATCCTGTCCCTGATCGACCGGATCGCGAGCGCTGGACCGGACTCCGGCCGGACCCGGCAGACAGTGCTGCTGAGCCTCGCCATCTGGGACTTCCTCTGGCTGACCGGCTACCGGCACGACCTGCCCCGGTTGTACGAGCGGGCGTTGGCGGCGGCCAGGGAGATCGGTGCCGGGATGCTGGAAGGCCTTTGCCTGACCTTCCTGGCGGTCGTCTATCGATGGATCGGCCAGTTGGAAAGGGCGCTGCGGGCCGGCGCCGACGCGGTGGACCTCTTCATCCGCCTCGGGTCGGTCGAGTACGAGGCGTTCGCGCTGGTCCGGATGGCCAACGGGCTGGCGGCTATTGGCGAGAACGACCTCGCCTGCGCGGCCTTGGAAAGGGTGTTGCTGCTGAGCCGCGCCGACGTCGACCTGACCGTGCGCGGGGATGCTCAAAATCATTTGGCGATCGCCGAGATGCGCCGGGGAAAGTTCGATGCGGCGATCGCGCACGGCCAGCTCGCCGTGGAGACCTTCCGGCAGCTGGGCGATCGCGTCCGGATGACGGCCGCCCTCGACACGTACGCGGAGGCGCTGGAGAGCTCTGGCCAGCCGGAGCTGTCCTGGCCGAGCTATCGGGAAGCGCTCGCACTGACCCGGGAGATCCACACCATCCCCTGGCAGGCGTTGGTGCTTTATCACTACGGACGGTCGCTGCGGGTGGCCGGCGAGGTCGACCGCGCCGTGACGGCATGGCGGGAGGCGTACGACCTTTTCCTATGGGTAGGCGATCCGACCGCGGACACCGTCCGGGATCTGCTGGCCGAACTGGATAGACAGCCATAAAACCCTTGCTAGGGGGTTTTCTTCACAACCTGCGGCTCGTCAGATCACCCACACACCGGCGCGACGGTCGGTGCCGGCTATTAGGCTGTTGTAGTGACGACACGACGGGTAATGGGCACCGAGGTCGAGTACGGCATCGCGGTGCCCGGCCAGCCGCAGGCCAATCCGATGGTCACCTCCTCACTGGTCGTGAACGCGTACGGATCGCGTGAGGAGCTGACCCGGCAGCGCCGGACCCGGTGGGACTACGAGGAAGAGTCGCCGTTGCGCGACGCGCGCGGCTTCACCTTCGGCGGCGCGCTGTATGACCCGGCCGAGGCGCTGGCCGACGAGGACCTCGGGCTGGCGAACCTGATCCTGACCAATGGTGCCCGGCTCTACGTCGACCACGCCCACCCGGAGTATTCGACGCCCGAGGTGATGTCGCCGCTGGACATCGTGCTGTGGGACAAGGCCGGCGAGCGGGTGATGACCGAGGCCGCCCAGCGGGCCGCCTCGGTGCCCGGCGCGCCGACGCTGCAGCTCTACAAGAACAACACCGACAACAAGGGCGCCTCGTACGGCTCGCATGAGAACTACCTGATGAGCCGGCAAACGCCGTTCGCCGAGATCGTCACCCACCTGACACCGTTTTTCGTGACCCGGCAGGTGATCTGCGGGGCCGGCCGGGTCGGCATCGGACAGGACGGGTCGCAGGACGGCTTCCAGCTGTCCCAGCGAGCTGACTACTTCGAGGTCGAGGTCGGGTTGGAGACGACCCTCAAGCGGCCGATCATCAACACCCGCGACGAGCCACACGCGGACGCCGACAAGTATCGCCGGCTGCACGTCATCATCGGCGACGCGAACCTCTGTGAGGTGTCGACGTATTTGAAGGTCGGCACGACAGCGCTGGTGCTGGCGATGATCGAGGCCCGGTTCCTGCCCGATGACCTGGGCATCGCCGAGCCGGTCGGCGAGCTGCACCGGATTTCCCATGACGTCTCGCTCAAACACCAGGTCCGGATGCGCGACGGACGCCGGCTGACCGCGCTGCAGATCCAGCACGAGTACTGCCAGCGGGCCCGCAAGTTCGTCGAGGACCGGTATGGAACGGACGCCGACGAGCAGACCGTGGATGTGCTCAACCGGTGGGAGTCGGTGCTGGAGCGGCTCGGCGACGACCCGATGAAGTGTTCCCGCGAGCTGGACTGGGTGGCCAAGCTGCGGCTGCTGCAGGGCTACCGGGACCGCGACCGGCTCGGTTGGGGTTCGTCCCGGCTGCAGCTGGTCGATCTGCAGTATGCGGACGTGCGGCCGGACAAGGGGCTCTACAACCGGCTGGTGGCCCGGGATGCGGTGGAACGGCTGGTCACCGAGGAGCAGGTGCTCGCGGCCACCACCAACCCGCCGGAGGAGACCCGGGCATATTTCCGGGGTCGCTGCCTGCGTAAGTTCGGCGCCTCGGTGGTGGCCGCAAGCTGGGATTCGGTGATTTTCGACGTGGGCCGCGAGTCGCTCGTACGGGTGCCGATGATGGAGCCCACTCGCGGCACCGCTGCCCATGTCAAGGACCTGCTAGACCGCTGTGACACCGCCGAGCAGCTGATCGACGCCATCACCGGTTCGCGCTAACCCCAGCCGCTCGTTCGCGAAGGCGGCGCCGGATTGCGTTGCGCGGCATGGCGTTGTCGGTTCGGCGAGATATCGTTTGGGTCAGGACGTTGATGCTCAAGCCGACACCGGGAGTGCCGATGGCAACGCGAGAGAGTGGCGGTCAGCAGCACCGCAGGAACGTCGAGGACGAGGAAACGCCGGCGCCGGAGGCGAATCCTGAGGTCGCCGAGCGGCACGAAAAGCTCTCCGACGACGTCGACGACGTGTTGGACGAGATCGACTCGGTGCTCGAGGAGAATGCCGAGGAGTTCGTCCGTGGTTATGTCCAGAAGGGCGGCCAGTAGGGGCCGTGCCGCGGGCGGGCGTTTCGGCCCGCCCGTAGCATGACCACCGCCGGCGCGACCGGTATCGTCTGCAAGCTCGTTGAAGCCGCCGACCCATAGGAGAGAACCCACGTGGCTGCTGGTTCCGCCTCGTACGGACGCCTGCCGGAATCCTTCAGCACCCCGGGCACGTCGTCGTTCACCGATCTGCTCGGTCAGGTCGCGCCCGAGTTGCTGCCCGGCCGGCGGGCCATGCCGCCCGGGAACGCTGGCCATCTGAGCGCGCACGGCACCACCATCGTCGCCTTGCAATATGCCGGCGGCGTGGTGATGGCCGGCGACCGGCGGGCCACCGCCGGCAACATGATCGCCAACCGCGACATGCGCAAGGTCTACCCCGCTGACGAGTTCTCGGTGATCGGCATCGCCGGCAGCGCGGGCCTCGCCCTGGAGTTCGTCCGGCTTTTCCAGGTTGAGCTGGAGCATTACGAGAAGATGGAGGGCGTCATGCTGTCGCTCTCCGGCAAGGCCACCAAGCTGGCCAACATGGTGCGCGGCAACCTCGCCGCCGCCATGCAGGGGCTCGCGGTGGTGCCGCTGTTCGCCGGCATCGACCCGGATGCCGCCGACCCGGCGAGCAGCGGTCGCATCTGGTCGTACGACCCGACCGGCGGGCCGTATCCAGAGCAGAAGTTCCACTCGGTCGGTTCGGGCTCGATCTTCGCCCGCAACTCGATGAAGAAGCTCTACCGTGACGACCTTGACGGAGATCGGGCGGTCCGGCTGGCGATCGAGGCCTTGTACGACGCGGCCGACGACGACACCGCGACCGGCGGACCCGATCTCGGTCGGCAGATCTTCCCGCTGGTGTTCCAGGTGGACATCGACGGGGCCCGCGAGATCGACGGGGACACCATCGCCGCCCTGACGCGGACGGTGGTCCAGGACCGGACCGCCAACCCCGGCGGCTGACCAGCAGCCTCGACGGCCGAGTCCGACCAGCAGAAGGAGCCGATCCAACCGTGGCCATGCAGTTCTACGCGTCACCCGAGCAGATCATGCGGGACCGTTCGGAGTATGCCCGCAAGGGCATTGCCCGCGGCCGCAGTGTCGTCGTGCTCAGCTACGCCGGCGGTGTGCTGTTCGTGGCCGAGAATGTCTCGTCCGCGCTGCACAAGGTGTCCGAGATCTACGATCGGATCGGCTTCGCCGCGGTCGGTCGCTACAACGAGTTCGAGAACCTGCGGATGGCCGGCGTCCGGATCTGCGACCTGCGTGGCTACAACTACGACCGGGTCGACGTGACCGGCAAGTTCCTCGCCAACGCGTACGCGCAGATGCTGGGCTCACTGTTCGTCGAGCAGTCCAAGCCGCTGGAGGTGGAGGTCTGCCTGGCTCAGGTGGGCGCCACCGCCGCCGAGGACGAGCTCTACCGGATCACGTACGACGGCTCAGTCGGCGACGAACCCGGCTATGTGACGATGGGCGGCCAGCCGGAAAGCATTTCGACGGTGCTGAAGGAAGGCCATCAGGACACTCTGGAGCTGGCCGAGGCTCTCCAGCTCGCGGTGAAGGCGTTGGGCAGCGTCGGTGGCGAGAACGGCTCGCCTCGGCAGCTGAAGGCCGAGCAGTTGGAGGTCGCGATCCTGGATCGCCACCGCACCGGCCGCGCGTTCCGCCGGGTCCGCAACAGCCGGTTGGAAGAGCTGCTCGGCGAAAACGCCGAGCCGAAGACCCCTGATTCGGAAACCCCTGAGGCAGCGACTGCTGAGGCGAAGACTCCAGGGAAGAAGCCAGCCAAGAAACCAGCCGGCAAGCCGGACGAGACGGCCGGCACTGGCGACACTCCGGCTGAGTCCTAGAAGCTGGGTTCTAGAAGCTGAGCCTTGGTCTAGCGGATTTTGGCGTTGGCCTTGAGAATCTCGATGAAGGCGGCGGCGATCGGGTCGGGTTCGTCGCGGGTGTAGGCGGTCAGGGTCCGCAGGATCCGCGGCTCCGGTCTCAACACCCTGCCATCGAAGTGCGGCGACAGCACATTCGACGGCACCAACGCTGGACCGAGCCCGGCAGCGGCGAGGACCGGCGCCGCCGCGGTCTGCTCGGTGCGTACGGCTGCCCGTGGCTGGAAACCTGCCGCCGCGCAGTGCCGGTTGAGGATATCGGCGAGTCCGTTGCTGGGCGCGTAGTGCACCCAGTCGCGGTCCTGAAGTTGATTGAGCGCGATGGTCCCGTTTTCGTCCTCTACTGGATCGTCTTGTGGCACGACCACGACAAACTCCTCGACGCCGAGGTCACGCACCGGACCGGCCCACCCCGCCGGCGCTGGCCCGACGGCGAGATCCGCTTGACCGGCGGTCATGGCGGCCGCCAGCTCGTCGGCGTGGCGATGCTCGAACAGCCGGATCGCGATCCCGTCGCCGTGTTCCTGCCGCCACGCTTTGAGAGCTGGCGGCAGGACGCCGAGGCTGACCGAATACAGCGTCGCGAGACGGAGCTCGCCCTGTTCGAGGTGGGCGACCTGCCTCGCGGCCGTACGGGCGCGGCCGGCGTCGGCGAGCGCGGCGCGAGCGTGCGGGAGCATGGCCCGACCCATTGGGGTGAGCCGTACCGACCTCGGCAGCCGTTCCAGCAGAAATCCGCCGGTCGACTGTTCGAGTGCGCGAATCTGATGGGAAAGCGCTGGTTGGGTGACGTGCAGCAGCTCGGCGGCCCGGGTGAACGAGCCTTCGTCGACCACCGCGACGAGGTACTCAAGCTGCCGGAGCGTCGTCATAAACAGATCTTATCGCTCCAGTGAGAAACAAGACTTTGTCCTATCGGTGCTTCCGCGGCATCCTTGTCCCATGAGTCAACTGTCGGACTCCGCGCCCGCCGTACTCGCCGCTGATTTTGTGACTGTCGAACACAAGTCTGGAGTGCCGGAATGAGTAAGGTCGCGTTGGTCGTTGGATCCCGCGGAGTCATCGGCGGCAACCTGATCGACCACCTGCTGGACCTGGGCGACTGGGACGTGGTCGGCCTGTCGCGTCGCGGCGGTCCTTCTTCGGCGCACCTGCGGAATATTTCCGTCGACCTGCTGGATCGTACGGACACCTTCGAGAAACTCGCCGACCTGAGCGACGTGACGCACGTCTTTTATGCCGCGTACCAGGACCGCCCGACCTGGGCCGAGCTGGTTCCACCAAATCTCGCGATGCTGGTGAACGTCGTCGAGGCCATCGAGCCGGTCGCGGCTGGCTTGCGGCACGTCAGTTTGATGCAGGGCTACAAGGTTTACGGCGCGCATCTCGGCCCGTTCAAGACGCCGGCCAAGGAGAGCGACGCGAACCACATGCCGCCGGAATTCAACATTGACCAGCAGGATTTCCTTGAACGTACGCAGAAGGGCAAGACCTGGACCTGGTCCGCGCTGCGCCCGTCGGTAGTTTGTGGGTTCGGGCTGGGAAACCCGATGAACCTGACCATGGTCATCGCGATCTATGCCGCCATGTCGAAGGAGTTGGGTATCCCGCTGCGTTTCCCCGGTAAGGCCGGCGCGTACGACACCCTCCTGGAGATGACCGACGCCGGCCTGCTCGCTCGCGCGACTGTCTGGGCCGCGACCGACGACCGGGCAGCGAACCAGGCTTTCAACATCAACAACGGTGACCTCTTCCGCTGGAACGACCTGTGGCCCAAAATCGCCGCCTTCTTCGACCTGGAGGTCGCCCCGCCATTGCACCTGTCACTCGCCGATGTCATGGCCGACAAGGAACCCCTCTGGAACGCGATGGTCGCCAAACACGACCTCGAGCCGCACCCGTACTCAGACGTGTCGTCGTGGACGTTCGGTGATTTCGTCTTCGGGTGGGACTATGACTTCTTCGCCGATGGCACCAAGGCGCGGCGGCTCGGCTTCCATGAGTTCGTGGACACAGAGAAAATGTTCCTGTCCCTCTTCACTGAATTCCGCAAGCGCCGCCTGATCCCCTAGTGGTCTGTCTGTGATGTGGCGCGGTGGCTCCGGCACTCGCAAGATAAAGCCGAAGAACTGTTCGCGAATAACCGTTCGTGTTCTAGACTGGGCGCATGGACGTGCTGCAACCGGATCCGAACAAGGACGTAACCCTCGACACGGCAACCCTCAGAGTCCTTGCCCATCCCATGCGCCTGGCCCTGCTCAACCACCTCCGTCACCACGGGCCGGCGACGGGACGACAGTTGGCGGCGATCTTCGGGATCGACTCCGGAGCCGCCAGCTACCACCTGCGCAAACTCGCCGCCGGCGACCTCATCGACGAAGACGAGGAGCGGGGCACCGGCCGCGATCGCTGGTGGCGCGCCCTGCACCGGACCTCGTTCCACGACCCCGCCCAGTCACCAGACCAGGAGGCAGGCCGTGCGTACGCGCAAGCCCTGGTCCTCGCGTACGCCGACACCCTGCGCACCCTCGCCGGCCAGGTCCCGCTGCTCCCGCAGGACTGGTATGGCGCGAGCATTTTCAGCGACTACACCCTGACGATCACGCCAGATGCGTTGAACAGCCTCAAAAGTGAGCTGGTAGCGGTCATCAACCGCTATCGCGACGCGCCCACCGGCGAGACCGCGGTTTCGGTGCAGTTGCAGGCGTACCCGCTGCTGGAGCCCCGGATTGCTACTGACTGACAACCGGACGATCGCCGCCCATCGAGACCCGAACATCCTGCGCTGGCTGGGTGCATACACCGCCTCGGTGACCGGTGATCTCGTCTATTTCGTGGCGCTGTCGTGGGCCGCGGCCCGTACCGGTGGGCCGGTCGGGGTGGGCGTCATTCTGGCCGCTGGGTCGGTGCCCAGGGCGATTCTGATGCTGGGCGGCGGAGTGGTGGCCGATCGTTTCGGCCCTCGGCTGGTGGTGATCGGCAGCGATCTTGTCCGCTGCGTACTCATTCTGGCCGCTGCGGCCGTCATCTTCTTCGGTCAGCTGGAGGTGTGGCTGTTGGTGGTGCTGGCATTGGCCTTCGGCACGGTCGACGCTCTCTTCATGCCAGCGGTCGGTGCGTTGCCGGCTTCGATGACCACGACGGATCAGCTTTCTCGAGTGCAGGGCCTGCGCATGCTCGGCGTACGCGCCAGCAACGCCATCGGCCCGGTGCTGGCCGCGGCCGCGCTGATCGGCGGAGCGGCCGGCGCGTTTGGCGTTTCCGGCGTACTTTTCGCGCTGTCACTGGCGGTTTTGCTGACCGTACGCGTACACCGACGTGCTCCAGAAAAGCGGGAGTCGCCCTGGAAGGATTTCCGTGCGGGCCTGAATCACCTGCGCAGCAAGCGCAGCCTGGTGCCGCTCGTCATTGTCATCGGACTGAGCGAAATGTGTTTCAGTGGCCCGGTTGCCGTCGGGCTCGTGCTGTTTGTCAAAGAACATCACTGGAACGCGTCGATCTTGGGTTGGATTCTGAGCGCCTTCAGTGTCGGCGGTGCGGCGTCCGCAGTGGTGCTCAGTGCTGTCCGCGGTATCAGGCGAGCTGGACTCACGATGGCGTTGTCGTTGGTGATCACGGCAGTTCTGGTGACTGTCATTGGGCTGTTGAACTTCCAGCTCGTCGCGATCGCCATCGCTGGCCTGCTCGGGTTTTCCAGTGGTTGCACCATGGTCCTGAGCAATGCGCTGATCCAGAAAGAGGCTGAGCCGCGGTATCTGGGACGAGTCACGGCCGTCACGACGTTCTGTACGCTCGGATTGAGTCCGCTGCTCTTCCCGTTGACCGGCCTGATCGCGGCAGGCTGGGGGATCGGCGTCTTCTTCGCGGCATGCGGCGGAATCTGCGCGGTAGCGGCGATTATTTCGATGTGGCGGCTGCGGGCGGCGCACCTGTGACGCGGATTCCGGACAGCAGCAGGTCCAGATGTGGGTCGACCAGTTGACTCGCCTTCGCCGGGCTGACTCGCTCGTACTTTCCGATGGTCACGAACATGTGGACGCCATGCACCAAGGCCCAACATGTCTTCACCAACAGCTCGATATCCGTGTCGACGAACACCCCCGATTGCTGGCCGCGATAGAGAATCTCGCCAAGAGCGACAAGTGCATCCTCGCCGGCGGCCAGGGCGGGGGAGTCGGCCGGAATATCGGCGTGGTTACGCTCAATGAACTGCTTCGCCTCGCCGGGATGGCTGAGCTGGTAGCGCAGATAGGCGGTGGCCGCGGCGCGCAGTGCCATTTCCGGGTGGTCGCCGGCGCGCCGGCCGGCTGACCGGATCGCGGCGGCCAGGTCGCGCATCACAGCAGCCGCGACCTCCTCGCGGAGTGCCGCGAAATTGCCGAAATGTCGATAAGGAGCCGCGTGGCTGACGCCTGCCCTGCGTGCCACCTCGCGCAGTGACGGGTCGCTGTCGCGGCCGTCCGCGAGCAGTTCCCGGGCGGCCTGGACGAGCGCCGGCCGGAGGTTGCCGTGGTGATATCCCTCGGGTGCCATGTTGACATGATAAACATCAGCTGCTTTCCTCGAGCATGTTGCCGACGTAAACATTGAGAGGTCGAGCCGATGCCAGCAGAGACCAGCAGCCGCCGCATACTTGTCACCGGAGCGTCCACCGGCATTGGCCGGGCCACGGCAAAAGAGCTGGTCGAACGAGGTTGGTACGTGTACGCGGCGGTCCGCCGCGAGAAGGACGCCGAGAGTCTGCGCAAGGAGCTCGGTGCAAGCGGCGAGCCGGTGTTGATGGATGTGACCGACCAGCCGTCGATCGACGCGGCGGCCGGCCACCTCGGCGCGGCCGGGCCGTTGGACGCTGTCGTGAACAACGCGGGCATCGCGATCGGCGCACCGCTTGAGTTTCTGCCGCTGGACGATTTCCGCCGGCAGCTGGAGGTCAACCTGACCGGTCAGCTGGCCGTGACGCAGGCTTTCCTGCCGCAGTTGCGAAAGACTCGTGGCCGAGTGGTCTTCGTCGGCTCGATCGGCGGCCGGGTCGCCAGCCCGCTGCTCGGTGCGTACAGCGCGAGCAAGTTCGCGCTGGCCGCCCTGGCCGACAGCCTTCGCGCGGAGCTGAAACCGTCCGACATCAAGGTCATCCTCGTCGAACCGGGCACCATCGCGACCGAGATCTGGAGCACCGCTGTCAGTGCGGGGCGCGCGCTCTACGACCGCCTACCCGTCGAGGCTCGCCGCTACTATGGCGCCGCGATGGAGGCGACGATCAACACCGCCGAGGAGCGCGGAGGCAACGGTCTCGCACCCGAAGCCGCCGCCAGGGTGCTCGTACGCGCGCTTGAACGCCCCAACCCACGCCCTCGCTACCTGATCGGCCGCGACGCCCGATTCGCGTCCGTCATCCCGTACCTCCCGGCCACCCTCCGCGCCTACCTGGTCGCGACCCAGATGCCCGCCGGCCCCGCCAAGGACACGCCCAGCCCCGCCATCACAGACCGCTAACCAGGGAGAAATACCATGCAGATCGCGATCGTGCTCTATCCGGGCGTCACGATGCTGGACGCCATCGGCCCGTACGAGGTGCTGCATAACCTCCCGGGTGTCGATCTACGGTTCGTCAGCGTCAAGGCCGGTTCTCTCAAGGTCGACAGCGGTCTCGTCAGCCTGGTGACCACACACTCGCTCGCGGACACCCCCGCGCCGGATCTCGTACTGGTGCCCGGCGCAGCGGCCAACACGCTCGCCGAGATGGGCGATCAGGAGTTGCTCGACTGGCTTCGCGAGGTCCATAAGACGACGACTTGGACAACATCGGTGTGCAGCGGCGCGCTCATCCTCGGGGCGGCCGGCATCCTCAAGGGGCACCCGGCGACGACACACTGGGCGGCAATGGCAGCGTTGCCGGGTTTGGGCGCCGAGCCGCGACCGGACGAGCGGATCGTGCGGTCGGGCAAGATCGTCACCGCGGCCGGTGTGTCGGCGGGCATCGACCTCGCGCTCTGGCTGGCCGGCCAGATCGCCGGTCAGGAGCAGGCCGAGGCCGTACAGCTGCTCATTGAATACGACCCACGGCCGCCGTACGACGCCGGGCACATCAGCAAGGCGTCACCCGAGGTCCGCCAGCTCGCGGAGGCATCGATGGCCGCGCAGATCGAGCACCCTCAGCCGATGGTTTTTGATTAGGGCGCGTCTCCTCATCCCAGGCGGCGTTTGGGCTCGGCCCTCGCCGCCTGGGATGAGGAGACGCGCCCTAGTGCGCCGCAGTTCTAGCCGCGTCCACGGTGTGGCTGAGCAGCAGCGCGGTGGTCACCGGTCCGACGCCGCCGGGAACGGGGCTCAGCGCGCCGGCGCGGTCGGCGACGGCCGGATCGACATCCCCCACGAGACCGCCGTCAGCGGTGGGGTTCGTGCCCACGTCGATCACCACGGCGCCCGGGCGCACGTGATCGGGCCCGATCAATCCGGCTCGTCCGGCTGCCGCGATCAGGATGTCTGCTTCTCGCGTGACAGCCGCTAAATCGGGCGTACGCGAATGGGCGACCGTGACGGTGGCGTGCCGGTTGAGCAGCAGATGCGCCAATGGCTTGCCTACCACGGTCGACCGGCCAACGATCATGGCTCGGCGGCCAGCGATCTCGATGTGGTGATGCTCGAGCAGCCGTACGACGGCTTCCGCGGTGGCGGGTGCGAAAGCCGGTAGTCCGGCGGCGAGCCGTCCGAGGCTGACGGGGTTCGCACCGTCGACGTCCTTGGTTGGCGGAATGCCCATCGCGAACTCTGCTGCCGGCACTTCACCAGGCACCGGAGTCGCGAGGATGATGCCATGGATGTCGTTGCCAAGCTCGGAAAGCGTGCCAGCGACATCCTTGGTTTCGACTACTTCGCAGGAGATGCCGACTTTTGCGGCGGCTGCCGAGATGGACCGGACATACCAGGCGGTCGCCTCGTCGGTCGTCGCCGTGACGATGGCCAGACGCGCCGGAGTCCCGGTGATCCCCGCTCTGATCGCCGCAGCCAACGCCGTACCCGACAGGGAAATCGTCATGGCGCGATTTCCCGTCGCACGGCCGTGGTCAGGTCTTCGGCGCGTACCAATAAATCGTCGATATCCGCCGCCGGGCCACGGTTGATTTCCACATTCACCCGCGAGATAGCGGCCGCCGCCCGGATCGACTCGGCGGCGGCCGCGATGTCGGTGATGACGTTTTTGTTGCTGACTGGCAAAAGCTGCTCGGCGAGGTCGATCAGCTGACGGGCCGCCGCGATCACGGCCAGCGGCGGTTCGACGGCACCGGCCAACGCCGAACTGATCGCAGCCGTACGCGCCTGGCGTTCGTCGTCGGTTGTTTTCGGTAGTTTGTAGGCCGTACCGACTGCTTCAAAAGCCGCCGCGTCAGCCGCGGCGAGCCGCAGGCCAGTCTCACGCAGCTCGTCGGCCGCTGTCACGACCCGGCCGGCGACCTCGCCGTCGCTGTAGCGGGCGACCATCGCCAGCAGCGCCGCACCCATCGCGGCCTGCGTGCCGGCGGCCGCACCGCCGCCAGGTGCCGGCGTACGACTCGCCAGCCGGGTCAGGAATTCGTCAACTGTCCAGTCGTACAAACGTCAGCCTCCGGACACCTGGACGTGCAGAATCTGGGTGAAGGCGGTGGGATAGCCGTCGCCGTCACCGTTCTGGTCGTCCTCGCCAGCCGCGGCGATCTTCTTCAACACGTCCATGCCGCCGATGACCTTGCCGAACGGCGTGTAGTTGGGCCGCAGCGTGGTGTCCTTCCAGGTGAAGAAGAACTGGCTGCCGTTGGTGCCAGGTCCGGCGTTGGCCATCGCGACCGTACCGGCCTCGTAGGTGGCTCCGGTGAGGTTCTCGTCGGCGAACTGGT
The DNA here is from genome assembly GCF_039530045.1 of Fodinicola feengrottensis. NCBI lineage: Bacteria > Bacillati > Actinomycetota > Actinomycetes > Mycobacteriales > Fodinicola > Fodinicola feengrottensis. The sequence continues at coordinate 191,156 of NZ_BAAANY010000020.1, read as the reverse complement.
AGCCGGGACCGCCGCTGCCGGTGCCGGTCGGGTCACCGCACTGCAACACGTAGAGCCGCTGGGTGGTGAGCCGGTGGCAGTGGGTCAGGTCGTAGTAGGCCCGCTGGGCCAGGAAGCGGAACGAGTACGTTGTGCAGGGCGCCTTAGTGGTGAGCGCCTGGAACGTGATGACGCCCTGGCTGGTGAACAGGCGCGCCACATACGGCCGGGCCGCGGCGGCCGCGTTGAAGGTCGGGATTCCGCGGAACTTGTCCTTCGGCTTCACTGCTGTGTAGCCGCACGCATCAGTGGCCGTGGTGACGGCCGCGTGGGACCGGGTGGGGGTGGTCAGCGCCGGGGCCGTCGGCCCAGGTGCGGCCGAGGCGGCACCGGCGAGGGCCAGCACCATGGCAAGGACAGAGACGACGAACAGGCTGCGCCGACGCATCGAGGCGGACCTCCACAGACGACAATGGGGGCGTAAGCGTACGACACCACCGTCCCCGGTTTTTGTCCGCAACACCCCGTTGCTTGCACCACACGCAAGCATCGGGGCTTTGCGGACAAAAACGGCGGCGAAGCAGGGCGTTAGCTGGCGAGTGCGTCCCAGGTGGCCATGGCGGCAGTGGCGACCTTGGTCAGAGTGGCCGCGGATGAGCCGTCTCTGGCCCGTATCGACAGGCCGTGCAGGACGGTCGCGTAGAACTCGGTCATCGCGGCGATGTCCGCGTCCGCCGGCACATCACCATCGGCGATGCCGCGCTCGAGACGGCGGTGGAGCAGGTCGACGAATTCGCGGCGGCAGTCAGCCAGGAAGTCGCGTACGCCGTCGTTCACCGGATTCGACACCGTGGCGGCGAGGACGACCATGCACCCTGGTGGGGTGTCCGTCTCGGTGTAGACGGACACGTTGTCGCGGAGCATCGCCTCGACCGCTGCCCGCGCGGTCGGTTCACGGGTCAGCGCTCGCTCCGAGGTGCCACCTTCGATCTTGCCGTACAGCTCGACCGCCTCCCGAAAGAGTGCTTCCTTGCAGCTGAAGGCCGCGTACAGGCTGGGGGAGTTGATGCCTATCGCGGTCGTGAGGTCGCTGATGGAGGTGCCTTCGTACCCGCGAGCCCAGAAGACCTCCATCGCCTGCCTGAGCGCGATATCCCGATCGAATGCCCGTGGTCGGCCGCGTGTGGCCATCTCGCCTCCGTTTTGTATCGATCACCACAATACTGTTGCGGCCGCGACTGGGCGACTGGTAGACATATTAATGTAGCGGTCGACACAGAAAAGGAGCGGGCATGAGCTTGGCAGGCAAGGTCGCACTGGTGACCGGCGGAAGTCGCGGCATCGGGGCGGCTACCGCACGACGGCTGGCCAGTGAGGGCGCGGCGGTCGCCATCACGTACGAGCGGGCCGAGGATCGGGCGAAGCAGGTGGTGGCCGAGATCCTGGCCGCCGGCGGTCGCGCCGTCGCGATCCGTGCCGATGCCGCGAATGCGGCCGATGTGACGGCGTCTGTCGAGCGTACGGTGTCCGAACTGGGACGGCTGGACATCCTCGTCAACAACGCCGGCATCTTCGTCGCCGGACCGCTCGCGGACGTGACGGTCGAGCAGATCGACCGGACCTTCGCCATCCACGTACGGGCCGTGTTCGTCGCCGTCCAAGCCGCCGCGAAGCACCTCCCGGCCGGCGGGCGTGTGGTCAGCATCGGCAGCAACCTCGCCGACATCGCGAACCGGCCAGGGGTCAGCCTCTATGCAGCGAGCAAGGCGGCGCTGGCCGGCCTGACCAAGGGCCTCGCCCGCGACCTCGGCGAGCAGGGCGTGACCGTCAACCTGGTGCAGCCCGGCTCGACCGACACCGAGATGAACCCGGCCGATGGTGAGCACGCCGATCAGCAGCGCCAGCGCACCGCCCTCGGCCACTACGGCACCGCCGACGACATCGCCGCGACCGTCGCCCACCTGGTCGGCGACGGCGGCCGCCAGATCACCGGCGCCACCATCACCGTCGACGGCGGCGCCAACGCCTGACTCGCGCGGTGGTCACGAGCTGAGGGTGCGGGCCAGGTCGTCGACGCCCTGCTGGGTGCGGCGCTGGTAACCAGCGAACATCCGGTTCGCGAACGGGACAGCCCAGCGACCGCGGGCGGCGACGTTGTAGACGCGGTGGATCAGGCGAGTGCCGGGTGGCTCGGACACCAAGGTGAACTCGCCGCGATACCACCAGTGGCCCTGCATGCCGATCGTGTGGCGCTCCCGATCGAGGTCCATGTAGAGCACATGCGTTCCGCCGGCGTGTACGTCGAACTGGTCCGGGCCACCCGAGACGATCCATCCGGGCCGCTCGTCGTCGCGACTCAGCAGTGGTGCGCTCGTACGAGTCACCGGGCCGACTTTCAGGTGCAACAGACGTGGGATCAGGTCGGCGATCGGGGCTTGGATATATGCGGACGCTTCAAAAAGCGGCTTGCGGGCAGTAGCTACAGGGGACACGAATGCTCCTACGGGTTGCTGGGTTTCCGCAGGCGTACGGGTATCCGGGCTATGCTGGCCGGTGCTTGGTCCAGGCCGATCCGGTGCGTACGCGTGCAGGTCGGTGTGGTCGCCCGGATGGGATGGGCCAACATCCCGTCCGGGCGTTTATGTTTTAGGGAACGGCATCTCCTTGATCAGCTCACGTGGGTCCGCTGGCCAGTCGAGTGTCCCGTCGGCCAGATCGGCGATGAGCTGGCCGACCCACCGCGCCTCGGCGGTTTCCCTGGCCAGGTCGTATTCCAGCTCGAGCAGCAGCAATCGATGCAGCTGCGGACCAACGTCCGTCAGTGTCGCGGTGGCAGCGGCGACCTGGCGGTCCAAGGTCTCGACGCGGGCGGTGAGAGCCGCTCTCGCCTGATCGACCGAGAGGCAACCCAGGTACGAGAGCGCCGCGACGAGTAGCGTCGAGTCGGCATCGGGCGTACGCAGCAGGCGTTCTTCTCGTTCTGACAACTCGGCTCGGCCAGCGTCCGTGAGGGCGTACACCGTTCGCTCGGGTCGTGGGCCGTCCTTGAGCGTGTCAACCGCGTCGATGAAGTTGTCCTTTAGGAGCCGCTCGACTGCGTGGTACATGCTGCGGGGCAGGCCAGTGACGAATGTCTTGTGGGTGTCGATCATCATCCGATGCATCTCGTACGTGTGCTTCGGTCCGGTCATCAACAGCGCCAGCACCGTCAACGCGACCAGGTCGCGATCACTGCGGCGTAGCTCCGCCATCCATCCTCCCCATCTAATGCATAACGCAGTATGGCGGTCTGCCATATGGGAGTCAAGTGCGGTCATAGTGTGAGGGGCGTTTCGAGCCGTCCAGCCGGGAGGTACCCGAAGTTATGACCGAGTCGTACGACGTGGTGATCGTGGGCGCCGGCTTCGCCGGTCTGACCGCGGCACGCGAACTTAGCCGACGCGGCTATTCGGTGCTGCAGCTGGAAGCACGTGACCGGATGGGCGGGCGTACGTGGACCGACGAGCGGTTCGGCCGCCAACTGGAGATGGGCGGCACCTGGGTGCACTGGCTGCAGCCGCACACCTGGAGCGAGATCACCCGCTACGACCTGGCCGTCGTCGCCAGCCCGACCGCGCAACAGGTGCGGTGGATCGCCGGCGGGCAGGTCCGGGTGGAGTCACCCGCGGACTTTCGGGCGCGGATCACTCCCGGCCATAACGCGCTGCTCAGGGATGCTCTGAAGTGGTTTCCGCGGCCGTACGAGCCGCTCTCGAACCCTGATCTCGGTGAGATTGACGGCCAGTGCATCCTCGACCGATTCGGCCAGCTCGACCTCGCCGACGAGGACCGCGAGCTGCAGATCGGCATCTGGGCCGAGCACTTCAGCGCGCCGCCCGAGCTGTGCGCGCTCACCCAGGCGCTGCGCTGGTGTGCCGCTGCCTCAGGCGACTGGCAACTTATGGACGACAGCACGTCGACGTACCGGATTGCCACCGGCACTCGGTCGCTGGCTGAGGGCATTCATGCTGACTCCACGGCTGACCTGCGGCTCGGCCAGGTCGTACGGCGGATCTCGCAGGACGCTGCCGGTGCGGTGGTGGTCACCGCGGACAGTCGTACGTACGCGGCCCGCCAGGTCATCGTCACCGTGCCGGTGAATGCCCTGGCCGGCATCGACTTCGAGCCGGCGCTGCCGCCGCTGATCGGGGCGGCGGTTGCGGAGCGGCTCGCGAGCCGTGGGCTGAAGACGTGGATCAAGGTCCGTGGCGAGGTCGAGCCGTTCACCGCGTACGCGCCGGCCAGCAACGGCCTGACCTGGCTGCGGTCGGAGTTCCCCGCGACCGGACCTGACGGTGACACGATCTTCGTCGCCTTCGGTCCGGATGCCGCTGTCCTGGACCCGAACGACCTGGCCGGCGTGACGAATGCCGTCCATCGCTGGCGGGACGACCTGGAGATCCTGGAGGTCACCGGCCACCACTGGGTCGCCGACGAGTTCTCCCGGGAAACCTGGCCCATGCTGCAACCCGGCCAGCTGACCAGCTATCTGGCCGCGCTGCAGGCCGGCCACGGCCTGGTCCGGTTCGCCGGCTCGGACTATGCCACCGCCTGGGCCGGTTTCATCGACGGCGCCATCGAAAGCGGGCTGCGGACCGCCGCCACCGTCCATCGGACCTTCCAGTCGATCACTCGGTGATCACTCTCTGTCCGCACTCCACGCGGCCGGCCCTGCCGCATCGACGCGATGCGTGCGGTGGGCGCACGCATCGCGTCGATGCGGCAAAACCAGCGGCTACTCAGCGTGCGGTGCCTGAGTTTTCCCGGAAACTGACCGTGGCGAGTTGTCACCTAGAAGGCATCCGGCCGGCTAGGGTCTGACTATGGATCGACGCATTTTCGGTCTGGAGACCGAGTACGGCGTCACCTGTACGTTTCGCGGGCAGCGGCGCCTGAGTCCGGACGAGGTGGCCCGCTATCTGTTCCGTCGGGTGGTGTCTTGGGGGCGTTCCAGCAACGTCTTCCTGCGCAACGGCGCCCGGCTGTATCTGGATGTCGGTTCGCATCCGGAATACGCGACGCCCGAATGCGACTCGCTGACTGACCTGGTCACCCATGACCGGGCCGGCGAGCGAGTGCTGGAAGGGCTGCTCATCGACGCCGAGCGGCGGCTCCGAGACGAGGGCATCGCCGGCGACATCTACCTGTTCAAGAACAACACCGACTCGGCCGGCAACTCGTACGGCTGCCACGAGAACTACTGCGTCGGCAGGCACGGGGAGTTCGGCCGGCTGGCCGACGTGCTGATCCCGTTCCTGGTCACCCGGCAGCTGATCTGCGGTGCCGGCAAGGTGCTGCAGACCCCGCGCGGAGCGGTCTACTGCCTGTCGCAGCGGGCCGAGCACATCTGGGAAGGCGTCTCGTCGGCGACCACCCGATCGCGGCCGATCATCAACACCCGGGACGAGCCGCACGCCGACGCCGAGCGCTACCGCCGGCTGCACGTGATCGTCGGCGACTCGAACATGAGCGAGACAACCACGCTGCTGAAGGTGGGCACGGTCGACCTCGTGCTCCGGATGATCGAGTCCGGTGTCGCGCTGCGTGACCTGGCGTTGGAGAACCCGATCCGGGCGATCCGCGAGGTCTCCCACGACGTGACCGGCCGCCGCAAGATCCGGCTGGCCAACGGCCGCGAGGCGTCCGCGCTGGAGATCCAGCAGGAGTATTTCTCCAAGGCCTCCGACTTCGTCACCCGGCGGGGCAGCGATCCGGTCGCCAAACATGTCCTGGAGCTGTGGGAGCGCACGCTCCGCGCGGTGGAGACGGACAATCTGGAGCTTGTCGACAAGGAAATTGACTGGGTGATCAAGCAGAAGCTGATCCGGCGATATGCCGACAAGCACTCGCTTCCGCTGTCCCACCCGCGAATCGCCCAGCTCGACCTCGCGTACCACGACATCCGCCGTGGCCGCGGCCTGTCCGGGCTGCTGGAAAACCGTGGCGAGGCCGTACGCATCTCCCGGGACCTGAAGGTCTTCGAAGCCAAGAGCGTCCCGCCGCAGACCACCCGGGCCCGACTGCGTGGCGAATTCATCAAACACGCGCAGGAAAAACGGCGCGACTTCACCGTCGACTGGGTGCACCTGAAGCTGAACGACCAAGCGCAGCGCACCGTGCTGTGCAAGGACCCGTTCCGTTCGGTGGACGATCGGGTCGACAAGCTCATCGCCAGCATGTAGTCGTATGAGAAGGTTCCCACCGTGAGTAGCCCTGAGACCCCGGCCACCGAAGGCACGTCCAACGCGTTCGTCGGGTGGCTCCGGTATGCCTTCCTGCGCCCGGACTACGTGAAGCAAGCACGTCCCAAGCTTCGCGGTCTCAGTCGTCTCGAGCGTCGGCGTGCCAAGGTCCAGTATCAGATGCATGCCGGCGCATTCCGCACCTGGGTTTACGCGGCGGCGCTGATCGGCTTCATCGTCGTTTTCGGCCTGTTGGTGATGTATGCGTGACGTTTTTTGCTGACGTACGAGCGACGGGTGACTTTGCCGGAGGCTGGACTTCAGTCTGCTCTGACTGATTGCGTCGGCTGCGTGGGTGTGCGGGTCCGGTGTCGGTACGGCCGCTTGGTTCCGGGCGATCTGTAGTGCGAAGGACCGTGTTGAGAGTGGTGTTTGTTGGTGCGGGGTGACGGCCCTGGTTAAGGGCTGAGTGTGCTGCGGAAGTGACGGCCCTGGTTAAGGGCTGAGTGTGCTGCGGAAGTGACGGCCCTGGTTAAGGGCTGAGTGTGCTGCGGAAGTGACGGCCCTGGTTAAGGGCTGAGTGTGCTGCGGAAGTGACAGCCCTGGTTAAGGGCCGCGTGTGCTGCGGAAGTGAGCTCCTTGGTTAAGGGCGTTTTCTGTGAGGGTGCGGCGTCTCGTCTACCAGCCATCGGAAAATCCCGCCCCCGCCACCAAAGACCGGTGGCGGGGGCGGGATTTTCCGATGGTTACTGCCGATCCGCCCTGTGTTTCTGGCGCCTTCGGCGCGGGCGCCGTCGACTACGGCTACGAGAGTCGGTCCCCCAGACCCTGCAAAAACCGCAGGGTCTGGGGGACCGACGCCCCTGCCGGAGGGGCGACAACATCGGCCTGGCGGCCGATGACGCCGGACGGGGCTGGGTCCCGTACAAAGTTGACCAACTTTGGTTTAGAGGTGGCAGTCCCGCGCGGGGTGGGGACCCCGGGGCTGGCCCCGTATAAGGTTGACCAACTTTGGTTTAGAGGTGGCAGTCCCGCGCGGGGTGGGGACGGCGGGGTTGGGTTGCGTCGGAGTTGACCGACTTTGGGTTGAGGGTGACGGGTCCGCACGGGGTGAGGTCAGCGGGGCTGGGGTTCGTCTAAGTTGGCCAACTATGGGTTGAAAAGTTCTGTCCCGCACGGGGTGAGTAGACGGGGTTGGGTTGCGTCGGAGGTGGCGACCGAGGGTTGAAGGCGACGGTCTCGCGCGGGTGGGGTGATGTCCGTTGCAGTTTGGGGACAGGGATTGTCGGCAGGTGGCGGGCTGAAAAGATGGGGGCATGGGAGCGCGCGTGATCGCGGTTTGTGCCGATTCGGGACATCGGTTTAGTAAGCCGGTGGCGGCAGAGATTCGGTTGGTTGCGGGGCTTGGCGTGGAAGGGGATGCGCATTTGGGGGTGACTGTGCAGCATCGGTCCAGGGTGGCGCGGGATCCGTCGCAGCCCAACCTTCGGCAGGTGCATCTGATTCACGCGGAGCTGCTCGACGAGTTGGAACCGGTGGGCTATCAGGTCAATCCGGGGGACCTGGGCGAGAACATCACCACGCGCGGGATAGATCTGCTGGGGCTGCCGACCGGAACCTTGTTGAGAATGGGTGACGGTGCGGTGGTCGAGGTGACCGGCCTGCGCAATCCGTGCCAGCAGATCAATAGCTTCTCGGCTGGCCTGATGAAGGCCGTGCTGGGGCGCGACGAAGAAGGAGATCTGGTCCGCAAGGCCGGCGTGATGGGGATTGTCTTGGCCAGCGGGGCGGTACGGCCGGGCGACGTGATTGATATTGAGTTGCCCACCCGGCCGCACAAAAAACTGCTGCCGGTTTAGGGCCAGGACACCGCGCCGGCGGGGCCTTTGGTCATGAGGGTGTCTTTGGTGAGGACGCTGAGGCGCCAGGGGCGGAATTCCAGGACTGAGAAGGCTGGTGAGGTGGGGCCGTCCCAGCCTGGTACGCCGATGGCAGCTGGGTCGTAGCCAAGCGGTTCCGGGGTGTTCTGGAAGAAGTTCCACACCTTCGTACGGATGGCGTCGTCAGGGGCGAAAGCGGCAGCGCATTCGGCGATCGCGCAGTCGCCGTAGCCTTCGGCGCGATAGGCGACCGACGCATATGGGCTCTTGGCCAGGTGTGCCTTTTTGACCGGCGTCTGCCAGGTCGCGACGTAGCCGGTCAGCTCGCCGTCTTTCCATTCCCAGTACGGATGCAGCACCCGGGTCCGGGGCCGGCCGGCACTGTCCACAGTGGCGACTGTAGCCCACACAATGCTATGGGCGACCTCGACAAAGGCCGGCGCGATCGTCTCAAGATCTGGCATTGAAGCTCATCAACTCCTGGTAGTTTCGGCCGGCCGAGCATGCCACGGCCGTGGATCGGTCGCGAGAATTGCCATCGAGATCGTGTCGTGCCAGTCGCCGTCCCAGTTCAGGGCGTCGCGCTGGCGCCCCTCCACCCCGAAACCGCTCTTCTCGTACGCCCGCTGCGCACGCCGGTTGAAGTCGTAAACCTCCAGGTGAACGCGGTGCAGGCCAACAAGATCGAAGGCGAAGTCGACGATCATTCGGGTGGCCTGGGTGCCGAGCCCCTGCCCGTACGGCAGCGTCCGACCAAGCGCTATCCGGTAGGCCATCGAGGCGTTTTCCTCGTCCAGATCGAAAAGCGCGAGGGAACCCAGGTATGCCCGATCGGGTTGGTGCAACACGGCGTAGTCAGCCCGGTCGTGTTGGTCTGGCCGGGTCAGCAGGAACTTTCGGATGCGTTCCTCGGTGAAAGTCTGGTGGGTGCCGGTCAGCCGCCGCACCTGCGGATCGGCCAGCATCGCCACCTCGCCGTCCAGGTGGTCGATCGTCAACGGCTCGAGCACCACCCGCTCACCGGTGAGGATTGGCTGTCGTACAAAGAACTTGGTCTCGATCACCTCGTCAGTATGATGATCATGATTGGCATGCCTCAACGGATTTGGTGGCTGGATGACCTCCGCAGCGCTTCGCAGGTACGACGGCAGGACAGTCTTCATCGCCGGCGCGGCACACGGCATCGGGCGGGCGATCGCGCACCGGCTGGCCGCGGAGGGCGCGGCGCTGGTGATCGCCGACATGGACAGCGAAGGCGCCGACGCCGTGGTCGCCGAGCTGGCCGGGTCCGAGGCCTTGGCCGTGCACTGTGACGTGCGGGATCGGGAGTCCGTACGAGCGGGCGTCGCCGCCGCTGTCGACCGGTTCGGCGGTTTCGGGGTGCTTGTCACCAACGCCTACTCCGCCTCCAGCGTGCCTTTCGAGGACCTGACGGACGAGGACTGGAACCGCGATCTGGACCCGACGCTGAACGGTGCCGTGCGTACCATCCAGGCGGCGATCCCGCACCTGATCGCGTCCCCGTACGGCGGTGCGGTAGTCAGCATCGGCTCGGTGAACGGGCTCGCGGCCTTTGGCGGTCTTGCTTATTCAGCGGCAAAAGCTGGGCTTGTCAACGTGACGCGCAACCTCGCGGTCATGTACGGCGGGAAGGGCGTGCGCTTCAACGTCGTCGCGCCGGGGACCGTACGCACCCGTGTGTGGACCGATCGCGGCCCGGAGCGGCTCGCGTTCGTGGAGCAGGCGAAGCGGCACTACCCGCTCGGGCGGGTCGGCGAGCCGGAGGACATCGCCGCCGCGGTGGCCTTCCTCGGCTCCGACGACGCGGCCTGGATCACCGGCGTGGCACTGCCGGTCGACGGCGGCATCATGACCGGGCCGCTCATGCAGATGTTCGGCACCGACCCCATCTGACTTTTGCCTCTTTTGTCACATCCAGAACGGCTGCCGCAGCCTCTAAATTGATCCTCATTTCCCGCGATTGTTCCTGGAGGAGCCGGAAATGACGACGAAACAGGAGGCCGCCGCGGCGGTCCGGGACGCCAAGGTCCGGCTCGGCCTCAGCTGGGCGCAGGTCGCCGAGGCGGTCGGTCGGCCGGTGGCCTGGACGACCGCCGCGCTGCTCGGCCAGCACCCGATGCCGGCCGCTGAGGCGACTGCGGCAGCGGCCCTGCTGGAACTGGACGACAACGTGGTGATGGCCCTGCGACTGCAACCGACTCGCGGGGCGCTGGACACCGCCGTGCCGGTGGACCCGACCATCTACCGCTTCTACGAGGTCTTGCAGGTGTACGGGCCGACCATCAAGGAGCTCATCCACGAGCAGTTCGGTGACGGCATCATGAGCGCGATCAACTTCCGGATGGACGTGAAGAAGGTCGCCGACCCGGCCGGCGACCGGGTGGTTGTCACCCTCGACGGGAAGTTCCTGCCGTACCAGTGGTGACGGGGTGTGCATCTCAGCCGGCTAGCGTTACCCCGTGGCAGGTGAACGGCAGTGGAGCGTGGGCGAGCTGGCCGCCGCGAGCGGCCTGACCGTACGCGCGCTGCACCACTACGACGAGATCGGCTTGCTCCCAGCCAGCGCGCGGACCGGCGCCGGCCATCGGCGCTACACCGCCGACGACGTTCGGCGGCTCTACCGGGTCCGGGCCTTGCGCCATCTCGGCCTGTCACTTGAGGAAATCAGTGCGGTCCTGCACAAGACACCCGACGCGGCCGGCTGGCGTTCGCTGCTGACCGCTCAGCTCGACCAACTGGCCGCCGAGGCGGACCGTACGGCCCGGCTCGTCACCCACGTCCGCGGGCTGCTCGCCGAGCTCGACGGTCCGGAGGTGCCGACGACTCGGTCGTTCCTGAGCACCCTCGAAGCGATGTCCATGTTCGAGACCTACTTCGATCAGAACCAGCGTGATCGGTTGGCCGGCCACCGGTCCGAGCTGGGGGAGCCGGCGATCGAGTCCGCCAGGACGGAGTTCCTGAACCTGGCCGACGAGCTGGGACGCCACCGGCGGGCGGGCACCCCTGTCGACGACCCGGCCGTGCGAGCGTTGGTACGCCGGTGGACCGAGCTGGCGGCCCGGTTCACCGGTGGGGACCAGCGGATCCAGGCCGCCGCCGGCCGGATGTGGGACGACAACCGGGCCGAGCTGAGCGAACGGGCCGGGTGGTCACCGGCCGAAGGCGAAGCGCTGGTGTCCTATATCCGCGCTGTCCGGTCCGCCTGTGGATAACGCCGAAGTGGTCCGGGGTGTCCTGGGGGTCGTTCGAACACATGACCGGGTCCATCCGCTAGCGTCGTCGGGGTGTCCCGCGTACGTACCGAGCGCCTCGTCAACCTGGTCATCTGCCTGCTGTCCACCCGCAGGTTCCTGACCTCGTCGCAGATCGCGCAGACGGTGGCCGGTTATGAGCACGACGAGGACGACCTGAAGGCGCACGACGCCTTCCAGCGGATGTTCGAGCGTGACAAGGCCGAGCTGCGCGACCTCGGAGTGCCGGTCGAGATGGGCACGCCGAGCGCTTTCGACCCGGAGGCCGGCTACCGGATCGCCCGCCGCGACTACGCCCTGCCGGACATCCACCTGGAGCCGGACGAGGCCGCCGCCGTCGGGTTGGCCACCCGGTTCTGGCACGTCCGAGGTCTCGCGTCGGCGGCCGCGTCCGGGCTGCTCAAGCTGCGGGCCGCCGGAGTGGAGGTCGACTCGCAGGCGACCCTGCCGGTGGAGCCGGTGGTGGCCGCGGACCCCGCGGTCGACACGATCCTCGCCGCTGTGCGGAACCGCCGAGCGGTCACCTTCGGCTATCGCCGGCCGGAGGACGACGAGCCGGCCAACCGGCATCTGCAGCCCTGGGGCGTGGTGTCCTGGCGCGGCCGGTGGTATGTGGTGGGCCATGACATCGATCGGGGCGCCAGCCGCTGTTTCCGGCTGTCCCGAGTGGTCGGCACCCTGAAGGCGTATGGGCCGTCCGGGAAGTTCGAGCCGCCGGAGAAGGTCGACCTGGTCGGCTATGTGGCCAGCAACGAGACCCCGGCCCGGCAAAGCAAGGCGACCGTACGGATCCGGGTGGGCACCTGCGCGGGCCTGCGGCGTTGGGCGATCGAGGTCCAGCCCAGTGACAGCTACCCCGGGTGGGAAACCGTCTTCCTGCCGTATCGGGATCCGGGCAGCCTGGCCGGCCGGCTCGTCGGATATGGAGCGGACGTGGTCGCCGTCGAGCCGGCGGATGTGCGGCAGGCGGTCATCGACCGGCTGACCGCGCTGGCCGGCGCCACGGCTCCGGTCGCCGTGGAAGGGGACCGCTGATGGCCATCAGCGTCAGTGAGCACTTGCCGCGGTTGCTCGCGATGGTGCCGTATTTGCTGGCCAGGCCGGGGATCCGGGTGCAGGACGCGGCCGACGAACTGGGCGTCAGCGAGCATCAGCTGCGGCTGGACCTGAACCTGCTGTTCGTCTGTGGGCTGCCCGGCTATGGCCCTGGTGACCTGATCGACATGGTGCTCGACGACGAGACCATCTCGATCACGTACCACGCCGGCATCGACCGGCCGCTGCGGCTGACCACCGACGAGGCGCTGGCGCTGATCGTGGCGCTGCGGGCACTGGGGGAGACGCCCGGCCTCAGCCAGGACGACGCGATCGACCGGGCGCTGTCCAAGCTGGAGTCGGCGGCCGGCGACGCCGCGTCGGCGGCCAGCCGGCTGACCGTGAAGTTGCGTACGTCCCCGACCGAGACCAGCCGGGCGAACGAGCTGCGCGGTGCGCTGGAGCGCCAACACGCCGTCCGGATGACGTATTACACGGCCACCCGCGACGAGACGACCGACCGAGTGGTCGACCCGATCCGGCTGCTGCTGGTCGACGGCCGCAGCTACCTGGAGGCGTGGTGCCGCTCGGCCGAGGCGGTTCGCCGCTTCCGGCTCGACCGGATCGACGACCTCGCCGAGCTGGCCGAGCCGGCCGCCCCGCCACCGGGCGCCGGCGGCGGCGACCTGTCCGGCGGGGTGTTCCGGCCGGGGTCCGACGACGTACTGGTCACGCTGCTGCTGTCCCGGTCGGCCCGCTGGGTCGCCGAGTACTACCCAGTGGAGAGCGAGACCCGCCGGCACGGCGGCGACACCGAGGTCACGTTGTGGGCCAGCGACCTCGCGTGGGCCCGCCGGCTGGTGCTCGGCCTCGGCTCTGAGGTGCGGGTGGTGTCCCCGCCCGAGCTGGCTGACGCGGTCCGCCGCGATGCCCAAGAAGCTCTCCTCGCGTACGAGTCGTAGAACCAGCGCTAATCATTTGCCGTCGGGCGGCGGTTTCTGGTCCGCTAACAGGCATGGATCCCCGCATAGCACTCGCCGCTTTTGACCGTCAGCTTCGCCGCACTCCGGAGCCGGACGGCCCAGACGTCATGATCGAGACCGGTGAGCGGGTAGTGCGTACCATCAGCCCCGGCTGGACCGGCGTCGTGTGGAGCGACCTCGACGAGGCCACCGTGGACCGGGTCATCGCTGCAGAGCTCGCCCGTTTCGCCGAGCTGGGGCGCCCGTGGGAGTGGAAGCACTACTCGTACGACGGACCCGCCGACCTTGCGGAGCGGCTGCTGGCCGCTGGCTTCGTACCGGAGGCGCCGGAGACCCTGCTGGTCGCCGAGATCGCCGACCTTGAGCTCGAAGTGCCGGCGCCGGACGGCGTAAGGCTGGTGCCCGTGGTTGGCTCTGAAGGTGCGAACGACCTGGTCGCGGTGCATGACGAGGTGTTCGGCGGCGACCACTCCAAGATCGGCGACACTGTGCTGGCCGGCCTGGCGCAGCAGCCCGCCACGCTCGCCGCGGTCGTCGCGATGGCCGGCGACCTGGCGGTGTCCGCTGGCCGGGTGGAATTCCATCAGGGCACCGAGTTCGCCAGCATCTGGGGTGGCGGCACGTTGCCGGCCTGGCGGGGCCGTGGTGTCTTTCGCTCGCTGGTCGCCCACCGCGCGGCGCTCGCGGCGGCCCGCGGCCTGCGTTACCTGCAGGTCGACGCCACGCCCGACAGCCGCCCGATCCTGCGCCGACTCGGCTTCGTCGAGCTCGCCACCACCACCGCCTACAACCACCCCGGAGTGGTGTGATCTAGGCCTCACGAATGCGGTCCGTTATCCCGTCATCACCAGGTTACTGGCGCGTCAACACCACACAGGGCGGGAGTTGAAACCCCCGCCGATCGGGGCGGCGAAAGGGGACCGTGGTGAACGCGCAAATCAAGGCAACCTGTCCGTACTGCGGCGACGTTGACCTGACCACGCAGGACGTGGTGCTACACGAATGCTCGACAGGCGGGCTGTCGTACTACACGTTCGACTGCACCGGCTGCGCCCGCAGCATCCGCAAGCCGGCCGACACACACGTGTCGACGCTGCTGCGGACCGGCGGCGTACGGGTCGAGCACTGGTCGATCCCGGACGAGGCGGCCGAGGCCCATCACGGCCCGGTGCTGAGTGTGGATGACCTGCTGGACTTCGTCATCGAGCTTTCCAAGACCGAGGACCTGGCCGCCGCGGCGCGCCGGGTCGCCACCAGCTAGCCGTCTGCTCCCGGCCGGGTTACCAGCCGACCAGATAAGCCACTAGGGTGCTTGGCTGTGAGCGTTACCCTCTGGATTGCCCTGATCGTGGTTCTGGCCGTGGTGCTGCTTCTGGTGGTGCTGGCGCGGTTGGTGGGCCCATTGCGTCGGCTGCAAACCCAGGTGGTGACCCTGCAGGGCAAACTCGGCGATGTCGAGGCGCTGCAGGCCCGAGTGGACGAGGTAAATGCCGCTATGTCCGCTTTGCAGGCTCGGGCGGCTGTGATGTCGAACCGAACTGAGCCGGCGAACGAACGGCCAGTTGGTGACTATTCCGCGGAAACCCGCGGCAGCGCCGCCTAGATCGCTCAGCTGGACGTACCATAGGCGTGCTCCACTTGGGCAGGGCGGCAGTCCTGACGTGGGAGTCGATCGTAGGAGAGGGCTAGCTTATGTTCGCTGGTGGCCTGAGGCCGTGGCACATTATCGTGCTCGTTGTTGTGCTGATTCTGCTCTTCGGTGCGAAGAAGCTGCCGGACGCCGCTCGCGGCCTGGGCCGCTCGCTGCGCATCTTCAAGGCCGAGACCAAGGCCTTGACCGACGAGTTCCGGGACGGCAAGGACAAGCCGGCCGATGCGAAGGCCGACGAGCCGAGCATCCCGGACGACCAGGCGTCGTCGATCGACGACAAGGTCGGCCATACGTCGAACAACCGCACGCGATAGCCGCGGCTGCGTGACGGCAGGCTCGTGAGTCCCTCGCTGATCCGGCGTACGGCCGGACGTCCCCCCAGTCGCCGTCAGCGTGCCGCTGACGGATCGATGCCGCTGATCGAGCATCTGCTCGAGCTGCGCAGCCGCCTCTTCAAGGCCTGCATCGGGATCGTCCTGGGCACCATCGTCTCGCTGGTCTTCGTCAAGCAGGTGTTGGCGTTCCTCGAGCGGCCGTACGATCAAGCCGCCCGCGCGCTCGGCATGAAAAACCCTGGGCTGCAGATCCTGGCGCCGACAGACCTGCTGGTTCTTGAACTCAAGATAGCCCTATATGTTGGGCTGTTAATCGCCGCTCCGATCTGGCTCTACCAGTTGTGGAGTTTCATTACTCCCGGCCTCCACAAGAACGAGCGACGCTGGGCGTATTCGTTTGTCGCTGTCGCGTCGCCCCTCTTCTTCGGTGGAGCGGTGCTGGCGTATTTCGTGATTTCCCGAGGCTTGGAGTTCCTGCTTCCCAGCGGCAACAGTGGCATCATCGCCAACCTCGAGCTGAGCAAGTACATCGACTTCGTCACCGGCATGATGGTGCTGTTCGGGTGCGGGTTCGAGTTCCCGCTGATCGTCGTCATGCTCAACTTCGCCGGCCTCATCAGTGCCCGCAGGCTGCTGTCCTGGTGGCGGGTGTCGATCTTCGTCATGTTCCTGTTCGCAGCCGTCGTGACCCCGACGCCTGACCCGTTCGGCATGACCGCCCTCGCGCTGCCGATGACGGCTCTGTACTTCCTTGCCGTGGGTGTCGCCTTCGCCCACGACCGTCGCAAGGCGAAAGCGGCTGCCGCCGCTGGCTTCGGGAACGTGTCCGACGACGAGGCTTCGCCGATCACGTACGACCTGGACGAGATCGACAACCCGGACACCAGCGGATATGTCGACACCGTCCGTTCCACCGAGATCGAGCCCGCACCACGCCGTCGCTACGACGACGACGCCACCTGATAGGCGATTAGCTCGTACGAATGGCCTCTGACCGCAAGGTCGGGGGCCATTCTGCGTACCAGAGGGTACCCCGAGAAATGTGCGCGCCCCGAAACATTGCGTGGCCCGAAGTTTGGTCGTACAGTCTGAGGCATGGACATGGAGGCGGTGCCGAAGCTCGGGCTCCGGGAGCGGAAGAAACAGGAGACCCGCTCCGCGCTCAGCTGGGCGGCCGTGCGGCTCTCGGTTGAGCGGGGCCTCGACCACGTCCTGGTGGAGGACATCGCGGCCGAGGCCGGGGTGTCGGCTCGTACGTTCAACAACTACTTTTCCAGCAAGGCCGAGGCAATTGCTTCGCGGCACGTCGACCGGGTCCGGATGATCGCCGCGGGACTGCGCGAGCAGCCAGCTGGCCAACCTTTGTGGGAGGCCATCTCCGACGCGGTGTTCGCGCAGTTCGGCTCTTCCGAGGCCGACGATCGGGTGCCGGATCAGCGGTGGACCGCTGGTGTCCAACTGATGACGGATCAGCCGACCGTGAGAGCGGAGCTGCTGCGGGGAAGTCGCGAGGCCGAGCGTGATCTGGCAGCCGCCGTCGCCGAACGCCTCAAGACGGATCCCTTGAGCGTCTATCCACAGCTGGTGGCCGCCGCGGTCGGGATAGCCCTGCAGGTCGCGATGGAGGGCTGGCTGCGCGCGGATCCGCCAGAGCTGCTCGCGCCGCTGTTGAGAAAGTCGTTGGAGCAGGTGGCCAACCTCTCCGAGCAGGTCTAGTAGGCCCCATCTAACCCGACCGGCAACTGTTTCTTTGGGCTGCCCGAAAAAGGAGAACTCTGATGAAAGCCGATGTCGTCATTTCCGGTGGTGGGCCCAATGGCCTGCTGATGGCCTGCGAGCTGGCCCTGGCCGGCGTACGGGCGATTGTCCTGGAGCGGTTGCCGGAGCGGTCCACGATGCCCAAGGCCAACGGGCTGGTCGGGCGGGTGATACCGGCTCTGGATCGCCGCGGGCTCTACCAGGTTTTCAGTGGTAGCGACCAACCGCCGATGCCGGCGCCGGCCTTCCAGTTCGGTGCCCTGACCCTAAACATGTCCACATTGGACAATCCCTCGATGTACATTCTGCCGATCCCGCAGCGACGGATCGAGGAGATCCTGGAGCAGCGCGCGCTCGAGGCGGACGTGGACATCCGGCGAGGCCACGAAGTGACCGCACTGAGCCAAAATTCCAGTGGCGTGACGATCGAGGTGAATGGCCCGGACGGCCGGTACGAGCTGGTGGCTGACTATCTGGTCGCGGCCGACGGTGGCCACAGCGTGATCCGCAAACAGCTGGGAATCGAGTTCGCCGGCATCACCGATACCAGCTTTGGCGGCATGATGGGACAAGTCGGCATCGCGGCGCCGATGGCCCAGCCGAACGGCGAACTGGAAATCCCCGGGCTGGGGCGGCTCAAACCAGGAACGTTCACTCGTACCGAGACAGGGATGTTCGCCTTTGGCATGTTCCAGCCGGGCGTCTATCGGTTCGGAGCGTACGAATGGGATCGGCCTTACGTGGACGAAAACGCGCCAGTCTCGCTGGTGGAGGTGGGCGAATGCCTCAGTCGGGTGCTCGGTACTGACATCGCGGTCACCGCGCCAGCCGGCGGTGAGATGCTGTTGACCCGGCGAGCCAGCGACGGGATCAACTCGCGGCAGGCCGTGCATTACCGCGAGGGGCGGGTTTTCCTGGTCGGCGACGCGGCGCACGTACATTCGGGCGTTGGTGGTCCAGGACTTAACCTGGGGATGCAGGATGTGCTGAACCTGGCCTGGAAACTGGCCGCCCAGGTGAATGGCTGGGCGCCGGAGGGTTTGCTCGACACGTACGAGTCCGAGCGGCATCCGGTGGGCGCTCGGGTCATCATGCACACCCGCGCCCAGAGCGCTTTGCTGTCGCCGGGACCGAATATCACCGCGCTGCGCCAGCTTTTCGAGGAACTTCTGCGGAATCAGGACAACGTCCAGCACGTCGCTGACCTGATGGCCGGCGCGGACGTACGCTATGACATCACGTGTGACACCCCGTGCGGCCACCCGCTGGCCGGGCAGTGGATGCCAGATTTGCCGCTGCGTACCGAAAATGGCGAGACAACGGTGACCGAGCTGATGCGTACGGGCCGACCGGTCTTGCTCGATCTGACGGGCACCTTGGCAGCGGCGGCGGGATGGAGCGACCGGGTGGATGTGGTGGTCGCTACCGCCGAGGACGCGCCGGCCGACGGGGTGCTGATCCGGCCAGACGGATATGTCGTGTGGGCCGGCGGTGCGGACGAGGTGCAAGAGCTGGCAACTGCACTGCGAATGTGGTTCGGAGCGCCGAAAGCAGTCCCGGCCGGAGCGCAGCGGTGACCATTGTGGACGGTCTGGAGACGGTCACCTCACCGGACGGCACCTCGATCGGCTACCGGACGTACGGCAGCGGCCCTGGCGTTGTGCTGGTGCCGGGGGCACTGCATTCCGGCCATCATTACCAGGAATTGGCGTGCTGTCTGGCCGATGAGTTCACGATCTACGCGATGGATCGGCGTGGGCGTCCCGGCAGCGGTCGCCAGCTACCGCACCACAGCATCGATGATGAGTGCGCCGATGTCATGGCGGTGATGGAGAAAACCGGTGCGTCGAGGTTGTTCGGTCACAGCTCTGGGGGAGTTGTCGCTTTGCAGACCGCTCTTCGCGTACAAGTAACGAAAGTCGCTGTCTACGAGCCGGCGGTGATGGGTCCCGCTTCGGTGCCGCCGGTGAAGGACCTGGCCGCGATGGAGCGGGCGCTGGCTGAGGGCCGACAGACGGATGCCTTCGCGATGCTGGCCAAAGGCGAGAGCGGCCCCGTCCCGAAAATGCCATTGTTCGCACTGAAAATGCTGTTCCGGCTGGCCAGCAAGGGGACCAATGCCCGGTTCCGGGAGTATGTGGACGCCGTCGCGGCCTTCCCCGCCGAGCAGCGGATGATCATGGGGCTGGGCGCCGAAGCGGACCGGTATCGGGAGCTGGCGACTGAGACTTTGGTGCTGCTGGGGGCGCGTACGGGCGGAGAACTTGCCCGCGGTGCGCGGTTCCTCGCGGCGACCGCGCCGGGCGCGCGGCTGCAGGTGCTGGCGGGCCTTAACCACGACGCACCGGACGAGAAGGCCCCGGGCCGGGTGGCCGCCGAGCTGCGGCCGTATTTTTCCCGCAGTAGTTTGTAAGTATGCGTCCACTCACCGAACACAAGATTCTCGTCACCGGCGCTACCAGCGGCCTCGGCCAGCAGGTCGCCGTCGAGCTGGCCGCGTTGGGGGCGGCCGTGGTGGTGCACGGTCGGGATCCGGACCGGGTCCGCGAGACCGCGGCGAAGGTGGCCGCGCAGAGTGCGGACCCGGCCCGGATCACCACTGCGGTAGCCGACCTCGCCGCGCTGGCGGAGGTGGCCCGGCTCGCCGAAATCGTCGCGATTGACCATCCAGATCTCACCGTCCTGGTGAACAACGCCGGGATCGGCTTCGGCCGGCCCGGCGGATCGCGGGAGGTCAGCCGGGACGGCATTGAGTTGCGGTTCGCGGTCAACTACCTGGCCGCGCACCTGCTGGCCCGGCGGCTGCTGCCCACCCTGACCGCGAACGCGCCGAGCCGGATCGTCAACGTCTCGTCCGCCGGGCAGGCGCCCTTCAGCGCCGACCCGCTGATGGAACGTGCGTACGACGGCGTGCTGGCCTATCGGCAGAGCAAGCTCGCGATGATCGCCGACACGTTCGCACTGGCGAAGCAGACCGCCGGCACTGGCGTCACGGTCAACACCCTGCATCCGGCGTCGCTGATGCCGACCGCGATGGTGGTCGAATCCGGCTGGGACACGATGGACAGCCTCGAGTCGGGCGTACGAGCGACGATGCGACTGATTACCGATCCAGATCTGGACAATATGACCGGCCGCTACTTCTTCCGGCTGGAGGAGGCCGACCCGCTGCCGGAGGCGTCCGACCCGGCCGCTCAGACTGGCCTGGCCGAGGTGACCGACCGCTTGCTGGCCGAACACCTCGGCACCTGACGTTCTTTAGCGGAGCGTACGGAAGAACGTACGAATATCGCCGACCAGCGCCTCGGGCTGCTCCATCGCGGCGAAGTGGCCGCCGTGCTCGAACTCCGTCCAGTGCACGATGTTGTCGGACCGCTCGGCGAGCCGGCGCACCGGCAGCGACAACTCCTTGGGGAAGACCGCGACGCCGGTCGGCACGGTGCTCGCGGGCGGCGGTGGGCCGCCCCAGCCCCGGCCGGCGTGCGCGGTTTCGTAGTAGAGCCGCGCCGACGAGCCGGCCGTGCCGGTCAGCCAGTAGATGCTGACGTTGGTCAGCAGCTGGTCGCGATCGACCGCGTCCTCCGGCCGGTCCGTCGAGTCGGTCCACTCCTTGAACTTCTCGGTGATCCACGCGAGCTGCCCGGTCGGCGAGTCGGCCAGCCCGTACGCGAGGGTCTGCGGCCGAGTGGACTGCAGCATCCCGTAGCCGGCGCCGCTCGACTGGAACTGGATCGTCCGCTCGTACGAGGTGACCAGCTGCTTCTGGTCCGCCTCGCTGAGTCCCTCGAGGTCCTGCTTGGTGGGCTTGGATCGCTGGACACCAGTGGGCAGCATGGTCAGGTGAACGCCCAGCACCCGCTCGGGATGCCGGACGCCGGTCTCCCGGGAGATCATCGCGCCCCAGTCGCCGCCGTGGACGGCGAAGCGGTCATAGCCGAGGCGGGTCATCAGCTCACCGAACGCGGTGGCGACCCGGCCCACGTCCCACCCGGTCTCGGTCGTCGGCCCAGAGAAGCCGTAGCCGGGGATGGACGGTGCTACCACGTGGAAGGCGTCCGCGGGGTCGCCGCCGTGCGCGGCCGGATCGGTCAGCGGTCCGAGGACCTTCAGGAACTCGGCCACCGACCCCGGCCAGCCGTGCGTGACGAGAAGCGGCACCGCGGACGGCTCCGGCGAGCGTACGTGCAGGAAATGCACGTTGGTGCCGTCGATCGTGGTGGTGAACTGGTCGAACTCATTGAGCCTTGCCTCGTACGCACGCCAGTCGTATGCGGTTCGCCAGTACTCAGCAAGCTCGCGGACATAGCCGAGCGGGATCCCGTAATCCCAGCCGACGCCCGGGAGCTCGTCTGGCCAGCGCGTACGAGCCAGTCGTTCGTGCAGGTCGGCGAGGTCGGCGTCCGGAATGTCGATGCGGAAAGGAGTGACTTCGGTGGCATCCATAAGAAACACCGTAACCCGGGTTGAGGACAACTACCGTCCTTGATAGGTGGAAAACTCTGTTGACATGAGGGAAACGTCGGCCCGCCTGCTCCGCTTGCTCTCGCTCCTGCAGACCCGCCGCGACTGGTCCGGAGCGGATCTGGCTGAGCGCCTTGAGGTGGACGTACGCACGGTGCGCCGGGACGTCGACCGGCTGCGTGGGCTCGGCTATCCGGTGAACGCGACGCCCGGCGTCGCGGGCGGGTACCGGCTCGCGGCTGGCGCGTCGCTGCCACCGTTGTTGTTGGATGACGACGAAGCCGTCGCGGTGGTCATCGGCCTGTGGACCGCGGCGAGCGGCACGGTCATGGGCATGGAGGAGACGTCCGTACGGGCGCTCGCGAAGCTGGAGCAGGTGCTGCCGGCCCGGCTCCGACAGCGAGTGGACGCGCTGAAATCGGCGGTCGTGCCGCTGCCGAACCTGGCGCCGACCGTGGACGCCGACGTACTGACGGCGATCGCCTCAGGGTGTCGCGACCAGGTCCGGTTGACCTTCGACTACGTGGCGGTTCTCGGGCGAGCCAGCGTCCGCGAGATCGAGCCGTACCGGCTGGTCCACACCGGCAGTCGCTGGTATCTCGTCGCGTACGACTGCCAGCGGCGAGACTGGCGGACGTTCCGGGTCGACCGGATCCAGGCGGTGCCCACCACGGGTTCCCGGTTCACTCCACAAGAGCCGCCTGAGGACGTCAGCGCTTATGTTTCCCGGTCAGTATCAACGGCTGCCTATGCGTACCAGACCAAGATCCTGCTGTACGCGCCTGCGGCGGTGATCCGGGCGCAGGTGTCGGCGACCGCCGGGGTGGTCGAGCCGATCGACGAGGACACCTGTTACCTCCACGCTGGCGCGAACGATCTGCGTTTCGTGCCGCTGCACCTGGCCCGGCTCGGTGTCGATTTCGAGGTGGTGGAGCCCCCTGAGCTGGTCGAGGAGAT
This sequence comes from Fodinicola feengrottensis, assembly GCF_039530045.1. NCBI lineage: Bacteria > Bacillati > Actinomycetota > Actinomycetes > Mycobacteriales > Fodinicola > Fodinicola feengrottensis. Next base: position 168,624 of record NZ_BAAANY010000020.1, on the reverse strand, counting down.
ACGGGCAATAGCCGTCCGGCTGACGAGGGCCACCTCATGATCGAGTCTCCGAGGCATCGGCGCTACGGTCATCACATCCCGCCGACCATGGAGGCCGTATGCAGGGCAGCGCGCGCCAGTGGCGGTTCGCCGTCGCGATCCTGGTCGGAGCACTGACCGCCGCGCTGGTGATGCCCGCCGACCGAGTGGACGGCGCGACCGTACCGAGTCAAGACGCACCACGGCCCGCCACCGGGACCGGCAACGGCTGGTGACCGGCTGTTCCTGCTTTGGATCCCCCTTCGCGCGACTACTAGTCAGGGAGATGTTCTTGGCTGGGCCCGTTCGGCCAGGAACTCGTGCTCAGCAGCGTTGTCGGTGAGCGCCAACGCGGCCTGGTAGGCCTGGACCGCCTCAGCGTCTCGTCCCAGCCGGTGGAGCAGGTCTGCCTTGGTCGCCGGTAGGTAGCGATAGCCGGTCAGCCTGCCGTCCCGTTCGAGTGCCTCGACCTCGGCCAGCGCGGCCGCCGGGCCTTGCACCATGGCCACCGCGACGGCCCGGTTGAGGGCGACGACCGGCGACGGCCAGATCCGCAACAGCACGTCGTACAGCGTGACGATCTGCGGCCAGTCGGTCTGCGAATAGCTCGCCGCCTGCGCGTGCAGCGCGGCGATCGCGGCCTGCACCGCGAAACGTCCGGGCGGGCCTGCGGTCAGGGCGGTAACCACGAGCCGGTCCGCATCGGCGATCAGGTCGCGGTCCCAGGCGGAGCGGTCCTGGTGCTCGAGGCGTACCAACCGGCCGTGGTCGTCGGTGCGGGTCGTCCGCCGAGCGTGATGGACGAGCAGCAGCGCGAGCAGCGCGGCGGTCTCGCGGTCCGCCGGAAGGAGGGCGTGCAGCGTACGGGCGAGGTCCAGTGCCCGGGCCGTCAGCTCATCCCGTACGAGCGCTTCGCCGGAGTGAGCGGTGTGCCCGGCGGAGTAGAGCAGGTGGATGACGCTCAGCACGGCGTCGACCCGCTGAGGCAGGTCCTCGGAGGACGGTGCGACGTACGGGATACGTGCGGTGGCGATCTTCTTCTTCGCTCTGGTGAGTCGTGCGGCCATCGTCGGCTCGGCGACCAGAAACGCGCGCGCGATGTCTGGCGTGGAGAGGCCGCACACGAGGCGCAGCGTCAACGCGATCCGGGCCTCTTCGGAAAGGGCCGGATGGCAGCAGATGAAGATGAGCCGCAGGCGGTCGTCTGGGATGGGGTCAGAAGGTGTGCTCTCAGGAGCTGCCTCCAGCAGCAACGGCAGCTTCGTCCGCAGCGTCTGGCCGCGGCGTAGCACGTTGAGCGCCTTGCGCCGGGCGACGGTGGTCAGCCAACCGCCCGGCTGGGCGGGAACGCCATCGCGCGCCCAGGTCCGCAGGGCCTCGACGTACGCGTCCTGAACCGCTTCTTCGGCGGTGTCCAGGTCGCGCGTGACGCGTACCGTCGCGGCGAGCACGTAGGCCCACTCGCGGCGGTATGCGTCCGCGACCGCGTCCTGCGCGACGCTCAGCTCGACCCCGAGAGGTCGAGTCCGACCAGCGGCCGGATCTCGACCCCGCCGTTGACGATCGGCGTCAGCTTCGCGAGCGCGATGGCGTGGTCGAGGTCGCGTGCCTCGAGCACGAAGACCCCAGCCAGCGCCTCCTTGGTCTCGATGAACGCCCCGTCGGTGACCAGGTCGCCGCGGACCGAGGTCGCCGTCGTGGTCGGTTCCAGCGCGAGCCCGCCGACGATGCGACCGCCATGCTCGGCGATCCGTGCTGGCAGCTTGCCGTGTGCCTCCATCACCTCTGGCGGGATGTCGGCCGCCCCACCGGGCAGTTCCTGCTCGAAGATGAGCACTGCGTACTGAGTCATGACGTCACCGTTTCTGTCGGGAAGGCGCACTCCAACCAGGCACTCCACATGCGTTCTCTGGTCGGCGGCTCGCTCTCCCACCACACCTCGAACTTCTTGCCCATATCCTCCGCCTCCGGTGGTCCGGCGCCGCTCTCGTACGGCCCCTATGCACTACCGACACACGGCTTCGGCGGAAATCGACACCATCCAGCGGGAAAGTTGCTCCATTGTCCGCAGCGTTCACGCGCCGGACGTGGCTGGGATGTGGGGCGACGGGCAGGTCCGAGCCACCGCCAGCCGAACACGGCCGAGCAACACCTACCTGGCCACCGACCTCAGACCGACCCCTGACCAGGGTTTACACCCGACCGCGATCGCTTTGCGGCTTGTTCGGTTCGCATCGTGGAAAACGGCCTCAGGTGAGAGCGAGGACGGCGTCGAGGCCGTGGACTTCGCCGACCGGAGAAGCCGGTAGCAGGAGGGCGCGGCAGCCGACGCTGACCGCGCCGCCGTCAGCGGGGTGGTCGCCGACCATCAGCGCGCGCTCCGGCTCGACGCCGAGACGGTCGCAGGCCAGCCGGAAGATCTTCGGGTTCGGCTTGTCCGCACCCACTTCGTACGACAGCACGACCTCGTCGAAGAGCTCCGCCAGGTCGGCGGCAGCGAGCATCGGCCGCAGGTCGAAACCGATGTTGCTGACCAGGGCGGTACGGATGACCCGGCGGCGAAGCTCGGTTAGTACGGGCGCCGCGTCCGGATACGGGGTCCAGGTGGCCGGGTCGAGCAGCCGCTCGTAGAGGGCCGTCGCCAGCTCTGCCGGCACACCGTCCACAGTGGACAACAGAGACGTGTACGCGGTGCGATGTTGTTCCATCGTCAGGTCGCGTTCGGCGAACGCGCGGGCCAGTTCGGCCGGGATCCGCACCGGTGCCGGTCCGCCGGCCCGGCCGGCCGCTATCAGCGTCGGCAGCAACCGGTCGAAATCGGCCTCGGGGAGGTCGATGCCGGCCGTACGCAGGCCGCCACGCAACCAGTCCTCGCCGGTTTCGACCTGCATGACAGTGCCGTGGTAGTCGAACAGGACGGCTTCGATGGCTGGTCGCACGCCCACACGGTAACCCGCTTGCGGCCGGCTCAGCTGGCCGGTGTGACGCGGCTAATCAGGATCGGCCGCAGACCTGGTCGATGACCTTTTCGATGACATTGGCCGGATCGGCCGCAGCACCTGCGCAACGCCAAGCGACCACGCCGTCCGGTCGTACGAGCATCGCACCGCTGTCTCCGATGCCAGCGGCGGCAACGAACGCCGGCGTTTGCACGTACGAGCGGAGTCCCAGATCGAGGTTCTCGGCCACTTTTTCGGCGGCAAGCCGCCACGACGGTCCGCCGAACAACACGAACTCGGGCCCTGCCAGCTCCACTGTGGACACTCGACGGCCGTCGATTTCCAGCCAGACATGCGGAACGCGGGTGCCCGGCGCGCCGTCCAGGTTCAGAAGCGGGTCGACGCCGTCCACGAGGCCAGTACAGGGTGGGTCGACGACCGCGCTGGAGACCTGCGGGAATCCCAGCTGGGCAACCGGGAACTCGGCGATTCCGACCGCGGCCCGCTCCGCCGCTTTGGTGCCGTCCCAATGGATTTCCATGTGCTGCGCCCGCAACAGCACCTGATCCTGGGTGAATTCGGCGAGCACTCGCCGCTCGGCCTCGTACGTGTCCAGCAGGCTTTCCCCAGCCACCCCGCGACCCACCAGTGCGAGCTTCCAGGCCAGGTTGTCGGCGTCCGGGATCCCAGTGTTCAGGCCGAAACCACCGGTCGGCGGCATCACGTGGGCGGCGTCGCCGACCAGGAAGACGCGGCCTTCGCGATACCGGTCGGCGAGCCACCTGCTTGATCGCCACGGCAGCGTGCTGAGGATTTCCACCGGCAGGTCGGGTACGCCGATCGCGGCCCGTACGAGCGTGGCACAACGCTCGGCCGGGTAGTCATCGACAGTCTCGATGCCGGCGTTCATGATGTGGAACGCCCAGCGATGCGGGTAATCGATCGGGATCAGGATTCCACCGACGTCGTCGTTGCGGATCCCGCACATGCCAAAGGCGTTGGCCGGGATCAGCTCGCTCAGGTCGGCGTCGAAGAGGGTGTTGATGACATAGCCGGCGGCCAGCTTGCCGGCGCCGGAGCGGGGGATGCCGGCCAAGTCGCGGGCCGCGCTGTTGGCTCCGTCCGCGGCCACCAGATAGTCGGCTTCGATCAGCCGCGGTCCGTCGCTCGTACGGACAGTCGCTCGTACGCCCCGCGCATCCTGGTCGAGACCTTCCAACTCGGCGTTGAAACGTACGGTCACACCCTCGGCGACGGCGGCTGTCAGCAGCACCAGATCGAGCCGGTCCTGGCTGAGACTGCCGGTGGTGGCCGGCGTGAACGTGTCGAAGGCTGTCTGCTCGCCCATGCTCAAGGGGCTGCGTCGGTTGGCGCCGCTGGCGAAGTCAGTACCGACCACCCGCTGCACGTCGATCCGGCCGATGGCGGCCCCGGTCGGCCGCTGGACCGCCGCGAGTTGTTCGGTCAGGCCGGCTGCCTGCAGCACCTCGGCGGCGCGCAACCCGAGCCCAAGCGCCCGGGGATGGATCGACACGCCGTCGCGCCGCTCGATTACTGTCGTTCGGATGCCCTGGCGGGCCAGGAGCAGGGCGGCCGTCAGGCCGACGCTGCTGCCGCCCACGACCAGGACCGAGGTGGTTTCGCCGTGCACACATCCTCCACTGGGTACGCCGTACTCTGTTGCGTACACCGTACCCAGTGGTGGCGGTGGCGGCTAGGCGATTTCCGAACTTCGCCGCGCACTGACCAGCGTCGCGAACACACCCAGTACGGCGGCTGTCAGCGCGCCGGTCCGGCGGTGCCGGCCGCGGTAGCCGCGGTGGGTAGTGACGTCGTCGAGAAGATCTGTGGCCATGGCGAACTCCAGGAACTTGGCCGAGAAAAGGCGCACTCTTGTACGCCGACGAACGAATGATGGCGTGCGTACGGCCCACTGAACCGGAAAACCGCTCTGACAATAGGTGAGGATTCAATAACCGAACGCTCGTACGGCCGGGACCTTCGGCCCTGCGGACAGCTTTCTGTAAAGCTAGTTACCGACCGGATAGTCTTTCGGGGTGAGTTCCGGGAACGCTTCGCCAGACATGATCGACGGCATCGTCGCGGCGTGGCGCACGGAGCTGCCCGAGGTGGCGAACCTGTCCCTGGAGCTGAGCAAGCGGATCGGCCGGCTGGCCGGGCTGGTGGACGCGGTTACCCTCGCTGAGCTGGACAAACTGGGTCTGACCAAGGCCGAGTACGAGGTGCTCGCGCGGCTGCGCAGCAGCGGCGCGCCATTCCGGGGCAAGCCCAACGAGCTGACCAAGTCGCTGTCGCTGTCGTCCGGCGGCACCACCAACGTGCTGCACCGGCTGACCGCGGCTGGGCTGGTGACCAGGGGAGCCGACCCGGACGACCGGCGCAGCTCGTGGGTGGAGTTGACAGCGCAAGGCGTACGAACCGCTGAGGCGGCGGTGTTGGCCGCGAACGCGGCGCAGTCCGCGCTTTTCGGTCGACTGCCGGCGCCGACCGGCCGGGCGCTGGCCGACCTGCTCCGCGAAGTGCAGGGCCAGCTCGACGTGCTGACCGTCGCGTACCGACGGTGATCCAGGCGGCGCGACCGGGGTCACCCGGCCGGTTGCCGTGGCGGCCGCGGTCACGCCGTAGCCTGGTGATATGAGCAGCCCAGCCGAGCGGTTCAGCCGCTCCCAGGAACGGGCCGCCTACCGGCAGGTCGCCGAGTTCGCCGCCGGTCTCGAGTTCGAGTTGGACGACTTCCAGCTGCGGGCCTGCAAAGCCGTCGAGGACGGATCTGGTGTGCTGGTCGCGGCACCCACCGGCGCCGGCAAGACGGTGGTCGGTGAGTTCGCTGTCCATTTGGCCCTCAATCAGGGTCGCAAGTGCTTTTACACGACTCCGATCAAGGCGCTGTCCAACCAGAAGTACGCCGATATGGTGGCCCGTCACGGTGCCGCCAACGTCGGCCTACTGACCGGCGACAACGCCATCAACTCGGGCGCACCGGTGCTGGTGATGACTACCGAGGTGCTGCGCAACATGCTGTATGTCGGATCGTCCACTTTGGACGGTCTGGGCTATGTCGTGATGGACGAGGTGCACTACCTGGCGGACCGTTTTCGGGGCGCTGTCTGGGAAGAAGTCATCATCCATCTGCCCGCGTCGGTGTCTCTGATTTCGCTGTCGGCGACGGTGAGCAACACCGAGGAGTTCGCCGACTGGCTGGTGACCGTGCGCGGGCAGACCGCCGTTGTCGTGGACGAGCACCGGCCGGTGCCGCTCTGGCAGCACATGCTGGTCGGCAACCGGATGTTCGACCTGTTCACCACCAAGTCCGGCGCGGTCACCAAGGACGTGGACGAGAACCTGCTGCGGCACACCCGTGACCTGCTCCGGCGCAGCTCGGAGGGCTCGTTCGCGCCGGGCCGGGGCCGCCGGCAGGGTGGACCGGCCTCCCGTCGTACGCACCGGGGTCTGGTGCCGTCGCGCTCGGACGTGGTCGAGCGGCTCGACCGCGAAGGGCTGTTGCCGGCGATCACGTTCATCTTCAGCCGGGCCGGCTGCGACGCCGCCGTCCAGCAGTGCCTGCGGGCCGGGCTGCGGCTGACCACCACCGACGAGCGGATGGAAATCCGCCGGATCGCGGACAAACACACGACCGATCTCGGCGCCGAGGACCTGCAGCTGCTCGGTTACTGGGAGTTCATGGAGGGCCTGGAGCGCGGCCTCGCCGCCCACCACGCCGGCATGCTGCCAACCTTCAAGGAGATCGTCGAGGACCTTTTCGTCCGCGGCCTGGTAAAAGCGGTGTTCGCGACCGAGACTTTGGCGCTGGGCATCAACATGCCGGCCCGTACGGTCGTGCTCGAGCGGCTGGTGAAGTACAACGGTGAGGCACATGTCGACATCACGCCAGGGGAGTACACGCAGCTCACCGGCCGGGCCGGCCGGCGCGGCATCGACATCGAGGGGCACGCCGTCGTGGTCTGGGCGCCCGGCACCGACCCACGGCATGTCGCCGGGCTGGCCTCCACTCGTACCTATCCGCTGAAGTCCTCGTTCCGGCCGTCGTACAACATGGCCGTCAACCTGGTCGGCTCGGTCGGCCGGGCCCGGGCCCGGGAGCTGCTGGAGTCCAGCTTCGCCCAGTTCCAAGCGGACCGGTCGGTGGTCGGGCTGGTCCGGCAGGTCCAGCACAACGTCGAGGCGCTGGCCGGCTACCAGAAGGCGTTGACGTGCCACCTCGGTGACTTCGAGGACTATTTCCGGCTGCGTACGACCATTGGCGACCGGGAGAAGGCGCTGTCTCGCAACCGCGGCGCGCAACGCCGCGCTGCCACCCTGAAAACGTTGGAGGCGCTCAAAAGTGGGGACGTGATCTACGTGCCCACCGGCCGCCGGTCTGGGCTGGCGGTGGTCCTGGACCCGGGCGTGTCCGGGCTGAACGAGCCGCGCCCGCTGGTGCTCACGGACCAGCGCTGGGCCGGCCGGCTGTCCCCGGCCGACTTCACTGGTGACGTGCGGCCGCTGGGTCGGGTGAAAGTGCCCAAGAGCTTCGACCACCGCTCGCCGCAGGCTCGCAAAGACCTGTCCTCGACGCTGCGCAACGCCGGGGTCGAGGTGCCGGTGTCCCGGCGCCGCCGGGCCGCTGGCGGCGACGACGACGAGCTGCTGGAACTACGCGAGTCGATGCGCCGGCATCCCTGCCATGGCTGCTCCGACCGTGAGGACCATGCCCGCTGGGCTGAGCGCTATCACCGGCTGAGCCGGGAAACCGAGACCCTCCGGCGGCGGGTGTCGAACCGTACGAACACGCTGGCCCGGACCTTCGACCGGGTCTGCGAACTGCTGGAGTCGCGAGGCTATCTGTTGCCGCACGAGAGCGAGACTGCGATCGACTCACCATCGACCGAGCTCGCCGGCACCGCGGACGAAGTCACCGCGATCGGTCGCCGACTGTCCCGGATCTGGTCGGAGTCGGACCTGCTGGTCGCCGAATGCCTGCGACAGGGCACCTGGGACAGCCTCAACCCGGCCGAGCTGGCCGCCGCGGTTGCCGCGATCGTGTACGAGGCACGCGGCCCAGGCGAAGAGCCCGGCGCCGTGCCACGAGGACCGCTCGCCGACGCCCTCGCCGCCACCGCTCGCGTCTGGGCCGAGGTGGAAGCGGACGAATCCGAACGCGGCCTGTCCCTCACCCGCCAACCTGAGCACGGCTTCGTCTGGCCGGTCTACAGATGGGCCCGCGGCGAGTCGTTGGAGCGCGTCCTGCGTTCCACCTCCGGCTCCGGCCCAGACGGCGAACTACCAGCCGGCGACTTCGTCCGCTGGTGCCGCCAAGTAGTCGACCTCCTGGACCAACTCACCGGAGCCGCCGCCGCCGGCTCACCACTCGCGGCCACCGCCAGGGAGGCCGTAGGCGCCGTCCGCCGCGGCGTCGTCGCCTGGTCCTCTCTGGGCTAACCCAAACCCCCGCGGGACCGTCACCTCCAAACCAAAGTTCGTCAACTTAGACGGGACCCAACCCCACTGACCTCACCCCGCGCAGCACCGTCACCTGTAAACCAAAGTTGGTCAACTTCGTACGGGACCCAGCCCCGCTGACCTCACCCCGCGCGGCACCGTCACCTCTAAACCAAGGTTGGTCAACTTTGTACGGGACCCAACCCCACTGACCTCACCCCGCGCGGCACCGTCACCTCTAAACCAAAGTTGGTCAACTTCGTACGGCACCCAACCCCACTGACCTCACCCCGCGCGGCACCGTCACCTCTAAACCAAAGTTGGTCAACTTCGTACGGCACCCAACCCCACGGTCCCCACCCCGAGCAGAACCGTCACCATTTCCATCAAGTTCGTCAACTTAGACGGCACCCAACCCCGTTCGGCGCCATCGGCCGCCAGGCCGATGTTGTCGCCCCTCCGGCAGGAGCGTCCGCCTTTGCAGGCCCGCGGTCTTTGCGGGCCTACAAAGGCGGACTCTCGTAGCCGTAGTCGACGGCGCCCCGCGCCGAAGGCGCCAGAAACACAGGGCGCATCGGCAGTAAGCACGAGAAAACCCCACCCCGACACCGCCCTTTGGTGTCGGGGTGGGGTTTTCTCGTGCCTGGTAGACGAGACGCCGCACCCTCACAGACACCGCCCTTAACCCAGGCGCCCATCCCCGCAGCGGACACCACTCCTAACCAGGCCACTCATCCCCCCAGCCCGCACCACTCCCAACCCGGGCACTCACCCCCGCAGCCCGCACCACTCCTAACCAGGCCACTCATCCCCCCAGCCCGCACCACTCCCAACCAGGCCACTCACCCCGCAGCAGACACCGCCCTCAACCCAGGCCACCTATGTCGAGACGCTGCCGAGGGCCACCCCGAGCCGGCCGATGGAGTTCGCTACGCCCCAGCGTTCGCCCAACGAGGCCAGGGCGGCTGGGTCGACTGGCGTGGCGGGAATGGCGTCGTCCAGTACGGGGAGGTCGATGTCGCGGACGACTCGCACTACTTTTTGGGCGGCGATCAGGTAGTCCCGGGCGGTGGTGAGTTTGGCTCGGTGCGTACGCCCCAAGGCTGTGTCGGTTTCGTCGTCGAGGGCGGCGATCAGATTGTCCAGCGACCCGTACTTCGCGATCAGGCCCGACGCGGTTTTGTCACCAACTCCCGGCACTCCGGGCAGGCCGTCGCTGGGATCTCCTCGCAGAGCGGCGAAATCCGCGTAGCCGGACGGCGGGACGCCGTACTTCGCCTGCACGGTCGCGTCGTCCATCACGACCATTTTCCTGATGCCGGCGCCGATGTAGAGCACCGCGATGCCGTCGGCATCGGAGGCGAGCTGGATCAGGTCGCGGTCGCCGGTGATGACCTCGACCGGCGACGGGCCGCGGGTGGCCAGAGTCCCAATGATGTCGTCGGCTTCGTAGTCCAGCGCACCGGCGGTGGCAATACCGAAGGCGGCCAGGATCTCCAGGATGACCGGGATCTGTGCCGCCAGTGGGTCCGGGGTGTCCTCGGCGCCGGGCGGGCCGCCGAGGTCCAGGCGGTGGGTCTTGTACGTGGGTAGTAGTTCGACTCGCCACGCCGGCCGCCAGGACAGGTCGAGGCACGCCACCAGTCGGGACGGCTGGCGCTGTTGGACGAGGGTCGAGAGCATGTCGCAGAAGCCCCGGACGGCGTTGACGGGGGTGCCGTCGGGCGCGGTGATCTTGTCGGGAATAGCGTAGAACGCCCGGAACCACAGCCCGGCCGAGTCCAGCAGCATCAAAGGTCCAGTCACGGCCCCATGATGCCCGATGCCGGCTGATAAACTACACAAGCTCCCCGCGCGCTTGCCGCACACGGAGGAGTCGGCGGTCGACAACGAGGACCGCAAGAGATCCGCAGACGGCGGATCGTCGTACCAACCGGTGCGACAGAGGGGCGGCTGTCCGTTTCGCTGCTCTTCTGAGAGGTTTGTCCCATGAAAATCGGACTTGGGCTACCGCCCGTCGCCGACCGCGCCACCCTGCTGGAGTGGGCCCGCCGCGCCGACGCCGGCCCGTTCTCCACCCTCGGGCTTCTCGACCGGCTCGTTTACGACAACCCCGAACCGCTGGTCACGCTCGCGATGTTGGCTGGTGCGACCGAGCGGATCCGGCTGCAGACCGAGGTGCTGCTGGCGCCGATCCGGGAAACACCGTTGCTCGCCAAGCAGGTGGCGACCCTCGATCGGCTGTCCGGCGGCCGGTTCACCCTCGGGCTCGGCATCGGTGGCCGCGACGACGATTACACGGTTTCCGGAGTGGACCTGAAGACCCGTGGCCAGCGGCTGGACGCTCAGATGGTCGAGCTGCGCGAGCTCTGGAAGGGCGACTCGGTTGGACCCGCTCCGCTGACGCCCGGCGGTCCGGAGATCCTCTTCGGGGCCTTCGCTCCGGCCGCTCTCGCGCGTGTCGCGAAATGGGGCCACGGCTTGCTCGCGGCCGGCCCGCCGCAGGGCTGGCCAAGATCCATCGACGCGGTGCGTGAGTCGTGGCGGCAGGCCGGCCGGGACGGCGAGCCGCGGATCGTCGTCCAGGTAAACGCCGCGCTCGGTACGCCGGCGGCGACCGAGGCGAGGGCCAACGCGCTCGCCTACTACGGCGAACCGTACGGCCATCATGTCGCGGCCAGCATGCTCGACCAGCCCGAGCAGATCCACGCGATCGTCGCGGACGCCGAGAAGCTGGACGCCGACGAGTTGATCCTCTACGTGTGGGCCTCTGATCCCGAGCAGGTCACCGCAATCGCGTCGGTAATCACGGCCTGACGCAACGTTTTGTGCGGTACCCGACGCCATCGGCGGCGATTATTTATGGCGTGCTTAAGCATTCCCGCTGCTGGCGTCGGGTACCGTCCCGGCCGTGGAAGACATCGACCGTACGATCGTCGCCGCGCTCGCCCAGGACGGCCGGTGCAGCTACACCGACCTCGCCGAGCGTGTCGGCCTGTCCGTGTCCGCCGTGCACCAGCGTGTCCGGCGGCTCGAGCAGCGGGGCGTGATCACCGGCTACTCGGCGAACGTCAACCTGGAGTCCGTGGGGCTGCCGCTGACGGCGTTCATCGCGATCAAACCGATCGACCCGGGAGCCCCGGACGACGCTCCGGAGCGGGTGAAGCACCTGCCCGAGATCGAGTCCTGCTACAGCGTCGCGGGCGACGAGTTCTACCTGCTGAAAGTGCGGGTGAAGTCGCCGAGCGACCTGGAGCGGCTGCTGCAGGACATCCGGATGTCGGCAGCCGTCTCGACCCGGACGACCGTCGTGCTGTCGACCCCGTTCGAGCGGCGCCCGCCGGCCCTGTGAGCCGATGACCACTCTCTACCGGAACGGCCGGGTGTACGGCCATCCGGCCACCGCGTTGCTGGTCAGCGACGGCCGGATCGGTTGGATCGGCGACGAAACCGGCGCCGCCGGGCTCGCCGCCGACCGTACGGTCGAGCTGGCCGGTGCGCTGGTGCTGCCGGCTTTCGTGGACGGGCACGTGCACGCGACCGCTACCGGGCTGGCACTGACCGGTTTGGATCTCACCGGCTTGCCGTCACATTCGGCCGTGTTGCTGGCCATTCGGGCGTACGCGGACACCCTGCCGGTGAGTGCGGTCCTGCTTGGCCACGGCTGGGACGAGAGTCGCTGGCCGGAGCGCCGAGCGCTGACCGCTGCGGATCTGGATGCGGCAGCCGGTGGACGGCAGGTCTATCTCTCCCGTACGGACGTGCACTCCGCGGCCGTGTCGACCGCGCTGCTCCGCGAGATCGACGCCGACTCCGCGGGTTTCTCGTCGACCGGCCATCTGAGCGTCGACGCGCATCACCAGGCTCGCGCGATCGCGTACGCATCTGTCACCGCGGCTCAACGTGCCGGTGCGCAGCGGGCCACCCGCCGGCACGCGGCCTCGCTGGGCATCGCAGCTCTGCACGAATGCGGCGGCCCGGCGATCGCCGGCGAGGACGACTTCACCGGGCTGCTCCGGCTCGCGGCCACCGAACCCGGCCCGCTGGTCACCGGCTACTGGGGTGAGTTGCGGGCCGCCCGGAAGGCTGTCGAACTCGGTGCTCACGGAGCCGGCGGTGACCTGTTCGCCGACGGCGCGCTCGGCTCGCACACCGCCGCGCTCGCGTCGCCGTATGTCGACAGCGCAACAAAAGGACACGCCTATCTGTCCGCTGTGGAGATCCGCGACCACGTACTCGGCTGCGTGGCGGCCGGCGTACCGGCCGGATTCCACGCGATCGGCGAGGCGGCTGTCGACACCGTGCTGGCTGGTTTCCATGCCGCCACCGGACAAGTTGGCGCCGCGGTGATCCGGGCCGGGCGGCACCGGATCGAGCACGCCGAGATGATGAGCCCGGCGGCGATCCGGTTGACGGCTGAGCTGGGCCTGACGGCGAGCGTCCAGCCGGCGTTCGACGCGGCCTGGGGAGGGCCGGACGGAATGTACGCCGAGCGGCTGGGCGCCGAGCGGGCCGCGACTCTGAACCCGTTCGCTGGCCTGCACAGCGCCGGCGTCCGGCTGGTGTTCGGCTCGGACTCGCCGGTGACGCCGATCGACCCGTGGGCCGGTGTACGGGCCGCCGCCGCACATCGTACGAGCGAGCACCGGCTCGACTGGCGGACCGCCCTGGACGCGCACACCAGGACCGGCTGGGAGTGCGTGGGGGAGCCGGGTGGTGTCCTCGCGGTTGGCGCTCCCGCGCATCTGGCGATGTTCGAGACGGACGACGATCCGCGAACATTGGTGGAGTTCGCTGCCAAGGCGCCGACGTGTCTGCGGACGTTGGTCCATGGCGCCGAAATCTTCGTCCGTGAAGGTCAAGTTGACCCTTTACCATGACTGGCCGGTGCGTCGGGAGCAACACGCCGAAGGTGGCCAGATTCGGTAGTGAAATGCTGTTGAACACGACATGGCGATGACCTGCGAAAAGGCGATAAACACCCAGGTCAGAGCGGTGTTGCGGGGCCTTGCGTAAATGCCTAATGTGCTCCACGTCGTACTCCAGGAACAGACCTGCCGGGACTCCTTTCCGCGGCACCCCCTGGGCAGCGCGCACAACGGCGTAACGCCAGGCTCAGTGGGGACGCAGGAGGGCAGACCCGCCCGTGGCGGTTCTTGGCGGTGCACAGCACTGGAGGCTTGGGGGGACCGTTAGACAACAAGCTCGCGCACTCGGCCAGGGTGCGCGCACTTGGACCGAAGGCCACTTCCACCACTGTGTGAGCCGTCGCCTGGGGTGACCTGGGGGCTGTGTCGTGTGGCGGCACCGCTCCTTCGCAAGGCACAGCGTGCTGCGAGCGCACTACCGCCACGTCGCCGGGCCGTCCCACACCATGGGGCGGCCCGCCGCCTTTCCCGTACGCGACAAAGGACCGCTCGGGCCGTCCTTATTACGTTTCTGAGAAGTTTGCCCGCCGCCCACCTGTGTAAGCGACCGGGTGGACTGACCGCGGGTAGCTTGCCGTTGCACAATGCATAGACGGTCATTCCAGCCGGGCCGGTTGCACCGGCCGGCGGACGGCCGTCCGCATTCAGCATCCTGGCCGGACGGAGTGACGCGTGGCGACAACGGTGGACAGCGACTCGGTGACCAGCCCGCCGGAGGAACCGGCGGCCGCTGCGACCGGCCGCTCCTTCCGGTATCCAGATCGGCTGCCGGCCTGGGCGGTCGCGCTCGGGTCGGTGCTGTCCGGTGCGCTGCTCTGGCTCGCGTTCCCGCCGGTCGGGCTGTGGTGGACCGCGCCGATCGCGCTCGGACTCTTCGCCCTCACCCTGCGCGGCAGTCGGCTGCGCCGAGGCGCCTGGGCCGGCTACCTGTTCGGGTTGGTCTTCTTCACCGCTGTGCTGCACTGGGCCGGTACGTACGTGGGCTCGGTGTGGCTGTTCCTGCCGGTGTCGCAGGCGGCCTTCACCGCACTGCTGGGTGCCCTCACGCCACTGACCTGGCGGCGGCCGGCGTTGCTACCGGCCCTGACAGGTGGTGCGTGGGTGCTGTCCGAAGCGCTCCGGTCGCGGATCCCGTTCGGCGGTTTCCCGTGGGCCCGGGTGGCTTTCTCGCAGGCCGACGCGCCGACGCTGAAGCTCGCTTCGCTGGCCGGCGCGCCGGGTGTCACCTTCGCGGTCGCGGCCACCGGCGGACTGCTCGCCCTCGCCCTGGTCTGGCTGCTCTCCGAGCGGCCACCGGCCGCCAACCAGCGCCAGCTGCTGAAAGTGGTCGGCGCCGCGGCCGGCGCGATCGCCCTGATGGCGATTGGCCTGGTCGTGCCGCTGCCCTCGCCGGGCGGTCCCACCGTGACGGTCGCGATCATCCAGGGCAACGTGCCGCGGCTTGGGCTGGACTTCAACGCCCAGCGCCGCGCGGTGCTGGACAACCACGTGAACGCCACCATGAAGCTGGCCAGCCAGATCGCCGCCGGCACCGCGAAACAGCCGGACTTCGTGATCTGGCCGGAGAACTCATCGGACATCGACCCGCTGGCGAACCCGGACGCGTACGCCGAGATCACCCAGGCCGCGCAGGCCATGAAGGTGCCGATTCTGATCGGCGGCATGATGAACGGCCCCGGCCCGACGCACGTCAGCAACACCTCGATCGTGTGGAGCCCGACAACCGGACCGGGCGAGCGTTATGTGAAACGGCACCCGGTCCCGTTCGCCGAGTACATCCCGCTGCGCTCGATCGCGCGGATGGTGTCGAACAAGGTCGACCTGGTGCCACGCGACTTCTACCCGGGTGACCGGGTCGGGGTGATGACGATGGGCAAGTACACGCTCGCCGACTCGATCTGCTTCGAGGTCGCGTACGACGGCCTGGTGCACGACGCGGTTGCGGCCGGCGGGCAGATGATCGCCGTGCAGACCAATAACGCCACCTTCGGCAAGACCGAGGAGAGCGCCCAGCAGCTCGCGATGGTCCGGTTCCGGGCAGCCGAGTACGGGCTGCCAGCGGTGATGGCGTCCACCACCGGCATCTCCGCGGTGGTGGAACACGACGGCACAGTGAGCCAGCACAGCGGCCTTTTCGAACAGGCCATCCTGGTCGAGCAGGTGCAGATCGCGGCCCCGGGCCACCAGATCGCCACGGTGGCGGCGGTGCTCGGCGAGTGGCCGGAGATCCTCGCCAGCCTCGCCACCGCGGTGGCGCTGGCCCTGCTGTGGTGGACTCGTCCGCAGCGCCGCCTCGGCCGCCGCCGGGAGAAGGCTGCGTGAGCCGTCCGCCGGCGGACTATCCCGGCCTCGGGCGCGTTCTCGTCGTCATCCCGACGTACGACGAAGCCGCCAACATCCGGCAGATCATCGGCCGGCTGCGCGTGGCGGTCCCGGAGGCCGAGCTGTTGGTCGCCGACGACTCGAGCCCGGACGGCACCGGTGAGATCGCCAACGAGCTCGCGGCCGCCAGCGGCGTTGACCCTGTTCGTACGTGGGCCTTTTGGCGGCCAACTGTGCGGGAGCTGAGGTTTCCTGTCGGCGGTGGCCGCAAGCGCCTAGCCTCGGTGGGAGAGTCAAGAAAAGAGGTGACGCCATGCGCTGGTTGGCGATCACGGTGGGCACCCTCGCGGTGACGGCGATCGCGGAGATCGCGCTGGTCGTGGTGTCACTGCACTACCTCGGGCTGCTCCCGACCCTGCTGTTGCTGCTGGCGGCGAGCGGTCTGGGCATCTGGCTGCTTGCCAGGGTGGGCCCGCGTTCCTGGCGCGAGGTCCGGGAGGCGATGGCCGAGCAGCGGCCACCAGCCGCTGAGGCGGTGGACGGCGTGCTCGGGCTGGCCGCCTGCCTGCTGATCGTCGTCCCCGGGTTCCTTACCGCCGTCGTTGGCCTGGTCGTGCTGCTGCCGCCCGTTCGCCGCGCGCTGCATCACCGGGCGTTGGCGCAACTCGCGCAACGACTGCCGGCCTCGATGATCGGGCCGATGCGCGTACGAGCGCGCCGGGGTCGCGCCGCCACTACACCCGGATCGATGCCGCCGGCCACCCCGATGGACGTACGCGTCATCGAGGGCGACATCCGTCGGTAGCGTCCGACTGCCATCGACTGTTAACGGCCGGATAGCTCTCAGGTAGCTTGTTGCTCCGCTGCGCGGCTGACACTCTCAAGGAAGCTGCGGCGAACCTGTCGAGAGCTTCGGCGGGTGGACGGTCCGGCTCGCAGCTTGGGTGCCGCCCCAGACCCGACGCATTCCCCTTGCGTACGTCTGGGATGGAGTCACTGATTTGACCTCTAGCGCGGACCCCGCGGCCACACTCGACCTCGCGACGCCCCGAACAGGCAGCGATTTCGCCGAGCTCTCCCGTCGGATCAAGTCCGCCGGCCTGTTGCGCCGCCGGCCGGTCTACTACACCCTCCGGATCGGTTCGAACCTGCTGGCGCTGTTCGCCTGCTGTGTCGCGTTCCTGGTGATCGGCGACTCGTGGTGGCAGCTGCTGGTCGCGGTCGTCTTCGCGCTGGTCTTCACCCAGCTCGCGTTCATCGGCCACGACGCCGGCCACAAGCAGATCTTCCGGACCAGACGGAGCAACGACGCCATTGGGTACGTGCACGCAGGCCTGGTCGGGCTGAGCTACGGCTGGTGGGTCGGCAAGCACAACCGGCACCACGCCAACCCGAACCACGAGGACGAGGATCCCGACATCGACATGGCGGTGCTGGCGTTCAGTGTCGAGCAGTCGATGGGAAAGCGCGGATTCCTGCGCTGGATGATCAAGCACCAGGCGTACTTCTTCTTCCCGTTGCTCCTGCTGGAGGGCATCAACCTGCGCCGGGTGAGCATCCAGGCCGTGTGGACGGACGCGGTCAAGAACCGTGGGCTGGAAGCTGTCCTGGTAGTCGTGCAGACCGTCGGCTACCTCGCCGCGGTGTTCCTGGTTCTGTCGCCGCTCAAAGCCGTCCTGTTCATCGCGGTGCACCAGGCGCTCTGGGGTCTTTACATGGGCATCTCGTTCGCGCCGAACCACAAGGGCATGCCAACTCTGTCCGCTGGGCACTCCTTGGACTTTCTCCGCAAACAGGTCCTGACCTCGCGCAACGTCACCGGTGGCCGGTGGGTCGACTTCGCGCTCGGCGGCCTGAACTACCAGATCGAACACCACCTCTTTCCCAACATGCCGCGGGCGAACCTGCGGCGGGCCCAGAAGATCGTCCACGAGTTCTGTCTCCGGCACGACATCGCATACAGTCAGTGCGGGCCGCTGCGGTCGTACGGCTATGTGCTGCAGCATCTGCACGCCGTCGGGGCGCCACTGCGCCGCGCGTCAAGCTCCACCTAAGCACCAAGAGGAGTCATCGTGAGCCGCAGTTACAGCGAACGCCGAGATCTGGTCGAAGGGGTTTTGAGCGCCCAGAAAGTCAGTCCCGGCAAGGGAAAGTCGCTCACCGACGTCGCGGTGAAAGTGCTCGAAGCGCTCGACAGCATTCGGGAGGACATCCGCTAGACGAAACAAAAACGGGCCCCTGGAGGGCCCGTTTTTGTTTTCTCAAAGAGAAAGATGCGGGTAGGCGGGGGATCGGTGCTGGAACGAGAGGATGTTCGGGTTGCGGATCACGCCGTCCCGGATCTCGATCGCCCGCTGGATCGTGGTGCTGGCCTCCCAGGCCCCCGGCCCGGCCAGCACGGTCCGCAGGTACGGCAGGATCGCCTCGCTGTTCTCCCAGGTGGCGGCATTCCACAGATGTGACGGGCTGTGGTCGACGCCGTAGTAGTGGATGTTGTCGCCGACCACGAAGGTCGGCTCGGCGAACGAGGTCGGCCGGGCCCAGCTGAAACCCATGCCCTCGTCGCACGACACGTCGACGATCAGGCTGCCGGGCCGGAAGGCGGCCAGGTCGTCCTCCACCAGGAAGGTCAGCGGCGCCTCGGTGTCCTGCAGAACGCAGTTGACGACGATGTCGTGCCCGGCGAGAAATCCCGGCAGCGGGACCGGACCCCGATCGGACAGGACGCGGCTGCGGCGCGGGTCCGCGTCGTCGTGGTCGATGTGCACCATCCGGGCTGAGTGGATGGGCGAGCTGACGGCCGCGACTCGACGGGCCGTGACGACGTGTACGTCGTGCACGCCGAGCGCGTTCAGAGCTGTCACGGCACCCCGCGCGGTCGCGCCGAAGCCGATCACCACCGCGGTCAACCGCCGGCCGTAGTCGCCGGTCGCGCCGGAGAGCTGCAGCCCGTGCAGCACCGAACAGTAGCCAGCCAGCTCGTTGTTCTTGTGGAAGACGTGCAGTCCGAACGAGCCGTCGCTGTTCCAGTGGTTCATCGCCTCGAAGGCGATCAGCGTCAGCTGCTTGTCGATCGCAACCTGAGTGAGTTTCTCGTCCTGTACGCAGTGCGGCCAGCCCCACAGGACCTGCCCGGAACGCATCTCGGCAAGGTCCTGTATCTGCGGCTTGGGCAGCAGGATGACATCGCAGGCCTCGATCAGCTCCTCGCGTGACCGCAGCCCGGCCACCGAGGTCGCGAGCTGCTCGTCGGTGACGCCGAAGCGCTCGCCGTAGCCGTACTCGAGGTAGATGTGGTCGCGCAGCTCGGCGTCGATGCGGTCGAGGTGCGACGGATGCAGCGGCAGCCGGTGCTCGTGTTCCTTGGCCGAGTGGCCGATAACGCCGAGGTCGAGCGGTCGCTGCTCAGGCACTGTAAGCAGCTGCCAGTTGGCGCTGGGTGCCGGTGCCGCAGCCCGGGCACCGGTGCGGCTCGACGGACCAGCCGGCGAGGACGGCCCGGTTGGCCAGCGTGTCGCGCTGGTAGCAGGAATCGTCGTAGCAACTGAAGGCGTCGCCGCAGGCGCCGCAGCTGATCACGTAATAAGGCAGGTCTCCGGTGATGTGGTACGTACGCATGGTCATCTGGTTACCTTCTCCGCGCTGTCCGGGGTCTCCGATTCGCGCGGGGCACTGTGGTAGGCGGCGGCGGGAGCGCCGACACCCGTTCTCTCGGTGACCCGGGCGGCACCGGACTCGGTGCGACGCGGCAGTGTGGCGACTGGCCGACCATCAACCCGCTCAGCGGTGCGGTCGAGAACAAAGGGTCGCCGTGGCCTCACTCTACCGTGACCGGGCGTGCCGGGCGGGCCGCTTGGCAGGCAACAAAAAGCCTTCTCCGGGTACGGAGAAGGCGGCGATGAGGAACAACGAGCCACCCGCCGGCGACGCTGGCGGCGGGTGAACCATCAAGCTGGCGATCCGATACCGACCGCCGGCTGGCTTAGGCGGACTTGCTCCGGCGGCCCCGGAGGACCTCCAGGCGCTCGGCCAGGACCTCTTCGAGATCCGCGACGCTGCGCCGCTCCAGCAGCATGTCCCAGTGCGTACGGGCCGGCTTGGCCTTCTTCGTCTCCGGCTCCGCGCCGTCGATGAGCCGTCCCACGTCGCCGTGCCGCTGACACTCCCACATCAGTGGGATCTCCGCATCCGCGGCGAACGGCACGGTGAAGTCGTGGCCGCGTGGACAGCGGTATGACCCCTCCTGCCGGGGCGCCAGTTCGGTGTTGCGGTCGGTCTCGTAGCTGACGGCACCGAGACGGCTTCCGCGCAATGTGCGCTCACCCATGGTGGCACCCCTCCCTGATTAACCAACGTTCGCTCTGAGTAACGACGAGCGGGACGAAAGGATTCCCATTTTTCGCATCCGGTACGCCATCGTCCCGGAGTCCGCCCACTCAAGGGAAGGACGTCGGACGTTTATCGGCATGACACTTCTCACGTTAATTGTGGTGGAGGTCACATCTCCTGCGTGATGCTCATGTGAGCGGTGGATGAATGCGGATGGTCGTCCTGTTTGTCCCAGCTTAGTGCCTTGTTCTTCGGCATTTACCCACCTGCCTGATCGAGCAGGGACCTTCTCAGTGAGTCCTCAGGAAGACGGGTGACCTGCGCCACTTCGGCCGGCGTCGAGGCGTACTGGACGTGGCCGCCGTCACGACCGCCGCTGGCGGGCGCCTCGCGAGCGGTCCGGCGGCGGCTTCGGTCGTACCGGAGAGCGACCCTCGGCCCCGGCCGCCGTGTGCGGAGAGTGAGCTTGAGGGACGCCGGAGAACGTTTTCCGAGGAACGTCCGAGGTGACGATTACTCCGAGCCGTCGAGGACCGCGAACTGCCGACTAGTCGGTGCCGGCCAGTACTGGCGCCGGCCGGTCCGCCGGCAGAGCGAAAGCCGGCGCCACCTGGTCGAGCGCCTCGCCGACGAAATCACGCAGCGGCCGCTCGTCCTCGCAATCCAGCCATCGGCTCAGCGCCACCCGGGTGGCCGCGATAGTGAGACCGGCGACCAGCCGGGGATACATGTCCCGTTCCGCGTCCGTGCCGGTCCGATCGGCGATCACCTCGGCGAGGGACCGCTCCATCGCGACGTACGAGCCCAACTGGTACGGCAGCAGGGACGGCGTCTGGTGCAGCATGCGGATCTCAGCGATCCAACGCTTGGTCTCTGGCGTGGCGTCGTGCACTAGTAGCAACATCACGGACCGCAGCGAATCGGCGATCGCCTCGTCATGCGGCCGGCTTCCCAGCTGCTTGATGAGCCGCTGACCACGCATCCGGCTCTCGTCGACAATCGCCTCTTCCTTGCAGGCGAAGTAGTTGAAGAACGTCCGAGGAGACACGTCCGCGTCGGCGGCGATGTCGTCGACCGTGACCCTTTCCACGCCGTCGCGCAGACACAGCCGTACCGCCGCTGCGGCCAGCGCCACTCTGGTGGCCTGCTTCTTGCGTTCACGCAGCCCATCGACCCTCTCGACCATGCCCGCTATTAAAGCATCCATTGCATTGCCTGAAAGCTTGCACGCTAGAGAACTTTGCATGATCTGCAATAAGAGTTAGAGTTTGGTCAAAAGGCACGTCCGGCTTCACCGAGGGAGATCTTTGATGACCCAGACGACCGCGCATCCGCTGCCCATGGAACGGAAGGACCCACTCGCCCCGCCCGTGGAGTACGACCGGCTTCGCACCGAGGCGCCGGTCAGCCGGCTGTCGTTCCCGGACGGCAGTGAGGGCTGGCTGGTCAGCAGGTTCGCGGACGTGACCTCTGCGCTGGTCAATCCGGTCTTCAGCTCCGAGCGTCGGTTCAACAGCAGCGCGGTGAACACCGTGACGCTCACCGAAGAGGAGCGCAAGAACAGTGGGTTCGCCGCTTCGTTCATCGGCATGGATCCGCCAGACCACACGCGCTACCGCCGGATGCTGACCGGCCAGTTCACCGTTCGCCGGATGAAGTCGCTGACCCCGCGGATCGAGCAGATCGTCGACGAGCACCTGGACGCGATGGAAGCGGCCGGCCCGCCGGCCGACCTGGTCCAGCAATTCGCGCTGCCGATCCCGTCGCTGGTCATCTGCGAGCTGCTGGGCGTCCCGTACGAGGACCGGGTCAGCTTCCAGGGGCGGACCTCCACGCTGCTGCGGTTGGACCGGTCCAAAGAGGAGCTGCTCGACGCCCTGAACGGCATGGCGACGTACATGCGTGGGCTCGTCGCCGACAAGCGCAGGAACCCCGACGACGCACTCATCAGCGACCTGATCACCGCGGTTCCCGAAGACGGTGTGCCGCTGACCGACGAGGAGCTGCTCGGGATCAGCAACCTGCTGCTGGTCGCCGGCCACGAGACCACCGCGAACATGATCGGCCTCGGCACCCTGGCCCTGCTGACGCACCCGGACCAGTGGGCGATGGTACGAGACAACCCGGACACCATCGAGCGAGCCGTCGAGGAGATGCTGCGCTACCTGTCGATCATCCAGTTCGGCCTGCCACGGATCGCCAAGGCCGACACAATGCTTGGGGACCAGCAGGTCAAGGCCGGTGAATCGGTGGTGCTCGCGCTCGCGTCGGCGAACCGGGACGCGGCGCACTTCGCGTCGCCGGAGATCCTGGACGTGACCCGGGACGCGATCCGACACGTGGGCTTCGGCTATGGCGTCCACCAGTGCCTTGGCCAGCAGTTGGCCCGGATGGAGATGCGGTCAGCGTTCGCGAAACTGACCCAGCGGTTCCCGAACCTGCGGCTGGCCGTACCAGCCGACGAGGTGCCCATGCGGTCGGATATGGCCATTTACGGCGTACACAAGCTGCCGGTCAGCTGGTAGCGGGATCGACCTCGCGCAGCCGGCACCGAAGCCGCCAGGTCTCGGTGCCGGCCAGCGCATCGGCTTTCTAGAGCAGGTCGGGTGGGATGTTGCCGGCCTGCTCGATGGCCTTGCGAATCGGCACGAACGCGAGCACGCAAGCGCCGACCACGAAGAAAATGATCAGCGAGATGATCGCCAGCCGGTAGCTGCCGAAGAACTGGAAGACCAGGCCGAACATCAGTGGCCCGAGCCAGCTGGTGCCCTTGTCGCTGATGACGTAGATGCCGAAGTACTCGGCTTCCTTGCCGGGCGGGATGAGCTGGCTGAACAGCGACCGGCTGAGCGCCTGGCTGCCGCCGAGCACCAGCCCGATGCCGACGCCGAGCCCGATGAACGGCAGGATCTGCCCGACTGGCAGGAAGAACGCGAGCACGATCAGCACGATCCAGGCGATCAGCGAGCCGATGACCGTCTTGACCGCGCCCACTCGCTTGGCGACCGCACCCAGGGTCAGCGCGCCGAAGAACGCCACGAACTGGATCAGCAGGATCGTCGGCACCAGCACCGCCTGGGCCAGTTTGAGTTCGTCGGTCGCGTACTGAGCCGCGAGCAGGATGACGGTCTGGATGCCGTCGTTGTAGATCAGGAAGCCGACCAGGAACAGGATCGTCAGCGGGAAAGCGCGCAGCTCGGCGAGCGTACGACCGAGCTGACGGAACCCGAAGATCAGCGGATTCCCTTGGGCGACGCCCTCCAGCGGCGGCCGGTTCCGGATCATCACCAGCGGGATGATCGTGAAACCGGCCCACCAGATGCCGGCCGACGCGAGCGCGTACCGGGCGATGGTGCCGGTCTCCCAGCCGAACTTCGGCCCGAGCAGCACGGCAGCCACCGCGAAGGCCAACAGCAGACCGCCGCCGATGTAGCCGTACGACCAGCCGATGGAGGACACCGAGTCGCGTTTGTCCGGCGGCGCCAACTGGGGGAGGAACGAGTAGTAGACGGCGATGCTGGCGCTGTAACAGATGTTCGCGATCAGGAACAGCGAGCCACCGAGCAGGTAGCGGTCACCCGTACAGAAGAGCAGCAGGACGGTGGCGGCGGCCCCGAGGTAAGCGCAGACCGCCATCAGCTCGCGTTTGCGCGGCGACCGGTCCGCGATCGCCCCAATCACTGGCAAGACGAAGACACTGAGCAGGACCGACAGGGACACGACGTACGAGAAGAAGGATCCGGCGGCGACGGGAATGCCCAGCGGATGCACGAGCCCGTGCGCATCCGCCGCCTTCTGGGTGACTGAGCTGAGGTACGGGCCGAGGAACACGGTCACGCAAACCGTGTAGAAGCCGTGGTTCGCCCACTCGTAGAAATACCAGCCGGTCCGCTCTCGTTTGTCGGCGTAGCCCGGCGTCTCAGCGACCGTCGCCGCGGTCACGCGCGATGTCCCGGTAGCGGGTTTGCGATCGGTCTTGGGGAAGCGTAGGTGCGCGGCACGGCAGCAGTATGCCGCCCCCAGCCCATCCCCACCGCCCCGATCCCCGATTCCCCCCAAGATCGCCCCCACCCCGCGCAGGACCGTCACCTTCAAACCACAGCCAGCCAACCCAATGACCTCACCCCGCGCGAACCGTCACCTCTAAACCAAAGTTGGTCAACTTAGACGGGACCCAGCCCCGCTGACCCCACCCCGTGCGGGACCGTCACCTTTAAAACCAAAGTTGGTCAACTTCTTCTACGGCACCCAACCCCGCTGACCCCACCCCGTGCGGGACCGTCACCTTTAAACCAAAGTTGGTCAACTTAGACGGGACCCAGCCCCGCTGACCCCACCCCGTGCGGGACCGTCACCTCTAAACCAAAGTTGGTCAACTTCCTACGGCACCCAACCCCGCTGACCTCACCCCGCGCGGGACCGTCACCTCTAAACCAAAGTTCGTCAACTTAGACGGGACCCAGCCCCGTTCGGCGCCATCGGCCGCCAGGCCGATGTTGTCGCCCCTCCGGCAGGAGCGTCGGTCTCTCAAGGCCCCGCGGTCTTTGCGGGGCCTTGAGAGACCGACGCTCGTAGCCGTAGTCGACGGCGCCCGCGCCGAAGGCGCCAGAAACACAGGGCGCATCGGCAGTAACCATCGGAAAATCCCGCCCCCACCACCGGTCTTTGGTGGCGGGGGCGGGATTTCCCGGTGGCTGGTAGACGAGACGCCGCACCCTCACAGACACCGCCCTTAACCAAGGCGCCCATCCCCACAGCCCACACCGCCCTTAACCCAGGGCACTCACCTCCACAGCCCACACAGCCCTTAACCCGGGCACTCACCTCCACAGCCACACCGCGCTTAACCCGGGCACTCACCTCCACAGCCACACACCGCCCTTACCCCAGGCGCCCATCCCCGCAGCGGACACCACTCACCTCACACGCTTCCGAGCTTGACCTCAATCAATATTGAGGTTCTATCGTACGGACAACAGCAGACAAGAGGGAGCAAATCCATGACAGCGCCAATCCTGGTGACAGGCGCCACCGGCAAGGTCGGCCGCCAGGTCGTCAGCCAGTTGCTCGACGCAGGACGGCCAGTACGCGCCGCGGTTCGCGATCCGGATCGGGCCGCCCTGCCGGCTGGCGTGCAGGTGGTTCAGGCCGACCTGGGCAATCCGGACAGCATCGCCGCGGCGGCCGACGGGGTCGAGGCAGCATTCCTGCTCTGGCCGTATTTGAGTGTGCCGGTGGACGCGGCGTCGACGGTGGTCGAGGCGGTCGCGAAGCGGGCTCAGCGGCTGGTGGCGTTGTCCTCGATGGGTGTGCATGACGAGCGGGCGAAACAGGCCGACGACAACTCCGAGTTCCACGCCACAATCGAGCGACTGGTCGAGCGCTCGGCGACCGAATGGGCGTTCGTACGGCCGGGTGGCTTCGCCGGGAACACGCTCGGATGGGCCGAGCAGATTCGGGCGACCGGCGTGGTCCGGCAGCCTTTCGGTGAGCTGGCGCGGCCGCTGATCCACGAGGCCGACATCGCCGCGGTCGCGGTGGCCGCGCTGACTGGCGACGGGCACATCGGCGCGAAGTACGCGGTGAGTGGTCCAGCCTTGGTAACCCAGCGGGAGCAGGTGGCGGCAATCGGGGCGGCAATCGGACGTGAGCTGCGGTTCGACGAGATCCCCGCCGAGCAGGCCCGTCCGCAGCTGGTCGAGGCCGGCTGGCCAGCCGCGATGGCCGATGAGGCGCTGCGGGTCTGGAGCGGGATGCTGGCCCACCCGGAGCCGATGACCCGTACCATCGAGGCCGTAACCGGCCACCCGGCCCGTACGTTCGCGCAGTGGGCCGTCGACCACGCCGACGACTTCCGGTAGGCGTCGCTTCGCTTCAGGATGGCCAGAGGCCGCGTTCCTGGTAGACAGACCGCAGGGTTTCCAGGTCGTCGGTCATGATGCCGTCTACGCCGAGGTCGAGCAGCCGGCGCATCTCGGCCGGGTCGTCCACGGTCCAGATGTGCACCTGCATACCCAGCGCGTGCGCGCGGCGGATGAGCCGGGCGTCACCGATGGGAATGCCGTTCTGTGCGGTCGGGATCTGCACGCACGGCACTCGCGGACTGCGTCCGTTGGCGCCTGGTGGCGGCAGCAGCCACGAACCGAACCGCAGGGCGGCCACCTCGCGCGGGCCGGTGGACGTACACAGCCGCGACCCGAGCGCGGCCCGGGCCATCCCCAGCCGGCGGCCGGAGAAGGAGCCGAGGCACACCCGGTCCAGCGCGTTCGTACGGCGGATGGCCTCGACCAGCGGCCCGACCGACGCGTCCGCCTTCGGGTCGATGTTGAAGCGCAGGTCCGGCCAGGCGCCGAGCAGGTCCTCCAGCAGCGGGATCGGTTCGGCGCCGCCGATTCGGGCCCGCTTCACCTGCGCCCACGGCAGCTCGGAAATCACCCCGGTGCGGTCGGTGACCCGGTCCAGGGTGCTGTCGTGGAAGGCGACCAGCACGCCGTCCGCGGTCAGGTGTACGTCGGTTTCGACGTACCGGTAGCCGAGGCCGACGGCGCGTTCGAAGGCCGCAGCGGTGTTCTCCCGCCCGGCGAGCGCGCCGCCGCGGTGAGCGAAGGCCAGCGGGAGCGGATGGTCCAGATAAGGGAACCGGTGTGCCACCGCAGCAGTATCGCCCGGCCCCGGCTGGTCCGGCACGCTGGATCGGATTGACCGGATAAGACTTGCTATGCCCCTTAATCGCGGGTGAACTCTGCGTACGGCTGGCTCGGCGCGGACAGACCGCTGGAGCCTGCGGTCGCACCCCATCGATAGGGTGTCGCCGAGGGGAGTGGTCAATGCGCGTGCTCGGGGTCGATTTCGGCACCTCCAATACAGTGGCGATGCTGCGGACCGCGGACGGCCGGGTGCGGCCGCTGTTGTTCGACGGGTCGCCGCTGTTGCCGTCGGCCGTCTATCTCGGCGTCGACGGCAAAATACTCGTCGGCCGGGACGCCGAACGAAATGCGCGAGTGGACCCGGGCCGGTTCGAGCCCAACCCCAAGCGGCGCGTCGACGATGTCACTGTGCTGCTCGGCGAGAGCGAGATCGAGGTGCCACGGCTCGCCGCCGCGGTGCTCGAGCAGATCGTCACCGAGGTCCGCCGGCAGATCGGCGGGATGCCTGACCAGGTCCGGATGACCCATCCGGCCCAGTGGGGCGAGCGCCGCCGCGGCATGCTCGTGCAGGCCGCCCAGCTGGCTGGCCTGCCGCGGCCACAACTCATCCCGGAGCCGGTCGCCGCCGCTTCGTATTTCACCGCCGTGCTCGGCACGTCGGTGCCGGCCGGCCGCGCGCTGGCGATCTACGACCTCGGCGGCGGCACTTTCGACGCCACTGTCGTACGACGGACCCAGCACGGGTTCGAGGTGCTCGCCGAGCAAGGTCTCGGGGACGTGGGCGGGCTCGACTTCGACTACGCCGTGGTCAGCCATCTGGGCAGCACTTATGCGGACTCTCACGCGGAGATGTGGAAGCACCTGATCGCCCCGGAGGACGGCGCCGACCGGCGGCATCGGCGGATGCTGCTGGAGGACGTGCGGGGCGCGAAGGAGATGCTGTCGCGTACGTCGACGGCCGATATCCACCTGCCCGCGCTCGAGGTCGACGCGCACGTCACCCGCGACGAGTTGGAACAGCTGATCAAGCCGTACCTGGAGCGGACTGTGCTGTGCCTGTCGCAGACCATCCAGCAGGCTCGGCTGGATCCGAAGGAACTGGTCGGCATCTTCCTGGTCGGTGGTTCCAGCCGGATCCCGATGGCCGCGCATTTGATCCACAGCTCCACCGGGGTCGCGCCGACCACCCTGGAGCAGCCTGAGACGGTGGTGGCCGAGGGCAGCCTGCGGGCCGGCGCCATTGAGGGTGACGCCGGCGCGACGCCAGTGTCCACCCCGCCGCAGATCTATCGACCGACCCAGCCGCCTCGGCCTCCGGGCCCGGGCGGGCCTGCTGGTCCCGGTCCTGGCCGGCCGTTGCCACCGCCGCCGGCCGGACTACGTCCGCCGCAGGGGTATCCGGCCCGGCCACCGCAGGGACCGGCCGGCCCACGCCAGGGGCAGTTTCCACCGCCCGGCCGCCCGCTCGGCCCGCCGCAGCCCGGCCCGGCTGGCATCCGGCCGGTCACCGGCGTCCCGGGTGTGCCGCCACGGCCACTGAACCAGCCGCCGGCCGGCCCGCCGCCGGCGCGTCCGCTGCCACCGCCGCCCCAGCCAGTTGCCCGGCCGGTTCCGCCGCCCCAGCCGATCCAGCCGCCGCCGATCCAGCAAGCGCCGCGGCCGCAGCAGATCGCGCCGACATCAGCGACGCCGGCCAGTGGCGGCAGCGGTTACCAGCCCGCACCGTCCAGTGGCGGCGGCTATCAGCCCGCGCCGCAGAGGCCGCCGATGCCGGCCCAACAGCTGCCGCCACCGCTGATGCCCTCCCTGCAGGACGAGGAGCTGCGCCCTTGGTACAAGGAGCGCATCGTGGTGATCTCGTCGATCGTCGCGGTCTGCTTCTTGATCATCTTCATCGTCGTGCTGGTCGTCTCGCAGCTGAACAACCACTAGTGGTCGCCGAGCCAATGGGCGATGGTCGAGGCCAGCCAGCGGGCGTGTGAGCGGTGGAGTTCGTGGCCGCCGCCTGGCACTTCTAGGAACTTGCCGCGCGGGATCGCGTCGGCCATCTCGCGGACCAGTGCCGGTGGGCAGAACGGGTCGTCGGTGCCCGCGATCAGGAGCGTGGGACAGGTGATCGACGATGCCTGTGACCGGCTGATATCGCCACCGGCGTCGATGATGGCGCTCATCGCCTCGGACCAGGATCTGGCCATGATCCGGGCCGGTTCCACGCCGTACGCCTCGACCAGGTAGGCAGCCAAGGTGAGAAGCGGCTCGATGGGTTTGTCAACTAGGCAGGTCAGCCCGTCCAGCAGTTCCCGCGACGCCACGATCCGCCCAGCCGCGCCCCAGGTCACCGTGGACAGCACCCGAGCCGGCCGCAGCGCCGCCATCAGCAACGCGTCCTCACCGCCGTCGCTGAATCCGACCAGGTGGGCCGCGCCCACACCGAGTTCGTCAAGGAGACCCAGCAGCGTCTGCGCATCCTGAAGGTAGTAGCCGGCCGTGTAGTGCCGCGGCTGCGGCTGAGACCTCCCGGACCCGGGCAGGTCGACGGCGACGATACGAAACCCATCCGCGAGCTCGCTCCGCAGCTGGTTGAGCTCGATGACGCTGCCACCCCACCCGGGCAGCAGGACGACCGTGTCACCGCGACCGTCGTCCTGGTAGTGAATCCGCTGCCCTTCCCGGCCATGCCAGGCCACCGCAAACCTCCGGTCGGTCAGGCCGCCGGGGCCCAGAGGGTGGCGAGGGAGTGGACGGCCAGGTCGTCGGACTGGGCCAGTTCGGTCCAGTTGGTGCCGTCGCCGGCCGCGTCCACGCTGGCAAGGTCCACGAGGCCGCCGGGCGGGCTGTCCGGGATCTCCGCGGCGTACGCGTGCGCACCAGAGGCGTCGTCGTCCACGTCCGAGCCGTCGCCGAGCAGGCTGAGATCCAGCCATGGCCCGCCGTCCGCCGGGGCGTCGATGCCCAGGTCGAGGGCCGGCGGGAAGCCTGAGGTGCCGTCGTCCAGATCGTACGGCATGTCGGTCAGCGCGCCGATCGGCGTGGCCGTGTCGTCGTCGTGGTAACCGACCAGGTCGTCATGTCCGTCGTCGCCGACAGTGACATCGGCGGGGGTGAACTCATCGTGGCCGGCGGGCGCATCGACATATGGGTCTGACCCGTCGTCGTACGACCCGTCGACCGGGACGTGGTCCTCGTACCCCGGGGTGAACTCGTCATGCCCGCCGTCCACCGGGTCGAGATGGTCGTCGGCAGGGCTCAGGTCCGCGGCGTACTCGTCGTGGTCCGCCATCTCGTCGTGCGAGTCGAAGCCCCCGTAGAGGCCATCGTCGTCGTGACCCATGTCCTCGTCCACCTCGTCACCCCCCGTCCGTGCCCTCGGCGCCAGCAACCGCGGTGGCCCGCCGGAGCTTGATCAGCGCGTCGTCCAGCGGGCCCAGCTTGGCGCGGATCTGGTCTCGCTCACCCTGGAACTCGGCCCGCTTGCGCTTGCGGGTCGCCGCGTCCTCGGCCAGCGCCCGATCGATGTCGCCGATCTGCTTGTCGAGTTCCTTGATCCGCCGGTCGATGGCCTCTTCCAGGGCCAGCGTCAGGTTGTGCTCCAGGTCCGTGAACTGGTACGACACCGCGTCGCCGAGAGACGCCCGGGCCTCACCCAGCACCTCCCGCAGCCAGACCTTGGCCTCCTGACGGTTCCCGGACACCCTTCGGCGGTAAAGCATGAACGCGGCGCTGGCGATGCCCAGGCCGATCGTCACCGGCCACGCGATGACGCCACCGACCAACGCCGTGGCGCCCAGGGCCGCGTACCTGCCAATGCCGACGCTCGACATGACGCTGGACTGGACCAGCAGCACGTTGTCCTGGCTGCCCTTCGACCTTTGCGGTTTGGTGCTGATCCGGGCCTGCAGTCGGGAATTGAGCCGGCTGAGCACCCGCTGGATCTCCTGCGGGGTGAACACCTGGCTGAGGATCCGGCCGCCGACCACCCGGAACCGGTGCTGCATGTCCGCGGTCATCCGCAGCGCCAGCGCGTGCAGCGAGCGGTCCACGTCGTACGGCAACTGCTTGATCTGGGCCGCGCCAGCCTTGTCGATCGCGTTCATCCAGTGGTCCTGCAGGCCGCTGACCTCGGTGCGGACTCGGGCTGTGATGTCCGTACGGGACCGCTTGATCTCGCTCGACATGCTGACCTGCCAGGACCGGGTGTCCGTGCGCTTCTTGGCGCCGACTCGGCCGCGCTCCTCCTTGAGCTCGGCCAGGGTGGCCGGGTCCGGGTCGGCGGTACGGATCTTGTCACCGGCGACCTGGTCGAGCCGGATCAGCTCGGAGCGCACGGTACGCAGCACGTTCGCCCGCTTGAGCAGCTCGCCGCGGGCGGCGACCCCGTCCGACAGCGCCTTGCGCAGGAGATCGATCCGGGATTCCTCCAACAGCGCGCCGGCGGCCTCCGGCGGCAGCGTCGCGGCCACTTCGGCCAGGGCCGAGGAAACCGGGAAGAAACCGGCCTGTCCGAACCGCGGCGCGTGTGCCTGCAGCAGCTTGATGTCGTCGTCCATCACGGTGCGCCAGCCGGGGTAGATGTCCGTCTTGGTGAGCGCGAACAACACCAGGTTGACTCGCTTGCTCGCGTCGGACAGGAAGTTCAGTTCCGGCTGGGAGAACGGCGCGGACGCGTCCACCACGAACAGCAGCGCGGTGGCGTGCTCGACCGCGTCGAGGGCGATCTCGGCGTGGGCGGAGTCCAGGCCGCCGACACCGGGAGTGTCGACGATGTCGACGAACTCCAGCATCGGCGCCGGGTAGGTGATCTCGATCCGCCGCGGCGGCCGGACACCGTCCGGGAGTTGGCCGAGGACCGTACCCCAGTCGCGCAGGCTGGCGATGTCCAACGGTACCGGCATCTCGTCACCGGGCACGTACGCGCGCGCTGACGGTGTCTGGCCGTGCTTGAACTCCAGATACGCGCTGGTGGCCACCGCAGCGTCGACGGGGGACAGGTTCGGTGCCCCGATCAGGGCGTTGACCAGCGAGGACTTGCCGCGCTTGGTCTCTCCGACGATGACCACCACCGGCCGGCCCTCGTCCCGCCGACGGACCGCGTCGATGTCGGACGCGGCGTCCGGGTCGACCCGGCGGATGTGCGCCAGCCCGTTGTCGACCGCGGCGCCGACCACCTTGATCAGCGCGGCCTCGGCCTGCTGGGGATCTGGCCGGCCGGCTGGTTTGCCGGTCTGGACGGCGGGCTGGCTCACGGTTTCCTCCGGTAAACGGTCACGACGGGCAGTCTCAGGATCCGGCCCCGGTCCAGGTAACCGGGGGTTTCGACGGCGGCGATCCGGCCGTCGAGCTGGCCATCGGCGGTCTCGGTGGAGCCGCCGGCCTCGTGCCGGGACGGGTCGAACTTCTCCCCGTCCGGGCGGATCTCGGTCACGCCGATGGCCTGCAGGTCTCGTACGATGCGGTCGCCCAGCGCGTTGCTGGTGGCCCGGTCCCGTACGTAGATCAACGTCTCAAGTAACTGTTCTCGATCGGCTGGCTTGCCCGCGGTGCGACTCGGCGGCGCCGACACCGGTGGCGAGCTACCACCCCGGGTGCCGGCAGCGGCGGCGACTGGGCCAACCACCGGCGTACGGCGGCGGGCCGCGGACATCACCAGTACGCAGGCGAAGCCGGTGACCAGGGTGCCCAGAAAGCCGATCACCGCGGCCGGTACGTAGAACACCGGACCGCAGGCCGCGGTCAGCGTGCCGGTTCCGGTGGTCCGGCCGGGGTCGTTGGTGAGGTTGCCGCTGGTGCCGGGCTGGTCAGTGGTGCCCTGGTCGGTGGTGCCGCCCTGACCGGTGGTGCCCTGGTCGGTGGTGCCCCCGGTGCCGTCACCGGGCTGAAGGGACTCGCCGCCGCCCGGTTGGCCGCCGCCGGGCTTCTGGACGCCGCTCTGGCTCGGCTGTGGGGTGTCGGAGCTGGCGCAGCCACTCGCGGCCAGTCCACTGATGCCACCGGCTACCCCGGTCAGCACCCCGACCAGGACGGCCATGATGAGCGTGATCGCGGCCGCCACGATCCGAAGATTGGTGGTCGACATCGGCTCAGTAACCCCCAGTTACGCGCGGGCGGCCAGCGGGATGCGGCCCGGTCGGCCGGTGCCGTACCCGCTGGGACAACAGGTGAAACCCGCGGTGCGCGACATGCGCCACCCGGGCTTGGGATGGGGTCGCGCCGGCCACCGCGAACCGCCGCCAGCGGGTAGCGGCCTCCAGAGCGGCCCGCTCGAGTTCGGCGGCGCCGGCGCCGGGCATCGCGAGGATGGACTGCGGGTCCTCCGAGAGCGCCAGCCGGGTCAGTTCCTGCTCCATCTGGTCCGGCAGCTCGACCGCGCCGGTGGTGACCTGCTGTACGACGTCGAGCAGTCGGAGCTGGTGATACTCCGGCTCGGCGAGCAGCCGCTCCACGGTGTCCCGGAGCAGCTCGCGATCCCGCAGGTTCTCCGCGCGAGAAGCGATCTGTTCCAGGCCGGTCAGTGCCCAGCCGGCCTTGATCGCGTCGCTGCGCCAGCGAAAGGCCCGATCCAGCACCTGCCGTACGCGTGGGAAGCCCGACGCCAGGAACAGTCGGCGGCTCAGCTCGTTGGTCGGCAGATCCGGCTCGGCCTCCAGCGCGGACAGCGAGAACCGGATGCCGTAGAGATCGAGCAGCACCAGCAGCCGCTCACGCTCTTGCTTGGATACGGGGCAGTCACGGTTGACGAAGAGGTCGACCGACGCGGTCAGTACCTGCCGGTCGATCGCGGACATGCCGGAGATCTGCCGGAGCGCCTCGCAGTCGGCCGCGGTCAGCCGGCCGGACTCGGTGGTCTCGGCGAGTAGGCCGACCAGCGGCACGACGTCGGAGACCTGCCGGCGCAGCACCTCGGCCTGGCTGGTGGCCAGCGGCCCAGCGACCGGCCACGGGTCGCCCGTACCCACCAGTTTGTCGACCTTGTTGAACAGTCCGAGCGAGTTGATCGGGTTGCTGGACAGCCGGGCGGACATTGTCCGGAAGGCCTCGAGCGCCTCCACGTCGTCCTGCCGTACGGACTGGGTGAAGACGTAGACGATGGCCTCGGCGCCGGTCAGCGCGCCGGCACTGTCCGCGTCGATGTCATCGGACAGCAGGCCTTGCGCTTCGTCGGACGAGCCGGTGTCGCCGAGCAGGAAGTCCTTGCTGCTCGCGGAGATCTGCTCGTTGGTGGAACTGAGGCCGGGCGTGTCCACCACGGTGAGGTCGCGTAGGCGCTCGCTGGACAGGGTCACGTCGATGTACGAGACCTCGGCGCGCGGCACGCCGATCTTCTGCGGGATCATCCCGTTCGAGTCCAGCGGCAGGCTGACCCGGTTGCCGTCCCGGCGGACCACGTCCACCCGGTCCGAGGTGCCGTACCGGAACTGGGTCACCAGCCGGGTGCACTCACCCACCTGGGTGGGCGCCACCCGCCGCCCGATCAGGGCGTTGACCAGCGTCGACTTGCCGGCCTTGAGGCGTCCGGCAATGGCCACCCGGAGTGGCTCGCCCAGCCGCTGGCGCAGGTCGACGACGGCAGAGCGGGACTGCGGTGTCAACCGGGGGGCGACCTCCGCGCAGAGCGCGGCCACCCGGGTGCTGAGAGGTCCGGTCGCCACGGCTAGTTCTGCGACGCCGGGACGCTGCCAGCGCGGGAGGCTCGGTCCGTACGAACCGAGCTGGTATCAACAACGTTGTACGGCATACCGCCAGAGCCTCTCGACGAAAGTGGATCTCACTGTGGTGCGGGTGGGATACGGATACGACCTTAGAACTATCCTTCTCGGGCACCATCCCATGTTCGTGCCACCCGGGGGGAGGTAGGTGACCGGCGTGCCGACCACACCACAGCCCGTAACCATGCCTACCGCTCCTGAGCAGCCCGGACTCGTCGTGGTGACGGGCGCTCCAGGCGTCGGACGGACGACCCTCTTGACCTCGCTGGCGTCCGCCGCCGCCGGGACGGTGTTCCGGGGCGGCGGGCTGGCCAGCCTACGGCATGTGCCGGGGGTCGCTCTGAGCCGCGCGATCCGGGCCCGGCTGCCGGAGTCCGACGTGGACCTGGCCGTGGAGGCCGTGAGAGCGCGGGTCAAGGACGGTCTGCTCGTGCTGGACGACCTCCAGTGGGCCGACGGCCTCACGCTGGCGGTGCTACCAAGGCTGACCGAGCACGTACGGGTGCTGGCCGCCTTGCGGACGCCGAACAACCTGCCCGCCGAAGTCTTCAGAGCGTTGCGGGCGGCCGCACGGGCGTGGGTGACCGTCCCGCCGCTCACCGACGAGGCGGCGTCGGGGTTGGCGGAGAAGACCGCGCCGGAGCTGTCGGCGGCCGCGATCGCCGCGGTGGTCGAGCGAGCCGGCGGGATGCCGCTGGCGGTCCAGGTGCTGGCCCGGCGGGCCGTACGGGCCGGCGGCAACCTCTCCCAAACCGAGCTCGGCCGGTCCGCGCCCTCCCGGGCCGACGACTTGGAGCGGGCCATCGCCGACGCGGTCGCCCAACTCCGCCGCCCGGCCCGTACCGCGATCGCGGCCCTGGGCCTGCTCGGCCGGCCGGAGCTGGCGAGCCGGCTGGGACCCGGCGTCGGCGAGCTCGTAGAGGCCGGCTTAGCCGTCCAGGAAGGCACGGTCACTCAAGAAGGCGCGGTCGCCCAGGACGGCATGATGGTAGCTCCGGTGGCGCCTTGCGTCGCCGAGATCGCCGCCGGTATCTTGCCCGCGGCGGACCGCGCTGCTCTGCACGCCCGGCTGGCGCAATTCTGTGCACCGGCCGAGTCGGCTCGGCACTACGCCGCTGCCGGTGCTGCTCAGAGCGCCTTCGACCAAGCGGTGGTGGCCGCCGGTCAGGCCACCACCGACGGGGAACGAGCGGCCAGTCTGCTGCTGGCGGCCGGGCTGACCGGTGTCGACGTGCCACCTCGGGTACGACTGGACGCGGTGGCTGCTGCGCTTGCTGTTGGGCGCTACCACGCGGCCGTACGAGCGCTGGAGAGCCTGCCCGAGACCAACCTGACGACTCCGGCGTTGCGCGCTGAACAAGGCGTCCTGAAGGCGGAGGCCTTTCTTCAGGCCGGCGACCCGGCGGCCGCGCTGGCCGCTACCGAGGTGTTCCGGAACGCCCTCGGAGAGACCGCCGGGCTGCCGGTCGACCTGCTCGCGGACCTGCACAGGGTCCGCATCCTCGCGGCCGTCGGGGTGGGCGATGCCGTCGCGGTCGGCACCGCCACCGCGGCCGCGCACGCCCATTTCGGCGATGCCACCGCCCATCCGCCGGCGGTGGCCGCCGCGCTGGCGATCGCCGCCGCGACTGGCCGGGAGGCCGGCTGGGCGGCGGCGCTGGACGCGGCCGCGAAGGCTTGCGAGGTGGCCGGGCGGACCGCGGATGAGCGGTGGTGCCGGTGGGTGCTGGCCGAGACGCTGGCCGCCGACGGCGACACCAGCGAGGCTGGCCCGGCCGCGAAAGCCGGCGCCCAGCGGTGTGCGGTTGACGGCGCGTACAGCTGGGAGTCCCGGTTCGTCGCGCTGGGGCTGTGGGTGTCGGCGTTGCGCGGCGAGGCGCTGGACGACGTGGTACGTCGGGCCACCGACCTGCTGGATCGTTCGCTGCCCGGGCGCGCGCGGGCGTACGCACTGGCCGCTGGATGTTTGGCGGCGGCGGACTCGGGCGCTCTCGGACTGGCCCGTGGCCGGCTGTCTGGCGGGTTGCCCGAAGGCATGGTGGTCAGCGGAGTGCCGGCGGAGGCGCTCGCGTGGGTGGGCCAGGAAGTCGCCTGGCTGGACGGAGTGGTGGAGCCCTCCGGCGACCAGGAGGCCGCCGCGATCCGGCAGTCCGCCCTGCTGCTGGGCCTCGCCGAGATCACCGAACACTGGACCGCGTACGAGCGAGCCGCCGGCGCGGTCGGTGCGCACGCCAAGGACACCGGCCGCCTCGCCACCGCGCTGCAGCCGCCGGCCGAGGCGGCCGCCGCGACCTTGCGGGCGTGGAACCGGGCGGCCGGCGGCTGGCCGTCGTCGTCGGAGTTCAACCAGGCTGCGAGCGCCTGGCACCAGCGGGTGGTCCGGGAGGAGATCCGGGCGCTGCTGGGGGTGATGGTCGCTCCCGACCCGCCGGACGCGGCCGTACCAGCCCTGCTGGCCGCCGAGATCGCGGCCGAGACGGCTGGCCTGGTGGTGTTGCTGGGGCGGGTCCGCAAGGCCCTTCGCCGCTATGTCGCGCATGGCCGGGTCGCACAGCGCAACCTGGACGAACGTCCCCGGCTCGGCCCGCGCAGCAGTCCGCTTTCGGCCCGCGAGACCGAGGTGCTGCAGCTGGTCGCTCAGGGCGAGTCGACCCGCCGGATCGCTACCCGGCTGGGACTGTCCCGGGAGACCGTGGAGACGCACGTACGGTCCGGCATGCGCAAGCTCGGCGCCCGTACCCGCACCGAGGCGGCCGCGCTGGTCGCCGCCGAACTGGGTGACGAGCGGCCATGACGCAACCGCTACACGTGGTGGAGACCCAGTCGGCCGCGGCCGGCGTGCTGCGCCGGCTCACCAAGCAGGGCTGGACAGTCGGTACGGGCTTCGTGATGCCGCCCGAGCCGTGGGACCTGACTCGCAAGAAGCTGGTCTTTTCCGGCCCGGTTGAGGACTCCGACGACGTCGGCGCGGTCGTACTGGCCGCCGCCCGGGGCGTTGGCGTGGTCGCCATCGTCGATCCGCGCAGTACCACCGGCCGGGCCCTGCTCGACGACCTGCGCCGGGTTGGCCCGGTCGGCGACGCGCCCACCGAGGACGACACGCCGTCCGTGCCCGGCCTCACCGTCGAGGAGTGCGCTCTGCTGGACCGCCTCGCCGACGGTGAGTCGATCGCCGCCGCCGCCGAGGCCGAGTTCCTGTCCCTGCGTACGGCCAACCGCCGGATCGCGCACACCCGCAAGGTCTTCAACGTGGCCAGCACCCGCGCCGCCGTCGTCGAATACGTCCGCCGCCGCGACTGAACACCCCTACTAACCGGACGTTTTAGCTGTCGACACGCGGCGAACCACAGCGAAAACGTCCGGTTCGCGATGGGGTGGGGCCGGGGACGGTGAGTAGCGATGGCAAGATTTCGGCGATGGGCTACCCGGACACGCAGACTGCTCTCCAACGCGCGGACGAGCTGGAAGCCGACGTGGTGTCGGCCTGGCCGCGGGCGTGGCGGGACCTGGACCTGGTACGGCTGGAGGACTCCGGTCACTGGCCGAAATGGTGCCTGCTGCCGATCGCTCGCGGGGCTGCCCGGGTGGTGGCGCAGCCAGCGGCCGACTTCGATGGCCGCAACGCCCCGCCGCCTCCGGTTGGCGCGGTAGCCGCGTACTACTCCTGGCGGTTCGCTCGCACGGTGTACACGCTGGAACCGCGGCTGGTCGACCAGCTCTGGACCTCGGCGCGGGCCGACCTGCCCACGCTCGACCGGTTCATGAACCTGCCCGAGTGGTGCGTGCACGTCACCGGCCTGCGTGAGCACCTCGGCGCTGACGCCGCGTACGCCCACCTCGAGTACAACTTCCGCAGTGACCGACCGGAGCTGCGGCTGCTGATCGACTTCGGCCAGGGCGGCCTGGAGCGGCTGCTCCCGGTGACCGTACGGCTGGACGAGGTGTCGCTGGCGTCCGCGCTCGCCGACTATGGCGAGGTCGCGAGTGCGGTGGGTACGGTGAGCCCCAGCTTCGAACGGACCATGTCCGGGCTGCTCTCGGTGATCGACTTCATCGCCTCGCCGGACGCCCGGCTGACCAACGGCGACCAGTCCGGCCGGCGGCCCGAGCGCACCGGCCGGCCGATCAGGCCCCGGACCACCTGGTATGTCTCGGAGGCCGGCAGCGTGCCACCGGTCAGTGCTGGGTACGTACCCCCGGCTCCATCGGTGTCAGCACCGAACAGCGATGCCGCTCCGGCGGCGGGGTGGCGGCTTTTCCGCGGACGAAAACAAGCGCGATAACCGCGCCGAGGGCGAACAGTGCGGCGCACACCATCATCGCCGTCCGGAAGCCGCCGTTGAGCGCTCCCGCGTTCTGGTAAGAGGCGCCGGACAACCCGACGACCAGCGGCAACGCGGCCACGGCCAACAACCCGCCGGCCCGCGAAACGGCGTTGTTGACCCCGCTGGCAACGCCCGAGTAGCGGTCCGCGACCACCGCCAGCACGGTCGAGGTCAGCGGTGGCACGACCGTGGTCATGCCCAAGCCCATCAGCGTCACGGCCGGCAGCACGTCCCAGACGTACGAGGCGCCGGGGCCGATCCGGAGCATCAGCAGCACCGCGGCGGCGCCCATCAGCGGCCCGGCGACCAGCGGGATCCGTGGTCCGATCTTCTGCGCGAGGGAGCCGGACAGGGACGAGAAAGCGAGCATCACCACGGTCATCGGCAACAGCGAGACGCCCGCTTGCAATGCGGAGAACCGGGCCACCACCTGCAACTGCAGGACCAGGAAGAAGAACACCCCGGACAGGCCGGCGTAGACGAACAGCGTGACCACGTTGATCGCGGAGAACTGCGCGGAGGCGAACACCTGCGGCGGCAGCATCGGATGGCGTTCGCGGTGTTCCACCCAGACGAAACCGGCGAGCGCCGCCACCCCCATGACGGCGGCCGCCCAGACGGCTACCGTTCCCGCTTGCCCCGGTGCCTCCACCAGCGCGTACGTGACGCCGCCCAGCCCAATCGCGCCGAGCAACGCGCCGCCGACGTCGAACCGGCCGCCAGCGCCTGGTTCGACCTCGTCGGCGCGGCTTTCCGGCACCCACCGAAGGGTCGCGAAGATGACCAACGCGGCGAGCGGCACGTTCAGGTAGAAGGCGAACCGCCACGACCAGGTGTCGACCAGGTAGCCGCCGATGAACGGCCCGATCGCGCCGGCGACCCCGCCCAGGCCCGCCCAGGCGCCGATCGCCTTGGCCCGCTCCTCCGGCACGAAGGACGACTGGATCAGCGAGAGCGAGCCGGGCGTGAGCAGGGCCGCGCCGATGCCCTGCAGGGCCCGTCCGGCGATCAGCAGGGGCACCGATGGGGCGATGCCGCACAGCATGGACGAGAGCGTGAACCAGACGACCCCGATCAGGAAGACTTTCCGTCGGCCATACCGGTCGCCCAACACCCCGCCGATCAGCACCAGGGCGGCCAGCGTCAGCGTGTACGCGTTGATCGTCCACTGGAGATCGGCCAGACTGGCGGTCAGGTCGTGGCCGATCCGGGGGAGTGCCACGTTGACGATCGTGCTGTCCAGGAAGGCCATGCCGGACGCGAGCACGGTGGCCAACAGCACACCGCGACCGGCGCGGTCAGACAGGCGCAGCGAGGTCATGGCGACAGCTTGGCAGGTGGGGTTGCGCGTACGCGCATGAACCCGTCACGCCGGAACATGACCTTGAGGATATATTTCCCCTAGAGTATATTTTGGTCGTGCCGACAACCTTCGACGTACTCGCCGAGCCCAGCCGGCGACGCATCCTGGATCTGCTGCTGGAGCGTCCGCGCTCGGTGAACGAGCTGGTGGACCAGCTGGGGCTGACCCAGCCGGGGACCTCCAAGCACCTGAAGGTGCTCCGCGACTCCGGGTTCGTACGGGTGCGGCAGGAGGCCCAACGCCGTTGGTACGAGCTTCGTCCGGAGCCGCTGCAGGAGATCGACGCGTGGCTGTCGCCGTACCGGCGGCTCTGGTCGGACCGCCTGGACGCCCTCGAGCAGCACCTTGACGCCATGCCCGACGGGGATGAGCCTGCTTAACGGCTCCAGGGACGGTCGGATTCCGGCACGTCGGCGGGACTCGCCGGGTGACCGCGCTCGGCGCTCCACCGGCGCGCTTGGGCCGCGGTGTCCTCGGTGGACAGGTCGTCAGTACGCCGACCGAAGGACCAGCGGTGTCCCAGTGGGTCGATGACCTGCGCGTACCGGTCGCCCCAGAAGGTGTCGAGCGGCTTCATCGCCGGCTCCGCGCCGGCCTCGACAGCCCGGTCGAAGGTGCCGTCCACGTCGGTGACGAAGATGTGCAGCATGACCGGGGTGCCGCCGATCGATTCCGGAGCCAGCATCCCCATGTCCGGGAACTCCTCAACCAACAGCAGTCGGCCGCCGGCCACCAACAGCTCGCAGTGCCAGATCCGGCCGTCCGGGCCGGACTGGCGCTGCAGCTCGTCCGCCCCGAAAGCGCGCTGGTAGAACGCGACCGCCTCGGCGACGCTGCGCACGACCAGGTGCGGGGTGACGCCGGGGAACTCCTCCGGCGCGAGGTCGGCGGCGGTCATCCGGCGTGCCTTTCGGTGTGGTCCGTACGGGTCTCCAACGCCCTGATGCCACGGGACTCGGCCGCCGCGACCAGCACGGACAGCCGGCCGGCTTCTTCGGCGGCGGCTTCCCGGCCGCGGTCCGTGAGTCGGTATGACCGGCGCCGCTCGCCGCGACGGTCGTACGAGTCGCCGTCGATATGCCCGGAGTCGTTGGTGTCCTCGATCTCCACGATCAGCCCGTCTACCCGCATCCGCTGCAGCGACCGGTAGAGCGTGCCCGGGCCCAGCCGGATCAGGCCGCCGGTCAAGGCCTCCACGTCCGACATCAGCGCGTACCCGTGCTGCTCGCCGCCAGCGAGGGCGAGCAGCAGGGCGAAGATCGCCGGCGTCATCCCCGGCCCACGTGGGTCAGTTGTTCTGTTGGGAGACCTCGCCGATGACGAAGTCGTTCCCGTCCGGGTCGGTGACCTTCACCCACGTGCTCCACGGCTCCTTGAACGGCCCTTCGACCGGCACCCCGGCGGCCTTGAGTTCGTCATACGTCTTCTGGGCATCGTCGCACAGCAGGGTGAAGGTGGAGCTCTTGCCGAGGAAGTGTTCGAAGCCGTCCTGGACCGGGAACAGGTTGATCCGGTCGCCGGCCGGGGTGGCCACCTCGATCCAGCGTCGGCCCGGGCTCATCTCCGCGTCGGTGTGCGGAGTGAAGCCGAGCTTGTCGACGAAGAAGTCGCGGGCGACCTCCTGGTCGGAGACGTAGTGGACATGCACGCCA
This sequence comes from Fodinicola feengrottensis, assembly GCF_039530045.1. Classification (NCBI taxonomy): domain Bacteria; kingdom Bacillati; phylum Actinomycetota; class Actinomycetes; order Mycobacteriales; genus Fodinicola; species Fodinicola feengrottensis. The sequence continues at coordinate 126,938 of NZ_BAAANY010000020.1, read as the reverse complement.
ATGCTCGTGATCATTTGTCGCTCCTAGAACCATCGTGGATACTATCGCATGCGGATACTATCCGAGATGGATAACACTTACCAGCGCTTCGTCGGGTCAGGGAAGGGTGAGGATGACCGGGCCGTCCTTGGTGATGGCGATGGAGTGCTCGAAGTGGGCCGCGCGGCTGCGGTCCGAGGTGTGTAGCGCCCAGCCGTCCGGGGCCATCGTGTAGTCGTCGACGCCACCGGCGATGAACATCGGCTCGATCGCGAAGGCCTGCCCGACCTGCAGACGCAGACCGCGGCCGACGCGGCCTTCGTTGGCGATGAACGGGTCCTCATGCATCTCCCGGCCGATCCCGTGACCGCCGAAGTTGGAGGGGATGCCGTAGCCGGCGGACCGGCCGACCTGCCCAATCGCGTGTGAGATGTCCCCGAGCCGGCCGCCGGCCACCGCGGCCTCGATGCCGGCCGCGAGGCCGCGCTCGGTGGTGGCCAGCAGTTCGGCGTCGCCGGGTCGGGGCGTACCGACCAGGAAGCTGATCGCGGCGTCACCGGTCCAGCCGTTGAGGGTCGCGCCGCAGTCGATGCTGACGAGGTCACCGTCGGCCAGCCGGTAGTGGCCGGGGATGCCGTGCACGATGGCGTCGTTGACAGACGCGCAGATGACCCCGGAGAAGGGCGTCGGCGCCCACTGCGGGTGGTAGTTCAGGAACGGCGAGGTGGCGCCGGCGTCCTTGATGACGGCATGGGCGACCTCGTCCAACTCCTTCAGGCTGACGCCGATGCTGGCCGCCTCCCGGGCCGCGGCCAGCGCGTTGGCCACCACCCGGCCGGCCTCGCGCATCGCCGCCAACTCAGCCTCGGTCTTCTGCTCGACCACGTCGCCGCACTCCTTCTACCCGTCACCACTGGACCCAATAACTATACCGGTATTAGTATCACGGTCATGGTTCGCGCACCCCTCACCCGGCTCGACTGGCAGCGCGGCGAGCGGTTGGGAGCGCTGCTCCGGCAAGCTCGCGGAGACCGCAGTATGCCGGAGGTCGCGGCGGCCGCCGGGCTGTCCGCCGAAACACTCCGCAAGATCGAGACCGGCCGGGTGCCGACACCGGCGTTCTTCACCGTGGCCGCGCTGGCGACCGCCCTGGACATCCCGCTGGACACCCTCGCCGAGCACTGCGCCGAGCCCGCACCCGTACGACAGGTTCCGGCCTAAAGTGAGGGCCAGGCGAGCAGGTCACGTACCACCTGACCGTCGCCCTCGACTTTTAGCCGATCCGCTGGAATCCTGAGATGCAGAGCCAAAAGCAGGTCGCTCGCCGAACCGCTGAGCGTCATCTTCGCGGACTCGTGATCGTCGGTGGTGATCGCTGAGCCCGTCGCGGTTAGGCCGACCTGCCAGGACGGGCCTTGCGTCGTACGAACAGCAACCCGCGTCGGCTCATGCGGCCATTCGCCGGCCGAGCCGTACGAGACCTCCAGGAACTCGGCCACCAGATCGACCGCGTCCGGGATCGGCTCCGGCTTGCCGATGGTCTCCTGGGCGTCGTACGCGTGCACCGCGGCTTCGACGACTTGATGGCGGGCTATCGCGCCGGCCGTCAACGGAGCGGCCTCGGCCGGCCACCAGGACCAGCAGGGCTGGTCCGGTTCGGCCGTACTGAGCGCCGCGACGAGCAGCTCGGTGGACTCTGCGGACCACTCGACGAGGTCGCCGTGAGGCTCACGGCGGTCCACCGCGTCCTCCGTGGGGCGCCTGTCGCTCGTACCCTGCTGGACCACCACAGCCCAGAATCGCTGCACTTGGCCCAGATGATCGACCAGGTTGCGCAGTGACCAGTCGGGACAGCCCGGCACTCTCGCCTGCAGGTCGGGTGCTGCCGCGACCGCCTGTCGCAGCGCTGTTGACCTGGCTCGAATCTCGGACAGATGCACGTGTTTAGCCTTCCTGGGACATCGCGGGGGCGAACCGGGGGACGGAGACCAGGGTGGCGAGTACGCCGCCGGCGACCGCCGCCCAGAGGCCAGCCGCGGCGCCCACGTGGTCGGCGAGATAACCGGCGACGGCCGAGCCGGTGGCGTAGCCGACCGAGAACGCCGTCACCACCCAGGCGAAGGCCTCGGTGACCGTACCCGGCGGCGCGAGCTGATCCACCAGGATGAATGCGCAGGCCAGTACCGGCGGCAGGAACAGGCCGCTGAGGACCGCCAGAGGCAGGCCGATCCAGACGTTCGGGGTCAGCGCCAGTGGCAGGAAGCCCAGCGCCAGGCAGCCAGCGAGGAGGCGCAACCGAGCGGACGGATCCCGGCCGGCCGGGACCGCCGTATAGACCAGGCCGCCGATCAGGGCGCCGAGGCCGTTCGCGGTGACCAGCCAACCGGCGGCCGGCCGTACGCCGGCCTGCTCGGCGAAGGCAGTGACCGCGACGGTGAAGGTGCCGACCGCGCCGCCGGCGAACACCAGCATGACCAGCAGCCGCGCGAGCCGGCCCGACCGGAGCGCGCCGGCCCAGTGCCGCTCGCCCGGCGCGCCTCGCCACCGCCGCGCCGGACCCGCGGTGGCGAACCAGGCCGCACCGACCAGGCCGACCGCGGCGGCGACCAGGATCCCCGCCGTACCACCGAAAACCGAGACCGAGGCGACCACGACCAGTGGGCCCCCGACGAACAGCAACTCCTGGGCGGCTGCGTCGAGTGAGTACGCGGCGTGCACGGCTCGCTGGTCCGGGAGCAGCAGCGACCAAAGGGCACGCAGGCACGGCTCCAGCGGCGGTGTCGCGGCCCCAGCGAGCACCACCAGCGCGATCGCGACGATGGGCTGGCCGGCGAGATCGATGAATGCCAACGCCCCGAACGCGATCGCCGCCACGAACGCGGCCCCGACCAGCACCGGCGGCTGCCGCGTACGGTCGACCAGCCGCGCCAGCACCGGACCACCGATCGCCTGTCCGACCGCGAAACCGCCAGCCAGCAGCCCGGCGAGGGTGTAGTCAGCGCCTCGGTAGCGGGCCAGCAGCACCAACGCGAGCGCGGCCATTCCGGTCGGCAGCCGCCCGATCAGGTCGGCCGCCAGCAGCCGCGGCACCCCGGCCGTACGCAGCACATCCCGGATGGGCCGGGTATTGCGTACAACCGCTGTCAGCACGTCGTACGGCCAGGCTCAACGAAATTCACAGAGGAAACCTAACAGTGCCGCCCAACGTCCCGGGTTGGCCGCGATGCCTCATCTCGGCCAACCCTCGGGCGAACGGGAAACCTACTTCTTGTTGGAGAAGTCGTACTGCTGGTAGAGCGTGGCCGCGTTGGCCGGCGTGACCGCCTCGATGGACAGGGTGGTCTTCTTCTCGACCTTCTTGCCGGTCATCAGCGCCTCGACGGTGTCAGCGGCTTCCTTGGCGCAGGTCGGGTAGATGAAGGTGCCGGACAGCTGGCCGAGCTGGACCGCGCGGATGCCGCCGTCCGGGATCGCGAGGCCGTCGGTGCCGATGAACTTGATGGACTTCTGCTTGCCGGCGGACGCGGCCGCCAGGTACGCGCCGAGCGCCATCGGGTCGTTCTGCCCGTACACCAGGTCGACCTTCAGGCCCTGGGCCAGCCACTGGTTGGTGATCGTGGTGGCGTTGTCCTTGAGCCACTTGGCTTCCCGGTTGGCGAGGATCTTGACCTTCGGGTTGCTCTTGATGCCGTCCCGGAAGCCGCGGTCGCGGTCGATCTGCGGCTGGTCGGACAGGATGCCCTGCAGCTCCACCACATTGCCGCCGTTGGGCAGCAGTTGCGCGGCCAGCTGACCGGCCTTCTGCCCGGCGGCGAAGTTGTCGCCGCCGATGAACGCGGAGTAGCAGTCGGAGTTGACCGAACGGTCCAGCACGATCACCGGGATCTTCGCCGCGCAGGCCTGCTGGACGGCCGCCGCGAGCGGGGCCGGCTCGTTCGGCGAGATGATCAGCGCGTTCACCTTCTGCTGGATGAACTGCTGCACCTGCGACACCTGCCGGCCGGAGTCTTGTGCCGCGTCCGCGATCGGCAGCAGCTTCAGGTTCGGATACTGCTTGATGTAGTGCTCCAGCTGCAGGTTCAGCTGGGCCCGGTACGGCTCGGCGTTGTTCGACTGGGAATAGCCGACGACGAACTGCTGCCCGGCGCCGTTGCTGGCGGGTGCGCCACTGCTGCCCGTGGTGGACGCACAACCGGCCACGAGCACGAGGGCGGTCGCCGCGACGGCGAGGCGACCGATGCTGATACGGATCACGACTTTCTCCCAGTGTTCTTGCCGCCCGACGGACCGGGCGCCGCTGTGGAAACCGCGGCGGTGGCTAGGTCCCCGCCACCGCGGCCGAATGTTCGCCGGATGAAGCCGGCGAAGCTGGTGATCAGGTCCGGCCGCTGCAGCACGACCGCGACGACCACGATCAGGCCCTTGATGATCAGCTGCAGGTTGTCGCTGACAGCGTTCAGGCCGAGCACGTTGTCCAGCAGGGTGAGGATCAGGACACCGACGAAGGTGCCGATGATGCTGCCCCGGCCACCGGCCAGCGCGGCGCCGCCGATCACCACCGCGGCGATCACGTCCAGCTCGTACCCGCCGCCGGCGAGCGGATCGGCCGACGCGCTGTACGCCGCGTCGATCGGGCCGGCGAAACCGGCGAGCAGGCCGCAGATGGTGAACACCGCGATCTTCACCCGGTTGACGTTGATGCCGGACAGCCTGGCCGCTGTCTCGTTCCCGCCGACCGCGTAAATATGCCGACCGAACGTGGTTTTGGAGAGGATCAACTGAAAAACCACGCAGGTGATGACGAAGGCCAGGACCGGATAGTAGACACCGGCGCCGAGTATACCGCTAAACAAATTGTGGCCGGGCGTACCGAACAGCTGGAACTGGTCGGAGTGCGCGGACAGTTTGCCAGTCGGCCCAACGATCTGGGTGCCCACACTGACGTTGTTGCTGATCTGCCGGTCCAGCCCACGAAAGACCGACAACGTCGCCAGTGTCATGACGAACGGCTGGATGCGCAGCCAGGTGGAACCGGCGCCGTTGCAGAAGCCCATCACCGCCCCGGCGACCACACACACCGGCAGGATCAGCACCGGCGGCAGATCCGCCTGTACGAGCAACATCGCCGCCACCATCGACGAAAGCCCCAACATCGACCCCACCGAAAGGTCGATGCCGGCGGCCAGGATCACCAGCGTCTCACCGACCGCGAGGATGCCCCGGGACGCGAAGGCGCCGACCGCGTTGGTGATGTTCGACTGGCTGAGAAAGATGCCGCCCTTGGTGCTGATGCCCAGGATCAGCACCAACGCCAGCCCCACGTAACCCTGCAGCGAGCCCAGGGTGGAGAGCACCCGTTTCCACCGCTCGGCTCCGACTGGTTTCTCGGCGACCGCGGTCGCGGTCGTCTGGGTGCCCGCCACGCTATGTTTCCTTTCCAGTGCTGGACATATCTTCGGCGAGGACGACCTGCCGGGCCATCGCCGCCGCCAGGATCCGCTCCTGGGTGGCCTCCGCCCGATCGAGCTCCGCGGTAACCCGACCCTCGCAGAGCACGATGATCCGGTCGCACGTGCCCAGCAGCTCCGGCAGCTCGGAAGAGGCCATCAGAATGCCGGTGCCGGCGGCCGCCAACTTGTTGACCAGCTCGGAAATCTCCGCCTTCGCGCCCACGTCGATGCCCCTGGTCGGCTCATCGAGCAACAGCACGGTCGGCTTGGTCAGCAGGCACTTGGCCAGTACGACCTTCTGCTGGTTCCCGCCGGACAGGTTCGCCACCATGCTCGCGAGGCTCGGCGTCTTCACCCGCAGGCTGGCGACCTGCTCCGCGACCGCCTTGCGCTCGGCTTTCGCGTCCACCCCGGACCAGCGGCGGAACCGCTTCAGCGAAGCCAGACTGGCGTTGAACCGTACGGTGTTCGACAGCACCAGACTTTGCGTCTTGCGGTCCTCGGCGACCAGCGCGACACCTCTGCGGATGGCTTCCTCCGGCGACCGCGGTGGATACGGTTTCCCGTCCAGCGCCAGCGACCCGCGGATCGCGCGCGTGCCGAAGACGCCGAAGATCGCCTCCAGCACCTCGGTACGACCGGCGCCCATCAGGCCGGCGAGCCCGACGATCTCGCCGGCCCGTACGGACAGCGAAACATCGTGCAGCGCCACCCGGCCGGCCCGCGGGTCGGCCGCCAGCGACAGGCCGGTCACTCGCAGCCGCTCGGCTCCGGCGGAGATTTTGGCGGAGTGCTGGAAAATCTCGCCGAGTGGCCGGCCGACCATCATCCGGATCAGCTCGGCGCGATCGGTCGCCGCCATCTCGCGAGTGCCGATGTAGCCGCCGTCGCGCAGCACCGTCACCCGGTCGGCGATCTCGTACAACTCCTCGAGCCGGTGCGAGATGTAGATGACCGCGACCCCGCGGGCGACCAGCCGGCGGATCACCGCGAACAGCAGTTTCACCTCAGCGTCGGCCAGTGCGGATGTCGGCTCGTCCATGATCAGTACGCGGACGTTCAGCGACAGCGCCTTGGCGACCTCGATCAGCTGCTGCTCGGCGATCTGGCACGTACGCACCGGCCGCCGCGGGTCCAGTCGCAGGCCCAGCTCGGCGAGCAGCCGGCGCGACTCGGCGTCCATCAGGGGCCGGTTGATCGTGCCCCACCGGGTCCGCGGCTCCCGGCCTAGGAAGATGTTGTCCGCGATCGACAGCTCTGGCACCAGGTTGAGCTCCTGGTGGATCATCCCGATGCCGAGCGACTGGGCGTCTTTGGGGTGGTGGATGTTCGCCCGCTCGCCAGCCAGCTCGATGCTGCCGGCGTATTCGGTGAAGACGCCGGACAGGATGTTGCACAGCGTCGACTTGCCGGCACCGTTCTCGCCGAGCAGGGCGTGCACCTCACCGGCGCGTACGTCCATGGACACGCCGGTCAGGGCCCGTACGCCCGGGAAGGACTTGGCGATGTCACGCATCGCCAGGATCGGGGAGTTGCTCTCGGGCATCGGGTCAGGTCGCCTGCGTCAGGTCGAGGTAGTCCAGGCCAGCGAAGTAGCCCGCCGCCGACGCGTTCTTGCCGGTGACCGTCATCGTCAGCGTGTGGGTACCGGCGCTGAGCTGGTGCTGTCCATAGGACAGGGGTGGCGTGATCACCACGGCCCCCGCGTTGTAGCCGTCAACAGGTTCGCCCATCGTCGTACCGTCCAGAGCGAAGGTCACGATGCCGTAATCGACCGCCTTTGTCAGCACCATCGACAGGTCGTACGTGCCAGCCGTCGAGACACTGAACTGCAGGACCGCGTTTTGCGGCGCCGACTTCGCGGTGAACCACAGCTGCGAACCGTTCGACCAATGGACGTTGCAGCAGTCGCCCTGTGGGCCGATCGGGGCGGTGGCCGAGACGACCGGCATCGACTCCGCCTCGACCCGGAGCTTGTTGCCGGTGACCGCGCTGACCAGTGCCGACAGCGGGCCGGCGTGACCGGCCGCGTCCACCGCCCGGACCCGGTAATACCAGGTCTGTTTGGTGCCGAGATCGCCGTGGGCGTACGAAAGCAACGGCGTGGTAGTCAGCAGAGTGGAGCCGGCGGCGGTGAAGTTCGGGGTGGTGGAGCCGTACACCTGGTACTGCGGCGCGTACGTGTCGTCAGTGGCGGGCAGCCAGGTGACGTTGATGCTGTTGGTGTCCGTACCGGCCGCGTGCAGCCCGAGAGTGGCGCTGGGTGCCCGGCTGTCCACAGTGGCTGGTACGTCCGAGACCGCCGCGTAGGAGGCCGCGGTCCAGGCGGCGGAGCCGGCCGCCGGCGTCAGTGTCACGGTGATCGATGAGCGGCCGGCGGTCAGCGCGGCGGGCAGCTCGAAGCTGTCGTCCAGCCAGCGCAAACCCTGGTTGCTCAGGGGCTGCGTCCAGGTCCCGGCCGCGATGCCGTTCACACTCACAGTCGCGCTTTGGTAGCCCTGGTTCTGGTCGGACGTACGGCGAAGTTCGACGCCCCGGTTGTCCCGCGCGACCGCCAGCTGGAAGCTGACCGGCCCGGCGGTGGCCCGGATGCCGCGAGTGACAGCCGGCTGGGTGCGGTCGTAACCCTCGTAGCCGCTGGACACCGCGGTCACCGCGCCGGGGTTGGTCGACTTGTACTGATGGGCGCTCTCGCTGCCAGTGTCGCCGACGGTGAGCGAGTCGGTCTGGCGCATCACATTCTTGTCCTGGGCGTAGTAGTACGTCGTGGAGCCATAGATCGCCGGATCCGTGTCGTACGCGCCGTGCTCGATGCCGAACCGGACGGACGAGCCGTACTGCGCGCCTTCGGTGAGCATCAGCCGGTACGCGCCAGTGCAGTCGTACACGCAGCCGAGGCCGCGGTTCTCGTGCGCGGGATCGCCGTTGAACGGGTTCGTGTCGGTGCCTCGATTGAAATACCAGCCGGACTCGTAGAAGTCCTCGGTGCCGGTGCCGGACATCTGCGGGCTCACCGAGCCGTCCACGAACAGCCGCTCGTCGCCCTCGAGGTAGCCGCGGCCGGCGTCCTGGGCGAGGCCTTCCATGGTCTCGGTGACCCCGACCACCCGGCCGTGCCCGATGGTGTCCACGAAGGTGTGGTCCTGGCCGGGCGTCTCGATGGTCCGGTCACTGGCGGCGTGGAAGTAGCCGGTGGAGCCGTCCGCGCCGAGCTGCGCGGACGCGGGGCTGGCCGCGGTGGTGACAGACAGTTGGGCGCCGTTGATCGCGACCAGCGAGTCGTTGACCAACGTGACCGTGGCGCTCGACCGGTAGGGCATCTGCCACCAGGCGGACAACGTCTTGGTGGCCGGGTCGGCGCCGAACATCATCGCTCGTACGGGATAGAGCCCCAGGCCGGTGCCGAAGAACTCGCCGAGCGGCGCGTCCACGGTCTGCCGGCCGTCGAAGCTGATCCGCAGCCGGGTGTCACGCATGATCGAGTCGGAGGTGGCGATCTCGCTGGTGCCCGAGCCGGGGGCGGCGAGCTGCGGGATCTTCACGGTCAGCGCGGTGATCGCGCCGGAGCCGCTGCCGGCGGTCACGGTCTTACTCGCGCCGCGGGGCAGCGCCAGCGCGGTCGTACGGGTACGAGCCCCCGGCTGTGCGGGTTTCGGGTCGGCCGTGCCGGATGCTTTCAGCTTCGCGATCACGTCGGTGGCCTGGTCGGCCGGATCGAAGGTCGGGATTCCCCGTGGATCGGCGAAAGTGCGGTAGGTGACGTGGTAGTAGACGGGCTTGTTCTGGACCGTGATCAGCATCGACTTGCTGAACGTCATCGGCACCTTGAGGTAGACACCGCCGGATGACTGGTCGGCGTTGGCGACAAGTGGGTAGACGAAAGGCGCGCCCTTGGCGCCGTTCACGATGTCCTGAAGCGAACCGGAAAGCACTGTCTTGCCGTCTAGCTGGACGGTGATCGTGCCGGTGGCTGTCACGTTGCCGTCGTCGCGGGTGAACCAGATCGAGTCCACCTCCCCGGCGCCGGCCCGCTCCGCGATGACGCAGCCGGCCGAGGTCGTCCGCAGGCACCACGAGTTGCCGTCATCGTTGCCGCCGGCCCGGTCGAAGCTGGAGGACTGGAAGGTCCGGCTGTCGCCGGAGATGTCGGCAAGCCGCTCCGGGTGCCGGTAGGTGTCCCAGCCGATCGGCCCGTGGGAGGCCGGTGGAGGGGCCGCCGTGGCGGGCTGGCTAGCCGGCACGAACGCGGTGGCCACCGCCAATGCCACCACTGCGGACAGAGCGGTCAAACGACGTACGCCCCGCGCCATGGAACCCTCCGGGATGCGCTAGAAATCGATTTCCCGGAGGTTAGTGACCCAGATTACGCCGTGTCAAGGGGCTCTCGTACGAGCAAGCCGTGGAGGGCAGTGGCGGCAATCGCCAGAATTCACCGCGAAAGACGCATGCCCACCCGCGCGCGTGCCGCCCCGTTTCCTGGTCAGCCGGGGTCTGTATCGAGCACTAAGGAGTGCCGCTACCGACTCATGGCGCACCGAGAAGGTCCTACCAAGGAGGTCAGCGTTGTGCGGAAGGTGATCGAGTACGTCCTGGTTTCGGCGGACGGCGTCTTCGAAGACCCGGTAGGGATGGGCGTCGGCGAGTATCAGGACGAGGCGTACCTGCGCGACGGTTTGGGCTTGCTGAACGCATGCGACGCGATGCTGTTCGGCCGCCGCACCTACCAGGCGTTCGCGGGGCTCTACGGCGGCGGTGGGGCGCACAAACCGATGTGGGCCGACCGGCTCACCGCCATCCCGAAGTATGTCTTCAGCTCGTCGTTGGTGACGGCCGGCTGGGGTAACCCCACCATCATCGGCGGCGATGCCGTCGCCGAGGTTGCCCGACTCAAGCAACAGGAAGGGGGAAACCTGCTGCTCATGGGCCACGGCCTGCTGGGAGAGACGCTACTGAGGGAATGGCTGATCGATGTCATCGACCTCGCCATCTACCCCTTTATGGCAGGTAGCGGGAAGCAGCTCTTTCGAGAGGGTCAAGACGCCAAGCTGAGACTCGCCGCCGTCAAGACCTTCTCGAAGATCGTGAAGCTGACCTACGAGACGGATGTCAGGACATTAGACCGTCGAGCGTGACGAAACGGCGCGCTGGACAGCCAGCGCGCCGTTTCGTGACCTCCCGAAGCGGTCTAGCGGCCGTTCTGGGTCGCGGTAGTTGGAGTTGTCTGGGCAGGGGGAGCAGCCTGGGTCGGGGCAGTGGGGGCTGGACGGGACGCAGCGGGCCGGGCCGGCGCGGCGGGGGTAACCGGAGTCGCTGGCTTGTTGGCCGCGGCGGCCGCGTTCTTGTCGAGTACGTCGGTGGGCTCGTCTCCGAGCGCGTCCGGGACGGTCTGCAGGATCTCCCGTACGGACCCGAACTGGCCGACGAGCGTCGCTCGTACGTTCATCAACTGCTCGACGACCGATTTGGCGTGCGCGATGATCCGGTCCGACTCGGCCTTCGCGGTGGCCCGCAGCTGGTCGGCCTGCTTCTGGGTGTCGGCCAGCAGTTTCGCGGCCTCCGCCTTGGCCTTCTCGACCCGCTGGGTGCCCTCGGTGACGGACGCCTTCTCGCGGTCCTCGTGGACCTTCTGCGCCTCATCGCGGCGGCGTGCCATCGAGGTGTCGAACTGCTGCTGCAGGTCCTGGTGTGCCTTGCGGGCGGCGGCCAGCTTCTCGGCGGCCGCGGTGTCGGCGGCGGCGATCTTGTCCGCGGCGCTCTTCTCGGCCGCGGCGGTCTTCTCCCGGGCCGCCTTGTCCACCGCGGTCGTCGTCTCGGCGACGTACTTGTCGACGGTGCTGCGCTTCTCGGTGGCGTATTTGTCGGCGGCGGCCGTCTTGGCGGCGGCGGACTTCTCCGCGTCGCCGATCAGCTTGGTCGCGCGCTGGTCGGCGGCGGCGGTGATGGCGTCGGCCTTGTCGCGGGCGATCTTGTCGCGGGAGTCGGCCTGGATGCCGACCTCCTTGGCCTTGCGCAGGATCTCCTTGGCCTCGTCATCGGCGATGCCGAGGATCTGGCCGACCCGGGCACCGAGCGACTCGTACGTCGGGGCCTTCGCGGTCTTGAGCTTCTCGTGCAGTTCCTCATTCTCGGTCTGGGCGTCCCGCAGCTGCTGGCGGGCGTCCTCGAGCCGACCGAGCGCGCCGTCCCGGTCCGCGGCCGTGGATCGGTACTGCGTCTCGATCCGCTGGAATGCCGTGGTCACCTGATTACGGTCGAAACCTCGCAGCACCACATCGAAGGTGCCCGGTTTTTCCTGCATCGGGATCAGTTCAGTCCGGTGCTCGGACATGCATACCCTCCAGGGCAGTCGCTTCACTGGCGCCGCTCCGACGCCACTGTCGTGTGCAGGTCACCACCACAGCCAACCGGGGCGTTCACGCTTACGGCGTAATCGATCGGTTGCTGACGGCATTGGCCAGATCGGTTGATCGTACCGAGAGCCGAAGTCGGACTATCTATATGTAGATTTCGCTCTCTGGAGCAGAATTCCGACATTTTGCCATCACATTTACGCGTGGCCATTCTGTGACATCCCCGTCACGCATGCGTTAAATACATGGGAAAAATGTCGTAGCCGCATTTTTCCACCGACATAACGGCTTGCGGGTTTTCGAGCAGTGTCCCGGGTCGACATGGCGATCGCCAGCGGGCGTCCCTAGGGTTGGTTCCGTTCATCGCCCGTACGAATGGTGGGACCGCATGCGATACGGCTTGAAGGTCAATCCCGGCACCTGGCCGGAGGCTACGCAGTGGGCCGGCATCGCCGAGGACGCCGGATTCCACAGCCTGTGGACCGGCGACAACCTGCGCAATTCCCGAGACGCCGCCATCGCGGTGCATGACGGTCCGACACTGCTCGCCGCGTGGGCGGCGACCACCGTCGACATCCAGATCGGCCTGTTGATCGCGAACCTCGCGTACCGACAGCCGGCCCCGTTGGCGAAGCAGGCGGTGACCCTCGACCACATCAGCGGTGGCCGGTTCGAGCTCGGCATCGGCTCCGGGCTGTGGCCGGCCGACCACGCGATGGCCGGCGTGCCGTACTGGCCGGGCCCCGAGCGCGCCGACCGCTTGGCCGAGTTCGTGGGCAGCGTCGACCGACTGTTGGGTGGCGATACCAGCGACCACTCCGGGGCGTACTACAGCTACCGCGACGCGGCGATGAGCCCTGGCCCGGTGCAGGACCGCATCCCGCTGCTCGTGGCCGCCAACGGGCCGCGCGCCCTCGCGGTGGCCGCCACCTATGGCGACGCCTGGGTGACCTTCACCGGCGCGGCTACCGAGGAAGAGTTCTACCAAGCCTCTGTCGAGCGCGCCGACAAGCTGGACCAGTTGTGTACGGACGCCAACCGCGACCCCGCCTCGGTCCGCCGCATCCTGCTCGCGTACGGCTCGGTCAATCCCTGGGCCAGCCCGGACGCACTGGCCCAGATCACCGAGCGCTACCAGGCGATCGGGTTCACCGAGATCGTCTGCTACGCCCCGAAACCCGCCGAGCGCCCGATCTTCGACAAGGCCGTCGGCACCCTCTTCCCCTGACCGTCGATGCGAACGTCAGGGTGGGTACGGAAGGCACCAGCGGGCGACGGCGGCATGGAGGCCATCGAGGTCACGTTCGTCGCCGGCCCACGCGACATAGCCATCTGGACGGACCAGCAGGGCGGCCGTTGGGCGGGCGTCGTACGGGCGAATGACCACTTCGACGGGCCAACCGTCGGCGATGGCCCGTACGGCTGGCCGGTCCGCGAGGTCGAGGAGAATCGGCTTTCCGTTCCGCAGGAAGGATTTCAGGGGCAGGGCGGGGACGAATCGGCCGGTGAGCGGGTGTCCGCCGGGGATCGTGTCGAACCGGCGATCTGAGCCGTCCATAAGTGCGACGAGGTGGCGCAGCGGCCCCGCGTACGTGAGAAGTTCGCCCAGCAACTCCCGCAGCGCCACGCCGTTGTCGCCAGCCGCCTGGGTGAGCGCGGCCTGCGCGCGGGTCTGCAGCAGTGCGCGTTTGGCGATGGGACGGCGTTCGGCCTCGTACGTGTCGAGCAGGTCGGCTCTGTCGATCAGCGCGGCCGCGAGTTTCCAGCCGAGGTTGACCGCGTCCGGCAGCCCGACGGTGAGCGCGCCGCCGGCTGGGAACAGGTGCGCCGCGTCTCCGGCGAGGAAGACCCGGCCGTCCCGGTACCGCTGCGCGAGGCGGCCCTGGACGACCACCTGGGACAGCCAGATCGGCTCGCCCAGCGGTAGCTCGCCACCCAGCACGCGGCGGGCACTGGCCTGCAGCTCAGGCAACGTCAACGAGGCCTTGTCCCGCGGCGCTTCACCGGGCTCGCGTACGCCGGCGATCACCACTCCAGGCTGTAGGGACATCGCCAGCACCGCTCCTCGGGGCGTCCGGTTCCAGCCGCGTTGGAGTCTCCCGAAGCCCGGCACGTCGAGGCCCGCATTCGTATACAGCCCGGCGGCCTCGGGCGCCCGGAAGTGGCCCATCCGGAGCACCTCCGGGTCCGCCGAGCCGGGAAACGCGATGCCAGCCTGTTGGCGTACGACACTGTGCCCGCCGTCGCATCCGACCAGATAGCGCGGGCTCAGCTCGTACGAGTCATCGTCCTGTCGGACTTGCACCGTCACCCGGTCGGCGCTCTGCGAGAAAGCCGTTACCTCGTGGCCGCGCCGGATGGTCGCTCCGAGCTCGACGGCCCGATCGGCCAGCAGCCTCTCTAGCTCCGGCTGCGGGATCAGCAATGCCGGCAGCCGGACGTCTGGAATAAGGGAGAGGTCCATCAGCACATCGCCGAACGGATACGACGGCACTGGACCGGCATATCTGCCGGCGCTGAAACCGGCTAGCAGACCTCGCAGCTCGAGCAGTCGTACGGGTTGACCAACTATCCCGTTGGCCCGTGGCACGACACTGTTCTCCAGCCGTTTTTCCAACACCACTACCGATATGTCGGCCAGCGCCAACTCGCAACTGAGCATCAGGCCGACCGGCCCGGCGCCACAAACCACCACGTCCATTGCCGTCACCAACCTGTCAGTTTGGATTGACATCACTTGTCAGTTTGGGTTGACAGATGGCCGCTGTCACCCCAAACTGACGGACATGGACAGTGACCTCGCCGAGCGCATCCGTTCGACCGACCCGGCCGTGGCCCTTCGCGCCGTCGGCGCGTTGCACCGGCTCGCCGAGCAGGTGGAGGCCGCCGCGGTGACCCGCGCCCGCGAACAGGGGTGGTCGTGGGAGCAGATCGGAGACGCCCTCGGCGTGTCCCGCCAGTCCGTCCACACCAAACACGGGAAGTGAGTGACATGGCCGATCAGTCCACCGCAAGACATCCGTTCAGCGTCGTCGTGAAGGCGGCCCTGGACGAGGCACGCCGGCGAGGGGATCGCCGGACGGGCACCGAACACCTGGTCCTCGGTCTGCTGAGCGCCCCGGACACCCCGCCAGCGCGGGCGCTCAACGTGGACCTGGCGACCGCTCGCGCAGCGTTGCAGTCACTGGACAAGGCCGCATTAGGATCGATCGGCATCGACGTGGCGGACTTCCCCCCGGTGAGCGTCAAGCCGCTGGGCAAGCGCCCGCCGCTCACCTCCGCCGCCCGGGCTGCCCTCGCCGCGGCTGTCGGCGCGACCACGATGAGAACGCGTCGACTCGCCCCGAGACAGCTGTTGCTCACTCTGCTGGAAAGCCGCTCGCCCGACCCGGCCGCGGACCTGCTGGCAGCGCTCGGTGTCGACGGCGTGGTCGTACGGGACCGCCTGGGGTGATCCTTTCGACATCCCGGAGACACAGTTAGGATTCTGTTGATTCCGGCCTGGAGAGGACCATCCGCGTGATCATCGACGTACACAGCCACTTCTTCCGTGATCACAGCCATTTCAGCGAGTCCTTCGTGGCCCAGTCGTCTCGGTCCCGCACCGAGCCGGTGGACCTGCGGGTGCGCTGGGAGGACTACCTGGCCACCGCGCCGGTGGACACTCGGACCATCGTTTTCGGTGCCAAGGCACGGCTTTCCGGCCAGTGGGTGCCGGACGAGATGGTCGCCGAGTACATCGCGGACCAGCCCGACCGGTTGATCGGTTTCATGGCGCTGGACCCCACCCAGCCAGGCTGGCAGGACGAGATGCGGGTAGCGCACCGGTCGCTGGGCCTGCGCGGGATCAAGCTGATGCCGATGTACGCCGGTTTCGACCCGGGCGACGAGTTCTGCGACCCCCTGTGGGCGTACGCGCAGGAGAACCAGCTGCCCGTCTTGCTGCACACCGGTACGACTTTCGTCTCGCAGGCCCCGATCGCCTACGCCAGGCCGGCTCTGCTCGACCCGGTCGCGACCCGGTTCCCGGAGCTGCGGATGATCCTCGCGCACCTCGGGCACCCGTACGAAGGGGAGTGCATCGCCGTCATCCGCAAGCACCCACATGTGTACGCGGACGTGTCGGCGCTGGTCTATCGGCCGTTCCAGCTGTGGCGCGCGTTGATGTTGGTGCAGGAGTACGGCGTGTGGGACAAGCTGCTCTTCGGCACCGACTACCCGTTCACCACGGTCAACGAGACCGTCGAAGGCCTGCGCTCCGTCGCCCAGGTCGAAAGCCCCAAGGGCCTGCACGGACTCGACGCCTCGGCTGTCGAGTCCCTCATTCACCGCGACGCCCTGCCGCTGCTGGGCCTTACCTGACGGCGGTGTGTGCGAGGATCGCCTCGATCGCCACATCCCAGCAGGGGCGCGGAAGTTCATGGCCGGCGCCCTCCAGCGGCACCAACCGCGCGGCGCGGATCTCGCGGGCCAGCGCGACACCGTGTCCGTAGGGGAAAAGTGGGTCCTCGGTGCCGTGCATGACCAGCGTTGGCAACGAAATCTCCGCGAGCCGGTGCCGCTGACTGGCGCCGCCTTCGAGCATCCAGTGGTTCTGACCGGCCGCCATGTTCTTCGTACGATCGAAAACCTGGACGGCGAGGGCTCGCGCGGCCGGTTCGTCGAAGGGCAGCGATTGGCCGGCCACCAGCTGCTGGTCCCGTACAACGGACTCAATGACGGCCGAGCGGTCGGTCCAGTCCGGCGGCGCGGCGGCCTCGGCGAAGCTCGCCTTCAGCTCGGGCGACATCGGCGGAAGGTCGGCGTCGCCAGGACCGGCCGTCGTCGACATGAACGTCACCGAGGTCAGCCGGTCGGCGTGATCGAGCGCGAGCTGCTGGGCGATCGCGCCGCCCATGGAGAACCCGACGACGTGCGCTTTGGCTGTTCCCAAGGCATCCAGGATCCCCATCGGATCGGCGACGAGGTCACTGGACTGGTACGTCGGTGCCCCCGCTGGGTCGTGCGCGGACCGGCCGGTGTCCCGGTGGTCGTAGCGCACCACGTACCGGCCGCCCTCGGCCAGCCGGTGGCAGAAGTCCGTCAGCCACCAGTCCATCGAAGCGGTCGCGCCCATGATCAGCAGGATCGGCGGCGCGGCCGGCTCACCGAATGTCTCGACACAGAGGTCGACACCGCGGACTGGGAGGATCTGCTCCGGCATGCTGCTCCTTAGGTCGTTCTCCTACAGACCAGACGAGCATTGGAAAGTCATCGGTTGGCGGCACCGTCTCGTACCAACCGGAGCAGCCGTACGGCCCGCTCATCATCCGCGCCAGTCAACGCGATGCCGTTGGCCAGCCACAACACGTCCCGAACCGGCAGGTCGGCTCGTACGTCCCCGGCCTCCTGCGCCCGTACGAGCAGGGACCCGGCGGTCGAGAGCATGGCGTCGTGCCACTGCCCGAAGCGCTCCGAGTGCAGGCCCGCTGGGCCCGCCATGAGCGACCGCGCGAGGTCCTGCTTGGTGACGACATGTGCGATGAAAGACCGCAACCACTGGAAAAGTGCGTCGCCGGGGGAGTCCGCCACCAGCAACGCCTCGCCGCGCGCGCACAACGCCGTGACCTCGTCGGCGTAGACCGCGACCAGCAGGTCTCGCCGGGTGGGGAAGTGCCTGTACATCGTCGCGTTGCCGATGCCGGCTCGTCGCGCGACCTCGTCCAGCGGCGCGTCCGCGCCATGCTCGCCGAAGACCTCTTTGGCGGTGGCAAGCAGTAGGTCGTAGTTGCGTTGCGCATCGGCTCTGCGACGAGGGCTGGCGGTTGACATGACACTCCGAGGGTAACTGGGGTTTCCCCCAGTTACCCTACCGGGAATGGTCGGCGAACAGATCGAGCAGCTTGCCAGGCGAGCCCGGGCCAAAGCAGAGCTCCAGGTTGTTCGCGGATTCCGCGGCGGACGCCGCGCTGCGCGGGAACAGCGCTTCTTCGTACGTGGACAGCGCCTTCTCGATGTCGTCTGGGTGCGCGACGATCGCCGCCGCCAGCTCGGCGCTGTCGAACATCGCAAGATTGGCGCCCTCGCCGGCAAAAGGCGACATCAGGTGGGCGGCATCGCCCAGCAGCGTCACCCCCGGCACGCGATCCCAACGATGGCCAACCGGCAACGCGTAGATCGCCCGGGGGACTAGCGCGTCGTCTGAGTCGGCGACGAGTGCGCGCAGCTGCTCGTCCCAATCGTGAAAGGAAGCCAACACAAATGCCTTGGCCACGTCTTGATCCGTGATGCCGGCGGCCCAGTTTTCGGCCGTACGCAAGGCGCAGTAGATGTCGAGGCAGCCGTTGCTGTCGCGGTGCGCCAGAAAACCCTGGTCTTGAGCGAGTGCGAACAGCATTCCGCCGCCGACCACCGCGGCACTGCCGGGATGGCGGTCATCAGCATCGTTCAGGTGCGTTTCGACGAAAGAAATGCCGGTGTAAGTGGGCCAGGCTGCGGAAACCAGCGGGCGCACCTTGGACCAGGCGCCGTCGGCGCCGATCAGCAAGTCCGTGATGAGGGAGGATCCGTCGGCGAAAGTCACCTCGTGACGGCCGTCGGCGAGCGTACGAGCGCCGGCGACCTTGATGCCCCACCGGATCATCCCGGCGGGCAGCGAACCGATGAGAAGCTCGCGCAGCGCGCGGCGGTTGACCTCGGGCCGACCCCGGTCGCCGTCCTCTTTTTCGTCCAGCAGAACAGTTCCGTGCTTGTCGAGGACGCGCGTGGCTTCGCCGCCTTCGTGTACGAGGGCGCGGAACTCGTGGTAAAGGTCTGCCGCGCGCAACGCGATCTGACCGGTGTCGTCGTGGATGTCCAGCATGCCGCCCTGTGCCCGCGCCTGAGGCGACGGCTCCAGTTCGTACACAGTCGCTTGGATCCCGTGCAGGTGCAGGATCCGGGCCAGCGTCAGGCCGCCGAGGCCGGCGCCAATGATGGTTATCGAGGTCATGTCAGTGCTCCCTTAACGTGTGCAGTGTGCCGTCGATGACGGCCTGAAGGCCCCACGACAGTCGGGCCTGCGGCGGGCCGGACAGCAGATCCGCGCCGATCGCGGCGAGATGGGGATGAGTCGCGGGGGAGATGTCTCGTACGGCTGAGTCCAATGCACGCCAGTCTTCGTCCGGCGCCTCGATCGCGTGCTCAGCGGCCGTCGCCGTCCCGAGCTGGAGCAGCAGGTCAAGACCCCAGGCGGCCTGCCCGACAGGCACGCCACCCTGGTGCAACAGCGCGAGCAACGCCTCGCACAGGTCGAGGTAGTTCGGGCCGGATGGTCGGGCCACCAGCGCCGACTGGGCCAGACCCGGATGCTCAAGGAGCAGCGCGGTGTACGAGCGCAGGATCGTCTCCAGCCGCGTCCGCCAGTCGCCGGCCGCCTTGACCGGACTCAGATCGAGGCCACCGAGCAAGTCGTCGAGGATCGCGGCGTGCAGCTCGGCGGTGTTGCGTACGTACACGTAAAGAGACGCCGCACCGGTGTCGAGTTCCTGAGCCAGTCGCCGCATGGTGACCCGGTTCAGACCCTCAGCGCCCATCAGCATGACGGCCGTACCAACGATCGACTCACGCGTCAGCGCTGGCTTGGCCGGACGATCTCTGCGGCTCCTCGGTGGCATAGGCACACTCTGACGAACATGTTCGTAACGAACAAGTTCGTCAGCGTGTGACCTGTCATACGAACCGTGCAGATGTGGCACCATCTTGCACGTGACCAGCACCGGCGCCTCGGCGCAACACCTGCGCGACCTCGCGCGCCTTCGCCGGGTCCGAGATCGGATTGACCGGGAGTACGCACAGCCGCTGGATGTGGAGGCGCTCGCCCGGGACGCGCACATGTCGGCCGGGCACCTCAGCCGCGAGTTCCGGCAGGCGTACGGCGAGTCGCCGTACGCGTATCTGATGACGCGGCGCATCGAGCGGGCGATGGCGCTGCTGCGCCGCGGCGACCTGAGCGTCACCGATGTCTGCTTCGCGGTCGGCTGCTCGTCGCTGGGCACCTTCAGCACCCGGTTCACCGAGTTGGTCGGAGTGCCGCCGAGTGTGTATCGGCGGGACGCGGCGAGCGCGACCAGCGGGATGCCGGCGTGTGTGGCAAAACAAGTCACCAGACCGATCAGGAATCGAGAAGCGCGGTCCGCGAGCCGCAAATAGCCTGGTCGCCATGGACATCACCATTCACTCCAGCTTCCTCCCACAGGACGATCCCGACGCCGCCATCGCCTTCTACCGCGATGTGCTCGACTTCGAGATCCGCAACGACGTCGGTTTCAACGGCATGCACTGGATCACCGTCGGTCCAGCCGGCCAGCCCGGCACGAACGTCGTTCTCTACCCGCCGGCGGCGAGTCCCGGACTCACCGAGGACGAGCGGCGCACCATCACCGAGATGATGGCCAAGGGCACGTACGGCACGCTGCTGTTGGCCACCAAAGACCTCGACGGCGCTTTCGAGAAGCTCCAGGCCAGCGACGCCGACGTTGTCCAGGAGCCGACCCAGCAGCCGTACGGCGTGCGGGACTGCGCCGTCCGCGACCCCGCTGGCAACATGATCCGTATCCAGGAAACGCCCTCGTAGTGAACTGGAACCGCTAGAACCTTCGCTGGACCAAGCCACAGATGGAGAACGATGACCAGGGCAAAGACGCCGTCGCCGGGGCAGCACGCCGCTGACAGCCACGATCTGATCCGCGTCACCGGGGCGCGGGTGAACAACCTCAAGGACGTCAGCGTCGACCTCCCCAAGCGCCGGCTGACGGTGTTCACCGGCGTCTCCGGCTCGGGCAAGAGTTCGCTGGTCTTCGGTACGATCGCGGCCGAATCGCAGCGGCTGATCAACGAGACGTACAGCGCGTTCGTACAGGGATTCATGCCGACGCTGGGCCGGCCGGACGTGGACGTGCTCGACGGCCTGACCACCGCGATCATCGTCGACCAGCAGCGAATGGGCGCCGACCCGCGGTCCACCGTCGGCACCGCCACCGACGCGAACGCGATGCTGAGGATCCTGTTTAGCCGCCTCGGCAAGCCGTACATCGGCTCGCCACAGGCGTTCTCCTTCAACGTGGCCTCGATCAGCGGAGCCGGCGCGGTCACCATCCAACGCGCCGGCGCGACGGTGAAGGAACGGCGCGCCTTCAGCATCACCGGCGGCATGTGCCCGCGCTGTGAGGGCCGGGGCTCGGTCAACGACATCGACCTCACCCAGGTGTACGACGACAGCAAGTCACTCAACGAGGGCGCGCTGACGATCCCCGGCTACAGCATGGACGGCTGGTACGGGCGCATCTTCGGCGGCTGTGGCTTCTTCGACCCGGACAAGCCGATCCGCAGGTTCACCAAGCGAGAGTTGAACGACCTGCTCTACAAGGAGCCGACCAAGATCAAGGTCGAGGGCATCAACCTGACGTACGAAGGGCTGATCCCGAAGATCCAGAAGTCGATGCTGTCCAAGGAGGTCAGCTCGCTGCAGCCGCATATCCGCGCCTTTGTGGAGCGGGCGGTCACCTTCGCCACCTGCCCCGAATGCGGCGGCACCAGGCTGAGTGAGGGAGCCCGCTCGTCGAAGATCAAGGGCATCAGCATCGCCGACGCCTGCGCGATGCAGATCAGCGACCTCGCCGAGTGGGTACGCGGCCTCAAACAACCATCCGTGGCGCCCCTGTTGGTGGCGTTGGGGGAGACGCTCGACTCGTTCGTCGAGATCGGGCTGGGCTACCTCAGCCTCGATCGGCCGGCCGGCACGCTGTCGGGCGGCGAGTCGCAGCGTACGAAGATGATCCGTCACCTCGGGTCGTCGCTCACCGATGTCACCTACGTCTTCGACGAGCCGACGATCGGGCTGCACCCGCACGACATCGTACGAATGAACAACCTGCTGCTGCAGCTGCGCGACAAGGGCAACACGGTGCTGGTTGTCGAGCACAAGCCGGAGACGATCGCGATCGCCGATCACGCCGTCGACCTGGGCCCACGTGCGGGCACCGACGGTGGGCAGGTGGTCTTCGAGGGCACCGTCGAGGAGTTGCGTGCCAGCAAGACCCTCACTGGTCAGCATCTGGACGATCGCGCCTCGCTGAAGCCGTCGGTGCGTACGCCTTCGGGCGCGATGGAGGTGCGTGGCGCCAACACCCACAACCTGCGCAACGTCAACGTCGACATCCCGATGGGCGTACTGACCGTACTCACCGGCGTGGCGGGCTCGGGCAAGAGCTCGCTGATCACCGGCTCAGTGGCGGGGCGCGAGGGCGTGGTGTCGGTCGACCAGGGACCGATCCGTGGCTCGCGGCGGAGTAACCCGGCGACGTACACCGGGCTGCTGGACCCCATCCGCAAGGCGTTCGCGAAGGCGAACGGCGTCAAACCGGCGCTGTTCAGCGCCAACTCCGAGGGCGCCTGCCCGAACTGCAACGGCGCCGGCGTCGTCTACACCGACCTGGCGATGATGGCCGGGGTGGCGACCCTCTGCGAGGTGTGTGAAGGCAAGCGGTTCCAGGCCGAGGTGCTGGACTACAAACTCGGCGACAAGGACATCAGCCAGGTGCTGACCATGCCGGTGACCAAGGCCGAGGAGTTCTTCGGCGCCGGCGAGGCCCGGATCCCAGCGGCCCACAAGATCCTCGGACACCTCGCCGACGTGGGCCTGGGATACCTCAGCCTCGGCCAGCCGCTCACCACCCTGTCCGGTGGCGAGCGGCAGCGGCTCAAGCTGGCCACCCATATGTCCGAAGCCGGTGGCGTCTACGTCCTCGACGAACCAACGGCCGGCCTGCACCTGGCGGACGTCGAGCAGCTGCTCGCCCTGCTGGACCGGCTCGTCGACTCCGGTAAATCGGTCATCGTCATCGAGCACCACCAGGCCGTGATGGCGCACGCCGACTGGATCATCGACCTCGGTCCCGGCGCGGGCCACGATGGCGGCCAGATCGTCTTCGAGGGCACCCCCGCCGACCTCGTCGCGGCTCGTACGACCCTCACCGGCCAACACCTCGCCGCGTACGTGGGCGCCCCGGTGAAGAAGGCGCCGGCTCGCCGCACCGCACGCTAGAAGAATTCCGGTTATCCCAGCGAACTCAGGTCGCGGGGTTGCCGAACCAGCGGGAGAGGTGGTCGTCCAGGTCCTGCTGCTCGTCTCCGATCCAGGCAACGTGGCCGTCGGGGCGCAGCAGGATGCACGGAACGTCCAGTGCCGCTGTGGGATCCGCGAGGTAGTCGACCCGGTCTGACCAGCCGCCGACGGTCAGGCGTTCAGTGCGGTCCAGCAGCAGGCCACGGCCGCGATGCAGCAGGTCGTAGAGGTGGCCCTGTTTCACGTCGATGTCGCGCAGGCGGCGGCCGAGCAGATCGGGGCCTTCGCCGAAGTCGTAGCGGATGCCGATCGCGGTGATCTTCTCGATCAGACAGCGGTTCACCTCGTCGAAGTCCATCAGTTCGGTGAGCAGCCTGCGTACGGCCTGCGGGCCCGGTTCGGTGGACAGCAGTTCCATCTGGGCGCGGGTGTTGTCCAGCACCTCCTCGGCGACCGGATGACGTTCGGCCTGGTAGGTGTCCAGCAGGGTTTCCGGCGCCCAACCGCGGATCTGTCCGGCGAGTTTCCAGCCGAGGTTAAAGGCGTCCTGAACGCCCAGGTTGAGTCCCTGGCCGCCGGTGGGGGGATGGATGTGGGCGGCATCGCCGGCCAGCAGCACCCGGCCGAGGAGATAACGTTCGGCCAGCCGGGTGGCATCCCCGAAGCGGGACAACCAGCGCGGGGAGTGCACGCCGAAGTCGGTTCCGGCGATAGTGCGCAACTGCTGTTGGAAATCCGCGAGGGTGGGCGGTTCCGCGCGATCGCTGACTCCCGAGGCGGGGAGGACAACACTATAGATTCCGCCGCCGAAGGGCCTGAGCCAGAAGGGCTTGTGGGTCTCCTGGATCTCGGTCACCTTGGCGGTGATTTCCTCCTGCGGCACACCCACTTTCATCTCGCCCACCAGCGCGTCGGTCCGCGAGGGCTCGCCGGGGAACCCGACGCCGAGCAGTTTGCGCACCGTACTGCGCCCACCATCACAGCCGACGAGATAGCGCGTACGCAGCTGGTCGCCGTCGGCCAGCGTGACGGTGACACCCCCGTCGTCCTGCTCGAAATCGGCCATCGCGCAACCACGCCGGACCTGCGCACCCAGCTCGATCGCATGTTCTTCGAGCACGCGTTCAATGGCCGGCTGCGGGATGCCCAGCAGATAGGCGTGCGCGGAATCCAGGCCCTTGGGCGCGGGTTTGTCGATGGCGGCGAAAAATCCGCCGGCCGGACGCCGTCTTCCTCGTTCGAGAAGGCGATCCAGCAGTCCGCGCATCGCCATCAGCTCGAGACTGCGAATATGCAGACCGACGATGCGGACGTACGACTTGGGCTCGGTTTCCTTCTCCAGCACGAGTACGCGCACATCGTGCAGCCGCAGTTCGGCCGCCAGCGTCGCGCCAGTCGGCCCGCAGCCCACAATGATCACATCGAAAGAGTCCACAGGTGTTGCCTTTCAGGAATGCCTAGTTGTCGAGGCGCTCCCGGCGACACCTACGTCAATCGCCCGACCGTGCTGGGAAGAGAGAGCACCCATATCGATACAGCGTTCATGGGACTCACCTCCTGGTGCGGTGTCACGGTCCAGTGCAAGCTACAAGCCCGAGGATCACCCGTCCAATGTTTTACGCATCCCACGCTTGGTCGATAAGCAACATTATGTCAAGTAGTGGTTATCGCTCAGAGGTGACCAGCCCTGAATGACCTCCACGGCGATCTCGTCCGCGGGACGGTCGTCGGTCTCGACCCGTACGTTCCCCAGCCCGTCCAGGGCGTTCATGGTCCGTGTCGCCTGATCAGCGATCTCGCGTAGTCGCTCTGGCGGTTGTCCGATCAACTCGTCGCCGGCCAAACCCACCGTCGACGTGACGCCGTTGCCGCGCCGCACGATCCGGTCAGCCAGCGTTTGCCGGCTGGCGCCCAGCTGGCACAGCGTGATCGTGGCCGCTGGCAGCATCTCGACGTACGGCGTCACCTGTTCAGGCCGCTCAAGTGGTCCGACGGCGACCAGACACTGCGCTCCACCTGCTCGAAACCCCCGCCACACCGCAGCGAGGTTCGCCGCCTTGAGCCGGTGATTGCCGGCCGTTTCCGGGCGGCGAAAGCCAATCTGGGCGAGGTCGACGTACGCGGCGTTGACCCCGGTTTGGCGGAGTTGTTGATAAACCTGCCAACCCACGGTCGACTTGCCGACCGCGGGCGGCCCGCACAGCCAGAGAATCTCGCCAGGCGTGAAGTCCGCGACGCTCGGCCTCTCGACCGGCGTCGCCAGCCTTGGCCATCCGGTTCGCGCCCGAATCTGGTCGACGACCTCAGCCACGGCGAGCTCAGTCGTGTCGACGTACGGGTCGGTGGCGAAGGTCTGGTCCAAGGCGTCGCTGTACGCGACTTCAGCGGTGAAATCGCCCGTCTGGCCACGAGCAGCGAGCCGCCGGCGCAGTTCGGCAGGCTCGGCGCGTAGCCGGCAGGTGGTCAACCGCGCGCGTGGCAGCAGGTCAGTCTCCACTCCGCGGACCGCGTCGGTCACCCCCGGCACGATCACGCAGCGGGCTCCCGCGTCCTGGAAGTTGGCGACGACAGCGTTGAGCGTACGAGCCTTCAGCCGGTGCCGACCGGGATCATCGTGAGGCTCAGGCGCCCAGTTCCCCGGTGTCGGAGGGCCGTAACACATCCCCAGCTGATCTATATCGACATAGCCGGTGGCGATCTCATCCCTGGCCATTTGAAGGAAAAGCTCCCAGGCCACGGTGGTCTTGCCGACCCCTGGTGCCCCGTACAGCCACAGGACATCAAGCGCGGACTCCCCCATCAAATCGGTCATCCGAGGACGAACGGGAGTTTCGGTTCGAGTTCCCCCAGGGCGGTCCGCTCCGCGTCCGCCGGAGCGCGCCGCCCGGTCCCGACCATCAGCACGTCCTTGTCGGACCAGGACGCCGGGAACGGCGTTCCGGCGATCTGCTCCAGCATGGCGCGCGACCGGGCAAGGGACTCGGCGGGCGGTTCGGCCATCGCCGGCAGGTGCGTGATCAGGTCGAGGTGGTGCAGGGTCCATTCGATGACGCACGCGCCGAGGTAGTCGCCCGCAGTGAGCACCATCTCTTGAGTGCTCACCCGCAGGTTCGGGTCGGCGAGTTCGGCGGCGCGACCGGCGGCTGAGGCGACGTCGTCGAGGTGGAACTTCAGGAGCTCCGGGTCCTGGTACGCGGCGGCCAGCCGGACGATCAGCGCGTCGAGCGGATCGTCACCGGTCGGCGGCTCGCCGGAAACCGTCCAGTAGGTGATGGCGTCCCTGGTGGGTTCAGCATCCGCCGGCGTCACCAGGGTGACGAGGACGTCCTGCGCGTCGATGACGAGATGACACACCAGATCGCGTACGAGCCAGCCGGCACAGCCGGACGGTTTCGCGAAATCCTCCTCACAAAGTCCGGCAACCGCCGCACGCAACGCCATCCAGGAGCGAGAGAAGAGATCCACGGCCGCAGGCTAACAGTGGGGCGTCACACCGGTCTCCTGTTTTTCGCTGCCCCATGGCAGGATACGAAGATGTCCCGCAACGACAGGAAAATCCGCCGCTTGGTGGTCGATGGTAAGGATTTCCTCTGGTCGCTGCGGCACGCGAACCGCAGCGACGGGAACAATTTCCTGGACTGCGGCGAGATTCTCACGATTTACCGTGGCGAGCCCTCCGAACGCCTGCTGATCGTTTTCCAGCAGCGCCCTGACCGCCTGGTCGCCGATGGTCATGGCCCCTCCGCGACCGTGTACGCGCAAGGCGGCGTCGTCGTCAATCTGCACAAGCCTGGCACTGTCCGGGCCTTGATCGACGAGGCTATGCAAGACGGGTGGCCGACCACCAGGCAGATCGATGGCTGGCCGCTGGTCGACGCCATCGCCGCACGAGTCGCAGGTGAGGGCGGTGCCCAACTCGCCTGATGGAGAACTGGCGCGGCTAGCTGGGGCGATCCAACTCCCCGACGGCGGCTGGGTTCGTGGCCGCAGACTTGGCCGTCCGGCACCTGAGGGTCCGGCGCCAGACCGTGGCCTCTATCTCGGCAGTGGACGACTACGCCGCCGTCATGACGACCGACTCCGCTGGCCGCACGAGTGGCCCCCTGGTGCTTACCCGACGCCTGGCACGCCACGCCGACTCGACCTCTGCGTGAGCTCCCACTCCCGCGAGCGAGACGTACGGCTAGTTGGACTTGCGCAGGGATCCGGCGAGGTTCCGAGTTGTGACGTTGATGCGGTTCCAGGCATTGATGGCCGCGATCGCCATCACCAGATCCGCGAGGGCTCCCTCGTCGAAGTGGTCCGCGGCGGCCGCCCAGACCTCGTCCGCCACGCCGTCACCGTCAGGCAGCCGGGTGGCGGCTTCGGTCAGGGCCAGCGCGGCGCGTTCGTGGCCGGTGAAGAAAGGCGTGTCGCGCCAGGCGGCGACCGCGAATAGCCGTTCGTCGGTCTCCCCCGCCTTCTTCGCGTCATGACTGTGCATGTCGACGCAGAATCCGCAGCCGTTGATCTGACTGGCCCGCAGCTTGACCAACTCCAAGGTGGAGTGTGGCACCCGGCTCTGCGCCAGATATGCCTCCAGTTGGTACATCGCCTTGAACGCGCCGGCGGCGAGCTTGGGAAGGTTGGTCATGCGGCGTTCCATAGTGCACTCCTTCTGAAACTGGATATTTGATATCCTGATTAACGAGACAGCTTTATCCTTATGACAGTGAAAGCTCACACGCTGGCGTACCAGCGCTGCATGTTCTCGGCGATCTTCGGCACATGTCGTACGACATTGTGTCCAATGTCCGCCAAGGTGGTGGCCGCCAGTGCTCGCCGCCACTGCAGCTCCGCCTTGCGCATGGCGGTGGTGACCTGGCAGGGCATCCGCAGAATGCGTTCAGGAGTGCTGGACCCGGGCCCGCGCTTTCGGATTTCGGTGCACTCGAAGGCGTCTTCCGGTCCTTCGATCGCGGCCACGATGTCCATCAACGTGATTTTGTTCAGTGGGCGGGCAAGTTCGAAGCCGCCTCTGACGCCGGCAGTGGACACCAGAATGTCGGCGCGTACGAGCGCCTGCAGTTGTTTGTTCAGATAGGCAGGCGCCACTTCGAAAGCCGCCGCCAGCTTGCCGGTAGGCACCGGCCGACCCTCGTCGAGCCAGTCCAGCAGCAGGCAGCAGTGCGCCGCCCACTCAACTCCCTGGCTCATCCGCATTTCCAGCACCCGCCCTCATCAGCCCCAGCGGCTTAATCAGGATATTAGATGTCCAGATTGCCGAGCGCAACCCTATTCGGCTGGCGTGGCGGCTTCGAGGTCGTCGATGCCGCCGGACATGATCGCCGGCAGGTGCTGGCCGATGTGCTCGACTGGCCAGTCCCACCACGCCACCGCGAGCAGCCGGGCCACGTCCGCGGCGCTGTAGCGAGTGCTGATCAGCTTCGCCGGATTGCCGCCGACGATGCCGTAATCGGGCACGTGGTTCACGACAACCGCACCCGAAGCGATGATCGCGCCGTGCCCGATCCGCACGCCGGACATCACGGTCGTCCGATAGCCAAACCAGACGTCGTTGCCGACAACCGTGTCGCCGCGCCCAGGCAGGCCGGTGATCAGGTCGAAGTGCTCGGACCAGGAGCCGCCCATGATCGGGAACGGGAACGTCGACGGCCCGTCCATCCGATGGTTGGCGCCGTTCATGATGAACCGGACGCCCTCACCGAGCGCGCAGAACTTGCCGATAACCAGCTTCTCCGGCCCGTAGTGATACAGCACGTTGCGGGTCTCGAACGCGGTCGGCTCGTCCGGGTCGTCGTAGTACGAGAACTCCCCCACCTCGATCAAGTCGGATGTGACCAACGGCTTGAGCAGGACGACCCGCGTCTGGCCAGGCATCGGGTGCAGGACGGTGGGATCGGGCGCGGGACTCATGCGGGACGCACTCCAGGCGAGTGGGAACGGACTTAAGCCCTATTCAACCCCATCGCGGCGAGTCCGCCCGGGCAGCAAAAGGGGCATCGGGTACGTACACCGCCCACTGGAACGGCAGACCTGGGAGGGGTCGATACTTTAGCAAATTTGGAACAAATTCTAGACCATGGTTCGTTTACTCTTCATGGGAGTCACGACTGCGATGGCGCCGCTCACCGAAATCGAGCTGCGGCCGTACGGCCAGACGGACTTGCGTGGTTCCGTGGCGGTGCCCGGCCTGCGTTATCCGGCCGGGGCGGTCGTGGTGATCGCGGGAATCCCCGGAGCGGGCAAGAGCACGATGATGCACGCCCTGTTCGGTACGACCGGCGCCGAACCGGGGCCGGCCATCACGACCGGCGGAGTCCGGGTAGTCGATTCCGAGCAGGCCCGGAACTGGTGGCGGCAGCTGCTCGGCACCCGGCTGCCGTACTGGCTCTATCGGCCGCTCGTCCATCTCACCGCGCTTCTGTGGGCAAGGTCCGCGCTGCGCGGTGACGGCACCGTTGTCGTACACGATTGCGGCACCCGGCGCTGGTGGCGGGCGTTGATCGCCCGATGGTCATATCGGCGTCCGGCCGGCGTGCACTATGTCCTGCTCGACGTGCCGGTGGACGTGGCGCTGGACGGTCAGCAGGCTCGCAACCGACGGGTTCGGCGGCGGGCGTTCGGGCGGCATCTGCGGGCCTGGCGGGAGATGGTCCCGGCAAGCGGCGAGCTCACCGATCCCGACCTCGCCCATGCCACGTCGTGCCTGGTACTGGACCGGGCGGCGGCCAGCGCGATCGACCGGATCACCTTCACGGCCTGACACTCAGTCCTCCGGTGTTGGCTGGGTCAGTTCCAGCGCGGAGGTGAGCAGGGTCGAGGCCCGCTCGACAACTTCCGTCAGCCGATCCGCGGTCGCCGCCGCGAGGATGTCGTCGATGTCCCGCAACCTGGCCCGGTCGACGAGGGTCTTCTCGTTGGTGACCCATTCGCGGCGCGCCGCCATGATCGCGTGCGCGGCTTGGCAGGTGGCCACCGCGACCGCCCCCACCGATTCGGTGACATGGCCCTTCACGGCATGCGCGTTCTGTGCGTACGACAAGGTTAAACCGGCGTCAGCGGACCACCGGTCGTACGCGGATCGGCTCAGTGCACCGGGATAGCGGGGCTGCGGCAGTCGACCGCGCAGAACGCGATTGAGGGCGAGTTCGGCGACCACGATGTATGTCGGCACGCCGGCCAGATGGAACATCAGTTGCTCGACGTCGAAGACGCCGTCCTTGGCCTGTGCCAGCCGGCGCTCGACGTCGTCGAGGTCGCGGTAGTGGACATCGACGTGCCTGCCGTCCACCACCATCCAGCCACCACCGTTGAAGACTCCCCCACCCCAGCCACCGAGGTCGCTGACCTCGCCGGGCCAGCCGACCGCGCGCAGGTCGTCGGGGTTGAAACCGCCCCGGTAGTAGACGGCGAAGTCCCAGTCGCTGTCCGGCCGGTGCGTACCGGCCGCCCGGGAACCTCCCAGGGCGACCGCCCGCACCCCGGGCAGGCCTGCCAACGTCACCGCGACGTGGTCGCACAGCGCCTGGTCATCGCGCGTGCCGGGATCGAACGTGTGATCGTACATAGTGCCTTTCGGTGTACACCGTCGCCGTCAGTGCGGCCAACCGGTTTTCCGGTTACAACGCCTCTACCAGCGCGTTTGCAGTTCTTATGGACCTTCGGGAGTGATCGCGGACGCTCGCCTGACAGTCGTACGCATGGCGTAGCGACTAAGTCGACCTTTGGTCGACGTGCCGCAGCTCTCACCCGCATATTGCTAAGTGATGCGTACTATTGTGGAGGCGGCCTTGGGAGGTTGAATGCAGGTGGAGACGGGCGCTCCGGTACGGGCGTTGGTACGTGACGTCGTCAGCTGGTCCGTCACAGTGCGGGTGCCGGCGCGGCAGATGACCGCCGCCGCGCTGGGAATGGGCGGCCTGCTCGCGGTGGGCTGGTGGGTCGGGCACGTGCCGGAGAGCATGCTGGCCGCACTGGGCGCGATGTCCGTCGCGGGCCTGCCGGCGGCCGGCTGGCGGGCGGCGCCGCGGCTGGGCTGGACCGCTCTGACGGCGGTCGCCGGGTGCCTCGCCGGCTCGCTGCTGGGCGGGCACGGGTGGGTGAGCGTGCTGGCGATCCCGTTGGTCGCGATGGCGGTCACGGTCGCCGGCACTCTCAGCCGGGAAGCCGCGACCGCTACTGCCCGGCTCATCACCTTTCTGGCTATCGCTACCGGTTTCGGGTCGGCTGACCCGATCGGTTTAACCGCCCTGTTCTGCGCTGGAGCGCTGTGGGCGGTGCTCATGGCGCTCGGGGTGGACGCGGTCGCGAGCCGCCTCTCGGGACAACCCGTGCGGGTGGCGGCGAGCCCGCTTCCACCGAATCGCGCTCGCCGCCTTCGGTCGTTGTGGACGCTGGCGGCCTGGCGGTACCCGATCCGGCTCGCGGTCTGCCTGACCGTGGCCGAGGCGATCGGGGTGATCTGGGCGCAACCCAAGGCGTCCTGGATCGCCGTCACGGTGGTGATCGTGGTGGGCCGACGGTTGGAAGGCGCCCTCCGGCGACCCGCCGAGCGCATGACTGGGACCGTGCTGGGCGTCGCGCTGGGCTCCGTGGTGCTGCTGCATTCGCCGCCGGTGTGGTTTTTCCTCACGATGGTGGCCGGCCTTGCCGCCGTCCGGCCCTATCTCAAGGCCCGTAACTACACGCTCTATGCGACGATCATGACGCCTCTTGTGGTGCTGCTGTTGGATTTCGGGCACAGCGCGACCTGGCAAGCCGTTGCCGACCGGCTGCTCGACACCGCGCTGGGATGTGCGATCGCCCTGTTGATCGGCTACCTGCCGTGGACGGCCATTCCCCAGCTCGTACGAAGGAGGTCCACCCGTGCCGCACTGGACTGACCACGCGATTTGGTGGCAGGTCTATCCACTCGGATTCACCGGCGCGCCAGCTCGTGCGGTCGGTGCACCGCTTCGGCACCGGCTGCGCGCGTGCGAACCATGGTTGGACTATGCGGTGGAACTGGGCTGCTCGGGTCTGTTGCTCGGGCCGATTTTCGCCGCCGAGACGCACGGATACGACACAGTGGACTTTTTCCGGATCGACCCGCGGCTCGGCGATGACGACGATTTCGACCGGCTGATCACGGCCGCCGCCGACCGTGGTCTGCGCGTGGTGCTGGACGGCGTTTTCAACCACGTCGGCCGTACGTTCGCGAAGTTCATCGAGGCCGAGGCCGGCGACCCCGCGGCGGCCCGCTGGTTCCGCCGCGACGCTACCGGTGAATATCAGACTTTTGAGGGCCACCACCATCTTGTAGCGCTCAACCACGACGAGCCGGCGGTCGCCGACCACGTCCAGCGGGTGATGAATCACTGGTTGGACCGTGGCGCGGCAGGCTGGCGACTGGACGCCGCTTACGCGGTGCCGGCCGATTTCTGGGCACGGGTCCTGCCGGGCGTACGAGAGCGCCATCCGCAGGTCTGGATGGTCGGCGAGATGATTCACGGCGACTACGCGGGATATGCGACCGCGAGCGGGCTGGACTCGGTCACCCAGTACGAGCTGTGGAAGGCCCTGTGGAGTTCGCTGAACGACGGCAACTTCTACGAGTTGGCGTGGGCTTTGAAGCGCCACAACGACATTCTCGGCGCGGTCACTCCGTTGACCTTTGTCGGCAACCACGACGTCACCCGGATCGCCACCCGCCTCACCGATCAGCGGCACCTCGGGCACGCTCTGGCGGTCCTGTTCACGGTCGCCGGCATCCCCAGTGTCTATTCCGGTGACGAGCAGGCTTTTCAGGGAACAAAACAGGACCGGGTCGGTGGCGACGACGAGATCCGGCCGGTGTTTCCGGCCGATCCGAGCGGCCTCGCGCCGTACGGCTGGCCGACCTACCGACTGCACCAGCGGCTGATCGGCCTGCGCCGCCGCAATCCCTGGCTGGTTCGCGCCCGTACCACCGCCGACCATCTCACCAATCACGCGGTGGCGCTGCGGTCGGACGGCGACGCGGGCGAAAAGGTGCTGCTCCTGCTCAATATCGGCGACGAACCGTACCGCTTCCCGATCGACCTCACCGGTCTCAGAGTCGCCGAAACGGCAACGGAAACCGTCGATCCGGCCGTCGTCGCACCGCATAGCTGGACGGTTCTCACCACCATCGCGGATTGATTCCGTCTGTTTAGCGGGCAGCGCCGGCTGTCGCGACTGAGCCGGTGGTGGCGGTCGGCGCGGGCCGGCGGGTCAGGACGACAGCAGTGACGACGACGGCCGCGAGCACCAGTCCCGCGCCGATGCCGAAGGCCAATTGGTAGCCCGACACGAGCGCTGCGGCGGAGGGTTGCGCGCTTGGGTCGATCCCGCTCGTACGAGCCGCCGCCAGCGACACCAGCACCGCGAGGCCGAGTGCCCCGCCGACCTGCAAAGTGGTGTTCAGCAAGCCGGACACCAACCCGGAGTCCGCCGGGGTGGCGGCGGACATCGCGATGGTCGTCGTGCTGGGCAGCGTCATGCCGGCCCCGACACCGAGCAGGACCATCGATGGCAGGACATCGGTCACGTACGCGCCGCCTTCGGGCCCCCAGGCCATCAGCGCCAGCGCGACGCCGACCAGGGCCAGGCCGGCCAGCAGCACCCGCTGCGCGCCGAACCTGGTGGTCAGCCGGGCCGAGAAACCGAGCGAGAGAGTGCCGATGGCGATGGTGGTCGGCAGGAACGCGAGACCGGTCTCGACCGGTCCGTAGTGCAGCACCTGCTGCAGGTAGATCGCGCGCAGGAACTGGAAGCCGAAGAGCGCGGACGCCCACAGAGCCTGGACCAGGTTGCTGGCCCACACCACCGGGTTGGCAAGGATGCGCAGCCGCAACAGCGGCGCGGCCGCCCGGGCCTGCCGAAGCACGAAGCCGGCCAACAGTGCGACGGCGACGATTCCCAGCACGATCACCCGCACCGAGGCCCAGCCGTCCGCGGTGGCTTCGCTGATCGCGTACCCACCGAGCATCAGTCCGCCGGTGACCAGGGCGCCGCCGGCGACGTCCGCGCCAGCGGGCAGGCCGAGGCCTGACTCGCGGTCGAGTAGTCGTACGCCGGCGACTCCGATCAGTAGTCCGATCGGCAGGTTCACGAAGAAGATCCAGTGCCAGTTGGCAAACTGGGTCAGAACCCCGCCGGCGAGGATGCCGATCGACGCGCCGGCAGAGCCGACGAAACTGAAGACGCCGATCGCCTTCGCGCGCTCCCTCGGTTCCTGAAAGAGTGTCACGATCATGCCCAGCACGACGGCCGCGGTCAGCGCACCGCCGATCCCCTGCACGAGCCGCGCGGCGATCAGCAGCCCGGGCGTCCACGCGAGGCCGCAGAGCAGCGACGCGGCGGTGAACAGCGCCAGCCCGGACAGGAAGATCCGTTTGCGGCCGAGCAGGTCCCCGAGCCGGCCGGACAGCAGCAGCAGACCGCCGAACGGGATGCCGTACGCGTTGACCACCCAGGCGAGACCGGCCGGCGTGAAGCCGAGGTCCTGCTGGATCGACCGCAGCGCCACGTTCACGATGTTCTGGTCGAGGATGATCATCAGCATTCCGGCGCACAGCACGATGAGCGAGAGCCATCGCGAGCGGGACGTCATGGGTTCTACCTCCAAAGGTGCACGACTTGTAACTGCGTGCATCATCTGTCACCATCGGGCTCGGCGGAAGGAGGCAGTTTGATGTCCCAGAGGAACACCGATGTGACAGCGCAGGCCAGCTACCAGGCACTGCTGGACACCGAGGCCTGCAAGGTGCGCGAGGTGCTGGACCGGGTCGGCGGCAAGTGGAGCATTCAGATCCTGGTCGACGCCACCCGTGGACCGGTCCGGTTCACCGAACTGGAGCGCGGCATCGAGGGCATCAGCCGGCGGATGCTGACGCTGACCCTACGGAACCTGGAACGCGACGGCCTGATCACCAGGACCGTCTACCCCACCGTGCCACCCAAGGTCGAATACACGGCGACCGAGATGGCGCGCGAGCTCTACGACTCGCTGGTGACGCTGACAACTTGGGCCGAACGGCATCGGCTGCGGATCGCCGCCGCCCGGGACGCGTACGACAAGGAACATGCCGCTGCCCGTACCTGACGGAACCTGTCAGGTACGGGTGCGATGCTCGTCCTCGTCGGGCACTGGGCCCGGTCGGATCGGAAGGGTTTCACCTGACATGGCTGGTTTCGCGACAATGTGCATGGTCAACCTCGACTGCGCGGACCCCCGCGC
Source organism: Fodinicola feengrottensis (assembly GCF_039530045.1). Taxonomy (NCBI): domain Bacteria; kingdom Bacillati; phylum Actinomycetota; class Actinomycetes; order Mycobacteriales; genus Fodinicola; species Fodinicola feengrottensis. The sequence goes on along the minus strand of NZ_BAAANY010000020.1, from coordinate 91,835 downwards.
GCTTGCCGAGTTCTATCACGAGGTCCTCGGCTGGGACATCCTCGCCAAAGAGGACGAATACGCCATGATCGGCGCCGAAGGCGTCTCGCCGATCGGCTTCGGGCGGCTCGCGGACTACCAGCCGCCGGCATGGCCGGACGCCGCGTCCCCCAAGCGCTTCCACCTCGACTTCTACGTCGACGACCTGGAGGTCGCCGCGAAGCAGATCGTCGAGCTGGGTGGGAAACTCGCCGACCCGCAGCCGGGCGAGCGCTGGCGGGTCATGCTCGACCCGGCCGGCCACCCGTTCTGCATCTGCCTGCGTTCGTCGTAGCGGCCGACATAGGCTCTCCCTGATGAAAATCTCACGGGAGACCAGGATCGCCGCGTACGCGGTGTGCATCGCCGATGGGCAAATGTTGCTGGCCCGCTGGGTTGGCCGCGGCGGCGAGAAGCTCTGGACGTTGCCGGGCGGCAAGGTCGAGCACGGCGAGCACCCGCACGACGCGGCGATCCGCGAAGTCGAAGAAGAGACCGGCTACTCGATCGCCGTCGACGAGCTGCTGGGCGTCGATTCCGCCGTCAACCAGTACGGCCGGCCAGCTGGCCGAGTAGTCGAGCTGCACCACGTACGCATCGTCTACTCCGCGCACGTCACCGGCGGCGACCTCCGGTACGAGGAGGGCGGCTCCACCGACATGGCCGCGTGGGTGCCGCTCGCCGAGATCCCCACCCTCGACCACGTCGAAGCTGTCGACACCGCCCTGGCCCTGTACGCCACCCGCCCCGCTACCGGCCTACCCGCGTCAGCCTCCCGCTGACTCCTCCTGTCACTCTCCGTCACTGAGGGTGGTGGGTGGCGAGGGCGTGGAAGGCGGGCCGGAGGAGATCGGCGATGCGGTCGGCCGGGGCGTCCCGCAGGGCGGTCAGGTCCAGGAGCTGGTGCGCGATCGTGACGCCGAGCATGGTGGTCAGCATCAGGGCGGCCCGCAGGTCCGGGTCATCGGCCGGTACGGCGGCGGCGATGTGCTCAACCTGGCCGTCCAGGGTGGCGCGAGCCCGGTCGGCCGCCTCCGGATGGGTGAGCATCGAGCGCAGCATCGCCAGCGACGCCTCCGGGATCGGTCCGATCTTCATCCCGATCCTGGCCAGCAGGTCTTCGGTGAGCTCCTTGAGGTCGCCGGTCAGCGGCGGGATCTCCGGCACTTCGACGGCGCGGCCGAAAAGCTCTTCCTTTGAGCCGAAATACTGCATGACCAGCGCCGGGTCCACCTGAGCCGCGGTTGCCACCGCGCGGATCGTGGTCCGCTCATAGCCGCGCTCGGCGAACAGACCACGGGCCTCCGCGAGGATCCGCTCCTGCGTGTTGCGGCGGCGGTCGGCGCGGGACACGCGCTGCTCAGTCACCCCCTCACTCTACCGGCGTTGACCCATCTCGGCGTTCGCTCTACACTCGTTGAGTCAACACTTGTTGAGTGAGAGGTGCACCCTCATGCCCCAGTCCTGCCGCGAAGTTCTCGCCGCCTACCACCAGGCGATGATCGACATGAACGCCGACGACCTGGCCGACCTGTACGCCGTCGACTGCCTGCACCACTTCCCGTTCGCCGCTCCTGGTCGGCCGCCGGTGTACTACGGCCGCGAGGAAGTACGGGCCGGATACCGCGCGGCGTGGCACGGCGTGCCACTCAAGCTGGCCGAGGTCACCGAGGTCATCGCGTACGACATGGCGGATCCGGACACTCTCGTCGGCGAATGGGTCGGCAGCGGCACCCTGCTGCCGACCGGCAAGCCGTTCCAAGCCCACGGTTTGCTGATCGCGACCGTCAAGAATGGCGAGATCACCGACATGCGCGACTACATGGACGTTTTCGGCACCTACCGCGCCACCGGCCGGTTGAAGGATGTGGTGGCCGCGCTCGACGAGACCTGACCTCAGCTTGCCGGGCCGAACCAGGTGGTCAAGGCCGCGCGCAGGGAGTCGAGATCACTCGAGTCCGTAGCCACCCAGGCCACGTACCCGTCTGGACGCACGAGGACACCGACGGGAGCCGGGATCTTGCCGGCGCCTGGGAGGTTCCAGACAGTGTCCGCCGCTGACACCAGGACGTGCTCGACCCGGTCGGACCAGCCGGCGGGAATGGCCGCGCCACCCGAGGTGAAGTCGAGCAGCAGCGGGCGGGCGGTTTCCAACAGCCGGAAGACCCGGGTGTCGCCAGAGTCGGTCTTGAGATCGAGGTCCGGGATTCGGCGACCGAGCAGCGGGCTGCCCTCCCCGACCGCGTACTGGATGTCCAGCTGGGTGAACATCCCGACGAAGTAGCGGTTCACCTCATCGACCTTGGTCAGCTGGGCGAAAACGTCCCGTAGGGCCTCCGAATGCGACCCAGGTCGGCCGAGCACAGTCTGCGCGCGGGTGGCTTGCAGCACGCGTTCGGCGTACGGGAAACGCTCGGTGTGGTAAGTGTCGAGCAGCTCGTCAGAGGCCTCGCGGCGGATCACGGCGGCGAGTTTCCACCCGAGGTTGACAGCGTCCTGGATGCCCAGGTTCAGCCCTTGACCGCCGGCCGGGTAGTGGATGTGTGCCGCGTCGCCGGCCAGCAGGACACGGCCGTCTCGGTACGTCTCGGCCTGCCGGGCGGCGTCCGCGTACCGGCTGACCCAGGCCGCGCTGTGCATCCCGAAGTCGTGGCCGGCCACGCGTACGCACACCGCCCGGAGGTCCTCGATCGTCACTTCCACGTCTCGGTCCACCACCTTGTCGTATTCGGTGACCATCACCATGTGCTGGCCGTCGGGGAACGGCGCGACGATGAAGTTGCCGGCGTCCGTACGCCCCTGGGGGCCCCAGATCCGGCCCGCCGGCGGGTTGTCGAGCTTCACGATGCCCTGGATGGCGGCCAGGGTGGCGTCCGTGCCCGGGAAACCGATGCCGGCGAGCTTGCGGATGATGCTTCTGCCGCCGTCACAGCCAACGACGTAGTCGGCGTGCAGCCATTCGTCCCCGTCCGGCCCGTTGACCTGTACGGATACACCGTCTTCGGTTCGCTCCAGGCCGATCACCTCGGCCGAGCGACGGATCGTCGCGCCCAACTCGATCGCCCACTCCTGCAGTACCGGCTCGATCTCGGACTGCGGGATGCCCATCACGTACGGGTGCCGGGTCGGGTAGTCGCCGATCGGCATGAAGATCCCGCTGAAATGGACGAAGTCACCGTTGCCGTGCACCTTTCCGGCGAACCGGTCGAGGATCCCGCGCTGGTCCAGCACCTCGGCGGTTCGGGCCTGGATGCCGTACGCGCGGGACTCGCCGGTCCGCCGCGCGTACCGCTCCAGCACCACCACTTCGACACCACCGAGCCGCAGCTCAGCCGCCAGCATCAAACCGGTCGGGCCGCCGCCGGCTATCACTACCTGCGCATTCGTCTTCTGTTTCATGCCGGCTCCATTAACTGTGTGCGTCATAAGCAGTTCTGTTTATGTTATACACAGTTCCCGTGCGGGGCGTCAACAGCGATGGAGGACGACGGATGGCGAAGTCGGCGGACCGCAGCATCGAGCTGTTGTGGGGAGACCGGGCCCGGCCGAGCCGCGGGCCCAAACCGGCGCTGACCGTCGAGCAGATCACCGCCGCCGGGATCGGCGTCGCCGACGCGGAGGGCCTCGCGGCGGTGTCCATGCAGCGGGTCGCCGGCGAGTTCGGGTTCACCACGATGTCGCTTTACCGTTACGTGCCGGGCAAGGCCGAGCTGGTCGCGCTGATGCTCGACACCGCGCTCGGCGAGCCGCCGGTGCTCACCGCGATAACGGGCGGGTGGCGGCCCCGGCTGACCGAGTGGGCCGAGCGGCTGTGGACCGTCACGGAGAAACACCCGTGGAGCCTGGAGGCGTCCGTGGGACTTCGGCCGATAGGACCGAACGAACTGGGCTGGACGGACAGCGCGGTCGGGACGCTGACTGCGACCGGTCTGACCGGCTCCGAGATACTGGACACGGTGGTGGTCGTGACCGGCCACGTCCGGAGCATCGCGCAGCAGACGCTGACAATCCCGGCGGCCCAGCGTGGTCTGACCGAGCATCAATGGGCCGCGACGGTGACGGACCTGCTTCGTACGCACGGCGACCGCTTCCCGTCCCTGCTGGCGGCGATGGCCTCGGCCACCGCCGCGGGGCAGGACAAGGGGCTCGCCTTCGGCCTCGAGCGGATCCTGGATGGCCTCGGCCTGCTGATCGCCGATCGCGTACGGCAGGCCGCGATCCGCCGCTGAAGGGTCAGCGCCGGACGAGATACCGCGCGCCCAGCCCGATAGCCAGAACCGCCGATCCGACCGCAATCGACAGCGGTGGCAGAGCGACCGCCAGTACGACACAGCCGATGAGGCCAAGCACGTTCAGCACGCGGGGCCAACGCCGATCCGCGGCCGGCTGGGTGTAAGCCGACGCGTTCGCGATGGCGTAGTAGATGAGCACCCCGAACGACGAGAACCCGATAACTCCGCGCAGGTCAACGGTCATCACGAGAGTGCATACGACAGCTGCCAGCGCGATCTCGGCGCGGTGTGGCACCTGGAAGCGCCCGTGGACCGCCGACAGCCAGCGCGGCAGGTCGCCGTTGCGCGCCATCGCGAGGGAGGTACGCCCGACGCCGGCGATCAGCGCCAGCAGCGCGCCGAGACTGCCGACCACCGCACCGACCCGTACGACCGGCCCCACCGCGCCGGCCGCCACCGCCAACGGTGCCGTCGTCTCGGCCAGACCGGTCGGGCCGAGCGCGACCAGAACCGTGCCACCCACCACGAAATAGACGGCGACGGTGACGAACAGCGCGATCGGGATGGCCCGCGGGATCGTCCGGGCCGGGTCCCGCACTTCCTCCCCCATCGTGGCGATCCGGGCGTAGCCGGCGAAGGCGAAGAACAGCAGCCCTGCTGCCTGTAGGACGCCGTAAACGCTGGTGGGAGGCCCTTGCCAGTGGACCGAGAGCGGGTCGCCGAGCAGGATCGCGCCGACCGCGACGGCCAGCGCGGTCAGCGTGCCGGCGACCAGGAGGCGGGTCACCACCGCGGTCTTGCGGACACCCCGGTAGTTCAAGGCGGTCAACGCCAGCACAGCGGCGACCGCGAGCAGCCGCTGCGCCCACCACGGCCCGGTGATCGCGTACGAGGCGAAAGTCAGCGCCATCGCGGCGCAGGAGGCCGTCTTGCCGATCACGAAGCTCCACCCGGCCGCAAAGCCCCAGCCGTCGCCGAGCCGTTCGCGGCCGTAGACGTACGTACCGCCGGAAACCGGGTAGGCCGCGGCCAACTGGGCGGACGAGACGGCGTTGCAGTACGCCACCACCGCCGCGAACAGGAGGCCGAGCAACAGCCAGCTGCCGGCTGCGCGGGCGGCCGGCGGGAAGGCGGCGAAGACCCCCGCACCGATCATCGAGCCGAGCCCGATGACGACCGCGTCGCCGGTGCCCAGCCGGCGCGCGAGGGCGGGAGTCACCGACTCAGACCAGGCCGTCCCAGGCCTTGCGCTCGTCGCCACGCGGGTCGTCGACGACCTCTGTGGTCGGGTCGTCGAAGACCATCACCGAGCGGCCATCGGGCGTGTACGGCTGCCAGCCAGGGTCGCCGGTCCTGCCGAAAGCGACCCAGGCCGCATGCGTACGGCCGGCCAACGCCTGCGGTGCGTCGGCGCCGGTCAGGGACTGCGCGGCGGGCAGGTCCGGAGTGTCCAGCGTGTCGAAAACGAAGCCAAGCTCGATCGCGTGGCACGCGCCGAGCTCCAGAACCGGCGTCCGCCAGCCGAACTCGTAGACGTGCGCGGGCCGGCCGATTGCCGCGCGGGCTTCGGCGAGCCGGAGGGTGGGCACTCGGAAGTAGGTGTCGGTCATGATCGCGCTCAAAACGTCACCAGACGACCCGTCCGGTCGGTTCGCCGCGTACGTCTGGCCGATGCTTTCGTCCCAGCCGCGGCCCCGGAGGTAGCCGGCGACGGCTTCCGGGGTGACCGCCGGGAGTATGCCGGTCGGGACCAGGAAGAACCGCATCTCCTCGGTCACCGTGCCGACCATCATGTCCACGTCCCGGCCGGCACCACCGGCGATCGCGTTGACGGGCAGGTCGGAGAGCAGATCGCCGTCGATGGTCGGGATGAACGGCATCGCCGCGGCCACGATCGACCGACCCCAGCGCTGCGGGTTCGGGTCAGCCGCGGACTCGAGCGCGATCTCTTGCTGGGCCGCGAACAGCGCAGTGGTGTCGACCTCGGCGAACGCGGCGGCGGTCGGTTCGACGCCGAGCTTGGTGGCCAGTTCGGCCGCGATTTTCGCGCCGTCCTCCAGCGATGCCCCGATCTGCCCGGACCCGGACTGCGCGATCGCCCGCTGGAACAGGCCGGCACTGGCTTTCGCGGCCACCAGGCTGGCCACGCTCATGCCGCCAGCGGACTCGCCGAAGATGGTCACCTGGCTGGGATCGCCGCCGAACGCGGCGATGTTGTCCTGCACCCAGGCGAGCGCGGCCAGTTGGTCGCGTAGGCCGAGGTTGGCCGGCGCGTCCGGCAACACCGGAAAACCGACTACCCCGAGCCGGTAGTTGATGCTGACCAGGACGATCCCGTCGCGGGCGAACGCGGTCCCGTCGTACGAGGGCACCGCGGACGAGCCGACCCGGAATGCGCCACCGTGGATCCAGACCATCACCGGCAACCCGGACCCGCCTGGGTCCGGAGTCCATACGTTGAGATTGAGACAGCCGTCACCTTCGATGACCGGGTCCAGCATCAGGCCGGTGAGCGGGCTGGCCGGCAGCACGGGTTTGGGTGGTGTCGGGCCGAAAGCCAGCGCGTCGCGGACGCCGTCCCAGCTGGCCACTGGGGTGGGGAGCTGGAAACGAGCCGGACCAACGGGCGGTGCCGCGTACGGGATCCCCAGGAACGCGCTCACGCCGTCGTGCGACCGGCCACGCAGTTTTCCCTGTCGTACCGTGACAACCGGATCCATGCCGCCTCCTCGAATCTCTTTGCCTGTCCTGCAAACACTAACCCGGTTTCGAACCGTCGCGGGAGTGACGTTTCTCCTGGCCGTTTTCAGAGCCGCGCTGCGAGCCAAGCGGTGGCCGTGGTGACCACATCCGGGAGCGCTGGCGGATGCGCTTTGGGCACCTTGAGGCCATGGTCGGCCGCTGCGGCGACATGCAGCCGTACGGTCGACGGCAGCTTCAGCGCGCGGAACTCGTCGGGTGCGCCAAAGGGGTCCCGCTCCCCCTGTACGACCAGCACCGGTACGTCCACGCCGAGCAGCTCCTCGGCTCGCGACTTCTCCGGCTTTCCCGGCGGATGCAACGGAAACGCGAGCGCGAGAACCCCGGCGGCGCCGACGCTCGCGGCCGTCCGGCAGGCCACCCGGGCGCCGCTGGACCGGCCACCGAGGATCAGCGGCTTCCCGCGTAGCGTCCGGTGCTTTCGTACCAGCTCGGCCACCACGGCGGCCATCGCCGCGTCCAGTTGGGCCGCCGGCGCGGGTGCCTTCCGGCCGGCCATCCGGTACGGCTGGGTGAGCCGCGCGACCGCGAATCCGGACTCCACCGCGCCCTTGGCGACCGCGACGATGTCCCGCGCGTCCACCCCGCCGCCGGCGCCGTGGCCGAGCACCAGCAGGCCGGCCGCACCACGCGGCGCCTGCCAGTGCACGCCGGCGATGCCGGACGGGGTCTCGATCTCGGTCGGCTCAGTTACGTCCACAATGCACAGACGCTAGTGGCCTCTCGGTGATTTGGCACGGCGGCTCCGGCGCGGAACCCAGGACACTAGTTCGAGGAGGGCAGGCGAACGGGGAGGCGACGGCGTACGAGAAAGTAGCCGATGAGCGAGACCAGGGCGAGGCCGAGGGCGATCGCCAGGTTCAGCGGCTTTTGTTGCGTCAGCGCGATAACGACACCGGCGATGGCGATCAGTGGGGGCAACGGCCAGAGCGGCATCCTGAACGCGCGGGCCAGGCTGCGGTCGCGGATCCGGCAGACGATCGCGGAGACGGCCACCAGCAGGTAGATCGTCACGATGACCACGCCGGTGAACGTGATCAGGTCGTTAAGGCTGCTGTAGACGCAGAGGATCGCGTTGCCCACGAACAGGAACGCGAAGGCGCGTACGGGCACCTTCGACCGCGGCGACACGGTGCCGAAGAACCGGCCGATCGGACCGGGCAGCAGACCGTCGCGGGCGGTCGAGTAGTAGATCCGGGCATAGCCCAGGTTCGCCGCGAGGCCGGTGTCGAACATCGCCACCACCACCCCGGCGATCAGTACGGTCGCGCCAACTGGGCCCATCACCTGGTGGGCGATCAGGGAGAGCGGCGACTCGTCGGCGGCCGTCTTGGCCACATCGCCGATCGCGTACGTCGCCGCCACCACGGCCAGGATTTCCACCACCACGGCGATTCCGGCACCCAGGACGACCGCTCGCGGGAGCGTACGACGGGTGCCTGTCGACTCCTCGGCGAAGTAGAGCGGCCAGTCGTACCCGTTGAAGGCGAACAGGGCCGGTACGACCGCGGCCAGCAGCCCAGCCAGGCCGACCGCGCCGAGCGCTCCCCCGTCGCCGGCAATGACGGGTGCGGTGAACGGGTGGTTGGCCGGTGCGGCGTGTACGAACGCGAAGCCGGTGAAGACCAGAATGACCGCGAGTTCCAGGCCGAGCATCGCTGCCGCGACCCAGCTCGCCGGGCTGATCCGGCCCACCGACAGTGCGGTGACCAGCACCATCATCGCCAGCGCGACCCAGCCGACCGGCAGCCCGCCAGGGATCAGTGACGACAGATAAGTCGCCGCCGCCACCAGGATCGAGGCGGTAGACGTGAGGCCCAGCACCAAAAACAGGATGCCGGTCATACCGCCCCACACCGGCCCAAGCGCTCGCCGGACGATCGTGTACGCGCCACCGGCCGACGGGAAGACCGACCCGACCTCCGCATAGCAGAGCGCCATGCCGAGCGCGATCACGCCGCCGATCAGGAAAGCCCAGACGATCCCGGTGCCAGCGGCGGACAGCCCCGAGCCGTACACCAGGAACACCGACGTGGTCGGCGAGATCGCCGAGAGTGCGATCGCCAGCACGTTCCACGGCCGCAACGCCCGCGCCTGCAGGCCATCGGCCTTCTCGTCCGCTGCCACAGCACTCCCCTGGTCCGGTGATCAGGGGATCTTAGGTCCTGTTCCGGGCAGGTTTGTCACACCCGCGGCGGCCGGAACCGGTCGGTCAGGCGTCCACCAGCGCGGGCGTCGAGCGCACCTCGTACGCCTGCGAATCGAAATGCCGCGTCTGCTGCCGGAAAACAGCGGTGAACGTCGGCCACACCGTGGTGTTCTTGCCGTTGTCGTCCAGGTACCAACTGACGCACCCGCCAGTTGTCCAGACAGTGCCCTCCAGCATTTTCTGTACGTCCACGTTGAACTGCGACTCAGCGGCCGGATTCACGTCCACATCGGACACTCCTGGCCGGCTGACGTACTTGATCGCGTCCAGGACGTAGTTCAGCTGCGACTCGATCATGTAGACCATCGAGTTGTGCCCGAGGCCGGTGTTCGGCCCGATCATCATGAACATGTTCGGGAAACCGTTCACGGACGTGCCTTTGTACGCCTGCACGCCATCTTTCCAGGCGTCCGCAAGCAGAACACCGTCACGGCCGGTGATCCACTGCGCCATCGGCATGTCGGTGACATGGAATCCGGTGCCCAGGATGAGGGTGTCGATCTCCCGTTCGGTGCCATCCGCGGTGACCACCGAATGCGGCCGGATTTCCACGATCCGGTCGGTAACCACGTCCACGTTCGGACGGCTCAGCGCCGGGTAGTAGTTGTTCGACAACAAAATGCGCTTGCAGCCCATCGTGTACGACGGGGTCAGCTTCTTCCGCAGCGCCCGGTCCGGCACCTGCTTGACCAGGTGCCGGCGAGACAGCCGCTCGGCGACCTTCATCAGCTTCGGGTTTTTCGCGAACCCCAGTACGAAAAGCTCACGGCTCCAGTAAATGCCGGCTCGAACCGCTTTCTGGGCCAGCGGAAACGTCTGGTACGTCCTGTGTTCGACCGCCGAGAGCCGGCGCTCGGAGCGCCCGATGATCCACGGCGCGGTGCGCTGGAAGAGGTGCAGTTTTCCCACCTTGTCGACGATTTGCGGGACGAACTGGATGGACGACGCGCCGGTCCCGATCACCGCGACCCGGTCGCCGGTCAGGTCGTGCTCATGGTCCCAGCGCGCCGAGTGGAACAGTTTTCCTTGGAAACTCTCGATTCCCGGGATGTCCGGCAGGGACGGCTCGGACAGCGGGCCGACCGCGCTGATCATCACCCTCGCCTCGTACTGCCCCTGCGAGGTGTCGATCCGCCAGAGCCGGCTCGTCTCGTCCCAGGCCGCACCACGCACCTCGTGGTCGAACCGGGCGAATCGGTAGAGCCCGTACCGCTGGCCGCATCGCCGCAGGTACGCGAAAATCTCCGGCTGCGGTGAGAAAGCGTGGCTCCAGTCCGGATTGGGTGCGAACGAGAACGAATAGAGCAGTGACGGCACATCGCAGGCCGCGCCCGGATAGGTGTTGTCCCGCCAGGTGCCGCCGAAGTCCGCACCCCGCTCCAGGATGACGAAGTCGTCGATGCCCGCCTCGCGCAGCTTGATCGCCACGCCCATGCCGGAGAAGCCGCTGCCGACGATCGCCACCCGCACCCGGCGCGGCCCTGTCTCGGTCGCCGCCGCGCTGGTCTCGCGCTGTGTCTGAGTCACGGTCAGGTGTCCTCTCAGAGGATGGGCCAGCTACTTCCTACCGACGGTAACCTACTATGTGTAAAGTACGCAACGTGATGTCAGCACAGCCGGGAACCACCGCCCCCAGCCCGCGCCGCCGGATGCGCCGCGCCGATCGCGAGCAGCAGCTTCTCGACGTGGCCGAGCAGATCTTTGGCGAGCGCGGCTTTGTCGCGGTGACGATGGAGGAGATCGCCGAGCAGGCTGGCGTGACCAAACCGGTGCTCTACGACCACTTCGGCTCCAAAGACGGGCTGGCGGTCGCCTGCATCGCCCGGGCCCGCTCCGAGCTGCTCCGGCTGACCGTCCAGGCCCAGGCCCAGGTTGGTACGCCAGAAGACATCCTGCTCACCGGTTTCCGAGTGTTCTTCGACTTCATCGAGTCACACGAACGCGCTTGGGCGATGTTGGTGGCCGAGGGCTCGCTGGCCAGTGCCCCGGCCGCCGAGGAGCTCGAGCGCGTACGACAACAGCAAGCCGACTACACCGCCGCTGTGCTGGCCGCTGGCATGCCGGGCGTACCCGAGGAGGTCATTGGCACGTACGCACAAGCCATCATCGGCGCCTGCGAGCGGCTCGCGGTCCGCCGTCGGCACGACCCCGAACTGTCCCCCGAGACCGTCGCCCGGTCCCTGGCCGAACTCGTCTGGTTCGGCATCTCCGGGATCCGCGACGGCGCCCGTTGGCCGTCTTAGAACCCCTTCACCTCATCGGAAGGACCCGCAATGACCAGTCCCTTGGTCGGCAAGACCGTCTTGATCACCGGCGCCGCCCGCGGCATCGGCGCGGCCACCGCCCGACTCGCCGCCGAGCGGGGTGCCCGGGTCGCGCTGGTCGGCCTGGAGCCGGACCTGCTCACCCGGCTCGCCGAAGAACTCGGCCCTGAGCACGCCTGGTACGCCGCCGACGTGACCAACCAGGCGGAGATGGAGAAAATGGCCATCGACGTCGTACGCGACTTCGGCGGCATCGACGTGGTGGTCGCGAACGCGGGTGTCGCCAACAACGGCACCGTCGCGGTGAACCCGGTGGACGCGATCGTACGGACCATCGACGTGAACCTGATCGGCGTGATCCGTACGGTCAAGGCCACCCTGCCGATGGTGACCGCCCGGCGCGGCTATTTCACGTTGATCTCGTCGGCCGCCGCCTTCACCGTGATGCCGGGCATGGCCGCGTACTGCGCGTCCAAGGCCGGCGTCGAGCAGTTCGGCAACGCGCTGCGGTTCGAACTGGCCTATCGGCACGTTGGCGTCGGCACCGTGCACCCCAGCTGGATCGACACCGACATGGTCCGCGACCAAAAAGAGGACTTCCCCACTTTCAACGAGACACTGAAGAAGCTGCCGTGGCCGTTGAACGTGACCACCTCGGTCGACGCATGCGCGCTGGCGATCGTGGATGGCATCGAGCGTCGCCGCCGCCGGGTGTACGTGCCGCGCGCGGTCGGCTTGATCGAGAAGCTCAGGCCGATCACCCTCGGCCCGATCGGCGCCGCGCCGATCATGGCGCAGGCCCGCAAGCTGGTGCCGCAGATCGAGCGGGAGATGGCCAAGCTCGGCCGCTCGTTCGGTCGCAGCAGCGCCGGGCTCGGCGCCGAACCCAAGCCCGCCACCCCGGCGGCGAGCCGCAACGGGCGTACCCGCGCGGCCGCCAAGTCCTAATTCGGTTGTGGTCCGGGGAGGGCTCTGGTTCACTCCCCGGCAACAGCTGATCTATCCAAGGAGAGCGGAATGCGTCCTGCCGTTGTGTCCACCCAGAAAGGAACTGACACCTATCTAGAGGACATGACGCGTAGTGAGCACGCTGAACTTGGGGATTCTGGCACACATTGACGCTGGTAAGACCAGCCTGACCGAGCGGTTGCTCTATGCCGCCGGCGTCATCGACGAGATCGGCCGCGTCGACGACGGCAACACCCAGACCGACTCGCTCGCGCTGGAACGCCAGCGCGGGATCACGATCAAGTCGGCGGTGGTGTCCTTCGCCATCGACGACGTCACGGTTAACCTGATCGACACTCCCGGGCACCCGGATTTCATCGCCGAGGTGGAGCGGGTCTTGAGCGTGCTCGACGGCGCGGTGCTGGTGATCTCGGCCGTTGAGGGCGTCCAGGCGCAGACGCGGGTGCTGATGCGTACGCTGCGGCGGCTGCGGATACCGACGCTCATCTTCGTCAACAAAGTAGACCGCCGAGGTGCCGCGTACGACGACACTTTGCTGGCCATCGCGACGAAACTGGCACCTTCTGTGGTGCCGATGGGATCGGTACGGTGCATCGGTACGGCGGCTGCCGACTTCCAGCCGTACACCGCCGAAGACGCTGATTTTCGGTCCCAGGTGGTCGAGGTGCTCGCGGACCACGACGAAGACTTCCTTGCTGCCTATATCAACGACGAAAAGGCGGTGTCGTACGACAGTCTGCACCGCGCACTGGCGGCACAGACCCAGCGGGCGCTGGTGCATCCGGTGTTTTTCGGCTCCGCCATCACCGGTTCTGGTGTGACTGACCTCGCCGAAGGCATCAAGAAGTTGTTGCCAGCGGCCGAAAGTAACACCTGCGGGCCGGTGTCCGGCACGGTTTTCAAGGTCGAACGCGGGACCGCCGGCGAGAAGGTCGCATACGTCCGGATGTTCTCCGGGGTGGTACGCACCCGGGACAAGATGCGATTTGGCCCTCAGCGAGCGGGAAAGGTCACCGCGGTCAGCGTTTTCGATGGCGGGTCGTTGATCCCCACCGGCCGGGTGGCGGCCGGGCAGATCGGCAAACTCTGGGGCCCTACGGAGATCCGGATCGGGGATTCGGTTGGGGACACGCGTACGACCTCTGAGCACTATTTCGCGCCGCCGACCTTGGAAACGGTGGTGGTTCCCAGCCGTCGGGCCCAGAAAGGCGCACTACATGTTGCGCTCGCCCAGCTGGCCGAACAGGATCCGCTGATCGACCTGCGACAGGACGATCTCCGGCAGGAAATCTTCGTCTCGCTCTACGGCGAGGTGCAGAAGGAGGTCATTCAGGCGACGCTGGCCAGCGACTACGGCATCGAGGTGGCTTTCCAGGAAACCACCACGATTTGTATCGAGCGACCCGCCGGCAGTGGCGGAGCCGTCGAGTTTATCAACAAGGAAGCCAATCCATTCCTGGCCACCGTCGGACTCCGGGTCGACCCCGCCCCGATCGGCGGCGGTGTGAGCTTTCGACTGGGAGTCGAGCTCGGCTCGATGCCCTACTCGTTTTTCAAGGCCGTCGAGGAGACCGTGCACAAAACGCTGCTACAGGGGCTGTACGGATGGCAGGTCACCGACTGCATGGTGACCATGACCCACTCCGGCTATTTGGCACGGCAAAGCCATTCGCACGGCACCTTCGACAAGTCCATGTCCAGCACCGCAGGTGATTTCCGCAATCTGACTCCGTTGGTTCTGCTGACCGCGCTGGAAAACGCCAGCAGCACGGTGTACGAGCCGATGCACTCGTTCCGGCTCGAGCTGCCGGCCGACACCGTCGGACCGATCCTGCCAGCTCTCGCCCGGCTCCGCGCCGTCCCGAGACTGCCGGCGGCGGTCGGCCAGTCGGGCGTACTGGAGGGCGAGATCCCCGCTGCCCAGGTGCACGAGCTGCAGCAACAACTGCCCGCCCTGACCCGCGGCGAGGGCGTCCTGGAAAGCGCGTTCGAGCGATACCAGCCGGTCAGTGGTCAGGTCCCGCGTCGGTCCCGCTCGGACCACAACCCACTCAACCGCAAGGAGTATCTGCTGCATGTCGTACGACGGGTCTAGCCAGACCGCATCGACGCGATGCGTGCGCCAAACGCACGCATCGCGTCGATGCGGTAAGTACGGGGAAGGCGGTGACCTGAGGCACCCGGATTCCGAGCCGATCCGCGGTGCCAGGCGTACGTGCGATGCTGTCGGCATGGGAACTGGGGGCAGGGACACTGGGGACACCGGCAACGCGACCGCACCGGACCCGGCCGCTGTCCTGGAGCGGATCCGGGCGGCGGTGATCGGCGACGACGAGGTCATGGACGGCCCGTACGGGCCACGCCGGGTCACGTACGCCGACTACACCGCGTCGGGGCGGGCACTGGGTTTCGTCGAGGACTTCATCCGCGACGAAGTGTTGCCGCGGTACGCCAACACCCACACCGAGTCCTCCGGCACCGGGTTGCAGACCACCCGACTGCGCGAGGATGCCCGGCAGGTCATCGCGGACGCGGTGGGCGGCGACGGGGAGACCGTGGTGATGTTCTGCGGCTCCGGGTCGACGGCGGCGATCGACAAGCTGATCGGCGTGCTGGGGCTGCGGATCCCGGCCGAGCTGGACGACCGCTATCACCTGATCGACCAGATTCCGCCGCAGGAACGGCCGGTGGTGTTCATCGGGCCGTTCGAACACCACTCCAACGAGCTGCCCTGGCGGGAGTCGATCGCGGACGTCGTACAGATCCGTGAGGACAGCGACGGCCACATCGACCTCGAGCACCTGGACGCCGAGCTGTCCCGCTATGCCGAGCGGCCGCTCAAGATCGGGTCGTTCTCGGCCGCCAGCAACGTCACCGGCATCGTGTCGAACACCTGCGCGGTCGCCGACATCCTGCACCGGCACGGCGCGCTGTCCTTCTGGGACTTCGCGGCCGCCGCGCCCTACATCGAGATCGAGATGTATCCGTGCTGCCCCACCCACCCGGCCGCGCGCAAAGACGCCGTGTTCATCTCGCCGCACAAGTTCATCGGCGGGCCGGGCACTCCCGGAGTTCTGGTCGTACGCAAGGAACTGCTGCGCAACCGCGTGCCGGACGTGCCTGGCGGCGGCACGGTGGCGTACGTGAACCCGCAGGAACACCGCTATCTCGACGACCCAGTGCAGCGCGAGGAGGGCGGCACACCGGCGATCGTCGAATCGATCAGGGCCGGCCTGGTATTCGGCCTCAAACAGGCGGTCGGGACCAAACTCATCCGCGCCCACGAGGACGACTTCCTGCGCCGCGCGGTGGCGTCCTGGCAGCAGAACCCGAGCCTGGAGATCCTCGGCAACACCGAGGCGGAGCGGCTGTCCATCGTCTCGTTCATCGTGGAGCGCCCGAGCGGCCGGTTCGTCCACCACAACTTCGTGGTCGCGCTGCTGAACGACCTTTTCGGCATCCAGTCCCGCGGCGGCTGCTCCTGCGCCGGCCCGTACGGTCACCGGCTGCTCGGCATCGACCTGGCCCGATCTCACGAGTTCGAGCGGGAGATCACCATTGGCTGCGAGGGCATCAAACCCGGTTGGGTACGGGTCAACTTCAACTACTTCATCTCGGACGTCGTCTTCGACTACATCGTGCAGGCCGTCCACCTGGTCGCGAGCGACGGTTGGCGGCTGCTGCCGGACTACCTCTTCGATCCGGAGACCGGCCTTTGGCGGCACCGGAACGGACCGGTCGACCCGCCGTTGCGGCTGTCGATGCTGCACTACGACGAGTCAGGGGCGCTGCGGTATCCAGCCCAGCGCCGCAGCGCGCCCGAGTCAGCGCTCGGGGGTTATCTCGAGGATGCCCGCAGCATCCTTGATGCGGCCGGTGAGCCGGACTGCGATCTCCCCACCGGCAGTCTCTCCGAGGACTTCGAACATCTGCGCTGGTTCGAACTACCAGCCAGCTGCCTACGCCCCTAAAGAGCGGGCGACGACCGTACGCAGGCGCTCCAGCACGCCGTCGAGGGTCCCGAGGAATGCCTCCAGCTCGGCACCGGACAGGTGCCCGAAGAGCTGACCGGCGAACTCGTGCCAGCCCGTTTCCATCGAGGCGGCGGTTTGGGCGCCGTGATCCGTCAGCTTCACCAGGATCGCGCGACGGTCGGTCGGATGTGGGGTCCGTACGACGAAGTTGCCCCCCTCGAGAGCGTCCACCAGCCCGGTGATGTTGCGCGGGGTCACCTTCAACGCGTCACTCAACGCCCGCTGTGTGGTCGGGCCGCTGTGGTGCAGCTGCCACATGATCGTGGCCCTCGCCCGGGTCAGCCCCAGCTTCGCCTGACCCGCGTCCATGTCGGCCGCCATCAGGAACGACAGCTCCATGACGCGGCCGAGTGCCGCTTCCGGGCTGACCGACTCTTCGGATGCTTCTTCATTGTGTATATCATTCACTATGTTGCTGCCTCCGCAGTCATCGTAGCGACGCGTACGCCCAACAGCCGCCCCAGGAGGAACCGTGTCCGCGCCTTCGTACCCGTTCCCGACCGCCAACCCCGTCGAGCCGCCAGCCGAGTTCGCGAAACTTCGCGAGCAGGCGCCGGTCAGCCGCGTCACCACCAGCCAGGGAGCGCCGGCCTGGCTGGTCACGAGATATGACGACGTACGGTCCGTGCTCGCCGACCCGCGGATGAGCGTCGGGATCCCCGGCGCGCCGGCCGGCACCGAGAACGGCACCCTGTTCCAGGACCCGCCCGCACACACTCGACTGCGCCGGCTGGTCGCGAAGGCCTTCACCGTCCGCCGGGTCGAGGAGCTACGGCCGCGAACCGTACGGCTGGCCCACCAGCTCCTTGACGAGATGGATTCCCCCACCGACCTCCGGGAATCGTTCGCGTTTCCGCTACCCGGCAGCGTGATCGGCGCCCTGCTCGGGGTGCCGGACGACGAGCTGGCGACCTTCCGGACGTGGTCGGACAAGCTCATCACGCTCGCCGATTTCGAGGCGGCCGGCGCTGGCGAGGTGTACGGGCAGCTGATGGGCTACTTCAGCGACCTGGTCGATCGCAAGCGCAGGGCACCTACCGAGGACGTGCTCAGCGACCTGATCGCGGTTCGAGACGAGGACACCGGGCGGCTCAGCCAGCACGAGCTGGAGATGATGGGGCTGATCCTGCTGCTGGCCGGCTACCTCGGCACCGCCAACGCGCTGTCCATCGGCACCATCAAGCTGATCGAGGACGGCCGGCTGGCCCTGCTGCGCGATCACCCGGACAAGGTGCCGGCGGCGGTCGAGGAGGTGCTGCGCTTCCAGTCCGGCGCGGCCGAGTTGCCCCGGTACGCGGCAGCCGACCTGGAGATCGCCGGTACGGCCATTCAGGCCGGCGACATGATCGTGCCGTCGCTGCAGGCCGCCAACCACGACCCCGGCCAGTTCGCCGACCCGGGCAGCTTCGACCTTGACCGTACGGGCCGGCAGCACCTCGCCTTCGGCCACGGCATCCACCACTGCCTCGGCGCGGCGCTGGCCCGGATGCAGCTGCAGGTCGCCTTCACCGCGCTGTCCACGCGACTGCCCGGACTCCAGCTGGCGGTCGACCTCGGCGACCTGCGATGGCGTACCAACATGTTCGGCGACCGGCTGCTCGAGGCACTTCCCGTTCGCTGGTAGCCGCACGACGATGGCCTGGCTCGCCGAACCGGGCCGGGCCGCTCGTACGTGCTGGAATCTAGGCGGTCTCGACGAGCGGGGGCAGCTCCGCCGCGAGGGTTTTGGCCTGCCGACGCCGGGCGATGACGACAACCACGACCATTGTCACGAACAACGGGACCATGAGGCACAGGTAGAGCGGCACCGTGAGTGCGGCGGTCTGTTTGGTCAGGGCCGTCCAGTCCCACACTCCGTGACACAGACTGGCCGCCAGATAGCCCAGCACCACCCACGAAATCCGCGCCACCGGGTTCCGGCGGGTAATGGCGATCGTGACGCCGACCGCAACCAGGCTGGTGAACAGTGGATGGATGAACGGCAGAAAGACCATCCGCAGGACGAGCGGAATGACCAAGGGCCCGACCGTCGCCGCGGTCATCGGTCCGGCCAGGAACTTTCCGACCGGCCCGCCGAGATAGAGGATGTTCTCGGTGGCCGCGAAGCCGACGGCGGCCACTCCGACGTACGTGATGCAGTCGACCAGGTCGGTGATGCGGCGCCGGCAGAACATCAGCAGCCCGACCAGGAACAGGCCTTTCAGTCCTTCCTCGGTCAGCGGCGCGATGAGCAGCGGATACGCCGTGTCGGCGGCCGCTTGGCCGAGAGTCATCCTGACCATCCACTGCGCGCCGGACTCGATCGGGATGGACGCGAGCGCGCCGAAACCGGCGCCCCAGAGCAGGGCCGCCAGCAGCCAGCGCCGGGGCTCCCGCGCCCATCGGCTGACCCAGCCGAAGGCGGCGAGGACGCCGGTGAGCTCGACTCCCGAGAGCACGATGCCGGACAACACACCGATCGGTCCGACCTGCGGCCAGACCCAGCCGACCGCGGCCAGCCAGCACAGTACGGACGCGACCACGCCGATGATCGCAAGGCGCCTACCGCGTCCCGAAATTATGGGTTTGACCTGCTGATTCTCACTGATTGGCATGCATCGGACGCTACGGTCAGCAGCTTGCTCGCCGCGTCGTCGGCGCGACCCACATCGGCGCCTAAGCCGGGTCCTTCGCAGGGAGGACGGCCGGACGCGGGAGGTCGGCGCGGACCGTCCAGCCAGCGCCTTCGACACCGGCACGCAGACTGCCGCCCAACAGTTCGGCCCGCTCCCGCATGCCCACGATCCCGAGCCCGGCGCCGCCACCGGCCAACCGCTGCCCGGCGCCTGGACCATCGTCGCTGACCTGCACAGACACCGTTCCAGCAGTGTGTTCCACGCGTACCCGGGTGGGCGACGGTCCAGCGTAGCGCAGGGCGTTCGTGAGCGCCTCCGTGATGATCCGCTGCGCGAACAGCTCGGCGTCGCCCGGGATCGCCGCCGGCTTGCCGACGACCTCCGCCTCGACCGGCAGGCCGGCGGACCGGATCGGATCGAGCAGCTGGTCCAGGCCCACCTCATCCAACGTGACGCCGTGCTGCTCAGGCGTCAGGCCAGTCAGCTCGGGCAGCGCTTGCGCGATCCGCCGACGGAGTCGGCGATGTGCGCCAATGCCTCGGCTCGCCCGTCCGGATCGGGCGCCATCCGCGCCGCGCCGGCCTGCACGGCGACCGCGGAGACGTGATGGGCGACGACATCGTGCAGGTCGCGGGCGACCCGCAGCCGCTCCTGGGCGACCGCCTCCCGATCCCGCGCCTCGGCCCGTTCGTGCTGGTCGCGCTCGACCTGCAGCCGGTGCCGTCGGATGAGTACGCCGGCTAGCCAGAGCGGCACGACGCCGACGTACGCGAGGACCGCGCTGGGGGTACCGCCGAGCGGAAACCAGGCCAGGTCGACCGGCGCGGTGATCGCGACGACCACCGCCGATCGCAGGACACGCTCGTACGAGGCCGCGCCGCACACCAGGACGAGCCAGCCGGCCAGTGCCACCAGGTTCGTGGCGTTCAGGGCTCCGGCGGCCAACGCGCCCGTGGCCCAGACCAGCAGTGCGGGCAGCGGCGCGGTTCGCCACCAACCGATGACGGCGAACTGCACAGCCACAGCCAGCAGCGCGAGTGGCGATCGCAGCGGCAGGTCGAGCAGCGCGAGCAAATGGTCCAGCGACGGTACGCCCAGGTGCGGGATCGGCAGCGTACCCAGCAGGACCGCCGGCACCACGAACGCGGCCAACGCGACCAGCCCGGCCCGGTCGGGAAGCGGCACCCGCCAGCGGTCCGCGGACTCCTCGACTGGCCTGCTTTCGGGGTCAGCACGCAGAATGCCTAAGACGCGACGCATGGCGGCCAGCACGGCCCGAGCCTGCGCGCTCAGCCGGCGCAAGTCGTCGTCCGCGGCATCCGCGAGCCGCTCGCACTGCTCGACCAGCCGGCGAAGGCCAGTGAGCACACCGCTGCCGATTTCCTCGGCGATCCGGGCCCGTTCGGCCGTCAGCGCCGCGGTTCGCCGAGCCTGGTCGCGGTGCTGCCGCTCCCAGTCCGCTCGTCCGGCCGCGGCCCTCGCGAAACGCCCCGCGAGGGCGCCGACGAGCACGAACACGGCGAGCGTGAGGGCAAGCGCGACCGCGGTTGCCGCGCGGGTCAGCAGGTCGCCGGGAGCGATCGGGACCAGCGCCGCACCAGCGACGACCGCCGCCAGAAGCGGACCGGCGAGCCAGCCCAACGCACGGCCCGGCGCCCGCGCGACCGCGAACGCGAGCACGGCCCACGCATAAGTCGGGTAGGCCCCGATCGCGACGAACTGCACAGCCGCGACCAGCGCCAGCAGCGCGTACGCGCGCCGTGGCCATCGACGTCGGAACAGCACGGTCCCAGCCTGCGCGGACGTGGTCACCACTCCGGCGGCGATCGCGGCCGTGCCGTCGAACAGGCCAGGAAGGCCCGGTAGCGACGGGTCGACCGAGGCCGCTACGTCGATCAGGCCGAGCAGCAGGACGACCGCGGCCAGCGCCCCGTCGCCGGCCCGCGTCCCGGGTAAAGCGTCAGCCGCCGTTCTCGCCACTCAGCAGGCCGTTCTCGTAGGCGAAGATGACCAGCTGGACGCGGTCCCGCAGCGCCAGCTTGCCCAGCAGCCGGGAGACGTGTGTCTTGACCGTCGTCTCGCTCAGGAACAGCCAGTTGGCAATCTCGGCGTTGGACATTCCGGTCGCGACCAGGCCGAGAACCTCGCGCTCGCGGGCGGTGAGCGTGCCGGCAGGGCCGCTGTCTGGACCGAGGTCGGTCGGTACGAACGAGCCGACCAGGCGCCTGGTCACGGACGGCGAGAACAACGAGTGCCCGGCGTGCACCGTACGGACCGCGGTCTGCAGGTCTTCGGGCTCCACATCCTTCAGGATGAAGCCGGACGCGCCAGCGCGCAGCGCGTCATAGACATGCCGGTCCAGGTCAAATGTGGTCACGACGAGGACGCGGATGGCCGGATCGCCGAGCGCCAGAATCAGGCGCGTCCCTTCGATGCCGTCCGTGCCTGGCATTCGCACGTCCATGAGCACGACATCCGGCCGCAGTTTCCCGGCTAGCTTCGCGGCTTGCACGCCGTCCGCAGCCTCTCCCACGACCTCGATGTCGGGCGCGGCGTTCAGGACGGTTCGCAGCCCGGCGCGTACGACGGCCTGGTCGTCGGCCACCACAACACGCACGATCTGCTCCTTGGTCCGGGTCCGCCCAGTGCCCAAATCCTGGCACAGCGAATGGCCCGGCTCACCGAGGTGGGCCGGGCCATTCGTACGTGCTGAGAGAAAGACTAGACGTTGACGCCGAAGTCCTTCGCGATGCCGGACAGGCCGGACTGGTAGCCCTGGCCGACTGCCCGGAACTTCCACTCGGCACCGGCCCGGTAGAGCTCACCAAAGACCAACGCGGTCTCGGTGGAGGCGTCCTCGGTGAGGTCATAGCGGGCGATCTCGGCGTTGTCCGCCTGGTTCACCACCCGGATGAAGGCGTTCCGGACCTGGCCGAAGTTCTGCTTGCGGGCTTCCGCGTCGTAGACCGACACCGGGAAGACGATCTTCTCGATCTCGGCCGGCAGGCCGGCCAGGTTGACCTTGATCGACTCGTCGTCGCCCTCGCCCTCACCGGTGGTGTTGTCACCGGTGTGCTCGATGGTGCCGTCGGGGCTGGTCTTGTTGTTGAAGAAGATGAAGTGCTTGTCGGAAACGACCTTGGCGTCGGCGCCCAGCGCGATGGCGCTGGCGTCGAGGTCGAAGGCGTCACCGGTGGTGGTGCGCAGGTCCCAACCCAGGCCGACGATGACGGCGGTCAGGGTGCCGCCGGCTTCCTTGGTCAGCGAGACGTTCCCGCCCTTGGACAGGCTAACGGCCATGACTACGTGTCCCCTTCGTTCCTCTTTTTACCGGCGCTTTACCGGATGGTCAGATCCGTGGATGCTACCGGCCGAAGCTGAGAAGGGGCTGACAACCGTACGCACCGTCACCAGCCGCGCCCCCACACCGGCCGGCCCTGACGCTAGTGCACGACAGCAGGACACGCCTCGCTGGGCTGGACCGTCAAGCCCTATGGGCTGCCCGTTCGGGCACCTGCGCGAGCGGTCGGTTCGACTGGTCCGCACCCGCATTTCGTACGATCGACCGGATTACCCGGCGCCACCGCGACGGTCCCGCGCGCGGGGTCGGATCCGACCTGCTCGCCATCCAGTCAGTAAAGCGATTTTTACTCGGCGGCCTCGCGGATCGCCCGGAGTGCTGACTTGCGCGTACGACCCTTGAGACGGTCGATGTAGACGATGCCGTCCAGGTGATCGGTCTCGTGTTGCAGGCATCGGGCCATCAGGCCGTCGCCTTCCACAGTGATCGGCTTCCCGTCCGCGTCCACGCCGGTGACGGTG
This sequence comes from Fodinicola feengrottensis, assembly GCF_039530045.1. NCBI lineage: Bacteria > Bacillati > Actinomycetota > Actinomycetes > Mycobacteriales > Fodinicola > Fodinicola feengrottensis. The sequence continues at coordinate 68,912 of NZ_BAAANY010000020.1, read as the reverse complement.
GCCTCGCTGCCCCGTTCGGTCGGGAACCAGAGGCCCGGCAGCGACAGGCAGCCCTCGTCGCCGTCCTGGAGGCCTTCGGTCCGGACCAGTCGCGGGTTGACCACATATCCGAGGTCGCCGTCGACGCTGTACGAGAACACCCGCAGCGACACCCCGATCTGCGGCGCGGCCACCCCGGCCCGGCCGTCCATGTCGGTCGTCTCCAGCAGGTCGTCGATCAGCCGCCGCAGGTTCGCGTCGAAAGAGGTCACCGGGTCCGCCGGAGTCCGCAACACCGGGTCCCCGAGCAGCCGGATCGGCCGTACTGTCACTCTCTCGTCCTTCTTTCCCAGGGCTCAACCACCGCGGACCGCCGTGATCGTTCGATAACGACCGCGTACGTACGCCAGCAGATCGTCGTCGTCGCTGTCCAGCAGCTGGATGTCGTCCACGGTCGCGGTGACCAGCGAGCTCCAGCCCATCGGCCGCTGCTCCACCACAGTGACGATCGCGACCGCCGCCGCGTCGGCCAGCACCGGCCCGACCGGCCCAGCGGACCACTCCCCGGTCCGGAACGGCCCACCCGGAGACGGATGGAGCCCGGCGAAGACATCGGCAATCGTACGGTGCGGCCACCGCAGCACGTTGATCACCGCCTGCCCGCTGTCGCCGACCGCCTCGGCCAAATCACTGTCCGGGTCCAGCAGCCCGCACACCGTCGGCGGCTCGCCGCCGGCCATCAGCATCGACGACACCGTCAGGCCGGCCGCCGCCGAACCGCTACCGGCGGTCCACACCGTCACCGGCGCGACCAGCCGCCCACGCAGCTGGCGAGCCGGGTCCCGGGCGTCCGCCGGCGCGGCGAAGGGATGCTCCGGGTGGATGGCGGCGCCGGGTTCGGGTGACTCGTTCACCCATTCAACGTAGAGCCTGTCCGCTCAACTGCACCCTGTGACGGCCCGCTGCCAGCCTGTCTCGGTCTCGCGTCGGCCGTCCCGATTGACCCTGTGCGGCCAGTAAAGGGCGCAACCGCACGGCGTACACTCCGCCAACGTGAGCACCTTCCCACCGCTCCCGCGTTAGTCCGGCGAGGCTGTATGCCCGGACGCCGCCAGGCCTCCTCGGTGCAATCGCACCGCCGCCGCAAGGCTCGCCGTTATCGGTTGGCCATCGCTCCGTGGATCGTCATCTCCGCGGTAGCCGTCCTTTTGCTGTCCGGAGTCACCGCCGGGTACGCGTGGCTGGCCCAACAGGGCTGCAAGGGTGCGCCGACCACGTTAAGCGTGGTCGCGGACCCGGACCACGCCAAGATCCTGTCGTCGCTGGCCCAGCAGTGGACCCAGAAGAACCCGGAGATCGGTGGTTCTTGCGCGGCCGTCTCGGTGGCCTCCACCAAGTCCGGGGACGTGGCTGGCACGCTCAGTCCGACCTGGGATCCCAAGCGGGACGGCCCTCGCCCGGACGTGTGGGCGCCGGACTCCTCGACCTGGATCCGGGTCGCGCAGGCCCGCCCCGAGGCGTACTCGATGTTTCCCACTCTGCAGCCGAGCATCGCCCGGTCGCCGGTGGTCATCGCGATGCCCCGGCCGATGGCGCTGTCGCTGGGCTGGCCAAACGCGCCGATCGACTGGCGCAGCCTGGTCACCACCTTCACCGGCAGCCACAGCTGGAAAGACTTCAAGCACCCGGAGTGGGGCAACTTCCAGATCGGCATGACCGACCCGACCAAGTCGACCGCCGGGCTGGAGGCACTGCTCGCGATCACCGACTACAACGACGACGAGCAGATCAGCCAGGACGAGCTGAACCACACCAGCGACCTCGCCAAGGAGGTCACCCGCTACACCCCGGACAGCGACTCGATGTTCGGTGCGCTGCAGATGGCCGACACGCAGGGCAAGGCGCTGCAATACGTGTCAGCGTTTCCGGCGCTGGAGCGGGACGTCTCGGACTACAACCAGACCAGCCCGCAGGTCCCGTTGGTCGCGGTCTACCCCAAGAGCGGCACGGCTGACGCGGACTTTCCCTATCTGGTCCTGAACGCGCCCTGGGTGGGTGCGAAGCAGAAGCAGATTGCCGCCGCGTTCCTGAGCTTCGTGCAGGGCCCGGTCGGCCACAAGGCGTACGCCGACGCGGCCTTTCGCGGGCCAGACCGGTCCGCCAGCCCGCAGCTGACCGAGGCCCGCGGCTTTCAGCCCAAGATCGCGGTGTCCGCCCGGATGGCGTTGCTGCCGGACTCGATCACCCGGACCGTGGTCACCTGGACGGCGCTGCGACGAACGGTCAACGCGCTGGCGGTGGTCGACGCGTCCGGCTCGATGGCGGACAACGCGCCCGGCGGGCAGGGCAGCAAGCTCCAGCTCGCCGAACAGGCGGCCGAGCACGCGGTCGGCCTCTTCAACGACCAGAGCGAGCTCGGGCTCTGGGAGTTCTCCACGCAACGTACGGACAGCACCGATTACAAGGAGCTCGTACCGATCGGCCCGATCACCGCCAGCGTCGGCGGCGACACCCGCCGGGCGGCGGTCACCACCGCTCTGAAAGGCCTCACCGCCAAGGGTGGGACGGGTCTCTACAACACCGCGCTGGCCGCTTACAAAGCCGCCCAGGCCGCGTACCAGCCGAACCGCGTCAACCTGGTGCTGCTGCTGACCGACGGCAAGAACGAGGCGACCACCAGCGACCTCACCAAGTCCCAGCTGCTGACCCAACTGCGGTCCGTCGCGGACTCCTCGCGGCCGGTCGAGATCATCACCATCGCGTACGGCCGGGACGCGGACTCGACTGCGTTGAAGGACATCTCGACCGCGACCGGTGGCCGCGAATACACCTCGCTGGATCCCAACTCCATCGACACGGTGTTGCTGACCGCTCTGTTCGGCAGCAGCACCTAACAGCAATCCTCTGGCGGCACGACGTTTCCGCCGCTGGCAACCTGCCCGCGGCGGAAACGTCGAACTCCTGAAGGTCATGCGGCGGCCGAGACCGAGTAGTCCTTCAGGTCGCCGGTGTCAGCGTTCTTCTTCGCCATCTTGGTGAAGACGCCGGTCATCAGCTTCGAGGACAGGATCCGGTACGTGCGGTTGCGCGAGCGGATCTTGCCGTCGGTGGGCGGCACCAGGAACTTGCCGGCGCCGGCCGCGAACTTCTGGGACTTGTCCATGATCGGCCGCATGATCTCCTCGTAGCGGGCGAATCCCGCCTGGAAGTCACCGCCGGCCGCGGCCAGCTCGCCGGCCAGCGTGTACGCGCCGAGCATCGCGTGACCGGTGCCGTTACCGCCGGGGCCGGCGGACCAGGCGGCGTCACCCAGCACGGCCACCCGGCCACGGGACCAGCTCTCCAGCTTGATCTGGCTGAGCGAGTCGAAGTAGAGGTCGGTCGCGTTGCCCATCGCCGCCAGCAGCTGCGGAACCATCCAGCCGGCCCCGCTGTAGTGCTCGGCCACGATCCGCATCTGCTGCTGAGGGTCGCGCCGGTTGTACGCGACCGGCTCGGTGCCGAACACGAAGGTGGCGATCGCCCGGCGGGTGTCCCGGCCACTACTGAGGTTCACGTAGCGGTTCGGCTCGTTGTAGATCCAGCCACTGTGGTCAAGGCCGAAGGTGTTCGGGACCGAGAACGAGGCCGCGTAGTAGCCGAGGTCGGTCTTGAACTGCGCCTCGTCGCCGAACGCCAGCCGGCGTACCGCCGAGTGCAGCCCGTCCGCGCCGATGACCAGCCCGAACGTCCGCGGTGCCGACCGCTCGAAGGTCACGTCCACGCCGTGCTCGTGCTGGGTCAGTGCGGTGATCCGGTCACCGAAGACGTATTCGGTGTGGTCCTTGGTGTGGTGGTAGAGGATCTGCGCGAGGTCGCCGCGGTCGATCTCCAGCTCACCGCTGAAGAGCATCGCCGGCAGCGTTGAGACGTGCTTGCCGGTGCCGTCGACGATCTTCAGGTCGCCCATGTGGCTCTCGCAGGCACGCAGGTCGTCGAGGATCCCCATCCGCTCCAGCAGGGCCAGCTGGTCGCCGCGGAAGTCGACCGCGGAGCCGCTGGCCCGCAGCTGGGAGGCCTGCTCGACGACGGTGACGGCGTAGCCGTACCGGGCCAGCCAGAACGCGAGGGTGGGGCCGCCGATGCCAGCGCCGGAGATCAGGACGGAACGGTTCATGACTACTCCTTGAGGAGGTGGTGGTTTTCGGTGCTGGGGTAACCGTACAAGACGTTCATCCATCTGGTCAATCCATTTGGATAAACCATTTGGAGCAAACATCGGGTAGGCTCCTGAGCATGGGAAACAGAGAAGATTTGCTCGCCGGTGCGCTGGCGTGCCTCAAAGACAGAGGGTGGGCTCGTACGACAGTGCGGGACATCGCCACCGCCGCCGGCGTCAACCACGCGGCCATCGGATACCACTTCGGATCCCGCGACGCGCTGCTGACCGAGGCGTTCATGCTGGCCATGGAGGAATGGGGCGACGAGGTCGAGAAGGCCACCGCGGCCGGCGTCGATCCGGACGCGAGCCCCCGTGAGCGGTACGAGGCGTTCTGGCGAGAAGCGATCGCGTCCTTCGGCCGCAGTCGGGAGCTCTGGCTGGCGACCATCGAGGCCGGTGTCCAGGCCGAGCACACCCCGAAGATCAAGGAGCTGGTTCAGATGGGTATGCAGATGAGCCGCACCGGCTTCGCGTCCAAGTTGCTCGGCGTTCCGGAGGAGACACTGGACGGGCAGACCGCGCGTACGGTCGGCAGCATCCAGCTGGCTCTGATGTCCGGGTTGTTGATGCAGTGGTTGATCGACCCGGAGAACGCGCCGTCCGAACAGGACATCGCGGACGGCCTGGTCGCTCTCGCGGCGCATATCACGAACTCGCCACGCGCATGAGGGGAACGAATCAGTTGCCCGGGAGCGCAACTGCTGGTCCGACCCCGTGCAACCTGTTATGGATCTGTCACCGCTGGTAGGCCGGATGGGCGGCAGATAACGTTTAGATGCCCAATCGCGAAATTTTTATCCACAGGGTGTGCCGAAGTCGCCTGCAAGGGCTTGCAGCGTGGGATCATAATGTGAGCACAACCACACACCGGAATACTCGCCAGCGGAGACACACCATGTGTTTGCACCAACCCACCTGCCCCGACGCTCAGGCTTCGGACCACGACGCGGCCCACGTTGTCGCCGCGCATCCCGAGCAGGGCTGGAGTCTTCTGTGCAACGGCGTGATCCTGTTCGCTGACTGCGGTGAGATCCTGCCGGACGGAAGCGCGATTGCCCCGTGCCCCCGCCCGGCGATGCACTCCGCGGCCTGACCGAGCACCACGCCGTACCCGTCGATCGCCTGTCCCCAAAGCAGGACAGGCAGTCGACCGGCCGCCGCTTTGGCTAGTGCTACCGAGCTAGGCGAAGTCCTCCGGCGGCGGGCATGAGCAAACCAGGTTTCGATCTCCGTAGGCACCATCGATCCGGCGCACCGGCGGCCAGTACTTCGTCGCCGCGGTGACCCCGGGCGGGAAGACCGCTCGCTGCCGGTCGTACGGGTGGGTCCAGTCCTCAGCCAGCGTCGCGGCCGTGTGTGGCGCGTTCCCCAGCGGGTTGTCGTCCGCCGGCCAGTGGCCCGCGCCGACCCGGTCGATCTCCGCACGGATCGCGATCATCGCCGCCACGAACCGATCCAGCTCGCCCAGGTTCTCCGACTCGGTGGGCTCCACCATCAGCGTGCCGGCCACCGGGAACGACATCGTCGGCGCGTGGAAGCCGTAGTCGATCAGCCGCTTCGCCACGTCGTCCACGGTCACGCCGGTCGTCTTCGTGATCGGCCGCAGGTCCAGGATGCACTCGTGCGCCACCAGCCCGCCCGCGCCGGTGTAGAGCACCGGGTAGTGCGCGGAGAGCCGGCGGGCCAGGTAGTTGGCCGCGAGCACCGCGCTGCCGGTCGCGTTGCGCAGGCCGTCCGGGCCCATCAGCCGCAAATAGGCCCAGGAAATCGGCAAAATGCCCGCCGACCCGTACGGTGCCGCCGCCACCGGACCGACCGTGTCGGCACCCGGCCGCGGCTCGATCGGGTGGCCCGGCAGATACGGCGCCAGGTGCTCGCGGGCCGCCACCGGACCGACGCCGGGACCGCCGCCGCCGTGCGGGATGCAGAAGGTCTTATGCAGGTTCAGGTGCGAGACGTCGCCGCCGAACCGGCCGGGCTTGGCCACCCCGAGCAACGCGTTCAGGTTCGCTCCGTCGACGTACACCTGCCCGCCGGCATCGTGCACCGCCGCACACACGTCCGCGACGGTCGCCTCGTACACGCCGTGGGTCGACGGGTAGGTGATCATCAGCGCCGCGACATCGTCCCGGTGCTGGTCCAACGTCGTACGAAGGTGGTCCAGGTCGACGTTGCCGTCATCGTCGCAGCGGACCACCACGACCTTCATGCCGGCCATCACCGCACTCGCCGCGTTGGTTCCGTGCGCGGAGGACGGGATCAGGCACACATCGCGATGGGTGCCGCCGTTGGCGTCATGGTACGCGCGAATCGCCAGCAGACCAGCCAACTCACCTTGGGCGCCGGCGTTTGGTTGCAGGCTGACCGCGTCGTACCCGGTCGCCTCCGCCAGCCACGTTTCCAGGTCGTCGATCAGCGCCGCGTACCCGCGGGCCTGCTCCGGCGGCACGAACGGGTGGATGCCGGCGAACTCCGGCCAACTGATCGGCTCCATCTCGGCCGCCGCGTTCAACTTCATCGTGCAGGAACCGAGCGGGATCATGCCACGGTCGAGGCCGTAGTCCTTGGCGGCGAGTCCCCGCAGGTAGCGCATCATCGACGTTTCCGAGCGGTGCTGGTGGAAAACGTCGTGCCGCAGGTACGACGACGTGCGCAGCAGGTGCTCTGGCAGGCCGTCCGCGGTCGCGGTGTCCAGCGCCTCGATGTCCACATCGGACACTCCGAACGCCGCCCACACCTCCCGGAGCCGGTCGGCGGTGGTCGTCTCGTCGCAGGCGATGCCGATGAGGTCGTCGCCGGCGAGTCGCAGGTTGATGCCCCGGTCGGCCGCCGCGGCCACGATCCGGGCGGCCTCGGGCGTACGCACCTGGATGGTGTCGAAGAAGGACTCGTGAACGACGGTGAACCCGGCGGCCCGCAGTCCGGCCGCGAGGACCGCCGCGTACCGGTGGGTGCGCTCGGCGATCAGCCGCAGCCCCTCCGGTCCGTGCCAGGTCGCGTAGAACGCGGCGATCACCGCCAGCAGGACCTGGGCCGTGCAAATGTTGCTGGTCGCCTTTTCCCGGCGAATGTGCTGCTCACGGGTCTGCAACGCGAGCCGGTAGGCGGGGCCGCCATCCACGTCCTTGCTCACTCCGACCAGCCGGCCAGGCAGCATCCGCTGCAGACCGTCCCGCACAGACATGTAGCCGGCGTGCGGGCCGCCGTACATCAGTGGCACCCCGAACCGCTGGGACGTACCGACCGCTATGTCCGCGCCGGTCTCCCCCGGCGACCGCAGCAGCGTCAGCCCGAGCAGGTCGGCGGCCATCGCCACCAACGCGCCACGCTCGTGCGCTGTGGCCGTGATGGCCTCGAAGTCGCGGACGACCCCGGAGGCGCCCGGATACTGCAGGAGGACACCGAAGAAATGGCCGTCCGGCAGGCCCTGGCTCAGGTCGGCGTCCACCACCGAGATGCCAAGGCCGTCAGCGCGAGTGCCGACCACTGCCCGCGTCTGCGGCAGAACATCTTTGTCGACAAGGAAAGCCGCCTCTTTGGGTGCCTTCGAGGCGCGCCGGCACAGCGTCATCGCCTCGGCCGCCGCGGTCGACTCGTCCAGCAGGCTGGCGTTCGCGATGGGAAGCCCGGTCAGGTCCTCGATCATGGTCTGGAAGGTCAGCAGCGCCTCGAGGCGACCTTGGCTGATCTCCGGCTGGTACGGCGTGTACGCCGTGTACCAGGACGGGTTTTCCAGCACGTTCCGGCGGATCACCGGCGGTGTCACGGTGTCGTAGTAGCCGAGGCCGATCATCTGCGCCATCGGCCGGTTCCGCGCCGCGTACTCCCGCAGCTCAGCGGTGACGCCGGCCTCGGTGCCGGCGGCCGGCAGGTTCAACGCCTCGTCCAGCCAGATGCTGGCCGGCACGGCCGCGGACAGCAGCGCGTCCACCGACGCGTACCCGAGAGTGGACAGCATCTTGGCCTGATCCACAGCAGCGAGGCCGATGTGCCGGTTGGCGAACGGAACGCCCGCGGACAGGTCGTCGAGAGTGGGGCGGTCGGTCATCGTCGACTCCGGAGGTGGGACGGGCGGGCAGCGGTCTTGCTGGCCCGCGGGCCTTCCTCCCCCTCTGTCATGGAGACCTGAGAGCTTCGCCCGTACGCGCACGGACTTGCACCGTCGGTGAGACGCGCGAGGCGCCTGCTTTCCAGAGGTGTCTCACCCACACGGTCCGTTGGCCTGAGAGGTTCCGGGGAGAATTGCTCCTTCGGCGCCCCGAACTGGCTGTTCGAGGACTCTCCCGCATGGGGTCGGCAACAAGCGCAACGCTACCAGCGCCACCTCGCCGTCGCGTGCTGGCCACACGCACGTCACATGCTCACCGTCGCGAACGTCAGTAAGCCCCGCGCCCGGCTAGCCGATGCGGCGGGCGCGCCGCGCCGAAAGCTCATCAGGCACAGCGGGCTCGACCTCGACGCCGCCGTCGGCGCGTTCGCCGGGCAGGTGGGCGAGCTCGCCCTCGACTTCGCGGAAGGCGCCGGAGACGGCGATGCCGAAGACGCCTTGGCCGCCCTGCAGGAGGTCGACGACCTCTTCGGGTGAGCGGCACTCGTACACGGTGGTGCCGTCCGAGATCAGGGTGATCTTGGCGAGGTCACCGGTTCCGCGCGAGCGCAGCTGGTCGACCGCGAGCCGAATGTTCTGCAACGAGACGCCGGCGTCCAGGAGGCGCTTGACGATCTTGAGGACCAGGATGTCTCGGAAGCCGTACAAACGCTGGGATCCAGAGCCGGCGGCCGATCGGATGCTCGGCTGCACCAAGCCGGTGCGGGCCCAGTAGTCGAGCTGTCGGTACGTGATGTGGGCGGCCGAGCAGGCGGTCGGGCCGCGATAGCCGATCTGCTCCTTGTCGGAGGTGTCGGCGGGCTCCGCGACGAACAGCACCCCTTGCCCGTCATCTACCGGGCCGGCGCTGACCGGCACTGGTCCGGAAGTCCATCCCGGGCGGGCGTCTGACGGTCGATCCGATCCGCCCGTGCTGCCCTGCTCGTCCACTGACGACCTCCGCTGGTGGGACCGTGCCTTGCCCCGAGCCAATCCCGGAGCGAAGCGCCCGAAGTGCCGAAGCTCTTCGACTCCCCTGACCGTATGAGGCGGGACACGCCGGGTCAACGCACGGCCTCGGCGTGTCGAAGTCTCTACCTCAACTTCACCCTGAATCTCGTCCAGGGTGACCGATTAGCGGCTTTTGAGACTACGCCCTATGAGCCGGCGAAGTCATCCGGGGAGATGTTGTCCAGGAACTCCCGGAACTTCTCCACCTCGTCCTCCTGCTCATCCGGGATGATGATCCCGGCCGAGTCCAGCACCTCGGCGGCACACGAGATCGGCGCGCTGACCCGCAGCGCCAGCGCGATCGCATCCGAGGGCCGCGCGCTCACCCGGATGTTGTCGCGCAACACCAGGTCCGCGTAGAAGATGTTCTCCTTGACCTCGGTGATCTCCACCCGCTGCAGCGGCGAGTCCAGGGCCACCAGGACATCGCGCAACAGGTCGTGGGTCAGCGGTCGGGAGAGCTTGACGCCCTGCTGTTCGAAGGCGATCGCGGTGGCTTCCACGGCGCCGATCCAAATCGGCAGATACCGCTCGCCACTGGTCTCCTTGAGCAGCAGAATCGGCGTGTTGTTCGGAAGTTCCACCCGCACGCCGACTACGTGCAACTCGTTCACCAGTCGCCTCCGTCTGACGCGTACGGCCGCAGGCCTTCTTGGGCACACCGATCGTCGGCGGCCATCATCATGCTGCCATCTTCGAACCTACACGCCTGTGGCACCGATGCGTACCGTAACCACGTGTTGGCCGCGGCGGAATGCGCGAGGCCCGCCGCAGCCGCGGCACTGTGCAGAGATTTTGCTTTGTCCACGGTGACAAATCTGCTCATCGGGTCAGGGTCCGAAGGTCGCCCTGAGTGCGGTCTGGACCAACGCCGCGTGCAGTCGGATGGACAGCGCCGCAAGCTCGCGAAGAGTCTCTTCGGCCCGCCCTCGGGACTCGGCGCCACGCTGCTGGCCCATCGGCCTGACGACCTGTTCGAACAGGCCCACCTCGCGTTGCGCCGAGGTGGCGAACGCTCGCAGGTGCCGGGGCTCCAGGCCGTACCCGGTCATCTCCACGATCGTCCGGGCGATCATCAGGGTGTCGTCGTCGTAGTAGCCGTTGCGGACCGAGATCAGCCCGAACTGCTCCAACTCCTTGAGCATCTCCTCGGACAGCCCAGCGGCTTCCCGCAGCTCGGTACGCGACATCCGCAGCTCCCCAGGTGCGGCCGACCAGGCCTGATCGTCCCGGTCCCGGCCGGGGTCCGGCTCCCGGGTCGGGCCGGCCGGCCTCGCCATCTGGTCGACCGCCGACAACGCGCGCGGCACCCGCAGCACCGGCGTGCCGGGGCCTGGCCCAGCCGGCTGCTCGCCGCGGTCGAGGGCGTCCAACTGTTCGCGGATCACCTTCAGCGGCATGTAGTAGTCGCGCTGGGCCAGCAACACGTACCGCAGCCGCGCGAGGTCGGCGTGCGTGTACTTCCGGTAGCCGGCGGCCGTACGCTCCGGCTCGACCAGCCCCTCGGACTCCAGGTAACGCAGCTTGGAGATGGTGATGTCGGGGAACTCCGAGCGAAGCCGTTCCAGCACCTCGCCGATGCTCATCGACGGCCGGGGCTGGTCCGCTGACGCGGCTGACGCAGCGGCCCCGGGCCGGTTCATTAGCCGATCCCCTCCGTCGCCCCGCTCGCCGGTCCGAGCAGGAAGATCAGCCGGAACTTGCCGATCTGCACCTCGTCGGAGTTGGCCAGGGTGGCCTGCTCGACCCGCTCACGGTTCACGTACGTCCCGTTCAGACTGCCCACGTCGCGGACGCTGAAAGTGCCCTGCTCGCGCCGGAACTCGGCGTGCCGCCGGGACACCGTCACGTCATCCAGGAAGATGTCGCTCTCCGGATGCCGGCCGGCGGTGGTGACGTCGGTGTCCAAAAGGAAGCGGCTGCCCGCGTTCGGGCCGCGGCGCACGACCAGCAGAGCCGATCCGGGCGGCAACTGCTCGGCGAGCCGGGCGCCCAGGTCACCGGTCGACTCGACCGCTTCGGCGTCCGGCACATCCTCGATGGCGCCGAAAATCTGGGTCGAGGAAAGGTCGCGCTCGGCACGATCGCTCATCGGGTCACCAGGCCCATCTTGTCGCTTGCCACGATCGCCCTCACGGTCACCGGGCCCCTCTTCCTGCTTGTCGTCATCGCTCATCGGGTCACCAACCCTGCGGTCGGTGCCAAGCGTCCCGCGGAGCCGACTGAGCGGTGCCCGTCAAGACGATCGCCTCCCCGATTCGAGCGTCGGTCGTGTTTCCAGAATTCCACAGCTGCGATTTCGCAGTTATACCGCGTTATGCCAGTGGCCGGGGACCACGCAGCGCGGTCGGCCCGACCGGCACCGAGCGTAGCCATCGCCCCGATCGGGGTTCAACGCAGGGATCACTTTGACTCGATGAGCTGCTGGTACGCGGCCGCGTCCAGCAGGCTGTCACCGGCGGCCGGATCGGACGGGGTGATCTGCAGGATCCAGCCCTGCCCGTATGGGTCGGTGTTGATCAGTTCCGGCTGCTCGTCAAGTGCGTCGTTGCGAGCCGCCACAGTGCCGGCGATCGGCGCGTACAGCTCCGACACGCTCTTGGTGGACTCGATCTCGCCGATCGAGTCACCGGCCTGCACAGTCGCGCCGACCTCGGGCAGCTGCACGAAGACGATGTCACCCAGCGAATCCTGCGCGTACGCGGTGATGCCGACCTTCCAGTCGGCGCTCGCCGCCACCCACTCGTGCTCGGACGTATACCGCAGTTCTTCCGGCGTGTCAGCGGACGTGCTCACCGCGCTCCCCTCAGCGATCCATCAGTCAAGTCACATCAAGTTCAGTCGTACCGGCACCATCACCCAGTCATGCCGCCGACTTGTGCCGCCGACCTATGACGTTGGGCGAGCGTACTGAGGGCTGGTGGCGGGCCGCAACGCGGAGACGGTAACCGACCCGCGCTGCTCGATGGCGATCTTCGCACCCTGCTGGGTCACCGTGTCGACCACCCCACCGGGGATCCGCAGGGCCGCGTCCAGGGTGGCCGAGTCGCCGATCACCAGCAGTTGGTACGGCGCGGACAGGGTCTTTCCGGACACGTTGATGGTGCCCTGGCCGTTCAGGAAGTACGTCGACACCACGATCCGTACGGACTGGCCTCCGGTGCCGTTGATCTGCATTGCCTCAGCCCCGGCGCCGCGCAGCTCTTCGACCGCGTCTAGGACCACCTCGGCGGACAGTAGGCCGCGCGGATCGGTGATGGTGATGAGCAGGCCAGGGCCGGTGGCCGGGACGGTTCCGGCCAGCAGGCCCAGGGTCTGGGTGCGCCGGCGGGCCTCGGCCAGCGCCGCGTCGCTGCCGGCCGTGCCGGACGACAGCTGCGTACGGGTGGTCTGCAGTTGTCCGATCTCGCCACGCAGCCGGTCCTGCTGGGCGTCCAGGTCGTCCAGGATCCGCACCAGGTCCTCCTGGCGGGCGGCCGGCAGCGCGGTGTTGGTCTCGGTGCTGTGGGCCTGTACGACGATGCCGAAGCCGAGCAAGGCGGCCAGCACGCCGATGACGGCACCCGCGCGTGATCGCCGCAACCGGCTGAGCCGCTCTCTCGCGGACGCGGGCGCGCCGGCCCGCTTGGGCGCGTCCAACAGCTCGGTCGGCTCGTCGGTAGGCGCCACTGTCTGCGTACTGGCCGCCGGCTGGGATTCCTCTTTCGCAGGCTCTGCGGCTGTTTCGGTGGCTGTTTGCGCAGCGTCGACAGGCAGCGCGATCCGCTCGGTGAGATCGCTGTCGGTCGTCGTACGCTCCGCGGTGCTCGCCGGCGAGACCGGGGCGGCCGTAGGCCTGGCCGGTGACACCTGCGCCGCGGCCGGCAGGTCGATGCGCTCGGTCAGGTCTGGATCGACGGATTCCCGCGGCAGCTCCGGCCGTGCCTCGTGATAGCCGCTGAGATGGCTGCTGGTGGGCAGGTCGATCCGCATGGTGGGTTCGTCGGGCGCGACGGGCTTGTCGGGGACAGCGGTCCCGTCTGCTTTCCCGGGCTCTGGGGTGCCGGATGCGGGGTCGGTCATCGTCGCGGTGTCCTCACGCCCGGAACAGGTGCCGGCGGATCGCCGCCGCGTTGCCGAAGATGCGGATCCCCAGCACGACCACCACGCCAGTGGAGAGCTGGCCGCCCACCCCGAGCTTGTCGCCGAGGTAGACGATGAGCGCCGCGACCAGCACATTCGACACGAAGGACACCACGAAGACCTTGTCGTCGAAGATGCCGTCCAGCCGGGCCCGGATGCCGCCGAAGACCGCGTCCAGCGCGGCCACCACCGCGATCGGCAAGTACGGCTGGAGCGGCGCCGGCACGGTGGGATGCAGAACCACCCCGAGCACGATGCCGATCACCAGACCAATCGCGGCAATCACCTGTCGCCACCTCCTGACCGGGAGCCTACGGGCTTGCTCGGATGCGGCTTCGGAGTCCCAGTGGTCTCACTGGTACCAGACCCGGAGCTGGCGTCGCTGGGTTGAGGGCTCGCTGGCCCGCTCAGGGTGCTGCCCGGCGGCTTGGCGAACCGCAGGTTCGGGGTGGCGGCGGCCGGCAGCGCCATCGAATCCGCCGCGGTGATCGTCAGCTTGATGCCGTAGTCCTTGTTGTACGCCCGCAGCTGCACCGCCGACAGGCTCTGCGCGTACGCCGTCGGCAGTGCTTTCGGGTCACCGATGGCCTTCACCTCGTACGGACTGCTGACCGGCTCGAAGTCGACCAGGATCGCGCCGCCCGCGGATCGGATGGTGGACAACGGCGACAGTCGCTCCCCGTTCACCGAGATCGCTTCGGCTCCGAGTGCCCAGAGCGCGTTTACCACGCCCTGCAGGTCGGTGTCCTGCACCCGCCACAGCGTCGGCGCGCCAGGCGTCGGGTTCTTCGGTGTCGGGCCGTCGGCGACGCTGACGATCACGCCCGGCCCCGTCGCGGCGGCCAGGCCGGTCGTCAACTCGAGCTGTTTGAGCCGCGCGGCCACCGCGGCGCCCGTGTTGTCGGTGGACAGCCGGGAGCTGCGGTCCGCGCTGACCTGCTGGCGCAACGCCTGGGCCTGCCGGTCGAGCTGCTGGGTGGAGGCGGTGCCCTGGCGGATGTCGCTGAGCAGGCCCTGTCGCGTACGAGTCGTCTGCGGCGCGTTCGCCACCGTCTCGTTGTACGCGGTGACCAGCACCAACCCGACGACGATCGCGGCCAGCACGCTGGCCGCCCGGCGCCGGTTGAGCTGCGCACCAGTCGGTGGGCCTACCTCGGCGCGACGCCTCGCGGCCGCCGAATAGCCGCCGTCGAGGTGGTTGTTGAGCAGGTCGGTGAGCATCGCGGCGCCCGGCGAGAAACGCTCCCGCGTCCACGGCCACTTCCGCCGCGGGTTCCCGGTCGGCCCCGCCATCACCCGTGCACCCTCCTGGCCTGCCGGACCACCGTCACCGTCTGCACCACGTAGAGGCCGAAAGCCCAGTAGTAGAGGCACGCCCCCCAGATCGTGAACGCCCACGCTATCGGGCCGGCCACCGCGCCGGCGGCACCAGGCTGGGCGGACAACAGCAGCAGCGGGAAGCCGTACATCAGCACGAAGGTGGCGGCCTTGCCGAGGAAGTGCACCGGCAGCACGCCGTACCCATGGTGGCGCAGCACCGGCAGCAGCGGGAAGAGCAGTCCCTCCCGGGCCACCAGCAGGATCGCCAGCCAGAGCGGGATGATCTCCCGGTAGGTGAGCGCGAACACCGTGGAGATGATGTAGAGCGCGTCCGCCAGCGGATCGAGGAGCTGCCCGATCCGGCTGACCTGGTTCCACTTCCTGGCCAGATAGCCGTCCAGATAGTCCGAGATCCCGCTCGCCACCAGGACGCCAATAGCAATCAGGTCCGTCACCTGATGCTCGCTGGGAACCAGCACCAGATAGAGGAAAACGGGGATGCCGAGCAGCCGGATGAAACTAAGCAGGTTGGGCACGGTGAAGACCGAGTTGCCGACCACGTGCCCAGCCTACCGCCGGCACCGGCGCGGTCCCCGCCGCAGGGCGCCTACGGTGGGCGAATGCGCCTGACCGCCGCCGAGTCCCGGCACCGCTTCACCGCCGCGAGGGTCGCCAGGCTGGCCACTGTCGACGCCGGCGGGCGGCCGTTGGTCGTACCAGTGACGTTCGCGGTCTCCCCCACTGACCTCATTTATGTGACGGTCGATCACAAGCCCAAGTCGACTCGTTCGCTGCGCCGGCTGGCCAACATCGCCGCCAATGATCAGGTGTCTTTCCTGGTGGACGTGTACGAGGACGACTGGACTCGACTGTGGTGGGCGCGGGCCGACTGTCGTGCGGTCGTACGGGATGAGGTCGCCGCCGACGTCCTGGCGCTCCTGCAGGCGAAGTACGAGCAGTACGTGGAGCACCCGCCGGCCGGACCGCTGATCGCCGCTCAGGTGCGGACCTGGAGCGGTTGGTCGTACGCCCCGGCGTGAGGTGCGTAACCCTGCCGAAACGACCTGGTGATAGGACTGTTCAGTGCATTTGAGCCCGCAGGAGCGCGACAAGCTGCTCATTCACCTGGCCGCGGACGTGGCCAGGAAGCGGTACGAGCGTGGGCTGACGCTGAACTACCCGGAAGCCGTGGCGCTCATCACCGATCACGTGCTGGAGGGCGCCCGGGATGGCCGTACGGTCGTCGAGCTGGTGGAGTCCGGCCGGACCGTGCTGAGTAGGCGCGAGGTCATGGACGGGGTTCCGGAGATGATCGACGCGGTGCAGGTGGAGGCGACGTTCGTGGACGGGACGAAGCTGGTGACCGTGCACAACCCGATCCCGTGATCCCCGGCGAGGTCCTGACCGGCGAGGCGCCGGTCGAGCTGAACCCGGGCCGGCAGCGGGTGACGCTCGAGGTGGTGAACCGCGGCGACCGGCCGGTGCAGGTCGGGTCGCACTTTCACTTCGCGGTGACCAACAGCGCGCTGGATTTCGACCGTGAAGCGGCCTGGGGGCATCGGCTGGATGTGCCGGCCGGCACGTCCGTACGGTTCGAGCCGGGCATCGAACGTGAGGTACGGCTCGTACCGTTCACCGGTGCGCGTCAGGTGCCCGGGCTGCAAGTAAACGCGATAGCCGACCTGGACGAGGGCCGATGACGATCAGCCGGGACCGCTATGCCGAGCTGTTCGGGCCGACCACCGGAGACCGCATCCGGCTGGCCGACACGAACCTGCTGATCGAGGTCACCCGGGACGCGAGCCAGGGCCTGGCCGGGTCCGGCGACGAGGTGCTGTTCGGAGGCGGCAAGGTGATCCGCGAGTCGATGGGCCAGGGCCTGGCGACCCGCGCCGAGGGCGCGCCTGACCTGGTGATCACTGGTGCGGTCATCCTCGATCATTGGGGCGTGGTGAAGGCCGACATCGGGGTAAGGGACGGCCGGATCGTCGGGATCGGGAAGGCCGGGAACCCGGACATCATGGACGGCGTCGATCCGGCGTTGGTGATCGGTCCGAGCACCGAAGTGCTGGCTGGCAACGGAAAGATCCTCACCGCCGGCGGCATCGACTGCCACGTGCACTTCATTTGTCCGCAGCTGACCGACACCGCGCTGGCCGCCGGCCTGACGACGCTGATCGGCGGCGGCACCGGGCCGGCGGAGGGTACGAAGGCGACCACTGTCACGCCGGGCGCGTGGAACTTGCGCCGGATGCTGGCCGCGATGGACGACCAGCCGGTCAATGTCCTGTTGCTGGGCAAGGGAAACACCGTCCGCAAGGACGCTTTGCGGGAGCAGTTGCGGGCCGGTGCCGGCGGTTTCAAGCTGCACGAGGACTGGGGCACCACGCCGGCCGCGATCGACGCCTGTCTGACGGTGGCGGACGAGTCGGGCGTACAGGTCGCCATCCACACCGACACCTTGAACGAGGCCGGTTTCGTCGAGTCCACTGTGGACGCGATCGGCGGCCGGTCCATCAACGCGTACCACACCGAAGGCGCCGGCGGCGGGCACGCGCCGGACATCATTTCGGTGGTGTCACTGCCAAATATCCTGCCGTCGTCGACGAACCCGACCCGGCCGCACACGGTGAACACGATCGACGAACATCTGGACATGCTGATCGTCTGCCACCATCTGAACCCGTCGGTTCCAGAGGACCTGGCCTTCGCCGAGAGCCGGATCCGGCCGACCACCATCGCGGCCGAGGACATCCTGCACGACCTCGGCGCGATCTCCATGATCAGTTCGGATTCACAGGCGATGGGCCGGATCGGTGAGGTGATCATTCGTACGTGGCAGACCGCGCACGCGATGAAACGCCGTCGCGGGTCGTTGCCGGGCGATGGCGCGGCCGACAATCTGCGGGCTCGTCGCTATGTCGCCAAATACACCATCAACCCGGCGATCGCGCACGGCATCGACGCCGAGATCGGGTCCGTTGAGGTCGGCAAGCTCGCCGACCTCGTCCTGTGGGAGCCGAAGTTCTTTGGCATCCGGCCGCACGTGGTCCTCAAAGGCGGCTTCATCGCGTACGCGGCCATGGGCGACGCGAACGCCTCCATTCCGACTCCGCAGCCGGTCTTCGCTCGCCCGATGTACGGTGCTGCACCAAAAGTCGCGGCCGCGAGCAGCCTGCACTTCGTCGCGCCGGAGGCGGTCGAGGCGAAGGTGGCCGAGCGGTACGAACTCGCCAGCCCGGTGGTCGCGGTGGCGAACACCAGGGCCTGCGGCAAGGCGGACATGGTGCTCAACGACGCCCGCCCGGACGTACGCGTGGACCCGGACAGTTTCGCCGTCCACATCGACGGCGAGCTGGTGGAGCCGATGCCGGCCGACGAGCTGCCGATGGCGCAGCGCTACTTCCTGTTCTGAGTGTCCACAATGGACGTGACCGCGCTTGTGCTGGCCGACTCCCGCTTTCCGGGTGGCGGACACGTCCATTCCGGCGGCCTGGAAGAAGCGGCCGCCCGAGGATTGGTTCGTACGGTCGAAGACCTTGCCGGATTTCTGACCGGCCGGCTGGCCACCGCGGGTGCGCTGGCTGCGACTTTCGCCGCGGTGGCAACATCCGACGCCTTGTCCACAGTGGACAGATGGCTGGAACTCGACGGCGAGTACGATGCGCGTACGCCATCACCGGCCCAGCGGGCCGCTTCCAGAGCGCAGGGCCGTGCGACCGTACGCGCCGGCCGGGCCGGTTGGCCGTCGCCGATCCTGGAGGCACTGTTGGCCGCGACCCCCGAACCACATCACCCGATCGTGCTGGGCGCGCTGGCTGGGATCGCCGGCGCCGAGCCACAAGACGCCGCCCTCGCGGCCGCTTACCTGGCGGTCAGCGGGCCGGCCAGCGCGGCCGTACGACTGCTTGGCCTGGATCCGTTCGCGGTCAACGCGACGGTGGTCGCGCTTTCCCCACGCATCCAGGAAATCGCGGTGACTGCGGCCAAAAACCGGACCATGGCGCCCGGCGACCTGCCGGCTCCGGGCGGGCCCGGCCTCGACCTGCTGGCCGAGGCCCAGCACCGGCATCACCGCGCGGAGGTGCGTCTTTTTGCCAGCTGACCACACCCATCCGATCAACTTCGACCCCACGGTGGCCGATCACGACCATCACGACGCCAGCCCGACGGGAGGCCGCGCCTACCGGATCGGCATCGGCGGCCCGGTAGGCAGCGGCAAGACCGCGCTGGTGGCGGCGCTCTGCCGGGCGCTCGGCGACTCGGTGGAACTCGCCGTGGTGACGAACGACATCTACACGACTGAGGACGCGGATTTTCTGCGCCGGGCCGGCGTTCTGGAGGTGGACCGGATCGAGGCCGTGCAGACCGGCTGCTGTCCGCACACGGCGATCAGGGACGACATCACCGCGAACCTGGACGCGGTGGACCGGCTCGAGCGACATTTCCCGGGCCTGCGGCTGATCCTGATCGAGAGCGGCGGCGACAACCTGACGGCGGTGTTCAGCCGGGGGCTGGTGGACAGCCAGATCTTCGTCGTCGACGTGGCCGGCGGTGACAAGGTGCCACGCAAGGGTGGCCCGGGCGTGACCACCGCGGATCTGTTGGTCATCAACAAAACCGACCTCGCGCCGCTGGTCGGAGCGGACCTGGACGTGATGACTTCGGACGCCCATCGGATGCGCGGCGAGCTCCCGGTGATCGCGCAGTCGCTCGTACGCACCCCTGGGGCCGACGACGTGTATGCATGGGTCAGCGGGCAACTGGCGGTCCGAAGAGGGTGAAGGCCGAGGCGTACGTGCACGCGGAGCTGGATGCTTCCGGTCGTACGATCCTGCGCACCCTGCGGTCGGCCGCCCCGATCACGCTGCTCCCCCGCCGCCGGCCGGAATCTGGAGCGGCCGTCGTCCATCTGGTCGGTTCCGGCGCCGCACCGCTGGGCGGCGACGACCTGACCGTGACTGTGCGGGTCGGGCCCGGCGCCCGGCTACGGATACGTGGGGTGGCGGCAAGCGTCGCGTTGCCTGGGCAGCACGCAGGGTGCAGCCGTACGAGGCTCCGCCTGCAGGTCGAAGCCGGCGGCGAGCTCGACTATCAGCCGGAACCGACCGTGGTGACGGCTCGGGCGCACCACCAGGCCGAGGTTGTCGCCGACCTGGCCGGGGACGCCCGGCTGCGGCTCGCGGACACGGTGGTGCTGGGCCGCGCCGGCGAGGCCTCCGGCCGCCTCGACACCAGCCTCCGGGTCCGTCGGGACGGCCAGCCGATGCTGCATCAGGAGATCGCGCTCGGCGATCCGGTCTTGGACGCGAGCGTGGCCGTCGTCGCCGGCCGCCGGGTGCTGGTCACCGAGTTTCGCTGTGGAGAAAACG
The DNA here is from genome assembly GCF_039530045.1 of Fodinicola feengrottensis. Lineage (NCBI taxonomy): Bacteria > Bacillati > Actinomycetota > Actinomycetes > Mycobacteriales > Fodinicola > Fodinicola feengrottensis. The sequence continues at coordinate 48,820 of NZ_BAAANY010000020.1, read as the reverse complement.
ATCCGGTCGAGGCGGTGTCTGGCGACTGGTGGTCGCTGGTACCCCTGGCGGCCGGCGGTTCGCTGCTCACTGTCCTCGCGCCGGACGCCATCACCGCCGCGCGCTGCGCGAATGAGGCTCGTCAGTCGACCTGAAAGACCTCGTACCCGGGCCGAAGGTGGGAAGGCCAGCTGACGACCACAGGTCATCGACGAGCGCGGCTCGCAGGTTGTCCGCCGCATCGGTGTCCATCACTCTGAGTTTAGGTGACGGGGTCGGTCCGGATGGCGGCTCATCCGTTGACAACGGCACTCGGGTTTCCATACGCTTAACACGTTGGTTAAGTGAAGGGGCTTGCGATGGCTGGCACCGATCAGCTCAGTGCGGTGTTCTCGGCGCTGTCCGACCCGACTCGACGGGCGATCATCGCCGAGTTGGCCGCACGCGACGCCACGGTCACCGAGCTCACCGCTCCTCTGTCGATCTCGATGCCGGCGGTGTCACGGCACCTGAAAGTGCTCGAGCGCGCCGCGCTCATCTCGCGTTCGCGGTCGGGCAAGTGGCGCGCGAGCCGCCTCGAGGCTGCCCCGCTACGCGAGGCGGCCGACTGGATCGAGCGCTACCGGCGGTTCTGGGACTCGTCCCTCACCCGCCTCGATGCCCACCTCGCTGCGGTGCAGGCCGCCGCACGGGCAACGGACCGGCTGGTCGACGACCCCAGGGAGCACGAATGAAACGGAAACTCCGCAGCTCGTCATCTCGCGTGTGTTCGACGCGCCGCGGGAACTCGTCTACCGAGCCTTCACCGACCCCGACCACTTGGCGGCGTGGTGGGGCCCGATCGGCAACTCACTGCCGCGCGACGAGATCGAGTTCGACGTACGCCCCGGTGGCTTCCAACGGTGGACGGAGGTCAACGCGGCCCAACCCGAGCTTCGCGTGCACATCCACGTCGACCTCACCGACGTCGCCGACGGCGAACTACTCGAAGGCGTCATGCACGTCAAGGGCCGGCTCCAGGAGGGCGTCGAGCCGTTCGAGACGAGACTGCGGGTCGAGTTCCACGACGAGGCAGACGGACGGACGCGACTGGAGATCCGCCAGTGGCTCCCCGAACATCTGGCGCGCCCCAGCGAGGAGGGCTGGCGCCAGGCGTTCACCAAGCTGGACGCCAGGCTGTTACTGCTAATCATCGAGAGGTAGAGGCATGGCAAAGCTGATTTACGCGACGAATGTGTCGCTTGACGGCTACATCGAGGACGAACGCGGCGCGTTCGACTGGTTCCCCATGGACGACGAGGTATTCGCGTTCCACACCGACCTCCTGCGGTCCGTGGGCACGTTTCTCTACGGGCGGCGCCTGTACGAGGCAATGGCCGTCTGGGAGACCGACGCCGCGCTGGCCGCGCAGTCCGACCTCATGGCCGACTTCTCGAGTGCCTGGCAGGCGGCGAGCAAGGTCGTGTTCTCCACGAGGCTCGCCGAGGTGTCAACAGCCGACACCCGAATCGAACGCCGTTTCGACCCCGCCGCGGTGGCTGAGCTGAAGGCCACGGCCAGCAGCGATCTCACCATCGGAGGTGCCGACCTCGCGACGCAGGCTTTCAAGGCCGGGCTGGTCGACGAGTGCCAGCTGTTCGTTTTGCCTGTTGTCGTCGGCGGCGGCAAGCCAGGGCTGCCGACCGGCATGCGCACCGACTTTGAGCTCCTCGATGAGCGCCGATTCCGAAACGGTGTCGTACACCTGCGCTACCGCACTCTCGGGCAGTGAACGACAGCCTCGTCCGATCGCCGGCGCTTGCATGACAGGCGGAGCGCTGAGGTCAGTGCGAATGGATCCGCGCATGAGCCTCTTCGAGAGAAGATCCCGCGAGGAGCGCCGCGACTCCGCCGGCGAAGTTGGCGCACTCGAGGACGTCCGTGTGCGGGCAGGCCAACCCGTGGGCGATCGCCGTACGGGCCACCTGAGCCTGGGCGATCCGTTGATCCAGCTCGCCGAGCTTGCGCTCGTACAGCTCCCGCCAACCCTCGCCGACCAGTGAGCGAGACGCGATGAACCCCTCGATTTCCCGCAAGGTGAAGCCGACATTGCGGAGCGCCAAAACCACCCTGACCAGCCCCACCGCCGATGACGGATAACGGCGTTGGCCCGAGACCCGGGCCGGCGCCGGCAACAGGCCCAGCTCCTCCCAATAGCGCAGAGCGGACGTGGCGACGCCGGTACGGCGCGCCAGCTCACCGATCGTCAGCTGGTCACTCATTGACTTCAAGCGTACTTGAAGTCCTTGACTGGCGATCATGCCAACCACAAGGACAGCTCTGAAGCAACGCGCGATCAGATATTTGGTACGCCAGGCCCATCATCCCCGGGGCATCGTCGGGTGGGCGAACGGCTGGATGTTCGCTCTTCGCCCCTCCAACCGGCGACGCAACCTCTGGGCGGTGTCGTTGCTGGACGTACGGCCGACCGACCGGGTCCTTGAAATCGGCTTCGGTCCCGGCATCGCCATCGCCGCGTTCGCCGGCCGCGCCACCGAAGGTCACGTTTTCGGCATCGACCACTCGCAAGCCATGGTTCGGCACGCCGGCCGGCGCAACTCCGCCGCCCTACGCGCCAACCGCGTACACCTCACGCAAGCCTCCGTGGAGCAGGTGCCGGCCTTCAGCGATCCGCTCGATGTCATCCTCGCCGTCAACTCCGTCGGATTCTGGCCCGACCCGGTGGAGCGACTTCGCGAGCTGCGCCGGCTGCTCCGACCGGGCGGACGGATCGCGCTCGTCAGCCAGCCTCGCTGTCCCGGCGCCACCCGCGACGCCACAGTCCGAGCCAGCCAGGAGCTTCAGAACCTGCTCACCCAGGCTGGTTTCACCCACCTCCGGGTCGAAACGCTTGACCTCAACCCGCCGGTCGCGTGCGTACTCGCCACCAACCCGGCTCCTTAAGATCATCGACGACGTTGCCGGACAGCCGAGTCGGCCTCCTCGAACGACAGGAGCAGTCGGCGAAGCATGTCGGCGAAGGCCGTCTGTTCGTCGTCCGTGAGCGCGGCAAGCATCCGCTTCTCGTTGGCCACATGCCTCGGCGCGACCTCATCCACCAGCGCTTTTCCGGCCGGGCTCAGTCGTACGAGCAGGCTGCGCAGGTCGGTCTCGCTGGCCACCCGCTCGATCAGCCCGTCGTACTCGAGCCGCTGCAGCGTGTGCGTCACCGCTCCGGACGTACGCATCAGGGCGGCGCTCAGTTCCGAGGGCGTCAGCTCGTACGGGCTGCCGGCCCGGCGGACGCAGGCCAGCACGTCCCATGCCTGTCGGGTGAGGCCGTGCTGGGCAAACAGCTCTTCCATGCCGCGGTCGAAAAACTCCCGCACCCGTCCGACTCGGGCGATCACCGCCACCGGGCTGGTGTCCAGCTCCGGCCACTGCCGCGCCCACTGGGCCAGCACCCGGTCGACGTGATCGCTCTGGGCGAACGCGTTTTCTTCGCCAAACTGATTTGCCTGCACGTTAAAGTACTTTACGGTGCGACGAAGCCAAGAAAGCGCAGGAGTGTCAGATGCCAGAGAAGTTGTCGATCGACATCGCGCGGGCCGCCCTCAGCCTGCTGCAATATCTTGAGAAACATCCCATCGAGGCCATTCCGGACGCGCCGGAGCGGCTCCGGACCCGGGTGATTCGTCCGCTGGGGGAAACCGATGCCACTGACGAAGTGACCTACACCAGTCCAGAGGCGGGCATGTGGGAACTCGCGCAGGCCGCTACCGCGGCGGCGGCTGAGCCGGGAGCGCCGACCGCGATCGTCGAGGCGGCCGCGGCCCTGCAGGCGATGGTGCCGCCAGAGCGGCTGCCGGAGCTCGCGGCCGCGCAGTCCGCTCGGCCAGCCGGCATCCAACTCGTCCACAAGGGACCATATTTGGTCAGTGCGGCCGAGAAAGTGGTGAACCATCTCGGCGAGCCGCTCCCGGTCCGCCCGCTGATGGCGCTGTGCCGGTGCGGCCAGTCGGCGGACAAGCCGTACTGCGACGGTACGCACGCCACCGTCGACTTCCAGGACACCAAGGATCCCAAGCGGGTGCCGAACCAGCGCGACACGTACGTCGGGCAGCAGGTCACGGTCTTCGACAATCGAGGAATCTGCGCGCATTCCGGGCTCTGCACCGATCGGCTTGCCGGAGTTTTTCATGCCGGCGGCGAACCTTTCGTGACCCCGAGCGGCGGCCGAATGGACGAGATCGTTCGGGCCGTACGAGACTGCCCGTCCGGCGCATTGAGCTTCGCCATCGACGGCCGGGAAGCTCGGGAACAGGTGGATCAGCCCCGAAAACCGGCGATCACGGTGACCGAGGACGGCCCGTACCGGATCGTCGGCGGCACACCCCTGGTCGACGACGAGGGCGTCGACGTACCGCGCAACACCGGAGTGTCCCGGGAGCACTACAGCCTCTGCCGTTGCGGCCATTCGCAGAACAAACCGTTCTGCTCGGGAATGCATTATTACGTCGGATTCCACGATCCGGTCATCGATCCAGCCGCCGAGGTCTCCCTTTTCCAGTGGGCCGGCGGATATCCGGCATTGCTGCGGATGACCCGGATCTTCTACGAGAAGTACGTGCCGTCCGATCCACTGGTGGGACCGATTTTCGCCAATATGGCGGCCGATCATCCGGAACGGGTCGCCGAATGGCTCGGTGAGGTCTTCGGCGGACCCAAGTTCTACAGCACCGAACACGGCGGCTATTCCCGGATGATTTCGCAGCATGTGGGGAAAAACCTGACCGCACCACAACGCGCCCGGTGGGTCCAGCTCATTTCGCAAAGCGCCGAGGATGCCGGCCTGCCGGCGGACGCGGAGTTCCGGGCCGCCTTCGTGGCGTACTTGGAATGGGGTTCCCGGATCGCTTTCGAGAACTCCCAGTCCGAGGCGCATCCACCACCCAACATGCCGATGCCGCGCTGGTGGTGGGTGTGCAACGCGGAGCCGCGGTTCCGTGCCTCAGCGCTCGCGCCCATCGAGGAGACTCCTGAGGTCGTACTGCCCGGCGATGACGAGACGGTCAGCTTCCAGACCCACATCAAACCGCTCTTCCGGTCCCGCGACCGGGAGTCGATGAGGTTCGCTTTCGACCTTTGGTCGTACGACGACGTCAAGGAGCACGGAGTGGCGATCCTGGATCAGTTGGGCCGTGGATCGATGCCCTGCGACGGAGCCTGGAGCAAGGAACAGGTGCAGGTCCTACGCCGCTGGACAGAGTCAGGCATGTCCGCCTGACGGCGACCACCCCGCGAATGTAACGAAACCGAGGCGTTTCGTTACATTCGCGGGGGCGCGAGGCCCTGGCGGGTGCCCGTACAGGCAGGCAGTTAGATGGGTCGGGTGGATCTGACCAAGGTTTTCCCCGCTGAAGTGCTCGCCCGTGCTCTGGAAGCATGGGCCTGGGTCGGAATAGGTGATCGCGAGCCGCTGTTCACGTCGCTGTTCGGGGACGTGTTCTTCCGGGCCGACGACGGCATCTGGGTGCTGGACATCCTCGAAGGCACGTTCTCCCTGGGGTGGGACAGCGCGGCCGCGCTCAAGGCCGAGGTGGACACTCCCGAAGGCGCCGACCGTTACCTGCTCGCGGGTCTCGCGATGGCCGCGTACGAGGCCGGCATTGTGCTGGGACACGACGAGGTCTACGGGTTCCGGGTCTCGCCGGTGCTGGGCGGCGGGTTCGACGTCGACAACCTGGAGGCGGTCTCCCTGGAGGTCCTGCTGGACTTCCTCGGCCAGATCCACGAGCAGTTGCACGACCTGCCGCCCGGCACCCGGATCTCCGGCATCACCATCAAGCCGTGACGGTCAGCCAGTCAACCTGATGCCGAGCAGAGCGTCGACGGCGGTGGCGACCGCGGCTGGCGCGGCCGGGTCATCGCCGGCGGCGGTCAGCGACTCGTCCGCCCAGCGGTCGAGGGCGGCCAGGGCGGCCGGGGTGTCGAGGTCGTCGGACAGCCGCTCGCGGAGCCGCTCGATCACCGGTCCGGCGGGCGCGCCGGCGTCCCGCGCCACCGCCGTACGCCAGCGAGCCAGCCGGCGTTCGGCCTGCTGGAGGGTGTCCGCGGTCCACGAGCGGTCCGTCCGGTAGTGATCGGAGATCAGGCCCAGCCGGATGGCCATCGGGTCGACCCCATCGCCCCGCAGCCGTGACACGAAGACCAGGTTGCCCTTCGACTTGGACATCTTCTCGCCGTCCAGGCCGATCATCCCGGCGTGCACGTAGTGCCGCGCGAAAGGCCATTGGCCGGTCAACACCTCGGCGTGCGCGGCGGACATCTCGTGGTGCGGGAACCGCAGATCCGAGCCGCCGCCCTGTACGTCGATCGCGGGACCGCCCAGGTAGCGCAGTGCGATGGCGGCGCATTCGATGTGCCAACCGGGCCGGCCGTCACCCAGCTGGGACGGCCAGTGTGGCTCATTGTCCCGGGCGCCCCGCCAGAGCAGCGGGTCGAGCTCGTTGCGCTTGCCAACCCGGCCCGGGTCTCCCCCGCGCTCGCCGAAATATCGCAGCATGGTGGCCCGGTCATAGCGGGACTCCGACCCGAACCGGGGCGCCCTGGTGACGTCGAAATACACGTCGCCGGTGCCGTCGGTCAGCGTGTACGCGGCACCGTCGGCCAGCAGTTTCTCCACCGACTCAGCGATCTCCGGGATCGCCTCGACGGCCCCGACGAAATGGTCCGGCGGCAGCACCCGGAGCATCTCCATGTCCTCGCGGAACAGCGCGGTCTGCGCCATCGCGAGCACCACCCAGTCGGTGCCGTCCCGCTGCGCCCGCTCCAGCAGCGGGTCGTCGACGTCGGTGACGTTCTGCACGTACGCGACCGGGTGGCCGGCGTCCCGCCAGAGCCGGTTGACGAGGTCGAAGGTCAGGTAGGTCGCCGCGTGCCCGAGGTGGGTCGCGTCGTACGGCGTGATGCCGCAGACATACATCCGGGCGGCCCCATTCGGGGCGGTGGGGCGCACCCCGTCGCTCGCCGTGTCATAGAGCCGCAGCGGCCGCCCAGATCCGGGCACGGTGGGAACGGCGATCGCCGACCAAGAATCCATGCACTGAGGTTAACTTGTCGCCGCGGCGCATCCACGAGCCTCGTCGTACCGTTTCCAGACCAGCCGGGCCACTGCCGGATGCGCGCCCAGGGGTGCTGAGCAGGGCAAACCCTCGCTGGCCGCGATCACCTGGTCCGCGAAGAACCCGGGCGCGAGCAGATACGTGGCGACCGCCACTGGCCGGCGGCCGTACCCGCGCACCGCCTCGGTGATGGTGGGCTCCGCGGCCGAGACAAAGCTGGTCGTCACGTCCGTGCCCAGCGCATCGGACACGAGTTGGCCCATCGCGACGCTGTCTGCGACCGCTCGCTGGTCTCTGGAGCCCGCGGCCGCCAGCACCACCGCGTCGCCCGGCCGCCAGCCGGCTTCGGCGAGCCGGTCCACCAGTGCCTCCACGAGCAGCTGATCCGGCCCGAGCGCGGTGCCCAATCGGTGCTCGCGAGCAGTGGCGGGGAGATCGACATGCACGTGGTAGCCGCCGGAGAGCAACAGCGGGACCACCACCGCCGGCTCGGTCAGGTGGCTGAGGACTTCGCCGAGCAACGGCTCGGCCAGCTCCAGGAACGCGTGCCGTACGTCGGCGGCCGGACGCTGCGCTCGTACCTCCCGGATCAGCGCCGCGGTGCTTTCGGCGGCCCGCGGATCGCGGCTGCCATGCGCGACCGCGACCAGTGTCACGCGAAGTGCTCTTCGAGGGTGCGTACGAGAGCACCGAGACGACCGCGCTCTGGCTGCACAGTCGGCACTCCCAGCGCCGTCAACGGAGCCGCGGTGATCGGTCCCACGCAGGCCGCCACCACCCGTTCGTGGAAGGCCTTCACCAGGTCGTCCCGCCGCTCGCCGGCCGCTTCCAGCAAGTAGGCCGCGGCCGGTGCGCTGGTGAACGTCACGACGTCCACCTCACCGGCGACGATCCGGTCCACCAGGCCATCGACCGCCGCGAGGTCGGTCGGCGGATGCCACTGGTACACCGGCACCTCGACGATCGAGGCGCCCGCTTCGGCCAGTCTCGCGGTAAAGGTGGGCATCCGGTCGCCATGGAGCTGGACGCCGATCCGGCGGTCGTCCAGTGGCTCCGCCAGCAGGTGCGTGAGCAGCTCCTCGGAGGCTTCCGAGGAGGCCGCGTACGTCTCATGCAGGCCAGCGCCGCGAATGGCGCCCTTCGCCTTCGGGCCGCGGGCGAGGATGCGCACCGACCCGAGCGCCGCGATCAGCCGCTCTCGCAGGTCCCAGCCAGCCGCCGCGTCCAGCCAGCCACGAAACCCGATGCCGGTCATCACCACCAGATCGTCCAGCTCACCGGCCACGCAGCGCTCGGTGGCCGCCCGCAGCTCACCATCATCGGCCAAGCTCGTGGTGTGGATCGTTGGGGTGACGGACACGATGGCACCGCGCCGCTCCAGCAGCCCGGCGAGTTCCTCGCGGCGCCGCTCAGCGGTCACCACCACGCGCCGGCCGGTCAGAGACATGACCCCATTCTGCCGGGCCGCTGTCGCCGGCCGCGGTTCAGGCACTGGCGTCGTAGATGACCTCGCCCCCGACGACGGTCGCGCCGACGCCGAGGTCCCGGATCCGGGTGGCCGGCACCGCCAGCAGGTCGTCGGACAGGACGACGAAGTCGGCCAACTTACCGCGGCTCAACGTGCCCTTGACCCGCTCCTCATGGACCGCGTACGCCGAGCCGTGTGTGTAAGCGCGCAGGGCCTGTTCGGCGGTCAGCGCCTCCGCTGGTACGAACGGGACGCCGCTGTCGGTCCGCCGGTTCACCATGTCGTGGATGCCGCGCAGCGGCGAACCGTCCACGACCGGGCTGTCGGAGCTACCCGGCAACGTGATGCCGGCGTCCAGGAACGACCGCAGCCGGTAGCAGTGCCGGGCGCGGGCCGGCCCGAGAGCCGCGAGCATGCCGTCGCCAATCTCGCCCACGAACCGGCCTTGCGGGACCGGGATCACCCCGAGCGCGACCATCCGGGCCAGGTCCTCGTCGGTGGTGACGCCGGCGTGCTCGATCCGGTGCCGGGCGTCCGGGCGCGGCAGCAGCGCCTGGGCTTGCTCGTACGTGTCCAGGACGAACCCGACCGCCCGGTCGCCGATCGCGTGGGTAGCGACCTGCCAGCCGTACGAGTGCGCTGCGAGAATGAATTCCCGCAGGTCGTCCTGTGCATCCTGGAAGAATCCAACATTGCCGGGTTCGCTCTCGAACGGCTCGTGCATCGCGGCCGTACGGCCAAGCAGCGAGCCGTCCGAGAACACCTTCACCGGTCCCAGCCGGAGCCACTCGTCGCCGAAGCCGGACCGCAGACCGAGATCGAGGCCGAACCAGTCGTGGCCTGGCTCGAAGGCGCCGGCCGGGTGCAGCGCACCGGAGACCGGCATCAGGGTGGCGCGCTGGCGCAGCAGCCCCCGCTGGCGGGCCACCTGGAAGGCTGCCACGTCGGCCGTACCGTTGCCGGCCACCCGGCCCAAACCGACGCCGGGCTCGGTGAAGCTGGTGACGCCCTCCGCGGCGGCTACCCTGCTGCCGGCGCCGATCGCCGCCACGAAATCCTCGAAGGGAGCTGGCCGGAGCACCGCGTAGACCAGCCCCTGGGCCTGCTCGGTCAGGAGTCCAGTGGAAAGCCCCTGGTCATCGCGTACGACAGTGCCGCCAGCGACATCGGGCACCGATCCCGGCTCGAAGCCCATCGCGGCCAAACCGGCGGTGTTCACCACGCCCATGTGCGCGGAGGTGTGCGCCAGCCAGACCGGATGCCCGGCGGCCACCGCGTCCAGGGCGGACCGGGTCGGGTGCGCGCCGATCTTGTTCTGGTCGTAGCCGGAGCCGCGGATCCAGGCGCCGGCGGGCAGCGTGGCGGCCCGCTCGGCCACCTTCGCGTAGAGCGCGTCCAGACTGCCGGTCACGGTGTCCCGAAGGTCCAGCTCGGTGAGCCGCGCGCCGCGCATCGACAGGTGCTGATGGGCGTCGTTGAAGCCGGGCACCACCGGCGCGCCGGCCAAGTCGACGACGGTGGCCGGTACGACGCCGTCCAGCTCTTCGTCGAACCCGAGGACCCGGCCCGCGACCACCCCCAGCCTGGTCGCCGTCGGGCGGGACGGGTCGAGCGTACGGAATCTGCCGTTCGTGAAGAGCGTGTCGATGCGCACCCTGTCTCCTTACACGGTGAGCGCGCACCCGGCCAGACCGCGTCGCATCAGCCCTGCTAGGAGGCACTTGGGCCAGTCCGGCTTGCTCGCCCCTGTCGAGCATCCGGCTGGGGACGGGAGACCGGAGGTTGGCAGCGGCGAACGTGAAGCCCACAATGGGCAACGCGGTGCATACCGGGGTGTCTGTCACCGCCGCAAAGGTGCCAAACATGGGATGTTTGGCGGGAGAGGATGCGACTGTGCCTTTGGCCACTACCCGCCGGACCGGCTTGGTGGACCAGGTCATCGAGCAGATGCGGCAGGCGATCGTCTCCGGCGGCTGGCCGGTGGACGAGCGGATCCCGCCGGAGCCGGAGCTGGTCGCCGCGCTCGGAGTCGGCCGCAACACCATCCGGGAGGCCGTCCGCGCGCTCTCCCATGCCGGCCTGCTGGACGTGCGCCAGGGCAACGGCACGTTCGTACGCGCCACCAGCGAGATCTCCGGGGCGCTGCGCCGCCTCTACGGCACGCAACTGCGAGAGGTCGTCCAGGTCCGTCGGATCCTGGAGGTGGAGGGCGCTCGACTGGCCGCGACGCAGCGTACTGACGCCGAGGCGACCGAGCTGGCGACCCTGCTGGACAGCCGGGACGCGGCGATGAGCGATCGACGCTGGGAGGACGCCACCGAGTCGGACACCCAGTTCCACCTCGCGGTCGTCCGCTGCTCGCACAACTCGCTGCTCTCCGAGCTGCACCTAGGCCTCACCGACGTCATCCGCGCGAGCGTGGCGACCGCCCTGGAGTCGAATCTCGACATCGAGTATGTGCACCATGCGGCGCTCGTCGCCGCCATCAAGGACAGCGACCCCGACCTCGCGGTGCTGGAGTCCAACGAGATTCTCGACGACATGCTGCACCGCGTTCAGCTGGATCCTGACGACGCTGAGACCTCGGCCGGCGCCGGGAGATAGCTGCGCGCGTACGCCAGCAGGGCGCGGGCAGCTGGACTGGTCGGACCGTCGGCCGTCCACGCCAGCACGATCCGGCCGCGCATCGTCGGCCGCGTCACTTTCAGGGTGTGCAACTCGTCCGGCCGGGAAACGGCCGCGGACGCCGGCAGCAGGGCCACCCCGAGCCCGTGCGCGGCCAACTGCGCAAGCACCGGCGGAATGCTGGCCTCGAAGGCGACATGTGGGCGGAACCCGGCGGTCGCGCACGCCTCCTCGATGATCGTACGTACGCCCGTGCCGCGCGGAAGGCAGATCAGCGCCCGGTCCCGCAGACCGGCCAGCGGCACGCTGGCCCGGCCGGCCAGCGGGTCGCCGTGCCGGACCGCCGCGACAATCTCCTCGTCCACCACGTCGTGGGCCGCGAGTCCGGGCGGAGTCGCGTCGCCCATCGCGATGAAGGCCAGGTCGATCTGCCCGGTTCGCAGCTCATCGATCAGCTGGACCGCGTTCGCTTCGGACAGGCTGATCTCCACGTCCGGATGCTGCCGATAAAACCCGGCCAGCAGCCCTGGCAGATCCAGCACCGGCGCCACCAGCGGCGCGACCGTGCCGACGGTCACCCGGCCGCGTACCAGCCCGGTCAGCTCATCGACGGCCAGCCGTACGCCGGCGACCGCGGCCAGGGCGGCACGTGCGTACGGCAGCACCGCGGCGCCGACCGCGGTCGGTCGCACCTGGCGACCGGACCGGTCCAGCAGCGGCTCGCCGAGTTCTCGTTCGAGCTGCTTGATCTGTGCGCTCACCCCCGGTTGGGCCACATGCAGGCGGGCCGCCGCTCGGGTGAAGTTCGCCTCCTCGACCACTGCCACGAGATATTCCAGCTGCCGGAGTTCCATAACCAAACATGATAGTTGGCAGACGAACTAGCTCTTGGACGTATGACTGGAGTGGCGCCAGGCTGGAACACGTAACCGATCCGAAAGGACAGTCTCGTGAATACCTTGTCAGTGCTGGTCGAAGGCCCGGTCTTCGTCCCCGGCGACGCCGGCTACGACACCGAGCGTTCCGGTTTCCAGCTCGCCGGCCAGCACCGGCCGGCCGTGATCGTGGGAGCGACCAGCGCCTCGGACGTACGCACCGCCATTCGTTTCGCCGCCGCGAGAGACCTGCCGATCGCCGTCCAAGCGACCGGGCACGGCCTGACCGCCCCCGCCCAGGACGCGCTTCTCATCACCACCCACCGGATGTCCGGCTTCCGGATCGACCCGGCGGCCGGGACCGCGTGGATCGAGGCCGGGGTGCGGTGGAAGGCCGTGGTGGACGCGGCCGCCGAGCACGGGCTGGCCCCGCTGTCCGGCAGTTCGCCGAGCGTCGGTGCGGTGTCGTACACGCTGGGCGGCGGCATTGGCGTGCTGGTCCGCTCGTACGGTCTCGCCGCCGATCACGTACGCACCCTCGAGGTGGTCACGGCCGATGGCGAGATGCGTCAGGTCAGCGCCGGGAGCGACCTCTTCTGGGCGCTGCTCGGTGGCGGCAACAATTTCGGTGTGGTGACGGGGATGGAGATCGAGCTGGTGCCGGTCAGTCACCTTTTCGGTGGCACGCTCTCGTTCGACGCCAGCATCGCGACCGAGGTCTTCCAGGCGTACGACCAATGGACGAGCACCGTCCCCAACGAGATCACGTCGTCGGCCGCAGTGGTGCCTTTTCCTGACCTGCCGATGATTCCCGAGCCGGTCCGTGGTCGCGAGGTGGCCCAGATCCGGATTGCCTCGATCGCGGACAAGGCCACCACCGAGCGGCTGGTCGCTCCGCTGCGGGAGATCGGGCCGATGCTGATGGACACCCTCGACGCCCTGCCCTTTACCCAGGCCAGCAGCATTTTCACCGACCCGCCACAACCTCACGAATATTACGGCACCGGGATTTTCCTCAATGGCCTGAACAAGTCAGCGATGCAGGCACTCCTGGAGCTGGCTGGCAAGGCGTCGGCCGTCGTGCAGCTGAACCATCTCGGTGGCGCGATCGCCGGCTCCGCGCCCAACGCCATTGGTCACCGCGACGCCAGGTACGTCCTGCGGCTCGTGTCCGATCCCGGCAGCCGCGCCCTGCTCGACGGTGTTTTCGCTGCTCTGGCACCGTTTGCCAGCGGTCATGCGATGAACTTCATGTTCGGCCCGACCGGCGCGGACCAGGTGCGGTCCGCTTTCGCGGCCGACACGTACAAAAGATTGAGCGCACTCAAGGCAACTTACGACCCAGCCAATCTCTTCCGGTTCAACAACAACATTATCCCGTAAAACACAGTGTGATTTTCCCGCTACCGCGGCCATCTGGCCTCACCTGGCCTTTAGTTTTAGCCGGATTTCGGCCGATTCGGTCCGTGCGGTAGCCGCAGTCTGCCCGTACGGCCGATGGGCGGCGGCCGGATTTCTGGCGATTTTCAACCGACAGAACACCTCATCCGAGAAAAATGAGGACATGCATGTCGGGCGAGAATCCCGTGGACTCCTCCGCTGGCCGGCGCGGCCGGCTGACCCGTCGCCAGTTCGGCGCCTTGAGCGCCGGGCTGGGCGGGGTGGCCCTGAGTGCCGGCCTGGCCGGCCCGGCCGCCGCCGCCGAGCCGACGGTCGGCGCCTGCCAACCGTCGGTAGGAGCACCGAAATACCAGCTGCGTGGACTGTGGATCGCCAGCGTGGTGAACATCGACTGGCCGTCCACACCGGGTTTGTCAGCTGACCAACAAAAGGCCGAGCTGTTGGCCTGGTACGACCTGGCCGTCCATCGTGGACTGAACGCGGTGATGCTGCAGATCCGGCCAACCGCGGACGCTTTCTGGCCATCGCCTTTGGAGCCCTGGTCGCAATACCTCACCGGCCAGCAGGGCGGTGACCCCGGCTACGATCCACTGGCCTTCGCGGTTTCCGAGGCGCACAAACGCAATCTCGAGCTGCACGGCTGGTTCAACCCGTACCGGGTGAGCATGCAGACCGACCCGAACCAACTGCTGCCGACCCACCCGGCCCGGCAGCACCCCGACTGGGTTTTCCCGTACGGGCCCAAGCTTTACTACAACCCGGGAATCCCGGCAGTCCGTGCGTTCGTGCAGGACGCGATCATGGACGCGGTCACCCGCTACGACCTCGACGGCGTGCATTTCGACGACTATTTCTACCCGTACCCGATCGCCGGCCAGACCGTGCCGGACGCACAGACTTTCGCCACGTACGGAAAAGGCTTCGCCAGCATTGACGACTGGCGGCGGGACAACATCAACCGACTGGTCCAGGAAATGGGCGATCGCATCCACCGGGTCAAACCGTGGGTGAAGTTCGGTATCAGCCCGTTCGGGATCTGGCGCAATGCCAGCACCGATCCGCGCGGCTCGGACACCAACGGCCTGCAGTCGTACGACGCGATCGGCGCGGACACCCGACTGTGGGTGAAAAACGAGTGGCTGGACTACATCAACCCGCAGATCTACTGGAATCAGGGACTCGCGGTCGCCGACTACAGCAAGCTCGTTCCGTGGTGGGCAAGCGTGGCGGCCGGCACCACCTGTCAGCTCTACATCGGTGAGGCCACGTACAAAGTCGGCACCTCGGGAGCCTGGTTGGACCCGGCCGAGCTGTCCCGGCACCTGACCTTCGACCAGGGATACCCGCAGGTGCAGGGAAATGTCTATTTCTCCGCCGTCGACGTACGGGCTGACAAACTGGGTGCCACCAGCATGCTGACCGCCGACCACTACAGCCATCCGGCACTTACCCCGCCGATGCCCCACCTTCGACGCGGCCGACCAGCACCGGTTCCGCCGATCGTGTCCGCACATCGCGCAAACGGTGGCGCCACACTCGTACTTCGGGCCCCTGGCTGGGATGCCGGCCTGCGGCCACGGTCGTACGCGATCTACCGGTTCGACGGCATCGCCGGCCACAGCCGCTGCGATTTCGCCGACGCCACCCATCTGGTCGCGGTCGTACCGGTCGCCGGCCGCACCCAGTCCTATGTAGACACAAGTGCGGCCGTCGGCCGTACCTACACGTATTTCGCGAGTGCGGTCGACCGTCTCTCCGCCGAAAGCCAACCGATCCCAGCGATCCTGCTCTAACCCGGCGGATTAGAAGGGTGGCCAGGGAATGGCGCGGCTGTCGCGTTTGGGAGACGGGAAGCGGCCGGTACGCAGCAGTCGGCCGGCCCGGCGGCGGGCGGCCAGCACCTCTTCGACGGTGACGTACTCGCAGAGCTGTTCGCCGAGGTCGCCGTCCAACTCGCGTTCGAGCCGTTCGAGCACCTCGTGTGCCTCTTCCGGGATCCGATCGCCGGCCCAGCCCCACAGGACGGTGCGGAGTTTGTTGTCGGTGTGCCAGCAAATGCCGTGGTCGACGCCGTACAGTCGATCGTCCGCGGAAATGAGCAGATGCCCGCCCTTGCGGTCGGCGTTGTTGGAGACCACGTCCAGCACCGCCAGCCGGCGCAGCCGTTCGTCATCGGCGTGGGCAACGACAACTTCGTCGCCATCGGGGGAATAACCTTCGAAAACTCGTCGCCAACCTGTTGGCACGGCATTAGCCGGCACGATGTCCAGTAGTGACGAAACGTCGGCGGAGTCGATCCAGAGCTGGCACATTCCCGGGCCGAACGGTCCGTCCCGGAACACCGTCGGCGGCACCAGCGACCAGCCCGAAGCCTCGGACAGCAGGTACGTGGCGACCTCGCGGCCGGCGAGCGTGCCGTCTGGGAAGTCCCACAGTGGCCGCTCCCCGCGGATCGGCTTGTAGACGCAGTCCGAGCTCACCCCGTCGAGGCTGACCTTTCCGAACAGGGTGGCGTTGCTCGCCTCCATCAACCGGCCGGAGATCTCGATCCCACCAGTGGTCAGCAGCACCTCGGCGTCAGCGTTCATCGCTAGCAAGTATTCATCGCGCCGCGGCAGGAGGCGAGGTGCTTTCGGTGCGTCAGCGCCGGTATCCGTTGTGTCGCGGGCAGATGTGCCCCTCTGGGTCCAACGGCAGCCCACACAGCGGGCACGCCGGGCGGCCGGCGGCCACCACTCGCTCCGCGCGGCTGATGAACGCGCGGGCCGCGGCCGGTGAGATCCGTACGCGCAACACGTCCCGGGTGTCGTCGATGTCCTTGTCGGGGTCGTTCACGTCGTCCTCAGGGTCGACCTCGACCAGCTCCTCCTCGGCCTCGGCCTCGGTCTCTGGTAGGTCACCCTCGGCGGTCGCCTCGATCACCACCGTCGACGAGTCGCCCTCCCAGGCCAGCCCCAATGTGCCGACCCGGAACTCCTCCTCGATCGGAGTGTCCAGCGGCGCCGAGTCTTCCAGCTCCGGGGCGCCGTCGGGCACCTGCGCGCCGAGCCGCCGGCGGGCTTCGTCGAGCAGCTCGGCGAGCCGCTCCGCCAACAGCGCCACCTGGACTTTTTCCAGCGCCACACTGACAGTGCGGCCACCGCCGCTGGCCTGGAGGTAGAACGTACGATCCCCCGGCTCGCCGACGGTTCCGGCAATGAACCGCTCCGGCGGCTCGAAGGAATAGACCTGACGGGGCATGCGCAAACCCTACTGTCCGGCCGGCCGCGGTGTCGCCTCAGCACCGGCGCCGCCGCCGACCACCGCGTCCGACTCGTGGGCGCGCGTCTTGCGCCGACGCTTTTTGGGCGGCAACAAGGCGCTGACATCGCCGCCGGTGTCGTTCATCCGTACCACGAAAGGCCTGGTCTCGGTGTAGCGTACGACGCTCACCGAACACGGGTCGACGACGATCCGCTGGAACAGGTCCAGGTGCTGGCCAAGGGCGTCGGCCAGCACGGACTTGATCACGTCACCGTGGCTGCACGCCATCCACACCGCGTCCGGCCCATGCTCCTCGCGCACCCGCACGTCCCACTCGCGGATGGCGGCCACCGCCCTGGCCTGCGTCGCGGCCAGCGCTTCGCCTTCCAGGCCGGGAAAAACCACCGCCGATGGGTGCTGCTGGACGACCTTCCAAAGCGGGTCTTTGGCTAGCTCCTTGATTGGCCGACCGGTCCAGTCGCCGTACCGGCACTCACCCAACCGGTCGTCGGTGTGAATCTTCAGCTCGCCAGCCTGGTCGCCGACCACGGCCTGCGCGGTCTGCTGGCACCGCTCCAGCGGGCTCGCCACCACCGCGGACAACGGCACCACCGACAGCCGCTCGGCCAGCTTGGCGGCCTGCGCCTGGCCGGTCTCGTCCAGCGTCACGCCGGGAGTCCAGCCGGCCAGCACGGCGGTCGCGTTGGCGATCGTACGACCATGTCGGACCAGCAGCACCGTTGTCATCGCAGCCCAGCCTACGTCGGGAAAAGGTGCCGGTCAGACGGCCGCGACGAGGCCGGTGGCGACCAGCAGGATGACCGCGACGCCGACCACGATCCGGTACGGCACGAAGACGCTGATCGGGTGCTTGGCGACCAGTCGCAGCAGCCAGGCGATCGAGGCGTACCCGACGATGAAGGACACCACGATCCCGACGATCGTCGGTCCCCAGCCGACGGTCACGGAGATGTCCTTGCGGGCTTGCACGGCCTCCAGCAGGCCGGCCGCGCTGAGCGCCGGGATGGCCAGGAAGAACGACAGGCGGGTGGCCGCGACCCGGTCCAGGTGCCGGAACAGGCCGATCGAGATCGTCGCACCGGACCGGGACACTCCCGGCACCAGTGCGATGCACTGCGCGAGGCCGATGAGCAGCGCGTCCATGATGGTGACCTGGTCCTCATGGCGGACACCGCTGTCGTCCGGCCCGTGCCGACCCAGCGGTTCCGCGGTCAATCGGTTGTGATACCACTCGGCCGCGACCATCACCGCGGACCACAGGATCAGGCCGGCGGCCACGAACCAGAGACTGCGCAGGGCACCGGTGACGATGTCCTTCGCGAGCAGGCCGACGACGGCGATCGGAATCGATCCGACGATGATCGCCCAGCCGAACCGCCACTCCAACTGCTGGCGGGCGTCGGCGGAGAAGATGCCTTTGACGAAGCCAACGACGATCCGGACGATGTCCTTGATGAAGTAGAGGACCGCCGCGAGGATCGCACCGACCTGGATGATCGCGGTGAACGCGGTGACACCCTTGTTGTCGATGGTCAGGCCCATGATCTTCTCGACCACCGTGAGGTGGCCGGTGGAAGAAACCGGAAGGAACTCGGTGACCCCCTCGACGATGCCGAGGATGACCGCCTGGATGTAGTTCAGCTGGTTGGCCGGGTCGCCGGTCACCGCATCCGCGAGAATCATCATTCGCCCACTCCCGCCAGGTCCAGTGCCTCAACCGCGGTCCGCAGCGCGGCGATCCGCTGGTCCATGTCCGCGCCCGAGGGCGAGATGCTGAGCGTTGTGACGCCCAGCTCGGCGTACGCCTGCATCTTCTCGGCTATCCGTTCTTTCGGGCCGATCAACGACGTCGAGTCGACGAACTCGGCCGGCACTGCGGCGGCCGCCTCACGATATTTGCGGTCCAGGAACAGGTTCTGCACCTTGGCGGCGGCGTCCGCGTAGCCCATTCGTACGGCGAGTTGGTTGTAGAAGTTCTTCTCCCGGCTGCCCATGCCGCCGATGTAGAGCGCTGCGTTGGGCCGGAGCGGCTCGGCGCAGGCGGCCAGGTCGTCGCCCACCACCAGGCCCATCGACGGCACCACGTCGAAGCCCTCCATGGTCTTTCCGACCTTTTCCCGGCCGGCCTTCACATAGGCCAGCGACTCGGGCGCGTAGTCCGGCGCGAAGAAGATCGCCAGCCAGCCGTCCGCGATCTCGCCGGTCAACTCCAGGTTCTTCGGGCCGACCGACGCGATGTATACCGGCAGGTCCTGGCGGGCGCCGTGCACGGTGAGCTGCAGCGCCTTGCCGGGGCCGTCGGGTAAGGGCAGCTGGTAGTGCTTGCCGTCGTATCGGACCTTCTTGCGGCTCAACGCCATCCGGACGATGTCGACATACTCCCGCGTACGGCCGAGCGGGTGGTCGAAGCGGACGCCGTGCCAGCCCTCGGAAACCTGCGGGCCGGACACGCCGAGGCCGAGTCGGAACCGGCCGCCCGACAGCGTGTCGAGGGTGGCCGCGGTCATCGCGGTGGCCGCTGGCGTACGAGCCGGGATCTGCATGACGGCGGCGCCGATGTCGATCTGGTTGGTCTGCGCGGCGATCCAGGAGAGCACGGTGGGCACATCCGACCCGTACGCCTCGGCCGCCCAGACCACCGAATAGCCGAGTTTGTCGGCTTCCCGAGCGAGGGCCAGGTTGCCCGCGTCGTTCCCGGCTCCCCAGTAACCGAGGTTCACCGCCAGCCGCACGCTTGTCTCCTTCATGCCGATCTTCGGCCGCGAAACCCGTCCCCGGAACAGGACGCGGGGTAACGCCGTGCAGCCTATGGCGGGTCGGTGCACAGTGATCCACCAGGGCGGCGGTAGCGTCCGCGAGCATGGAACTGCGCAGCCTCGGCCGCACCGGCCTGATGGTGTCCCGGTTGGCGCTGGGCACGATGACCTGGGGTTCCGACACCGGGGCCGATGACGCGGGGGCTCAGCTCAAGGTCTTCACCGAGGCCGGTGGGACCTTGATCGACACCGCGAACGTCTACGGCGGTGGTGCGGCCGAGCGGATTCTCGGCCAGCTGCTGACCGAGTCGATCGATCGCGCCGAGCTGGTGCTGGCCAGCAAGGCGGTGGCGCGCCCGGACCATCCGCGTCGGTTCGACGCCTCCCGCGGGCACCTGTTGTCGGCGTTGGACGCCTCGCTGGCCCGGCTGGGCACGGACTATCTCGATCTCTGGCAGTTGCACGCCTGGGATGACCGTACGCCGTTGGAGGAGACCCTCGCGGCCGTCGATATCGCGGTCTCCTCCGGACGCGTCCGCTATGTCGGAGTGTCGAACTACAGCGGCTGGCAGACCGCCAAGGCGGCCACTTGGCAGGCCGCCTGGCCGGGCCGTACGCCGCTGGCCTCGGCCCAGGTCGAGTACTCGCTGCTGGCTCGCGGGGCCGAGACCGAGGTGCTGCCGGCCTGCGGGGACGCCGGCATCGGGGTGCTGCCGTGGTCACCGCTCGGCCGTGGCGTCCTCACCGGCAAATACCGCGGCGGCGTACCAGCCGACTCCCGGGCTGCCTCATCCCGTTTCGACCGTTTCGTCGGCCGCTTCCTGGACGACCATTCGGCCGGCATCGTGGAAGCGGTCGCGACCGCGTCGGACGGATTGGGTGTGTCGCCGCTCGCGGTCTCGCTGGCCTGGGTAAGGGACCGGCCTGGGGTGGTGGCGCCGGTGGTCGGCGCTCGTACGGCTGGACAGCTCGTGGTGTCCCTCGACACCGAGGAACTCACGTTGCCGGCCGAGATCACGGCGGCCCTCGACGACGTTTCCTCACCCGTACGCGCTGGTTGACGGTTGGGCGCCGAAAATGCCGCCCCCGAATTCGAGTCTTCGCGGCCGGTGGGACATTTTCGCGCCGCTCCCCTGGAGCGATGAAATGTCCGATTCCGCGGCGACGGCGGATCGCTGGATGGGCTCTCTTGACCGAAAAACTGCCGGTGTCGGGGAGACGATCGGGCGGTTAACAGGCAGGATGGAAGCGTGCCTCCACCCGACTACGAGTACGCCCCGCTGCGGATTCCGCCTCATACGGACACCGCGACGGCGCAGACCCAGTTGGCGATCCAGGCCGAGTTCTCCGGCTGGGAGCTGGCGCGGTTGCGGTTGTTCGCGGACGGGACCCGCCAGGTCCTGCTCCGGCGGCGGCGTACGAGCCCGTTGCAACCCGGACTGTCCACCTGACAGCCTGAGGTTGAGGTCGCTGCCCACGCCGACAGCGGCCGGTCTTTTGATGTCCACGCGAGCGGTCACGCGCCGTCGTCGTCGAACGGGTCCCGCTGTTCCGGATCGGCCGGCTGGACCTGCTCGTCGATGCGCATGAGTACGGCCGTACGGCGGCCCAGCAGGAACGGAAGGTCCTCCTGGTCGTCGTCTTCTGTCAGGTCCAATGGCCGCGGCACCGCGTTGACCATGATCAGGCCGGCGCCGGCCCACAGCTCTGGGATGTCCAGCCCGGCCAGCGAGCCGTCGGCGGCCTGCAGCAGCTCGTAAATCGCCTCGCCCACGTCCGAGATGTCCGCGTCCAGGTCGGACCAGTGCACGTCCGCACCGCCGGCCGAGAAGGTGTCGTTGCGAATGTCGGTGGCGGCGGCGAGCAGGTCATCCACGTTCGGGACCGTGTAGTCGCGGCGCTTGCGAACCGAGACGGTCATGCCGTCGTGCACCAGCGTCGCCGGGTCGGGCTTGCGCCGGGAGGCGCGTACGGGCCGCCAGGGAGTCACCTCGCCGGTGGCGGACCGCAGCCGGGCGCCGTAGACCTCCGACGCGGCGGCGAGCTCGCTGAAAGCCTCCGCGATCGCCGGCTCGTGGCCGGACCGCACAGCGTCCAGGTGCACCTTCGACGCGTGGATGACGCGCTCCAGTGCCACATCGAGATCATCGCTGAATTCGCTCACTCCGAGGCCCTTCCTGCCGGGTTGCGGGGGAACCTGCGACCCTATCGCGATGGAACGGATTGTCGTGGTCGACGGAGCGAACGTGGTGGGGTCGCGGCCGGACGGCTGGTGGAAGGACCGGGTGGGCGCGGCCCGCCGCCTGCGCGATCACCTGGAGGACTGGATCGCCGACCAACCCGAGGGAGTCAGCGGTGTGATCTTGGTCGTCGAAGGCGCCGCCCGCCCGGTCGCCGAGGACGACCGCGGCGACGTGTACGTGCTCGCCGCGCCCGGTTCTGGCGACGACACCATCGTCGAGCGCGCGGAAGCGTCCGCCAGCGTCGGCCCGACCGTGGTCGTCACCGCCGACCGGGCACTGCGAGAGCGGGTCCACGCGGTGGGCGCCGAGACCGAGTCCCCCAGCTGGCTGTGGTCGCAGCTGGACGCTGTGTAAAGGATTACTTGCCCATCTCAACAAATGCTTCAACGTTCCGTTTACAACGTGAGAACGTGCGCAGGTGACCACTGTCCTCACCCGGCCGCGCATGCGCGATGTCCTGGGCAATAGAGAATTCCGCGCGCTCTGGCTGGCAGAGTCGCAGTCCACCGCCGGCGACCAGCTCGCCAAGGTCGCCCTGATGGTGCTCGTCTACTCGCGGACCGGCTCGGCCCTGTGGGCGGCCGGGGTCTTCGCACTGACCTTCCTACCAGCGCTCGCCGGCGGCCTCGGACTGTCCCAGATCGCCGACCGGTTCCCCCGCCGTACGGTCCTCGTGGTCAGCTCGTGCGGCCAAGCCGTCTGCGTGGGGCTGATGGCGGTCCCGGGCATGCCGCTGGTGGTGCTGTGTGTCCTGGTCGTGTTGACCCAGTTCCTGCTGGCGCCGGCCAACGCCGCCCAGAACGCGCTGGCCCGGGAGGTCATCGAGGGCGACGAGACGTACGTCCGATCGCAGGATCTCCGGCAGATCAGCAACAACACGATCCAGCTCGTCGGACTGGCCGGCGGCGGTCTGCTGATCGCCGCCATCGGTACGTCCCCCGCGCTCGCGATCGATGCGGCGACCTGCGTACTCGCCGCCCTGACGGTGTGGTTCCTGCTCTCCCCGCGACCTTCGCCAGGCGGCCAGTTCACCAGCTGGTTCGCCTCCAGCGGCTGGGTCTTCAAGCAGCCGCGGATGCGGGTGATGTTCATCCTGTCGTGGCTGGTGGGGCTGGCGGTGATCGCCGAGGGCCTGGCCGCGCCACTGGCCGACGAACTGCACGCCGGCAGGGCCGCGGTCGGCTGGCTGCTCGCCGCCGACCCGCTCGGGTTCATTCTCGGTGCGTACGTGCTGTCCAGGTTCTTTCACGCTCAGACGCGGCTGCGGATGGTCGGGATCCTGTGTACGGCGTCGCTCACGACCCTGGTGCTCTTCTTCATCAGGCCAAGCCTGCCGGTCGCACTGATCCTGCTCGTGGTGGCCGGCGCCACCGGCGCGTACCACATCTCGGTGATCTCCGCGGTCAGCACGTGGACGCCACCGGAGTTCCGGGGCGGCACCAACGGCGTTTTCCGTACCGGCCTGCGGGTGTCGCAGGGCCTGGGCATCGCGGCCGGCGGTGCCGTCGCTCAGCTGATCGGCTCCAGCGCGATCACGATCGCCGCGCTGGCCTTCGCGGGGCTCTTCATCTCGGTCCCCGCCACCCTCGCCTGGGCGCGCCTGAAGCCGACCATCGAGGCCACCTGAGCAGTCCTCAGGAGTTCTCGACCAGCCGGCGCAGAACCCGTACGCCGAACTTCAGCGCCTCGGTGGGTACGCGCTCATCGACGGCGTGGAACAGTGACGCGAAGTCCAGGTCCGCGGGCAGTTTCAGCGGCGCGAAGCCGTACGAGCGAATGCCGAGGCGGTGCAGCGCCTTGCCGTCGGTGCCACCGGAGAGCATGTACGGGACGGGCCGCGCGCCAGGGTCCTCGGCGATCAGCGCCGCGCCCATCGCGTCGACCAGCGCGCCCTCGAACGGGAACTCCAGCGCCTGCTGGCAGCTGATCCACTCGCGGGTCACGTCCGGGCCGGCGAGTTCGTCGATGATCCGCTCGAACTCCTCCTGCGTGCCGGGCAGGAAGCGGCCGTCGACGACCGCTTCGGCCTTGCCGGGGATGACGTTTGCCTTGTAACCGGCCGAAAGCATCGTCGGGTTCGCGGTGTTGCGCAGGGTGGCGCCGACGATCCTGCTGATGGGGCCGAGCTTGTCCACGGTCAGCTCGGGATTGTCCAGGTCCACCTCGATGCCCAGCTCCGCCGCGGCGGCCCGGAGAAATGCCTCGACGGTGTCCGTTATCTGCAGCGGGAACCGGTGCCGGCCGATCCGGGCCACCGCTTCGGCGAGCGTGGTGACCGCGTTGTCCTCGTGCAGGAACGAGCCGTGCCCGGCCCGGCCGGTGGCCGTCAGCTTCATCCAGCCGATGCCTTTTTCGGCGCCCTGGATGGGATAGAGCCGCCGGTCGGAGTCCAGGCTGACGCTGAAACCGCCGACCTCGCTGATCGCTTCGGTGACTCCGTCGAAGAGTTCGGGCCGCGTGTCGACCAAGTGGTGGGCGCCGTACGTGCTGCCAGCCTCCTCGTCGGCGAAGAAAGCGATCACGATGTCCCGCGGCGGGGTCCAGCCGTCCCGGCGCCACTGGCGTACCAGCGCCAGGATCATCGCGTCCATGTCCTTCATGTCCACCGCGCCACGGCCCCACAGGTAGCCGTCGTCGGTGATCTCGCCGGCGAACGGCGGCTGCCGCCAGTCGGCGGCCTGCGCTGGTACAACGTCGAGGTGGCCGTGCAGCAACAGCGCTGGTCTCGAGGAATCCGCGCCGGTCAGCCGGGTCACCACGCTCGCCCGAGTCGGTTCACTTTCGCTGAGGGTGACCTCCAGGCCCACCTCGGAGAGCTTCTCCGCCACGTACTCGGCGGCGACCCGCTCCCCCGCGCTGGTGGCGGTGTCCCCGGTGTTGCTGGTGTCTATCCGGATCAGGTCGCGACACAGGTCGACAACCTCGTCCTCGGCGGTGACGGTGTTCGGCATGCCCTCGATCCTGGCATGCCGGACCTGCGACCATGTCGGCATGTCGATCACCCTGGACGTGTCCCGCTCCACGGCCGCCTCGCTGGTCAGGGTGGGCGGCCGTTTCATGACCGGCGATCAGCTGGCAACCGCGGCGCGGGCGCAGCTGATTCCGACCACCGGGCTCTACTTCCGCGGCCGGATCGGGGCGGTCGGGGAGGTGCCCTCGCCGGTGGCGACCAGCCTGCTCGGGATTTTCCCGCACTGGCTGGTCGAGCGGATCTGGGCGGAGACCGCGGCCTTTCCGGCGGCTGCCGCGGTGTCCGCGTACGCCGGTGCTTGTACGTCCTGGGGTGCCGAGGCGCTGAGCGGGCTGGAGCGCGCCGACCAGGTGGTGGAGGTGGCCGAGAAGGTCATCGACCGGGCCGAGAGCACCGCGCTGCCGCTGTTCGCCGGCTGGCGGGCCGCCCACCGGCCGGCGGCCGGCCCAGGACGCGCCGGATACGCGTTGATGCTGCTCAGGGAGCTGCGCGGCGGCCTGCACTTCGCGGCGCTGCGGGCCGCGGGTCTGGACATACCGATCGCCGTTATCGGTGACCCGACCGGCGGGCTGCCGCGGCTGCGGCAAACGGACTGGCGGCCGGAAGAAATCGAGCAGCTGCAGCGCCGGGCCAGCACCGTACCGGACTTCCAGCGACGCTGGAACGCGGCTGAGGAGACCACCAGCGTCGCGTTCGCCGGCTGCCTGGCCGTCCTCACCGAAACCGAGCTCACCGAGCTGGCAGAGCTGATCATCGAGGCGGACCGCATCTCGGTGAACACGTAGCTCAGCTAGACTTTCTCATCTTTCACTCTAGCCACAGAAGGCTTATATCGGACATACTCCCCCAAGTCACTCTGAGAGTTCTGGGGGATCAGATGAAACGACGGAGCGTCTTATCGATGGCGGCGCTGGCGCCGTTCGCGGTGGCCGGCGCCGCCCGCCCGGCCGCGGCCAGCCCGCCGCCCACGCCCGCGACCAGCGCTCACGAGGTCGAGTTCGGCCACCTGGACCGGCCGGCAGCCGGCCTGACGGCCAGCACCGGAGTGCCCGCCGGCGTACCGACGGCCGGCGAGGCGCCGAAGATGCGGCTCATGCGGTCCGCCGCCGAGGTCCGGTCGGTACGGTACCGCTCCCAGGACATCCCGCCTTTCGCGTTGTTGGGGCTCACTTGGGCGGCGGAGAAGCCCACCGAGCTCTACGCCGGCGAGGTCTCCGTCGCCGCTCGTACGATCGACGCCGCCGGTCGCTGGTCCGGCTGGCAGGCCATCGGTGTCGACGACGCCTTCGACACCGCCGCCCGCGAGCGGACCGGCACCGAGCCGCTGTGGACCGGCAACGCCCGCGGCATCGAGGTCGTCGTCTCCGGCTCTGGCGCCCGCTCGCCGCGGGATATCCGGCTGGCCCTGGTCAACCCGGCCCGGCTGGCCTCCGATCACCAGGTCAGCCAGCGACCGCACCTGATGGACAAGGCCACTCGCCCGGACGTACTCAGCCGGGCGACCTGGAAGGCCGACGAGACGCAGATGCACTGGAAACCGGAGTATTCGGACACCCTCCAGGCCACCTGCCTGCACCACACCGAGACGTCCAACGACTACACGGCCGACGACGTACCAGCCATCCTGCGGTCCATTTATCACTTCCACTCGATCACCAGAGGGTGGGGCGATATCGGCTACAACGCCCTCGTCGACAAGTTCGGCCGGCTCTGGGAGGGCCGCTACGGCGGCATCGACCGGCCGGTCATCGGCGCGCATGCCGGCGGCTTCAACTACCGGTCCGGCGGCATCTCCATGCTCGGCAGCTTCGTCAAGGACGACGTACCGCAGATCATGCGCGACACCGCGGCCACCTGGCTCGGCTGGAAACTCGGCATGTACGACCGGGACGCCCACGGCTCCATCAGCATGACCGGCGGCCCGAACACCATGTACCGCCACGAAGTGACCGTCGTCCTGCCGTCCGTCTGGCCGCACCGGCAGACCAGCAACACCGACTGCCCCGGCGACGGCGGCATGCGGGCCATCCAGAACATCCGAGACCTCGCCTCCCGCGCCATCCAGGGGATCTGAGCTTCACCGACAAGGCGCCGTTCGGCCGCCGTACGAGGCCGCCGGAGGGTCCCAACACTGCGCCAAACCTGGGTTGAGGCGACCGAAACGGGTAAAGTTCGCGCCCAGTCAAGCGAAACCGGGAGCGAGCCGATGGGGAGTCGCCGCCATGTCCTCGCAGCGCTGGGAATCGGTGCCTTGGTAGCCGGATTCGATCCGGGCGCGCGTGCTTGGGCCAGCGATGGCCCCGGAGTGCAGGCGCTGCCGCCACTTGACGGCACTGTCCACCTCGACGATCCGACGCGGCGGCAGGACTCGCAGGACGCCGGTCGCTATCTGACCCAGCTGCCGCACGCGGTGCTGCGGCCGGGCTCAGTCACTGACGTACAGAAGATGATCCGGTTCTGCCGGCGGCACCGGATCCCAGTCGCCGCTCGTGGGCTGGCGAACACGACGAACGGCCAGGGCCTGGTAAACGGCCTGCTGATCGAGAGCCGATCGCTGGCCGGCATCCGGACGATCGGCGCCGACCACGCCGTCGTCGGCGCCGGCACGACCTGGCTCGAACTGACCAGGGCAGCGCACCCACGTAGCCTGACACCGCCGGCGTTGACCGGTTATATCGGACTCACGATGGGTGGCACGCTGTCGCTCGGCGGCATCCCACCGGCGTACCAGACCGGCGCACAGGTCGACAGTGTGCTGGAGCTCGAGGTCGTCACCGGCACCGGGGAACTGGTCCGGTGCTCGGCCAGCCATCGCCGCGAGCTTTTCGAGGCGGTGCTGGGCGGACTCGGTCAGTTCGGCATCATCACCGAAGCGACCGTACGACTGGTCGCCGCGCCCACGAACGTACGGGGACACGAGCTGTCCTACACCGATCCGTCGGCTTTCTTCGAGGACGTCCGGACATTGGTACGCCGTGGGGAAATCACCGAGATCTATGGCGACTGGTGGCGTCCCGGTGAGCACGGGGAGACCTACCACCTCAACGCGTTCACCTTCTACGACACGGATAATCCACCGGACGACGCCCATTTGCTGCGCGGCCTGACGCAGCTACCGGACCGCGCCGTGGTGACCGAGAACGATTATCTCTCGCACGTCACCCGCATCGACGTCGCCGTCGACCAGCTGCGCGAGGCGCTCGACTGGGACAACCGGATCAAGCCGTGGGTGACGTTGTGGCTGCCGGAGTCGACCATTGAGGCGTACGTACGAGATGTCGTGCCGTCCTTGCGGCCACCCGATGTCGGGGACGCTGGATTCGTGCTGATGTACGTCCACCGGCGCTCGAAGCTGACCCGGCCGTCGCTGCGGCTGGCCGACGAAGATGGCAGCGACTGGGTTTATCTCTTCACCTTGATGACCTCCGGCGCGGTCGGCGACGTGGCGTTCGGTCACGAGATGGTCCGGCGGAACAGGCACCTTTACGACAAGGCGCGTGCGCTGGGAGGCCGGCGCTATCCGATCGAGTCGGTTGATTTTGATCGAACCGACTGGACCCGCCATTACGGCGATCGCTGGCCGGAGTTGGTGGCGTTGAAGGAAAAGTCGGACCCTGCTGGATTGCTGACACCTGGTCCTGGAGTGTTCGGCCAAGACCTGCCGTTTTAGCGGAACATCGGTGAAGCGGATCTGAAGCGGCATTGTACGACGGTTCGGTGCGACTGGGGCATCCATCTCCCCAGTCGCACCTTTCCAGGTCCACGAGCGAAAGGATACGACCTATGCGCACAGCCCTGAACGCCGTCGCCGATCGCCTTGTCAGCTTCGTCGCTCCCCGTACCGGCGCCTGCGACGGCGAGATCGTCTACCGATGCAACGGCAAGGAACGAGCTTCGGCTCCCGGCGCGGTGGCTATTTCGACGGCAACGCAGTCCTTGGTGTCGTCGTACGCACAATGCAATCGTCATAGCCGCCCTCAAATACCGGCGCGGGACCTGAATCGGGGATGGCTGAGGCCAGTACTCGCTCTAGTACGGCCAGGGAGCGGGTCCGGTGCTGGATGTCCGATACCAGCCGCTCACGGACAACAAGCAGGTTCTTCACCAGCGCGGGGGCGGCATCGTCGGTAGCGCCGGTCATGCACGGCAGGGCTTCGATAACGCAACTGCTCCTCATGCCGGTCGAAAAAAGCAGCTGAATGGTCGCCACCCGTGACACGTCCGAGGCGGCGAAACAACGGTAGCCGTTCGCGTCGCGGGTGGGCGCCAGCAGGCCCTGCTCCTGGTAATAGCGCAACGCCCGAACGCTGACACCGGTGCGGCGAGCCAGTTCGCCGATCTTCATGTCGCCGTCCTCACAACGCTTGACCATCACGTCAACGTGACCCTTTAGCGTTCGCAACATGACCGACACCACCACCTATTCCCCGACCAATCCCCTGCTGCGCCCGTACGACTCGGCCGCGTTACATTTGCCGAACCGCATCGTGATGGCCCCGATGACCCGCGGACGCGCCGATGCGGCAGGCGTACCGCACCCACTCGCCGCCGCCTACTACGCGCAGCGCGCCAGCGCCGGCCTGATCGTCACCGAAGGAATCTGGCCGATCTCGACCGGCATCGGTGGGCCGGGATTGCCTGGCCTGGCCACCGCCGCCCAGGTGGCCGGATGGCGGACCGTCACCACGGCCGTACACGCCGCAGGCGGTCGGATTTTCGCGCAGTTGTGGCACGTCGGGCGGGTCAGCCACCCGTCCGTCCAGCCCGGCAGGGCGGCGCCGCTCGCGCCGTCGGCGGTCCGGCCGCCGGGACAATTGCACGTACCAGGCGGGAAGGCCGACTACGTGACACCCCGGGCGATGGCGCTCGCTGAGATCGCCGAAACCGTGCGGTCGTACGCGGACGCTGCCCGGAACGCACTGGCCGCCGGGTTCGACGGCGTCGAAGTCCACGCGGCGAACGGCTACCTGCTCCAGCAATTCCTCGGAGACAACACAAATCTGCGCTCGGACGCGTACGCCGACGGCCGCCGGTTCGTGATCGAGGTGGTCGACGCGGTGACCGGCGCGATCGGGGCCGCCCGGGTCGGGCTTCGACTGTCGCCCGGAAACACCGAGAACGACGTGCACGAATCTGATCCCGGAGCGCTCTACGCACCGCTGGTGTCCACATTGGACTCGCGCGGCCTGGCGTACCTTCATCTGTCGGAAAAAGGCCGTTATCCAGCGATCACTGAGTTACGCCAAGTCTGGTCAGGAACGCTGATCGGCAACTACGATCCGCCGGAGCCGACCAACCCCGCGACCGGTGAACTGTTGCTGGCCTCCGGAGCGGCCGATCTGGTCGCGTTCGGGCGGCTGTTCCTTGCCAACCCCGACTTGCCGATCCGGATAGCGGTCGGTGCACCGCTTGCCGAAGCCGCGGAAGCCACCCACTACACCCCTGGCCCCAGCGGCTACGCCGACTACCCGGCGATCGACCTGGTCGACGCGTACGACCCGATCAACGGTATGTGACTGCGCCGCATTCATCACTGACCCTGAGGTGCCGATGCCCGTACCCAAAGGTCAACTTAGCCCAGTGTTAGCCCAGTGTTAGCGCACCCGGGAAAACTCGGCTTCCGTCCATCTACGACGGGAGACACCGTGACCAAAACCCTCGGCCTCGTGAGCGACCGGCTGCTGACTCTGTTCGTACCGAAAACCACCGCAAGCGCGTGTGCCTGCAACGACTATTACTGCACGAGGTACGGCTGTCCGGCCGGCTACATCCGCGACTGTCGCGACAACTGCGACTGCAGCAAGACCGTTTGTGGCGTCTGCTACCGCGGTTACTGCTGAGAAAACCCATTATCACCACCGGTTCTCCCCCAGTGGCCGGTTGGTCACTGGGGACCTTTTCGCAGGCGCACCAGTACTCAGGAGCACCAAATGTCCGCAGTTGTCGCCGCGGTCGCCGTTGTCGGCGCTCTCAGCGTGGTCAACCTCTTGTTATGTATCGGAATCGTACGCAGGCTTCGCGAGCACACCGAAATCCTCAACACCCAACTCGGTGACAGTGGCCAGAACCGCCGCCCCGCGCCGATGTACGCCACGGGCCAGCGCATCGCGGAGTTCACCGCCACCACCGTCGACGGCGCGGACCTCAGCCGCGCCCTGATGACCGGCACCACGATGGTTGGCTTTTTCACCCCGGGGTGCTCGCCGTGCAAGGAGCGAATGCCGCTGTTCATCGAGCAGGCCGCGAACCATGACCGCGATCAGGTCCTCGCGGTTGTTGCCGGCACGCCGGATGCCTCAGCCGAGTACGTCGCGAAGCTCGCGCCAGTCGCTCGGGTCGTACGCGAGAACGACAACGGCCCGGTCGCCGCGGCGTTCGGCGTAGACGGTTTCCCGTCCTTCGCGCTCGTTGACGCTGACGGGCTCGTACTCGCCAGCGGCAGCAAGCTTGGTGCGCTGGCGATCCCCGTCCCAGCATGATCGGGCTCAGCGTTGCCCAGTTCGGCTTTGTCCTGCTCGGCCTGGTTCTGCTCGGCGTCGTCGGTGCCGTCCTGGTCGTACGGGCGCGGCTCGTCGCGGTCACGGTCGTGGGCGAAAGCATGGCGCCGACGCTGAGTCCAGGCGACCGCGTACTCGTGGTCAAAGTACCGCTTCGTTGGATACGCCGCCGGCAGCTCGTCGTTTTCGCGCCACCAGCGGAGTTGGCCGATGACGATCCGCCGTGGCTGATCAAACGCGCGGTCGCGCTCCCCGGAGACGTGGTGCCGGCGGAGGTTCCGCACCTCGCCGGCGCACGCGTACCAGCCGACCGTTTTGTGGTGCTCGGCGACAACTCGGCGCGCAGCTACGACTCACGGCGGGTCGGCTATCTGCATGCCGACACATTGCTTGGTGTTGTCGTACGCCGTTTGCAAGCATAGCGGCCAAAGATTTGTCCTGTAACCCCGAGGAAAGTGGAGGATTCCATGTCCATCACGAAACTGTCCGATGCCATGGTCCGGTGGCTGGTGCCACAAACGACCGCGGCCGCGTGTATTCAACCCGATGGTTGTGACGCCTGTCGTCCCAATCCCCGGGTCTGCTACAACCACCGCTGGACAGTCTTCTACTACCAGCACCTGGCCTACAACTGCCTCGGTCAATGCGTCTTGCACAGAACGACCGAATGCAAGGCGCCGGTGGTCGGCGGGACCTGCTGACAACGGCACGGATTTGTCGAATTATCCCAACGGAAGGGGAAAGAATGTCCATCACAAAACTGTCCGACGCGGTGGTTCGGTGGCTGGTGCCACAGACGACCGCGGCCGCATGTATTCCGCCTGAGCCGTGCGACAACTGCGTTCCTGGCTTTGTGTGCGATGCGAACCGCAGGCGCTACGAGGCGCTCATCTCGCACAAGGTGAACAACTGCAACGGCCAGTGCACGATCGGCAAGACGACGGTTTGTTCGGTAGGAAAATTTGTCGGAGCCTGCCTGTAAAAGAAACAGGTGACTGCTAGCAACACAGGTGAGCACGTCCGGACCGGACGTGCTCACCTTTACTATTGCACTGTTGCCGGCTGATATCCCTGTCCCTGAAGCGTAAACAGCCGTGCATAGACGCCGCCGCACGCCATCAGGTCGTCGTGGTCGCCTCGCTCGGTGATCCGTCCGCCGTCGAGTACCACGATGTGGTCGGCATTGCGCAAGGTGCCGAGTCGATGCGAAATGAGGATGGACGTACGGCCGCTGCGAAATTCCGTGAGCGTCTGGTGAATGTGATGCTCGGCCTCGGCATCCAGCCCCGAGCTCGGCTCGTCGAGGATGAGCAGGCTGGCACGGTCACGCATCAATGACCGCGCGAGTGCCAGGCGTTGCCATTGGCCGCCAGAAAAACTGACACCGGCTTCCTGCTCGTCTTCGTCGTCTTCGGCGAAGAAAATCCGACTGAGCATCGTGTCGTAGCCGCGCGGCATCGCTGCGATCGCGTTATCAATATCCGCGCGTACCGCAGCAGCACGAATCGCATTCATGTCGTCGTACCGAGACAGGTCACCCAGACCGATGTTGTCGCGGGCCGGCAGGTCGTACGACATGAAGTCCTGAAACGTGGCGGCGAGCCGCAGTCGCAGCGATTCTGGTGAGATCTGCTGCAGATCGATGCCGTCCCACAGGATTCGGCCCCGTTCGGGTTCGTAGAACCGGCACAGCAGTTTGATAAGCGTACTTTTGCCAGCACCGTTGACGCCGACGATCGCAAGGGAACTGCCGGCGGCGATCTCGAAGCTGACGCCGCGCAGGATCCACGGACCGTCCGGATGGTAACGGAACCAGACGTCGTCGAACCGTACGCAGGTGCTCAGGTCTGGAGCGACCAGCTCGCCGCTGGCTGAGTCCGCCGGCAGCGCCATCACCTCCAGATAGCGTTGGAAAGACTTGAGCGACTCGACCACGGACCCGATCCGCCCGACCAGATCCGACAGCGCGGCTTGTACGCTCCCGACGGCCGCCATGAACAGCAGCACATCGCCAGGCGTCAGCTCACCGCGTACGACCCGCAGCGCGACGATCGCCACTGCGACGCCGGAGATCACCGCGCCGAGCAGGCTCAGGCCGGACTGCACGACCGTTGTCCGACCGGCCAGCCCGAGCGTGACCTCCTGCGAGCGGCGCAGCGCATCGAGTTGGAGGCCGCGGAAATGGTCGCCGAGGCCAAACAGCCGCACTTCCTTCGCGGCCTGTTCGCTGGTCAGCAGCATCCGGTAGAAAAATCGCCGCCGTTGCAGCGGCGAGATCGCCAGGCTGGCCACCACTTGGCGGTTGGCCAGCATGATCTCCGCCACCAGACCAGGAACCGCTGCAACCAGCAACACGACCGCAAGTGCGGGCCACACGACCGCGACAATGCCGAGAAAGCTGAGGATCGAGATGACCGCGCGAGTGCTGCCTTCGGCGAAGTCGTTGATGCTGCTGGGGCCGTGTGACGCTGCGCTCTCGGCGACCATGAGGTTGTCCTGGAAGCCAGGGTCCTCGAGGTAGCGCAGGCCGACGAATCCGCAGACCTTCTCGAAGAGGTCGCTCTCGGTGCGCAAGGTGATGGCGGCGTTGTGCCTGCCGAGAAGGTACGTTGTCAGCTGTTGACCGAGCAGTCCGACGGCCGCTGCGATCGCGGCCGCGACGGCGTAGAACACCACATGAGCGGCCTGGCCGGACCGTCCCAGCGCCAACTCATCAACGAGCAGCTTGCCGTACCAGGCGGCGACTGGCGCGCTGGCCGCGATGACCAGGGTCAGGGCGAGCCGGCCGATCGAGCAGCGGGCCGATGCTCGCCAACCCAGCACGAGAGCAGACCAGCCTGCCGCGAGAAGAGCGGCAGGGCTGGTCGGGAGGTTGTTGCGCTTCACGCTGGTACGTGGTCAGGCAGTACGTCGGCATATTTGATCGACGATGCGACGACCACTCCGTCCTTGATTCGCGCAGCAGTCGGATAGCCGCGGCTGCCGAACGCGTCCTCGACGCCGGCCGTGCCGTCGAAGGCCGCGATCGTCCCGATCCCGGCAAGCTTCGTGAGCATTGTGTCGAGCTCCGGCTCGTCCGGCTCGGCCCGCAGCAGGATGAACGTACGCTCCGGTAGGTCGGCACGGTCCTTCTCGAGCTTGGCCGCGGTTTCCTTGCAGGGCTGGCAGCTCGGCGACATCATCAGCACCAGCGACTCGCCGCTGCTGAGGTCCGCCTCGGTGACGGCCGTCCCGTCGACGGAGGTGACGGCGAAGGCGCCGACCGTCGCGCCGACCGCAGGTAGCTCAGGCTGTGCCTCGTTTTCTTTGTCTGATGCCATCGTACGGAGGCGGCGGACGACACCGAGCAGGATGAACAGATTGAGCAGGGTGAGGACGGCGAGCAGGCCCACCGCGACAGCCATAGCAGCCATGAGGAATCCAATCAGCGAGGCGAAAGCAGGAACGCGAAGTCGTCTAACCGGGTCATGACAATGGCAAGTACGGCACCGACGGCGACGGCGACCGCGGCGGTCACCAGGTCAGCTGGGACATCCGGTCCTAGACTCGCGGCGACGGCAGCGCCAAGCAGCAACAACCCGTTTCGTACCGCGTGGATCGGCGCGATCGTCGTACTCGACGAGCCAAAACACGCGCAGGTGACCTTCAACCGGCGGCGCAGGATGAGCACTGTTCCGGCGGTGAGTACGGCCATAAGGACGGTCGCCAGCCCGGCGCCGACGACCACCGTCCATGGGAGCAGCAAGAGCACGGCCGAGGTGGCCTCGCCGACGATCAACAGACCACCGACCCAACCGGCCTGCCGGCCGATGCCAAGCTGCGTAAGCATGTCGCTGAGGCCGCGCCGGCCGCTGGGCGTCAGCTTGCTGACCGAGCTCCAGCCGAGAACAACAGCCAGCAGCACCCGCAGGGTCAGCGCCGCTGTCGACATTCATTCCTCCACGCCGCAGGGGCCCATCGGCCCAGGATCACCGGCAGGAATATGCGCAGGAGCCGCTAACTTTTCGCTAACAACCAGCTATCCGCAGCACCAGCGCGGTCGCCAGGTCTGCCGCAGTGCTCATCGGTTTCACCACCGAACACGATCTCGTGACGGGCGGCGACAACGGCGTCCAACGCTGCCGGCGGATGCACGATGAGATGGGAAAGTCCGGTTCGACGATGAGCAGCAGCTGACGTAGGACTCGACTATTGCCAACAGAATCATGGCGCGCGTCATTCAGCGCAACACCATCACCATCTCTACCGTCTCGCGCAACTTGTCGCGCGCCGTCATTGTTGTTTGGGTGTGGTGTATAGCTCGTACCCGAGCTTTCCGTCGTCGACACGTGTCACAGTGTCACTCACCAGGACATTCTGGTCAGTGTCCCGACTGAACACGTAGCCGACATCCCAGATCCCGCCGTAGTTGCAGACCTGCCCTCCCGGGCAGAACTTGATCAGGATCCTGATCGTGATACTCCGGCCGTTCTCGTCTATCGGACCGTTGATCCGCTGGGTCAGCACCTCATGCCGAGCCGTCAAGCCGACGGCGTTGGTGATCGGGAACGCATCCACCAGCCAGGAACTCACCCAGGCGTTCTTGCATGCCGTGATGGCGATGCTCACGTCGCCGTACCGCACCTGCCCCGTCTTTATTCCGGGATAGAAGTTCATCTGCGAGGGAGTGGCACAGTATCCTTGCGAACTTCCGGACGATGGTGCGGATCGCAGGACAGTGACCGTCGCGAAGACCAGCAACAGGGCCGCGCACGCCGCAGCCACCATAAACGGACCCGAGTACTTTCTCAGCAATGGCATTCCTCAGAAGTCGTCGCGAGCAGCTGGTAACAGATATCTCGGCTGTCCAGCGCAGAAGAAATGACGAAGATTCACAGTTGGCGATCGACGGCGCCAGTCACGATCGATAACCCACCCTCCAGTTCCTATACCGCGAACTGAACAAGCTACCTGCCTTGGCCGATGTTCGACCTCCCAGTTCTGGCGAGTCGAACAGCCGCGACCACATTCGAGGGTCTTTGATGGCGATTGCCGCGCAGTACGTTCCAATCTCGACCACATACAGTAACTTGACCGTCCGGAAGCTGGGATCCTTTTACTGGCCGCAAAACACCATGCCCCGAATATCCACGACAACGTGGTGGCGGTGTTCAGAAAACCGGGATACTGGTCGTGCCGTTAACGAAACCGAGAGTGGTGGGCCACGGATCGCCGACGGCGGGTGGCCGGGTTTCGCCGAAGGGCGTATACCAGCGACGGGGTGACGGTTCGCTTCGGGCGAGGGTGAGTTTCGTCGACGGGGTCAGCGAGACAGTCCAGCCAGCCTGGACGTCGCTTCGCTCCTTCGATCCGCCCAACAGGGATCAGGAAGTCGACGATGAACTGGGACGCGGGGTACTGCGTCCCAGTTCGTCTCGTGAGTCGTCGTTCAGCACCGTGTGCATATCAGGTGACGGACGCTCAGCGGTGGCTGAGCCTGTCGGTCAGTCGATGCCTTCGATGATGCGGAAGTCGCGCTGGAAGCCGTCGGGAAGGGCCACCAGCGCGTCCTGGTAAGCCTCGCTCTCGTACGCCGCGACGGCCTGTTCGAAGCTGTCGAACTCGATCAGAACGACGCGTTGCGTGATTCCGGCTTCGTGGGCGACGACTCGGCCGTCACGGGCCAGGACCCGTCCGCCCCCAGCTTGGACGGCCGGACGAGCCAACTTGTTGTAGGCAATCAGCGTCTCAGGGTCGGAAATAGCGGGGTAGACACTGACCCAGTAGCCCTTGGCCATGGAAACCTCCTGTGTTCGGCCGGACACGTCCGACTTCGAATTCACGCTCAGATCGCTCGATCCCGGCGACGGATCCCCTCCCGCGCCGAGTGCGGGGCTGAGGCGCGGTGTTCGGGACGAGAGATACATAAAGCATTCATATAAATATTGTATGCTTCACCTATGAGCCGTCAAGACGCTACTCGTAGCGCTTCCGCTGCAATCGGATCGACCCTCTATGGGCTGGCCACCAGGGCTGTGAGACGCCTTCCGCGCGATATGAGCATCACGTCCGCCGCCACCCTGGCCACCCTGGACAGGTCCGGCCCGCGACGCATCACCGATCTGGCCGTGATCGAGGGTGTCACCCAGCCCGCGATGACCGTCCTGGTCCGGGTGATGGAGGAGTCCGGACTGGTCGAGCGGAGGGGCGACGCGTCCGACAAGCGGGTCACGCTGGTGTGTCTGACCAAAGCCGGCACGTCGTACGTTCAGACACGGCATCAGACGGGCGTCGATGCATTCGCGCGGCTGATCGACGAACTCACCGACGACGAGGTCGAGGCCCTGGTGGCGGCGCTTCCGGCGCTGGCGCACCTGGCAGAGCTCGAAAGCCAGGACCAAGAAGGGTCGAAGCGGTGACGGAGCGCACCCTGGAGCGCTCCGAGGCGCGGCTGCTGGTCCCCGCCCTGATCTTGATCGCCCTGGTCGTGGCGGCGGTCGCCAGCCTCGGGGCGCCGCTGATCACCAGTGTGGCGACCACGTTCCACGTCTCGCTCGACAGCGCGCAGTGGACGCTGACCGTCCCACTGCTGAGCGGCGCCGTCGCCACGCCCGTCCTGGGCCGGCTCGGAGCCGGCCCGTACCGACGGGCCACGATCCTCGCCACGCTGGCGATCGTCGTCGCCGGCAGTACGCTCACCGTGCTGCCGCTGCCGTTCGCCTGGCTGCTGATCGGCAGGGCGACCCAAGGCGTCGGGCTCGGTCTGACGGCGCTGATGATGGGCGTGGCCCGGGACCATCTTCCCGAGGACCGCGGCACGGCGACGATCGCCCTGATCTCGGTGGTCTCGATCATCGGCGCCGGCGTCGGCTACCCGCTCACCGCGCTGTTCGCCGAGATCGGCGGCGTGCGGGCCGCCTACGGCTTCGGTCTGTTCGTCACCGCTGTCGCCTTCCTGACCGCTTGGCGTTCGATACCCGCGGCTCCCGAAGGCCGGTCCGCTCACGTGAACGTGGCGGGCACGCTCGCCCTGGCGGGCGGACTGTTCCTCGTCCTGTTCCTGGCCGGCCAGAGGAGCCTGTGGAGCCGTCACCTCGCCGTGGCGGTGGTTCTCGCCGTAGCCGCCGTGCCCCTGCTGTGCGTCTGGACCACCTCCGAGCTGCGCAGCAAGACGCCACTTGTCGATGTCCGTGCGGTACGGCACCCGGCGGTCGCCGGAGCGAACATCGCCATGTTCGTCGGCGGGAGCGGCATGTACCTCCTGCTCACGCTCATCACGCGGTACGCGCAGACGCCGCACAGCGCCGGCTACGGCTTCGGACTGACAACCTTCGTCGCCGGGCTGGTCCTCGTCCCGTTCTCGGTGCTGGGGTTCGTCGCCGGCAAACTCACGCCGCGGGTTCGGACGCTGATCGACGCACCCGTGCTTCTGGCCGGCAGCGCGGTCATCGTCGGCGGCGGGTTCGTCCTCTTCGCCACGGCCCGGTCAAACCTGGCCGAACTGCTCGTCGCGATGGGTGTGCTGGGCCTGGGCGTCGGCAGCTTCTCCGCCGCAATGCCCGGCGTCATCCTGGCCGTCACACCCAAGAGCGAGACGTCGAGCGCGATGAGCTTCAACTACGTCGTCCGCAGCGTCGGGTACTCCCTCGGCAGCGCGATAGGCGGCCTGGTCCTGGCCACCGGCACCGACACCGGTCATCTCTTCCCGAACGACCACGCCTACACCACCGCAGCGCTGGTCGGCATCGCCGCGATGGCGGTCACGACGCTGGCCGGCCTCGCTCTCGCCCGCCAACGCCCGCCCGAGATCAACCCCACCGCGGTCGCGAGCTGGGGCAGACCCGCCTCCGGCGGGCAGACGACTGTGACGCAACGAGGGCACGGTCAGCGGCGCCACTACGGCGCTGCCGCTCACGGCGACCACCTCGCACCGCGAAGCACCCGAAACGGGCGGAGTTGATAGTTTCGGGTGTCCAAGTGTGCTTGAACACCACACGTCGTTTGTGGCAGATATGCCAAACCTG
Organism: Fodinicola feengrottensis; assembly: GCF_039530045.1. Classification (NCBI taxonomy): domain Bacteria; kingdom Bacillati; phylum Actinomycetota; class Actinomycetes; order Mycobacteriales; genus Fodinicola; species Fodinicola feengrottensis. The sequence goes on along the minus strand of NZ_BAAANY010000020.1, from coordinate 9,635 downwards.
TGTGTCCGAGGGGGGACTCGAATACGTATCCATGTGGATAATCGCAGTGCCTCACGTGTCAATGCGCCGTACTGGTGGTCAACGTCTCCCCTGCGAATTCTGAACGCATGGCAACTCCGCGGTCCCCTCCCCGCTTGCCAATGCGACAGTCAGAAGCGGCCGACGTGCCTGACGTGGCAACGTTGGCAACTGCGCGCGAAAATTCGCAGCACCTATCTGTCGACCACATGTGGAATCGACTGATGATTGATCCTGGTGGACAAATGATGTCGGTCTTGTCTTTTTCGGAGGCTCGTTCTGTTGGTCTGCCCAGCATCTCGGAGCTATCGACTTCCTGCGTTACGGACGAGGTCGATCGCTGAGCCGGTGATCGCTCGCTCGCCGGTGATAAGACTGGCGACGGCTCCGACAAACAGTGTGGTTTGGATTGTGGCAAACCCTTGAGCCTGTAGGGATATACCGGGAAGGAACGGAAGCGCGAACGCGAGCCCAGCGAGCGCAACTGCACCACCGATCCTGTTCCAGGCCTTTGTCAGCGCCGCTAACCGGGGACTCCGCACGTCCGTTTCTTGCCGATCAGGCCATCGCCCTTGCGCAAGCAGGATCACATCTGCACAAACCACATTGAGCAGAACACGGAAGTCGCGGTAGGACGCAGCTGCGAGCATTGACCGCTCATACCCCTTCATCCTTTCTTCGACAGCGACCGCAGCTCTTCGGAACCACCGCCGATCCTCGGCGTTGCCGCCCAAGGACCTGACACTTCGGGAGACCTGACGTACCAACTGTAGCCTGACAAAACGCATACTTCGGACCACAACGCGTCGCTGTCTGGGCCTCATCCAGACGCGCCGACACTCATCGAGTTGCTCCAGAGCTTGCAGACACACGATGAGGGCATCGAATCGCGGCGAGAGCGCGCGTCGCCTCCGGTCATGTAGGACTTCGCTGATCCATGCCCACAGCGGCGAAAGCGTCAGCGACGACGTGAAGAAAATTGTCAGAAACACTAACACTGCCCACGACGCAGGCTGAACAAATCGGTCCAAGTCGGCTAACCGCGGATCGATGGATCGATAGAAAATGCGAAAGGATTCTGAGGCTGATGATTTTGACAACCAGAACTGGCATGAACACAGCACAGCGATACTCACGCTGCGAGGACGGGGAAGGAACTGCAGCATCTCAGTCAGCTGCCCAATCACCATCCAGGAAAGCCAGAGTTCGAAAACCGCCGCGACACTCATCCAGAAGACTGCGCCGCTGCCCATGCGATTGACCTGCTCGATAGCAAAGATCACCCATACGGCCGCGACGAAGGTCAGGACTGTCGCTAATCCGGCTGATATGACGAAAAATTCGTAGCCGGACCAGTCCCAGCGGGCCGACTCTCGCACGGCTGCACGGCGGACTGCATGCCGGATGGATGGCTCCTCGACATGAGGATCGAGGCGATAAGTGCGAACCAGGTGGATCCAACTCGAATATCTCGATCGTGCCCTTTCCAGAAGATCCACGTCCATGTTTGCTCACCCACCTTTCGGCGTGGTACGGAGGCGCGAATGCGGCAACCCCGACACCGACACACCGGGCATCGCAGCCACCCACGCGACTCCTGACTGCGTCGTCAGGCAGGAAGGTCAGACTGCGGCTCGAATGAACATCCGGGGCGGACCCCGAGCATTGGTCGGGACAAACATCGGCTCCTTGCCCACACCGAACAGACGCATCAGGTCCCGCTCGGCAACACCACTCACATGCGACTCCTGCAGCACTCCACCACGTGATTGTCGCATCGCCAAGCGCTACAATTCGTACAATTCCGAAAACTCGATAGGTCATCCGTAGATCAAACACAACATGCTGGTCAGGGCGATCTCGCCGGCAGACTAGATAGAGGGTCGCATGACCACTGCTCCCGTCGATGCCTACCGCGTCGACACCAGCCGCCGATCACCCAACTGATGGTCGGCCGCTGTGTGCTTGCTCGCCGTCTATTTTCTGCTCCCCCACTCGTGTGTACGGGTACTAAGTAGTTGTGGGTAGGGCCAGATACGTGAACGTCACGCCCGAGCGGTACACGTGCTGCTGGATCCAGGTGGCGCTCATGTGAGGCTGTCCTGCCATGCCGTGTGCAGGTCGGCGAATGGTCCGTGCTCGTTGAGGAGTTCGCCGGGCGTGCCGTCCTCGACGATCCGCCCGTCGGCCATCATCAGCACCCGGTCCGCGATGTGCACAGTGGACAGGCGGTGGGCAATGACCAGAGCCGTGCGTCCATGCAGCACCGTGTTCATCGCATGCTGGACCAGTCGTTCGCTGGGCATGTCTAGGGAGGGTGTGGCCTCGTCGAGGATCACTACGGCGGGGTCGGCTAACAGCGCCCGGGCCAGCGCCACCAACTGCCGCTGTCCGGCGGAGACCCGGTGTCCACCGGCCTGGATGTCCGTGTCGTACCCGTCAGGCAGGGCGCAGATGAACTCGTGCGCACCGATGGTCCCGGCCACCTGTTCGATTTCCTCGCTGTTGGCGTCGGGTCGGCCCAGTGCGATGTTCTCGGCGATGGTGCCGGAGAAGATGAAGGCTTCCTGGGTCAGCATCACTACGGCACGACGCAGCTCGGCCGTGGTGAGGTAGCGCAGGTCAACTCCGTCGAGCAGAACACGACCGTGGGTAGGGTCGTAGAAGCGGGCCAGCAATTTGGCCAGGGTGGTCTTGCCCGCACCGGTGGCTCCAACAACGGCCACAGTCTGCCCGGGGACGAGGGTCAGGTCGAATCGTGGCAGCACCTCGCTCCCCGTGTGGTAGGCGAAGGCGACCGACTCGAAGACAACGCCACGGCCCCGTTGCCTGGAGGAGGTGCTCGGCGAGAGCGTCTGGGGCGATGCCGGCTCAGGTACGGAGGCTCGCTGGGCCAGCAAGGCCGCAATCTTCTCGAGAGACGCGACGGCTGACTGGTAGGCGTCCAGGACGCCACCCAGTTTGAGCGGGTCGTCGTACAGACGGCGCAGGTAGAGCACGATGGCGGCGAAGGCACCCAGATCCAGGTCATGCCCGGCTACCCGGAAAGCACACCACATGACCAGGACAGCGATCCCAATGTTGGCCACCAACCGGGACGAGGTCACATAGCGTCCCATCACAAGCGCGGAGTCACCGTTGATGCGGGCGTGCCGACGGTTGATCCGCATGAAGGACCGGTCGTTGGAGGTCTCCAGCCGAAAGGTCTGCACAGGGTGGATGTTGGTGAACGTCTCCGCGTATTTTGCTGTGACAGCGGCGGTCGCGGTCGACCGCTCGCGGTAGACCTGGTACGCCCGGCGCCGGAAGTCGCGGACGGTCAGGTATAGCGGGCCGCCCACCGCGATGGCCGCCAGACCCAGCGGCCAGTCCAGGTAGAGCAGGGTGACAGAGACGTAGATGGTCGTCAGGACTGCACCGACGATGTCCTCGAGGCCGCCTGTGAGCAGGTTGCGCAACGCCTGCACGTCGCTGGTGGCCCGGGAGGTCAGCCGACCGGAGGTGTAGCGCTGGTGGAAGTCGATACTTAGCGCTTGCGCGTGGGTGAAGATCCGGCTGAGCAGGTCGGCGATTAGATCCTGACCAACCCGGGCTTCGGCCCGTACGAAGGCATATTGGAAAACTGCCGAGGCTACCGCAGACAGCAGGTATCCGAAGCAGACCGCCAGTAGCGGGCCGTATTGGTGGGCGCGAACCGCCGGAATCACGTGGTCGATCGCATACGCGACTAGCAGCGGGCCCAACTGGGAGATCGCGCGCTGGACAATCAGCAGCAGGCCGGCCAGCACCACGCGGCGACGATGCGGGCGCAGCAAGGACGCCAACAGCGCGCGCGACGCGTCCTCAGGTGCGGGCAGCAGATCCTGCGTGAAGAGGTCGAGGGCAGCACGCGCGGATGCATTCGGTGCCTGCGTCTCGCTGACACGGTCGGCGCCCGCCGCGGCGAGAGGGTTCGGAAGCGTCATGACGTTTTCGCCCCCTTGCCTGTGCCGCCGCCCAGTGTCAGAGGCTCGATCCCCGACATGAGGAGGGCATAGTCGGGGTTGGTCTTAAGCAGCTCCCTGTGGGTGCCTACGGCGGCGACAACTCCATCGCTGAGCAGGGCGACCCGGTCGGCCAACAGTGCCGTCGAGGGCCGATGGGCCACGATCAGGGCCGTTGTGGTGGCCAGTACCTGCCGCAAGGCCCTTTCGACCGCGGCCTCGGTGTGGATGTCCAGCGCCGACAACGGATCGTCCAGGATCAGTACTCGCGGTCGGCCGACAACGGCCCGGGCCAGAGCGAGCCGCTGGCGTTCGCCACCGGAAAGCGTCAGCCCCTGCTCGCCCACCTGCGTGTGCGGGCCTGAGGGCAGAAGGTGGACGAAGCCGTCGGCCTGCGCGACCCGCAAGGCCCAGGCACCATCGGTCTCGGTGGCCGCCTCGCCGCCCATCAACACGTTCTCCATGACTGACGCGGAGAAGAGCGCTGGGTCTTCGAAGGCGACGGCGACCATGGTCCGCAGCTGCGAGCGCGGCAGGTCGGCGATGTCCTGGCCGTCGAGCGTGATGCGTCCGGCCGTCGGCTCGTACAGCCGCGGCACCAGACCGACGAGGGTGGTCTTGCCGCTGCCCGTCGAACCGACCAGCGCCATCGTCTCACCGGGTTCGATCCGCAAGTCAACACCGCGGAGCACCCCCGGAGCGTCCATCGAAGCGTTCGGATACTGAAAGTGCACATTCTCGAAAGCGAGAGCGGCCGGCCGCGGCGGTGCTGACAGCCCCACGTCGGGCAGGTGGTCCTGCGTAGGCAGCGGCTCGTCCATGATTTCGCAGTAGCGGTCGACCGCGGTCGCAGCCTGGTTACACATCGCCAGCAGCGGTCCGGTCGATTCCACCACCGGGCGCAGCACTAGAACAGTTGCCAGGAATGCCACTAAAGTCCCAGCAGCGAGTGTCCCGTCGGCCACTTGGACCACGCCCAGCGCCAGTGTTGTCCCCATGGCGATTTCCGGGAGCAGGACGAACATCCCTGACAGACTCGCGAGAAGGCGTGCTCTGTGTAACTCGACGCCGCGGACTTCGAACACCATCTTCTCAAAAGCCCGGGCCTGACTGCGATGACGGCCAAATCCCTTGATCACCCGGATGCCCCGGATCGACTCCTCGACCAGCGTGGTCAGGTCCCCCTCCAGGTCCTGCGCACGGCGCGATGCGAGCACATGCCGAGCCTGGAACCACGAGCACAGCACGGTCAGCGGCACGACCGGCACTAGCAACACCAGCCCTAACACCCACTGCTGCTCCAGCAAGATGACGCAACCCGCTACAAACGTCACAGCGTTGACCACCAGGAACGTGAGAGGCTGAGCCAGGAACGCATGCACCTGGCCGAGATCCGCGGTGCCCCGTGAGAGCAGCTGACCCGAGGACCACCGATCGTGAAAGGCACTCGGCAGCCGCTGAAGTCGGCCGTACAGCGATTCCCGCATCGACGCCTCGACGTCGGCCAGCGGCCGTGCCGTCAGCCAGCGGCGCACACCGAAGATCCCAGCCTCAGTGGCACCCAGCAACACCAGGACCAGCCCGCCCAGCCAAATCCCGGAAAGATCACCACTGGTCAGAGGGCCGTCCACTAACCACTTCAGCACGAGTGGCATGACCAACCCCAGACAGGAGGCAATGGTCGCCAAGAGGCAAGCCAAGAACAGCCGCACGCGCACCTGCCGCACATAAGGCCACAACCGCAGGAGTGAACGCACAGCAGAACGCGGCCCAGCATCGGAACGCATTTGCACTGTTAGGTTACTCATCAGAGGCGGAGGATATAGTGAGCATGCGAAGCGGGCTCAGGCGAGTCATCCGCCCGGGCAATGCAGCCGGCCACCCGCTCCCCAGTACACACACCCGGCCACGTCTCAGGCCCAACCGATGGCGAGTTGACTGCTTCACTCCATCGTCGCCAAAGCTTGGTCGAATGCACTTGCGGTGTGGTCCAGCTCTTCTTCTGAAGCAGGCACGTCAAGAACGAATATTCGGTTGCCTTGCTTGATGTACCGCGCGATCTCCAGGCCAACCTCGGTGTAGCTACCGACTAAATACGGGCAAAACGACTGGGAATTACGAAGGGGGCCGGTCCAATGGGGGGCTGATTCCACTGGCACGTCCCGTCACGCAGAGTCGCCAGGCGACGGAACCAGCGCGAGTCAGACGACTTTACTGTGAGAGCATATGTGAATTGCCCCTTGCGGTTCTCCGGAAAGCGCGCACGAGCGACCCGTCACGCTGCCGCGGAGCTATTACGCGCAATAACCCCGACGCGCACACCTCGGCTCCCGCCAGCAATTTCCATCTCCGTCTGTTCGGCCGGGGGCCGAGGGTAGCCGACGACTGTCGCGCCGATCGCCTTGGCCGCCGCTAAGCTTGCTGTCGACGAGCCCGATGTGAACATTTTTGCAGTGCGGCCTGGAGCAGGCGCCGGCGTGAGCTTCAGACACTTGAGCGTGTAGTAGGCGCCGTCAAACGTAATCGGCGATTTACCAGACAGCAACTGCTTGACGATGAATGCGTACTCAGCCACCCGGTCATAGCGTTGGTCATGTGCTGTCTGATCCCTCAATGCGATGAGGTCGTCTCGAAATCCCCTGCGACCATGTTCAGATATGTCTCGCACCCATAAAGCCAGCCGAACATACTGGCCGCCTTAGCGGTTACGAACGGACGCATGCACAGCGGTTGAACTGCAACAAGAGGAACCAGGAAACGAGTACTCTTCACGATTATCTCTGAAACAAGCCATGGATCAGCCTGTCGATTATCGGCATATGCCGAATCCGACTTCGGGAACAGTTCCTCTGGCGATGAGTATTTCGACCAATACCACGGAGCGACAGAACCAGGTGCAGCTTCAGTCCGGCAGAACGGAATTGATCTCTCCGTCGGGCGCCCGGATCCCGACTTCGGGCCAGGCCTTACACAACAACCTCGCTTAAACAAGCGATGAGTTGGATGGCAGCGAAGTCCAATCCGGCCGTGCTTCATTTCAGAGCCCCGATAAGTGCGTTGCGACAAATGAATGGCGTGTCCTCACTAGCGCCGATGAATCCTATCAGAACTTGGTTCGTCTTGGACGTAGCCAAGGACCCATGCATGGCTATGATGGGGTCGAAGGCCCGCTGTTGCTGAAGCCGCAGCGCTTCTTGGCGGGCGACCCGGCACTGACAGGAGGACCCCAGATATCCTTCCACATGTCTGATGCCCTGGCGCTACTCGAAAGGTTCCTGGAGCCCGAGCGATGAGCAAGATCAACATACCTGTGACGCCAAGAGCTGAAGCCCTCCTCGGCGAAGTTGTCGTCTCGATGTCCAACTTGTTCGCGATCAGTCACGAGGAAGCCATAGGGCGAGTCAACGTACACTGGAGCGGTCATGCCATCTCGACCGAAGATAGTGAGATCATGTTTCTTCACGAGACGTCAGACTACTGGGCGAAGGAAATTTTCTATCTTCCAAAACTAAATGGTGGATACCTGGCCAGGAACCCAAACCCAGGCCGTATCATTGAGTAGACCTGACAACAAGTATTAGGTGATGGTGATTTGTGCTTGTCGAACTCGCAGTAGGAGATGCTTACGGAGCCGGGTTCGAGTACGCCGATCCGGACTTCGTTGCATCGAATAATACACTCAATCGCTATGTGCAACATCCGAAGCATAGTGGAATTCGCCCAGGTCAATATACTGACGATACCCAGATGACTCTGGCCGTAGCCGAACTCCTTGTGTCAAACGAGCCGTGGACCGAGGGCTCTGTGGCGGACAAGTTCGTTGAAGTATTCCGCCGAGACCCGAGAGAGGGATATGCAGGCGGATTCTACAATGTTCTGAGCCATGTGCGCAGTGGAAGTGAACTACAAGACCGCATCACACCCCACAGCGACAAGAGTGGCGCCGCTATGCGGGCAGGCGCAATTGGATTATGTTCAGATGTAGACCAAGTTATTCGGTACGCCGACATACAGGCTCGCGTGACGCATGCAACCCCCCTCGGCATCGAGTCAGCACAGGCCGCAGCCCTGGCGGTACATTACTGCCGTTACAATATCGGCCCCGTCAGCAATATCGGCGCATGGATAGATGCGGAAATTCAGGAATATGGCGGTCTTGGTGGATGGGCAAGAGTATGGAATGGCCCTGTAGGAAGTCGCGGATGGATGAGTGTTCTCGCGGCACTCACAGCCCTGTCTGCCGCATCCAGCCTTAGCGACCTGCTAACGCGATGCGTCAACTACACAGGGGATGTTGACACAGTCGCAACCATCGCTCTCGCCGCGGCATCGTGCACAACGGAGCTAGTTGCAGACCTACCTCATGCGTTGCTCCGGGATTTGGAGAATGGGCCTTATGGCCATGACTACCTGACGGAACTTGACAAAGTTCTTTTCCGTGTAATTCAATAGATAGTCACAGAAGAGTTGTTAGGGGCAAACGGAATTCCCAAATCCATCCCAGTAGCTGTGGTTGGACACCAATGGGATACCGGGTACCCTGCGATTGGCCTGGCCGTGAGGTCTCAAACACGCCAACAGGGTGATCCATCGTAGCCAATGACGCGTGGGGCGCAGAGCGTGATCGATCGCAAGTTGCCCCGTATACGTGGCGAGTCCACTTATATGGGAAAATATATGGGATTCGGACAAAGACCGTGAGACCGTCACTGCGCATGAAATCAATCAACTGGAGAAGACATGGTACAGATGGGACGGGTGGAACCTCCTGCCTCCTGATGGGGGAGCATGAGTCGCATGACATTTGATCCAGGAGCTCCTCACCAGCGACGCTTCGCACACTACGGACCGGCTCCGATTCCGGCCGCCCGAGATACCGAGATGGATGAGTTCATCGACGCCGTCTGGCGCGGGGGAGAGACAGCTGTCTACACCGCACTGGCCGCGGTGGCGGAACCTGGTCGCCGAGTGCTGTGTACATATGCCGAACGCCTAGCAGCTCGGGCTGTGAGGAACGAGACCCCTGAGGATCTCATGCGGGCCCTGATCGCGCTCGTAATTGGCGGCCTTGACCAGAACACGCCTGAAACGCTGATGTGTATGGCTCTTGTTGAGGATGCTGCGCGACGTTTGAACTATGACCTGGCTGAATTGTTCGAAGAGACGTCCGGTGTGGTCGGGCACCCAGGAACTGTTCATCTGGTGCAATGGCTTAGCCGTCGTCCTGAGGATCGCACACTGACCTGCATGGGCTTTGAAGCTAGGAACGACGGATCCGGATTTCGCTACTACTGGGTTGCCTGACGCTGGTGAGCGCGGGCGATCGCCGTGTATTCGACGATGAGCCTCGCTCAGGTTCGCGCCGTGTGGCTGCTTACGCGGCGCCTCGTGATCGGCAGCAGCCACCCACCGACGATGGTCGCGTATGGATCGCCCGGCGGCAAGCCCGGATTTTGGCTCGCTGACACGTGTGCGCTATTCACCAAGAAACCACGTCGCGATGGAATGTTGGACAGTGACATCAAGGCACAACGCCGAGAACGCACCTTGGGTAGCCGATCATCGGCGGACACCTAGTAGTACTTTGTTAGGTTGTTTCGGCGTGTCGAGTCGGAGTTTTTGTTGTTATTCGGG